>NZ_BAAHBH010000049.1:0-554 GCF_054776815.1 Spirosoma gilvum | reverse complement strand
CGAGATGAGCAAGTCCGCCGGCGATCCGGTGGCCATTGCGGGTCTGCCGCCGGGGACCATCCGCCCGCGAGCGCGCGGGGCCGCCGCGGATGCCCGGGTTCGACACACACGAGTGCCGGAGCTTGAGTTTGTTTCCCAGTACATACACAGTCTACCTATACACGCTCACGCCTTTCTCTTTCTCCGGATGCAAGGTCCGGAAAGGGGGAGGGGGGCGGGGTTGGCCGAGGCCAAGGCGTCGAGCCAAAGGGCGCGGTCTACACATGCACAAGGCCCCTCGACCCTTCCCCGAGGTTCGACGCCTAAACGCCCGCTCGGACCAGCCCGTGCATGCGCGGGCGTGTAGCCCGGCGCGACCTCGCCGCGGCCTCGAGTGTTCCAAGTCGAACGCCCCCGTGCGACACCCTCCCACGCACGCGCGGGCGCGCCGGTCGCCGCGCCGTGGGGTATTCCACGTCGGAACGCCCGCTGGAACCCTCCCACCCGAGCGCGGGCGTGTCGGGCGCCGCACCGCGGGGTTTCAACATCGGAACGGCCGTTTGGGACCCTCCCAC
>NZ_BAAHBH010000048.1:0-567 GCF_054776815.1 Spirosoma gilvum | reverse complement strand
GATACCCAAGGATCAGCCCCTGCCAGCGGGTCCCCTCAGCGTTTCGTCGCTTGCCACGTCCTTCATCGCCATCAGAAGCCTTAGGCATCCCCCAGACGCCCTTGCATTGCGTGTTCAATTTCGCTTTTTCTAATTATGCTACAACTTTCAGTAAACAGTAAATGTCTACCATCAACTAACATCTTTCGATGTATTGTCTCTCTTCGTAGGTCAAAGAACATATGAACCCGAATGGTTCATGTGGAGAATAACGGATTCGAACCGTTGACCCCCTGCTTGCAAAGCAGGTGCTCTAGCCAGCTGAGCTAATCCCCCATAAGCTTGTTTGTGGGCCTGCGTGGACTCGAACCACGGACCTCTACATTATCAGTGTAGCGCTCTAACCACCTGAGCTACAAGCCCAGTTTCTTTGCGTATTGACATCAACTTGAGCAACTAAACGGCTCCAAAAAGGAGGTGTTCCAGCCGCACCTTCCGGTACGGCTACCTTGTTACGACTTAGCCCTAGTTACCGAGTTTACCCTGATAAGACTGTTACTTCCCACTTCAGGTCCCCCCAACTTCCAT
>NZ_BAAHBH010000047.1:0-568 GCF_054776815.1 Spirosoma gilvum | reverse complement strand
TTGCGGTAGTCAATCTCTACGCGATTTACAAAGTCTGGAAAGCCAATGTATTCTCAAAATGGTGGAAGCTATTACTTCCCATTTTCATTAATTTACCAACGCTTACTTACTCGGCGGTACAAGGTGTGGATTTTCAGTTATTACACTTTTTACTGTTTGGTAAAGGCGTTGCTCAAAATTATCAGGCCAATCCTTTTGAATCGGTTGTGACCGGTGAAACGATCTCGTTTGCTTTACCAATGGGAGCCCTGTATGTATTCTATAAGCTGGCTAACTGGATTCGCACGAAAGAATACGCTGAGGAAGGCGTTTAGTGGCTGAGCGTGGGGTAGCTTTCCGTCGACAGGGAGCCCGTCCCGAAGGCGGGTTTGCAGCCCAACCAAACAGGGGTGCAAAGGTTCGAGTGGCTCTTGTTGGGGAAAGTAGTCTAACCACCATCAACCCCTGTGTGGTACTGTCTTTAATTCCAAAAAAGCCGGTATGATTTTTTCAAGATTCGACCCATTCGCCTATATTCGCCTTCTCAAGCACGTCCACTTGTGGCCGATGCAGCGTAGCCCCCTGAGTT
>NZ_BAAHBH010000046.1:0-575 GCF_054776815.1 Spirosoma gilvum | reverse complement strand
TAGCCCCAACTCAGGGGGCTACGCTGCATCGGCCACAAGTGGACGTGCTTGAGAAGGCGAATATAGGCGAATGGGTCGAATCTTGAAAAAATCATACCGGCTTTTTTGGAATTAAAGACAGTACCACACAGGGACTGATGGTTGCAGAGACCGCTTCAAACAACAAACGTAGCGTCTGCCTTTACACCCCTGTTTGGTTGGGCTGCCTAGCCTCCCAACCGGCGAGCATCCTGTCGCCGGAAGCCTGTCCACGCCCAGCCACTAAACACCTTCCTCAGCGTATTCTTTCGTCCGAATCCAGTTATCCAGCTTATAGAATACATACAGGGCTCCCAATGGCAAAGCAAACGAGATCGTTTCACCGGTCACAACCGATTCAAAAGGGTTGGACTGGTAATTTTGAGCAACGCCTTTGCCGAACAGTAAGAAGTTCAATAACTGAAAACCTACACCTTGTACCGCCGAGTAAGTAAGCGTTGGTAAATTAATGAAAATGGGAAGTAATAGCTTCCACCATTTTGAGAATACATTGGCTTTCCAGACTTTGTAAATCGCGTAGAGATTGACTACCGCAA
>NZ_BAAHBH010000045.1:0-724 GCF_054776815.1 Spirosoma gilvum | reverse complement strand
AAAAATGAGCAGCGCAATAATTCTTTCCGACAGCAGAGTAGTAAACACATCGACCAAAAATGCTTATCAAAAATTAATAGATCCAGCCGAGCAAGTAAAATGGAATTCACTTTATTTAGAAGCAACACTAAACCCAAAAGGCGAGATCAAAAATAACTCTGTAATGACAGGTAATTTTAAAGGGTCAGGTAAAGCAACGGTTATATTTCAAAATGTCCAACCCAATAAAGAGTTTACGCATTATTCAAAAATGAAAATGTTTAACTTACTTAATTTAGGTGAGTTCCACCACACTTACAATGTAGTTGATAAAAACGGCCAAACGGAAGTTACACAAACCGTTTCTTTCGTACCTAAAAGTTTTGGCCTGTTATTGAAAAGTGTAATTGTAAATAGTTTTAAAAAAAGATTACCAGAAAGTTTTGATGAATTTCAACAGTACATTGAAATGAATAACGCTTGATTATTTAACCCTTTTATAAGCACGTCAATTTTATCAATACATGTATTGGTTCTAAAAAAGCAAGTGGTCTAGCCTAGTCAAGCTCCATAAACAAAAAAAGAGCGTCAGGAAGGCTACCGCCATTACCATTAGACCAGGAATAATCAACGCAACAGCATTCAAAAACTGCTATTCGGTGAGCTTGTTTACTAAGCAAAGTGAAATCGAAGCCCTGGTTGATGCCATCCGGCAAGGCACGGCCTTGGTCTGGCAACCCATCGA
>NZ_BAAHBH010000044.1:0-749 GCF_054776815.1 Spirosoma gilvum | reverse complement strand
GCAGCTACACCATCGGCTTCAGTGCGGCTCCTGGCTCGACGGTGAGTCTGCTGCCGGCCACTGCTGGTACGATCAGCGGCACAGTGGCCACCGTGAGTGTGGGTCAGAGTGTGACCCTGGTGGCCAGTAATGCCAGCGGATGTAGTAGTACGACGGCCGTGACCGCTCCCACCTGTGACTGTCCAGTGGTGGGCCCACCAAGCAATGCCACCAATGGGGTGATCTGCTTTGGGGCTCCCACGCCAGCCTTGAGCGTGAGCGTGGGCGCTGGTCAGCTGGTGGAGTGGTATGATAGCCCCACCAGCACGACGGTCTTGTCTACCGGTCCCAGCTTTACGCCCACTGTGAGTGGGGTAGGATCCTACACCTACTATGCTGGCACCCGGGATGTGACCAGCAACTGTCGGAGCGTCATTCGCACTCCGGTCAGCTTAACCATCAATGCCTTGCCAGTGGCAAGTGCGGGAGCAGTAGCTACGACGGTATGCCAAGGTTCAAGCATCAGTCTGACAGCCAGCGGAGGCACCAGCTATAGCTGGAGTGGCCCCAACAGCTTTACCAGCGCGCAGCAGAACCCTATTATTTTAGGGGCTACTACAGCCAATGCGGGTACGTATGTGGTAACGGTGAGCAACGCAACGGGCTGTAGCTCGACGACCAGTGTCAACATCAGTGTGCCAGCTAGTCCCTCGTTGGCTGTGGTGGGTACCCCGGCCTGTACAGCTAGTCTGAGCAGCTACACCATCGGC
>NZ_BAAHBH010000043.1:0-791 GCF_054776815.1 Spirosoma gilvum | reverse complement strand
AGCCAATGCGGGCACGTATGTGGTAACGGTGAGCAACGCAACGGGCTGTAGCTCGACCACCAGTGTGAGCATCAGTGTACCCCAGGCTCTTACGTTAAGTATACTGGCCAGCACTAACCCCGGCAGCTGTAGTGGTACAACAGGTAGCATCACCATCGGTGGTCTAACAGCAGGAAGTACCTATACTTTAGTAAACAATGGAGTTAGTAGTGTGATTCAGGCTACTGCCGGAGGTCAGTACACAGTGTCTAACTTATCGGCAGGCACCTACAACCTAAGTGTGATCGGAGCAGGTGGCTGTTCGACTGCCTTACCAGCCCAGACTTTGACTGATACAGGGGCACCCCAGGTCACCATTGTCGCTTCCAACACGAGTGTGTGTGAAGGCACTACGGTGACCCTAAGTGTTAGTCCAGTGATAGCTGGCGCCACTTACCAGTGGAGCACTGGGCCTAACAGTTCCAGCAGTATCAGCACGACAGTGGGTGCCGGCACCAACACCTACTCGGTGACAGTGACCAGTGGTAACTGTAGTAGCTCGGATGATCAGATAGTCATTGGCAATGCCTTGCCAGTAGCCAGTGCGGGAGCGTTAGCTACCACCGTGTGTGAAGGTTCAAGCATCAACCTGACGGCCAGCGGAGGCACCAGCTACAGCTGGAGCGGGCCCAACAGCTACACCAGCCTGTCTCAGAACCCCATCATTACCAATGCCAGCCCAGCCAATGCGGGCACGTATGTGGTAACGGTGAGCAACGCAACGGGCTGTAGCTCGACCACCAGTGTGAGCA
>NZ_BAAHBH010000042.1:0-1058 GCF_054776815.1 Spirosoma gilvum | reverse complement strand
TAGGACTTTCGCTTAAAGAGTAAAAATGGCAACTTCACAGCATGATAGCTAAGCAGGAATACATCGAATACTTGATCAGTACGCCTTTTAACTATACCTGTACCAACTTGGCTGAACATAAACCTAACTTGAGCCATGATGTGGTCAGTGATTTTCTGGTTCAGCAGCGCTTCACACCAGCGGACTTGTGGGCTATTGTCAAAACCCAGGTTGACGATTTAGAAACAGCCTCTGTCATCGTCGACGACAGCGTGCAAGCCAAACGGTATTCATATTTTATCGAGCTGGTTAAGAAACAATACTCTGGCAATGAGCATGGTACGGTCAAAGGTATTGGCCTAGTCAACTTCATCCATTCGGTCGGCAATGATGGCGAATTTTGGCCCATCGATTATCGAATCTATCACCCCGAGACCGATGGCAAATCTAAAAACGATCATTTTCAGGAGATGTTTTTGCGGCTGACGAGCCACAAGCAGCTTAAAGCCCGCCGTATCCTCTTTGACACCTGGTATGCTTCGGTCGATAACCTTAAGTTGATTCATCGGGCAGGCTGGACTTTCTTCACTACACTGAAGAGCAACCGGTTGGTGAGTGTTGACCGTGAGCGGGGCTACGAGCCTCTGAGCGCGTTGGTATTTGATGAACGGACCTTGGTTAAAGGGCTAATTGTTAAGCTGAAGGAGGTTCCTTTTAAGGTAAAGTTATTCAAGCTGGTCGCCCCACACGGTGACATTGACTGGGTCATTACCAATGACTTAGACGAGACTGTAAACCTGTTTGTCGCTGACCTAGCCAACGACAACCGCTGGCAGATCGAGGACTTTCACCGGAGCTTCAAACAATTAACCGGCTCGGAGAAGTGTCAGTGCCGTAAGGCTCGTTCTCAGCGGAACCATCTGGCCTGTTGCTATCAAGCTTGGGTGGCGTTAAAAGTTAAGGCTCGACAAGTGGGTGAAACCATGTATCGAGTACGTACCAGGCTGTTTTCCGACTATTTGAGTCAAGAATTAGCGAACCCCAGAATTACAGCAATTACCCTATAAGCGAAAGTCCTA
>NZ_BAAHBH010000041.1:0-1164 GCF_054776815.1 Spirosoma gilvum | reverse complement strand
AAGTATTATAGTATTTTAGGAGTATGAAAAAGCAACACGTAATGCTGAGCGATGAACATCAGAATCACCTGCGTCAACTCCTGAGCAAAGGTACTCTGTTCGCTAAAACCTTCAAACGGGCTACGGCCCTGTTGGAGCTTCATCAAGGCAAGACCTTTCAAGAGGTAGCCAGCACGCTTGGAGTCAATTATAATACGGTTTCAACCTGGGCTGGCAAGTACCAAACCGCCCAACTGGCTTTTCTCCAGGATGCTCCTCGCAGTGGTCGCCCCCTTGAAATCAGTGGTGAGAGTCGCGCTAAACTAACCGCACGGGCTTGTTCTGAATCGCCTGATGGGCATAGCCAGTGGTCGCTCAGACTGTTAGCCAACAAAGGAGTCGAGTTGGGCTATTGTGAACACCTGTCTCATACAGAAGTAGGTATGATTCTTAAAAAAACGAGCTACAGCCCCATCTCAAGCGACAGTGGTGCATCGGCCAGATAAACAGCGAGTATGTCTTCCGCATGGAGACCTTATTGGTATTGTATGCGCTGGCTTATGAGGCAACTTATCCGGTGGTGTGCTTCGATGAACGCCCCTGCTTTTTGATTGGCGAAGTGGTCCAGGGTCTTGCCTGTAGCCCGGATCAGGTAGCCAAACAGCACTATGCCTATAGTAAGCATGGGGCATGTGTGGTGATGGGGGCGATAGAACCCCTAGTGGGTAAGCGGCTGATGCAAGTTTATGAGCAGCGGACAAAAAAAGAATACACCGCCTTTATGCAGCAAGTAGCGGCTGCTTACCCGGATGCGGTCAAAATCAGGCTGGTGCAGGACAACTTGAACACCCACACGCCCAACGCCTTTTATGAGTGTCTATCGGCTGAGGAAGCGGCTAAATTGGCGGCTCGTTTTGAGCTGTATTACACGCCCAAGTGTGGGTCGTGGTTGAACATGATTGAGCTGGAGTTTTCGGCTTTGTCCCGTCAGTGTTTGAATCGACGGATTTCGGTTCAGGATGAGTTAGAGAAGCAAGTGCTGATTTGGGCGGAGGAACGCAATCAGAAGCAGGTCAAGATTCACTGGCAGTTCACGGTGGACAAAGCCAGAGATACCATGAACAGCCAGTATGTGAAGGTCAATCCTGAAAACCTAAAATACAAGAAAACTTAGTTTACAGTGTA
>NZ_BAAHBH010000040.1:0-1197 GCF_054776815.1 Spirosoma gilvum | reverse complement strand
TGTCCTTACCCCGTTTTATGAGCCAGTTTTAACTGGAGTTTAAGCCGCCTGTCGGTATTCAACCGGCGTCATGAACTTCAAGGCTTGATGAGGTCGCTCCGTGTTGTATTCCACCAACCACTCATCCACTATTCGGCGTACCTGTCGAATACTCGTAAAAATATGAGCGTCTAACACCTCTCGCCGAAAGGTCCCGTTGAAGCGTTCAATATACGCATTTTGAGTAGGCTTGCCCGGTTCAATCCAACACAACTCAACCGTCTGGTCGGTACACCAGTCCTGCAAAGCCTGACTGATAAACTCCGGCCCATTATCACTCCGCAGCCGTTCGGGTTTGCCGTACTGCTCCACTAAACGGTTTAGATGACGGACCACACGCTGAGCGGGTAAGGAATAATCGATTTCAACACCCAGGGCTTCCCGGTTATAATCATCGACCACATTTAAAGTCCTGAACTTTCGTCCACCCGTCAAATTATCCGATGTGAAATCTAACGACCAACACTGATTACAAGCCGTGGCTTTTGGCAGTGGCCGACGCACGGCCTCCGGTAGGCGCTTTTTCGTCTTTCGGCGTAGGCTTAGGCCCAAGTTTCGATACAGCCGCCTGACCCGCTTATGATTAACTAGCTCTCCCTGCTTACGTAACCGACGATAAATCTTGAGCACTCCCCAGTGTTTGTGCCGCCGGGCCAACTGGGTAATCCGGTTCCCTAACGCTTTGTCCTTCTCTTTAATGACCGCTGGCGCTGCTAGCGCATTGCGGCTCAGACCCACCCAACGACAGGCTTTGCGTTGACTAATTCGTTTGTGCTCAACCAGCCACCTGACCACTCCTCGACGCTCGGTGGGCCCTACCACTTTTTTGCCAGAGCCTCTTTGATGATTTCGTTTTGTAAACTTAGCTCCGCGTACATCTTTTTAAGGCGCCGGTTTTCCTCCTCCAACTCTTTAAGCCGCTTGACTTCCGACACCTGCATGCCGCCATATTTGGCGCGCCAATTATAAAACGTGGCCTCGCTAATACCATGTTCACGGGTGATCTGAGCGACCGTTTGGCCACTATCTTGCTGCCTAAGAATCGCTACGATCTGCGATTCGGTAAATCGTGTTGCTTTCATTTCCCTTTTGTTTACCAATGAAATTAAAGTTTTTTACTCTACTTTTCACTGGCTCACTTTTAGGGGGTCAGGACAA
>NZ_BAAHBH010000039.1:0-1273 GCF_054776815.1 Spirosoma gilvum | reverse complement strand
TGAGATGGTCCAATAAATCGGCACAATGAACTTGCTTAACTTGCAAGACCATGCAGCCTAAAAACAAACCCCTAAAACGGCGTAAATACGACGCAACTTTTAAAGCGGACGTGCTGAAAATGATTGCCAACGGCCAAAGCGTGCCATATGTGGCTCAGGCACTAGGCATTAGTGAAGCGCTCATCTATAAATGGAAACAGCGAAACAAAGGGGAAGAAAAACACCATTTTTCGAGCCAGACTTCAGACGTACTGATTGAGAACCAGCGCCTGCTACAACGGGTCAGCCAACTGGAAATGGAGCGCGAGATCTTAAAAAAAGCTTTAAGCATTGTCAGCCAACAGACTTAAGGCAACGCTATGAACTAGTCAAAAGCCTAGCTGACGAATTTAAGGTAGAGATTCTGTGCTTGGTGTTGGAAGTTAGTCGTACGGCTTATTATCGGTACCTGCGGGGCGATAGCTACCAACCAACACCTCAGCAAGCTGAGCATCAGAACTTAGTAGAGCAGGTCTTTGGTAAGCACAAACGACGGTATGGAAGTCGACGCATTACGGCTGAGTTGCAAGAAAAAGGGCATGTGCTGGGACGTCATCAAGTAAGAATGCTGATGAAAGCAGGTGGTTTACAAGCCATTCAGCCTAAGTCATTTGTGCCCCGAACGACGGATAGCAAGCATGGTAGAGGTTATTGGCCGAACTTATTACTAGGCCAGCCGTTGCCCAAGGCTCCCAATATGGTTTGGGTCAGCGACATTACCTATCTGCCTTTAATCAACGGGGATTGGGCCTATTTAGCTACTTGGATGGACTTATTCTCCCGCAAAGTAGTGGGCTGGCAAGTGGGCGAAACAATGGAACCGGACCGCCGGAGCGGATGAACTGGTTATACTTCCACTACGTCGTGCGTTGCAGTTACGACAACCTGCCGTAGGTCTGATTATCCACTCAGATCGAGGTGGCCAATACGTATCGAGCGAGTTAAAAGAGGTAATCCGATTATGGCATATCAGGCCTAGCATGAGCCGGGCCGACGATCCCTACGACAATACCTTTGCGGAGTCGTTGTGGAGCCGCCTGAAGGCGGAATTACTGGAAGGCGGAGTATTTCTGAGTGTTGATGATGCCCATACAGAGATCTTCGACTACCTTGAAGTCTATTATAATAGGGAGAGAAAGCATTCGTCGCTGGGCTACCGAAGCCCTGAACAATTTGAACAGGAGTATTATACAAATCTGACAAATTCAGTGTGCCGCTAAATCGGACCACCTCA
>NZ_BAAHBH010000038.1:0-1341 GCF_054776815.1 Spirosoma gilvum | reverse complement strand
GGGGCTCAGCCATCACCACCGTGCTCAGCTCCCCCTTCACCCTGACAGGTCTGAGTGGGGGTGCTTACAGTGTGAGTGTGGCTACCAGTTGTGGTGTGGCTTCAACGACAGCGACCCTGTCGGCACCCGCCACACCAACAGTGGGCATTTTAGCCAGCAGTAACCCATCTGCCTGCGGAGCCAGCAATGGTCGGATTGATTTGAACTTAAGTGGTCTGCCAGTGGGCAGTACCTATACGATTATCTACAGCAGTGGGACTACCAGCAACACGCTGGTGAGTAGCACCAGTCCGGTGAGCCTGACGGGCTTAGCGGCGGGTAGTTATAGTATTTATGCGGTGAGTGCAGGGGGCTGTTCGTCAACGACTCAGACGACTAGTCTAAGTGATCCTGGTGCTCCTGCGGCTCCGCTAGCTAGTGCCAATCCAGGCGTTATCTGCGGTAGTGGCGGTAGCACTGTTCTGAGTGCGAGTGGGGTCGCCGGGGCCACTTTCAACTGGAGTGGAGCTAATCTGTCTTCCACCACAGGCAGCCAGGTGACGGCCAGTCCAGGCTTCCGGGGCAATAATGTGTACACCGTCACCCAGACGGTGAATGGCTGCGTCTCACCAGCGGCCACGGTGACCGTGGTGGTGCAGGAGCAGCCACTGGCCAATGCAGTGGCCAGCGCCAGCGTACTGTGTGCGGGTCAGTCGTTGACGTTAACGACAAACGCCAGTGGGGATACTTACAAGTGGGGTGGCCCAGGCTTAACTAATCCCACCAACGCCAGCAGCGTGGTGGTCAACTCGGCTCCCTCCGGGGTTAACACCTACACGGTGACGGTGACCAACGGGGATTGCGTGAGCACAGGCACAGTGTCAGTAACGGTCAACCCTGCTCTTACGTTAAGTATAGCAGCCAGCGCTAGTCCAACCAGTTGCAGCCAGCCCAACGGCAGCATCCGCCTAGGCGGTCTGAGTGCCCCCAACAGCTATACGGTGTCCTACACTGTGAACGGGGGCTCAGCCATCACCACCGTGCTCAGCTCCCCCTTCACCCTGACAGGTCTGAGTGGGGGTGCTTACAGTGTGAGTGTGGCTACCAGTTGTGGTGTGGCTTCAACGACAGCGACCCTGTCGGCACCCGCCACACCAACAGTGGGCATTTTAGCCAGCAGTAACCCATCTGCCTGCGGAGCCAGCAATGGTCGGATTGATTTGAACTTAAGTGGTCTGCCAGTGGGCAGTACCTATACGATTATCTACAGCAGTGGAGCCAGCAGTGGCACGCTGGTGAGTAGCACCAGTCCGGTGAACCTGACAGGCTTAGCGGCGGGTAGTTATAGTATTTATGCGGTGA
>NZ_BAAHBH010000037.1:0-1402 GCF_054776815.1 Spirosoma gilvum | reverse complement strand
GCTAATCTTGTAGGGGTTTTGAAAAAGAGCGAGTTTAGTAGCCTAACCCAGAAAACCATGAGTGAATTCAGCCAGATCAAAACCTTCCGTCCTCAGGTAAAAAAAGCCTGGAGCAAGCCTTTCAACAGGCGCACTCAAAAACCGGCCTCTCGTTTTCCCAAGCGATGGGACCTTCGTTTCGCCAGACCGTGGCCGCTCTGTTTGCCCACCAGCGTATGAGCGAATCGGTCATGCTAGAAGGCCACCTGCTGGCTACCCTACAGCGAGCAAAGGACTGCCAAGGGGACTATTTGATTGCTGCTCAGGATACCACTTACTATAATTACACTACGCATCAGGCCATGACCGGATTGGGTACCATACAGGGCGATACCAAGGGCATTATTCAGCACAATGTGCTGTTAATGAACCAGACAGGCGTTCCATTGGGCTTGCTTGATCAGCAGTATTGGAGTCGCCAGGGCGATAAGCCCTTTGAGGGGAAAGAAAGTCTGAAGTGGATTAAGGGACTAGCTGCAGTCAATCGCCACTTGGGCCAATCGGCCAAGCCGGTGGTCTTGGTACAAGATCGGGAAGCAGACATATTCGCGTTTTTTAAGGCCCAACGGGCCCCATCGGTTGACTTGTTAGTGCGGGTCCATCAGCCCCGTAAGCTGGAAGTGGTTAGCAGTGGTCAGGTCTACCAACTGCCCGAGTTAGCCGCCCACTTGCCGGTGTTGGGTGAGCATGAAGTGGAGGTACTTCGGGCCCATCAACTGGTTCGGTTGCGGTTGCGATTACAGGCCTGTAAGATCCATGTGTGGCCTGATAAGGATCACAGCGTGGCCAAGCATAAGACCGCGCCCTTGTGGGTGGTGATTGCTCGTGAAGTCGGTGCTCTGAGCGAGCAGGGCATCGATGTGTTCGATGCTAACCAAGTGGCTGAATGGTATTTACTAAGCAGTTTAGCGGTTGATCAGGAGTCGGATGCCCAACGGATAGTGGGTTTTTACAGCCTTCGGTGGCGGATCGAACGGTTTCACTATGTACTCAAATCCGGTGGTTTACACGTGGAGAAGCTGCAATTCGATGATCTACAGACGATGGTCAATGCCTTAGCCTTTTACTCAGTGGTCGGCTGGCAATTGGTACGGGTAACGTATTTAGTACGAACACAGGCGGACCTACCGGCTGGCAGTTGCTTTGAGGAGTCTGAAATTAATTTATTGGAGAGGCTCAGTCAGGGGCCCATCATGACTGTGGGCCAGGCTACACTGGCCATTGGTAAGCTGGTGGGGTTTGCTGGCTGCCCAAAGCAACCAATGCCTGGAGTGAAGGTGTTATGCCAGGCATTGGAGCGTTTTTATTACATCAAAATAGGCTATGGACTTAATCCCAATTAAAACCCCTACAAGATTAGGTT
>NZ_BAAHBH010000036.1:0-1419 GCF_054776815.1 Spirosoma gilvum | reverse complement strand
CATACCTTCGCCTTTAGGTTTTGTTATTAAAAAAAGTGCAACTTCGGCAAAGCCATTGGTGAGTAGAAAAAGCGCGAACCCAACACAAATGCGTTCTGCTGGAACGACATAGCTTGTGTGGCTTGGCCCTACTCACCACCCCTTTCTCCCAGATTGAACAGTACCCAATGGCGTAGGGCTACTACGACCAAGAGTTATGTGTCAAATTGAGAAAGATTAATGGAAAAACCAATTCCTTAACCTAAAAATTAGCTTTATGGATCAGTCAGTTGTAACCCTCAAATATGGCGTCGGCATCGACATGGGCAAAGACTCCTTTTATGCCTGTATCAGTGCCATTGATGCAATCCAGCGCATCAAGATTAAGGCTACTCACGCCTTCGCCAATACCCTTAAAGGACTAACCGAATTCCACCGATGGGCCGACCACCATGCTAAGCAAAAGGATCTGCCGGTTCACTACCTGATGGAGGCCACGGGCGTGTATTATGAGCAGTTGGCTCTCTCGCTCCACCAGCGGGGCGCTCATGTGATTGTGGTGCTACCCCAGAAAGCCAAACACTACGTGAAGGCACTGGGCATCAAAACTAAAACTGATGGGGTCGATGCTCAGGCTCTGGCTACGATGGCCTGCCAACAAAGCTTGGAAGCCTGGCGACCTATCAGCGAAGCTATGTATAAACTGCGCCAGTTGACTCGACAACAGATTGATCTGCAAAACTTTAAGACCCAAATTGGCAACCAATTAAGCTGTCTGGAGATCGGTATGTACCAGTCAAAAGAAGTTAAAAAGCAGATGAGTAAACTCATTGATGAACTGGATAAGCAGATCACCGAATGCGAAAAACTGATCGCCAAAGCGGTCAATGACACCCCTGAATGGAAGCGCAAAGTGGAACAGATCTGCGCCATCAAGGGGGTAGGTTTATTGACCGTGGCTAACCTGATCACCGAGACTAATGAGTTCGCCTTGTTCGGGAATCAGCGTCAATTAGTAAGCTACGCGGGCTATGATGTAGTCGAGAACCAGAGCGGCAAACGAGTGGGCAAAACCCGGATCAGCAAGCGGGGCAATCACCGGATACGGCGGGGCTTACACATGGCTTCGCTAATGGTGGTTCGCTATGAACAGAAGCCCTTTATTGAGTTATATGAACGGGTCTTCGAGCGAACCAAAATAAAGATGAAGGGGTATGTAGCGGTTCAGCGAAAACTGTTAACGATTATCTATGCGTTGTGGAAAAAGGACGAGAAATATGACGGTGATTTTGGGAGTGAGGGGCAAAAAGAAGTAGCCCCAACTCAGGGGGCTACGCTGCATCGGCCACAAGTGGACGTGCTTGAGAAGGCGAATATAGGCGAATGGGTCGAATCTTGAAAAAATCATACCGGCTTTTTTGGAATTAAAGACAGTACCAC
>NZ_BAAHBH010000035.1:0-1861 GCF_054776815.1 Spirosoma gilvum | reverse complement strand
TAGGGGCTAGTCTCTACACGGTGAGTGTGAGCAGTGGCACCTGTACGGCGTCCGCTAGTGCGACCGTGATTGGCAATGCCTTACCAGTAGCCAGTGCGGGAGCGTTAGCTACCACCGTGTGTGAAGGCTCAAGCATCAACCTGACGGCCAGCGGAGGCACCAGCTACAGCTGGAGTGGGCCCAACAGCTACACCAGCCTGTCTCAGAACCCCATCATTACCAATGCCAGCCCAGCCAATGCGGGCACGTATGTGGTAACGGTGAGCAACGCAACGGGCTGTAGCTCGACCACCAGTGTGAGCATCAGTGTACCCCAGGCTCTTACGTTAAGTATACTGGCCAGCACTGACCCGACCAGTTGCAGCCAGCCCAACGGCAGCATCCGCCTAGGCGGTCTGAGTGCCCCCAACAGCTATACGGTGTCCTACACTGTGAACGGGGGCTCAGCCATCACCACCGTGCTCAGCTCCCCCTTCACCCTGACAGGTCTGAGTGGGGGTGCTTACAGTGTGAGTGTGGCTACCAGTTGTGGTGTGGCTTCAACGACAGCGACCCTGTCGGCACCAACTAGCCTACCAGCGCCAACGGTGAATCCCAACCCGGTCACTGTGTGTTCGGGTAGTGATGCGGTGCTAACGGCTAGTGGCCTAGCCAATGCGACCTTTAACTGGACAGGCCCTAATGGCTTTATAGCTACAGGCTCGAGTGTTACGGTGGTGAGTCCACCGGCTCGGACGAACCTAGTTTACAGCGTCACCCAGACGGTCAATGGCTGCGTCTCACCAGCGGCCACGGTGACGGTAGTGGTGCAAGATCTAATCGATGTGTCCCCAACGGCCAGCTCACCGAGCGTGTGTGCGGGTCAATCCTTTACCTTAACGGCTAATTCCAGCGGAGACACTTATCAGTGGGATGGCCCAGGCTTGAGTCCACCCACCAACGCCAGTAGCGTGGTGGTCAACTCGGCCCCCAGTGGAGTCAACACTTACACGGTGACGGTGACCAACGCAGGGTGCGTGAACACGGGCACGGTGTCCGTGACGGTCAACCCCAGTCTTACGTTAAGTATACTGGCCAGCACTGACCCGACCAGTTGCAGCCAGCCCAACGGCAGCATCCGCCTAGGCGGTCTGAGTGCCCCCAACAGCTATACGGTGTCCTACACTGTGAACGGAGGCTCGGCCATCACCACCGTGCTCAGCTCCCCCTTCACCCTGACGGGTCTGAGTGGGGGTGCTTACAGCCTGAGTGTAACAGGAGCTACCAGCTGTGGGCTGGCTTCAACGACAGCGACCCTGTCGGCACCCGCCACACCAACAGTGGGCATTTTAGCCAGCAGCGTTCCATCAGCATGTGGTCAGAGAGATGGACGTATCGACTTGAGTTTAAATGGGCTGCCAGTGGGCAGTACCTATACGATTATCTACAGCAGTGGAGCCAGCAGTGGCACGCTGGTGAGTAGCACCAGTCCGGTGAACCTGACAGGC
This sequence comes from Spirosoma gilvum, assembly GCF_054776815.1. Lineage (NCBI taxonomy): Bacteria > Pseudomonadati > Bacteroidota > Cytophagia > Cytophagales > Cytophagaceae > Spirosoma > Spirosoma gilvum. The sequence goes on along the minus strand of NZ_BAAHBH010000035.1, from coordinate 374 downwards.
TTAGCGGCGGGTAGTTATAGTATTTATGCGGTGAGTGCAGGGGGCTGTTCGTCAACGACTCAGACGACTAGTCTAAGTGATCCCGGCTCACCCAGTGTAAGCATCAGTCCGTCTTTGACCAGTGTGTGTGTAGGCGGGGCAGTGACCCTGACGGCCAGCAGCACCACGGCTGGAGTGAGCTATGTGTGGAACGGTCCGGGAGTGGTTAACCAGCCGGGAGCGGTTCTACCGGTGAATGTGACGACGGTAGGGGCTAGTCTCTACACGGTGAGTGTGAGCAGTGGCACCTGTACGGCGTCCGCTAGTGCGACCGTGATTGGCAATGCCTTACCAGTAGCCAGTGCGGGAGCGTTAGCTACCACCGTGTGTGAAGG
>NZ_BAAHBH010000034.1:1618-4451 GCF_054776815.1 Spirosoma gilvum | reverse complement strand
TCCGGGGCCATTAGTACGGCTCAGCTCAACAGCTTTCACTGCCTACACCTGCCGCCTATCAACGTCGTCGTCTACAACACCCCTTGCTTGGAACACTCATCTTCAGGCCAGTTTCGCACTTAGATGCTTTCAGCGCTTATCTGATCCGTACGTAGCTACTCGGCCGTGCCTGCGGCCAAACAACCGACTCGCCAGCGGTACGTCCATCCCGGTCCTCTCGTACTAAGGACAGATCCCGGCAGTATTCCCACGCCCACCACAGATAGGGACCGAACTGTCTCACGACGTTCTGAACCCAGCTCGCGTGCCACTTTAATCGGCGAACAGCCGAACCCTTGGAACCTTCTCCAGCCCCAGGATGTGACGAGCCGACATCGAGGTGCCAAACCTCCCCGTCGATGTGAGCTCTTGGGGGAGATCAGCCTGTTATCCCCGGCGTACCTTTTATCCTTTGAGCGATGGCCCTTCCATGCGGAACCACCGGATCACTATACCCGACTTTCGTCCCAGATCGGCTTGTAGGCCTCACTGTCAAGCTGGCTTCTGCTATTGCACTCCTCTGCCGATTACCGTCCGGCATGAGCCAACCTTGGGAAACCTCCGTTACCCTTTCGGAGGTGACCACCCCAGTCAAACTACCCACCAAACAGGGTCCTCCTTCCCGGAGTTAGAACGCCAGTCAGCCAAGGGCGGTATTTCAAGGTTGATTCCACGATGCCTGGCGACACCGCTTCGCAATCTCCCGCCTATCCTACACATGCCTGACCGGCATTCACTGTTAAGCTGTAGTAAAGGTGCACGGGGTCTTTCCGTCCCGTGGCGGGTAAGCGGCATCTTCACCGCTACTACAATTTCACCGAACTCATGGTTGAGACAGTGCCCAGATCGTTACACCATTCGTGCAGGTCGGAACTTACCCGACAAGGAATTTCGCTACCTTAGGACCGTTATAGTTACGGCCGCCGTTTACTGGGGCTTCAATTCAATGCTTCGCCTTGCGACTAACATCCCCTCTTAACCTTCCAGCACCGGGCAGGTGTCAGACCCTATGCGTCAACGTTAATTTTGGCAGAGTCCTGTGTTTTTGGTAAACAGTCGCCTGGGCCTCTTCTCTGCAGCCTCCCATCGCTGGGTAGGCCCCCCTTATCCCGAAGTTACAGGGTCATCTTGCCGAGTTCCTTAACCATGATTCATTCGTGCACCTTAGAATATTCTTCCCGGCTACCTGTGTCGGTTTGCGGTACGGGTATCCATGCGCTTAACGCTTACTGACTTTTCTTGGAAGCCCCTTCATGTGTTCGCTTCGGCCGAAACCTTAGCTCAACGCCCTATTCCGTCAGGACCTACACACCCCGGCACTCCGTCATCAGCAAGCCTGCATGGATAGTACAGGACTATTAACCTGTTCCCCCTCACGGCCCGGCTGTCGCCTGCCCCTTAGACCCCGACTAACCCTCCGATGACTGCCATCGCGGAGGAAACCTTAGCCTTTCGGTGTGGAGAGTTCTCATCTCCATTATCGTTACTTATGCCTACATTTGCTTTTCTATACGGTCCACCACAGCTCACGCTACAGCTTCACCCCCTATAGAATGCTCTCCTACCATCGCACAACATGTGTGCAATCCATCTCTTCGGTGATGTGCTTGATGCCCGGTTATTATCGACGCCCGCCCCGCTCGACCAGTGAGCTGTTACGCACTCTTTAAAGGAATAGCTGCTTCCAAGCTAACCTCCTGGCTGTCTCAGCAGCCGGACCGCCTTTGTTCAACTTAGCACACACTTGGGGACCTTAGAGGATGGTCTGGGTTGTTCCCCTCTCGGAGCAGGACCTTAGCACCCTGCCCCTCACTGCCCAGCACCTGTTTGCGCATTCGGAGTTCATCAGAAGTTGGTAGGATGTGACTCCCCCGCATCCTGTTGGTGGCTCTACCTCACAAACAGTAACACTGAACGCTGTTCCTAAAAACATTTCGGAGAGTACGAGCTATTTCTGAGTTTGATTGGCCTTTCACCCCTACCCCCAGCTCATCCGGAAGCTTTTCAACGCTTATCGGTTCGGTCCTCCAGAAAGTTTTACCCTCCCTTCAACCTGGCCAGGGGTAGATCACCCAGTTTCGCGTCAACCCCCACTGACTGCTCGCCCTGTTCAGACTCGCTTTCGCTTCGGCTGCCCACCTCAAAGTGGTTAACCTCGCCAGTGACGGTTACTCGTAGGCTCATTATGCAAAAGGCACGCCGTCACCCCACACTGGAGGCTCCGACCGCTTGTAAGCGCCTGGTTTCAGGATCTATTTCACCCGGGTACTCCCCGTACTTTTCACCTTTCCCTCACGGTACTCTGCACTATCGGTCTTCTGAATGTATTTAGCCTTACCGGATGGTGCCGGTTGATTCAAAGGGGATTTCTCCGGTCCCCCCCTACTCAGGATCCCCAACCCACAACATCACTGACCCGGACGGGGCTCTCACCCTCTATGGCTGACTTTCCCAAGTCATTTCAGTTCGTTCTGCTGCTTTTGTCAGGTCCTACTACCCCAATCTGGCCGTAACCAGACTGGTTTGGGCTCTTCCGCTCTCGCTCGCCACTACTGACGGAATCACATTTGTTTTCTTTTCCTGCGGGTACTTAGATGTTTCAGTTCTCCGCGTTTGCCCCCCGTAGGGTACTATCTCTTCAAGATAGTGGGTTGCCCCATTCGGATACCCAAGGATCAGCCCCTGCCAGCGGGTCCCCTCAGCGTTTCGTCGCTTGCCACGTCCTTCATCGCCATCAGAAGCCTTAGGCATCCCCCAGACGCCCTTGCATTGCGTGTTCAATTTCGCTTTTTCT
>NZ_BAAHBH010000033.1:0-5355 GCF_054776815.1 Spirosoma gilvum | reverse complement strand
TGTTGCTTCTAAATAAAGTGAATTCCATTTTACTTGCTCGGCTGGATCTATTAATTTTTGATAAGCATTTTTGGTCGATGTGTTTACTACTCTGCTGTCGGAAAGAATTATTGCGCTGCTCATTTTTTTTATTTGATGTTTTGATTAAACCAATCTGAAATTTCATTTACTGATTGTCCAATAATAATTGGGTCGTCATAAAATTGAAAGTGAACGGTATTGTCAATCCAAACCGATTTTTTGTTTTGTGTTGGAATTGAAATAAAAATTTGTTTGGCAAACTCATAACCACCATCACTCATTTCTCCGTGAATAACCAAAGTAGGTTTAAATATTTTTTTTGAAGTGGCTAACGCATCAAAATTCAATGTTTCAAATTCGCTCATTGCTGTCACTTTGTTTTGCCAACCACCACGATATGTAAAATATGGTGCTTTATTTTCCCAAGGATGATACCACCCATAAATCGGCAAAGGTGGCAAGAGTTGTTCTGTGCCTATACTATCAACTATTTTTATATAATCTGCTTTGCCTGTGTTTTTAAATTTTTCTTTAGCTATTACTGCTCTTTGCAAATGATTATTCCAAATACTTTCATTACCTAAAAGATTAATCATATTTTCTTTTATTAAATAATTGCCCGAAACCAACGCCACAGCTTTTACTCGTTTGTCATCAATACTTACTTGCATCATTTCATTGGCACCGTTGCAGACACCAACAATAAAAATTTTGCCAGCATCAACATCACTTCTTGAAAGCAAATAATCAATAGCCGATTTCACATCCTCTTCTTTATTTTTTAAACTTTCAAATTGTCTCGGTTTTCCTTCACTTTCGCCATAATTCCTTGCATCAAAACATAAAGCTACAAAACCCTTTTCGGCTAATCTTGTAGCATATTGAATTGGCGATTGCTCTTTTACAGAACATATTGGTCCCAAAATAACTACTGCTGGTTTCTTCTCATTACTTTTATAATTGCACAAAAGTCCAGCTACATTTTGGTTGTTACTTTTAAATTTTACTTTCTCGGTTATATAATTATTTGCCATTTTATTTTTTACTTTATTACAAGAAACGGCAATCGTTGCACACACAACAATTACCGTAAAAACAAATTTTTTCATTATTTTTTAGTTAAGAATTTAACCACCAGTTCTGCTGTTTCTTTTCCGCTACTTCCTTGTTGTCCACTTATTAAATTTCCGTCTGCTACGGCAAATGATTTATAAGGCGATGAACCTGTAACATATTTCGTATTCATTTTTTTGGCTTCGTCTTCTATCCTAAATGGTTGCATTTTTTTTCCTGCATTTTTGTCTACAATATCCTCTTCTGAGTTACAAAATCCAGTCCATTTTTTACCTTCGGCTAATAATTTTCCATTGCTCAATTTTGTTTTTAATAAAATACAAGAACCGTGGCAAATAGTGGCTGATGCTTTTCCTTCTTCGTAAAACTGGACAAAGAATTGATGTAATTTTTCATTGTTGTAAAAAGTTTGCATCGGCCCCAAACCACCTACGACAAATATTCCATCAAAATTTTCGGCTTTTACCTCCTCTAATTTAACAGTATTTTCCATTAAGGCAACGGTTTTAGAATGGTGTTTGAATCCCGTGCTTACCAAATCCAACTCTCTTACGTTTGGACTTTCGGGGTCGCTCCATCCATCAAAAATAATTTTTCCGCCATCAGGTGATGCGATTGTAATGTCATAACCTGCTTCTTTAAAGGTTTGATACGGTTGTGCTAATTCGGATAACCAAAAACCAATTGGATACCCTGTTGTTTCTGATTTTACTTGGTTTGAAACTACAAGTACGATTTTCATCGTTTTAGATTTTTTTGTTTGAGCATTTGATAAATTGAACATTGCAAAAAATGCAAGTGCTGTGATTAAAATTGATTTTTTCATTTTTATTATTTAATTAATTGTTTACTAATCCTATCCTTGTTTTGTTGTATTTATTTTCCACAATTTCTGTTGCGATAAAATGCCCCACGTTTCCTGAAAAAATTTGTTTTGCTTCACTTTTCGGGAAATAATTTTCTTGTGATAGATAATTTTTATCGGCATCGCCCTCTGCCACCATTGTTGGGCAGATGAAAAGATAGTTAATATCTAATGGTGCAATGTTGATGTAGGCTTCCCAATGGTCAGCTCTTTGGTTTTTCAAAAATTCTGGTTGCCCTGGTAAATCTCTACGCAATGTTTTGTTGTTGTGTAATGTAAGTCCTGAACCAAATACTAAAATTAATCTTTGATTATCCGAAACAGATTTTGATAATAATTTTCCAACAGGTGCAACTACCATTGTTGGGTCTTCATAGTTTCGGTTTCCAATTGCAGAAACAATTACATCAAAACCTTTTATGGCTTCAGTAATTTTGCTTTCATCATTGAGATCTCCTGTTATAATGTTTATGTTTTCAGGATATTCAGTTTGGCGGATGTAGACTGTTACTTCATTTCCTACTTTTAAATTTTCCTTTACGATTTGTTTTCCCATTAAGCCTGTTGCTCCAAAAACGATTACTTTTTTTGACATTTTAATTGATGTTTTGTTTGTTTATTTTATAAATTAAAGTTTCAATAGGAATACCCATAAGCCTTTCATAATTTAATTGAAAAAGCCATATTGCTTGTTTTGCATCGTTTTTAGTTGGGATTTTGAATTGTACCCAACCTTCGTATTCACCACCATAAGAAAATTTTTGTGCAAGATTATTTTCAATTAATGGTATTCGTAATTCATAAGTTGTTGCCAAGTGAACTGAACCGTCTAAGTGAATGTGTCCCAATTCATTTTTGCCTACATAAAAATCCGCTCCATCAACTTTTGAGTTATCATACAAATCCCAATGAGATGCTGAAATAATATTTTTCCATTGTTGAATTACAAGGCTTACCATTTGTGGGTAAGCACTCATTGTTGGAGGAGGAACGATACGTCCTTTTTCTTCGAGTGTCATAATTATACCAATTCAGGGTATTAATGTCGTATTTTTAGAAAGTTAACCATATGATCGTCAGGACATAAATAGGATGTGCCGCGATTGAAGAACACGACATGATGATCCAGAATTGGTATTATGAAATTTGATACTGCAAAGATGAGAACCAAAGAGCCGAATTTGTTAGGACAAAACGTAGATTTATCAGTACTTTTAGGAAAGGGTTTTTCTAAAATCTTGTGGTGAAAGTCCGGTATGTTTTTTGAAGTATCGCGCAAAGTAGCTACTATCTTCAAAACCGAGTTTGTAAGAAATTTGGCTTATTGTGAATTCTGAAAAATTTAGTAATTGTTGAGCTTCTAAAACAACTCGTTCTTTTATTATTTCAGTGGTAGTTTTTCCACTGGTTGCTTTTACAAATGAGTTTAATTGATGTGCTGATATATTTAATAGAGAAGCGTATTGAGAAATAGGAATGCTTTTAGCGAAATTTACCTCTACTAAATTTTTAAATTGTTTGAAAATTACAATTTGTTGGTTGCTGCTTTTTTGATAGCTTTGTATAGAAAATAATTTCTGGATTCGTCTCAACAATATTAACAATAATGCTTGCACTGTTTCGGTTGATTGTTCAATGCTTTTACATTCATAGTAGAGTAAATCAATAACAGGCTGAACAGTATTGATGTCTTCTTTTTTTAGTTGTAAAAATGGATTTTCGTGAAGATTATCTAAATAGGAAATCTCAAAAAGAATGTTTTTATTTTGAAATATTTGAAGGAAAAATTGTTCTGTAAATAAAACAACAAACCCTTTAATGTTTTCCCACTTTTCAAACATGTGCAATTGACTAGGCGAAATAAAAAATAAAGTATTTTCTGAAATTGTATAGTTTTTATAGTTAATATTTTGATTGCTATTGCCTTTTGTAATCCACAAAATTTCGTAAAAATTGTGCTTATGTGGAAACTCAATATTTTCAGGTTCTACCATATCTTCAAATTTGTCCACAAGAAAATCAACCTGTCTATGAGGTTGGTTGATAAGGTCACTAATGGATATGGTTTTGAACATTTTGCAAAGGTAGTAAAATGATATTCTGTTATTGATTCGTGAGTAAGTCTGTAATATTTGTACCTTATTGTTATTATGGCCAGCTACAAACAAAGTGATTATGAAGCTTTACGGCGACGTTGTGTCGAACTCGAACAAGCCGGTTGGAAGCAGCAAGCTATAGCTCAGGCGTTTGGTCTAACTCAAGGCTGGGTCAGTCGAACCCTGACCAAATATCAACAAAAAGGCACTGTAGGGTAGCAGGAAGGTAAACGGATAGGTGCACCTGCTCGCTTGTCGAGCCAACAATTGGTCGACTTGGTTAACCAACTTAATAAAGGGATAGAGCACCACGGATTTTCAGGAGCTGTTTGGACCAGGCCGCGTGTCAACGAGGTTATCAAGACATGTTTTGGCTTAAGCTATGATCTCTCCCAAGTAGGGCGTCTACTTAAAAAAGTAGGATGGAGTCGGCAGAAACCTCAAAGAAAAGACCGTCAGCAGGATGCTCAGGCTGTTACCCACTGGCGGCAGGAGTGGCTAGCTGAACTTAAAAAAAGCCAAGGCTGAGGATAGAGTTATCGTCTATAGTGACGATGCTGCCTGCCATCTATTACCCCTGGTAGCTTCATACGCGGGCACCCTGTGGGCGAACACCAGTGGTTGCGGAGCAAGCCGGGCGTACTCATTTGAGTCTGATCGCAGCCATCGCCCCTAACGGCCGGTTGTATCTGGCCGTTCAGGATCGGCCTTTAATCAGCGATGAAATAGTGTGTTTTTTGAATAAGCTTTGTAGTCGCTATCGCAAGTCCAACCTATTGGTGATCTGGGATGGGGCTAGTATTCACCGTAGTCAAGCAGTCAAAGCATTTTTAAGCTGTAAACCAGGGCGAGTTCATCTGGAACGGCTACCGGCTTACAGTCCTGAATTGAACCCAGTGGAGTTACTCTGGAGCCATCTAAAGCGAAGTCTAAAGAACCAGTTGTTCACCTCGTTAGAGCAGTTTCAGGCAGCAGTACTTAAGCAAATGGAGCGCTTACACGGCGACCCTAAACTAGTTACCTCATTTTTCCGCAAGAAAGAAGTTGCTTTCTTTACGGATTAATTCACGTATCAATAAGCGAAAAAAGGTTTCCATACCTGGAAAGTCCAGGCATATCGCATCAAAATAGTTCTTACTCAAGGTATAAAGCGTAGAATCTTCTAATGCTTGTCGATGGGTTGCCAGACCAAGGCCGTGCCTTGCCGGATGGCATCAACCAGGGCTTCGATTTCACTTTGCTTAGTAAACAAGCTCACCGAATAGCAGTTTTTGAATGCTGTTGCGTTGATTATTCCTG
>NZ_BAAHBH010000032.1:0-6388 GCF_054776815.1 Spirosoma gilvum | reverse complement strand
CTTATACAACACATCTTCAAAAAGTCCTATTTACCTAAGGCAAAAAAAGGGTGGTGACATACGATGTCACCACCCTTTTTAGGTACGGTTTAACCTAAGTTAGTTAATCTGGATTTGAGTGGGTGCCTTGGGTTTGGCTTCTTCCTTCTTGGGAAGTTCGATATGCAGAATACCATCTTCATACCGAGCCTGGATCTGGCTCTGCTCACAGGAATCGGGTAACCAGAACGAACGAGAAAAGGCATGGTAGCTAAACTCACGCTTGGTGTATTGGCCTTGCTGATCACGCTCTTCGTGTTGATCCTGTTGCTGTGTCGATACCGTCAGTTTGCCGTTATGCAAGGTTAGATTGAAGTCTTCCTTCTTCATACCGGGGGCGGCTACATCGATCTGATAGCCATCGGTGTCTTCCTTGATGTTGACCGCCGGTACCAGCGTGCCGACTTGAGAGCGGGTAACGCCGGGCCAGTTCCGATTAAAGTTGAATAATTCGTCCATGTCTCTGCCCATGAATTCATCCAGTAGAGAGGGCAGTTGTCCATTTCCATTGAATTTAACCAGTGACATCGTTGTAAAAAGTTTAAAGGTTTGACATAAAAATTAAGTCAAAAAGCCTCTAAACAAGCTCTATGCCAACTATTGGCCGCTTTTTCCCGACACCTAGAAAAATGACATTTTGTCATTTTTTCTTAGCTGACATGGTCACTCCGACAGAATCCAGCTTACAGACTCAACCCTCGATTCCGTTTCTGCTCTTGCTGAATGGTCAGTTCTCGTTGGCTTAGCTCGATTGTTTTGGCTTGCTCTAGTCGTAGCTCTTCAGCCCGCCGGAGATCGGCGGCTAACTGCTGCTGGCGTTCGTACTGCGTATCGCGTAGTTCCAGCGTCATAGCAGCCCGTTCCTGAACCGTGCCGTTACTCATCGTATTCTGATACCGAAAACTCTCTTCCAACTCCCGACGGTAGCCCATTTGGGTATCAAAGGCCATTTCACTGCGCTCTTTGAACTCGACCCGATTAAACTGGCCGAACTTATGACCATGCTCGGCACTCTTACCCTGGCCTCGATGATTGGTCATTGGGCTCAACAACCGTTGATTCTGCATGTCTTTACGGCTGACAATGATCTGCACGTGCATCTGATGGCCAGCTTTTAACTCACCCCGTTGGGTCAATCCCTGCTTCACGTCCGGATCGGTCCACTTGTAACCTCGGTTGTATTCGACTTTACCGTACCACTTCACATCATCCGGGCCTAACCCCTTCTGAAAGTTAGCTGCATACTCAGCCATCACGCCACGAGCGTACTCCTTGAGCTTTTGGGGGTCGTTACCAATGTGCTGCAACTCTTTCTGGGAAGGACTGATGTTGACCAGATAAAACTTAGCCTCGTGTTGCTTGAGCTTGGCCGTATTCGAATCAATGCCTAACCGCACTTCCTGAGCACGTAAATCATCACGGCCTTGATTGAACCACAATTCAGCCTTATGCTCAGCTTTCAGATTGTTTTCTTTCTCCAGATACTCCACGAGCTGGCCACAACTGCCGGCATTACTACCGCTGCTACTGGCGGTGATATTGATATGTGGCATGGTTGGAAAGGGATAAAAAATTATAGATTGGCTACCTGGCTCTGAGCATTCTCCTGAAGCTCCTTGATCAGACGGCCCTGGGTGAGCGCATTCAACTGCTCCCGGTGCAGAATGTAGTGATTCAGGATGGCCACAAATCTTGCTTTTAAGCTCTCTTTTGTCTTTACCTGTGCGTTGACCTCATTTCGATGCGTTCGCGTCTCCTCGAGCAATTTATCGAGCTTCTGAACCATGTTTGCCTGCTGATCCTGCTGGGTCTGATGCTCCTTGAGTAATCGGCGTTGCGTGTGGATGAAAAAGCCGCTGACTTGCTGTTGGTCATCCTGCTGAAAAAACGGTTCGTACTGGCTGTTGAGTCGGTTCAGATTGCGCTGCAATTGAGCGAGGTCAGCCAGCATGGGGGAAAGCGCTTCTTTCTCCTGGGTTTTGATGAAGGAGATGATCCGGTTAATGCCCTGCCCCAGCTCCTTCTTGAGCAATTCGTCGTTCAGATCGGCGGGATCTTTCTTGGATTTGTAGAAATAGTCCACCATTTGGCCGAACAGCTCCTGCTTCGAGCGGCCTAGTTTTTCGCTTAACTTGCTGAATTTCAGGTCAGTATCCGAATCGAAACGGACGGACTTATTCGCTTTCACTTCCATAAATAAGCACTTTAGTATATCAAAAGTGGCCTCAATTTGCTAAGAAAAGGCATTTTTAGCTAAAAATATACTTTTCGCTTACTAACTAATAGTAAAAAAATTTGCTAACTAATTGATTATGAACACAGAGACCTCGTAGAGCAAGCATGAATTATCGCGGAGCGTAATTCCCGCTTGCTCTTTGTAAGACCGCTTCGCGCTTTGTTTTTTCGTCGCTTCGCCCTTTGTTTTTTGATCTTTTTCCCCCTTCGTCTTTTCTCCCCTTTTCACCTATTTTTTTAGTTGACCCGTTTTTACTTTCTAAACCGTACCTGTCAAACCACTTCAGCCCAGGCAATCCCTCGCGCGCGTATGTACATGCCCGTACGCGAGACAAGTGATTGTGTATTTCAAATATCACTTGTTAATCACTTGAAGGGGCAAAATAGAGCTTATAACTGTCAGATTTACAAGTATTTACAGTGTGGATAACTTTAATAAAGTGAGGTTTGGTTACTGATAAAGTGAGGTTTGGTTACTGAAAGGCCCTTAATAAAGTGAGGTTTGGTTACTGAAAGGCCCTTAATAAAATGAGGTTTGGTTACTGAAATATTGATTTAAAAAAATTGTATTGATTTATTAAAATCACTTTTTACATTTGTCTGATTGATAGATAGTAATGTTCTTATGAAAAAGGGAGTAGAGATATGGCAGGATAATGCATTAACACTTGCTCGGTATGAAATGAGCGAGACAGAAAAGAATCTGTTGTATATGGTTGTTGCCCAAGTTAAGCCCGATGATCCTGAGTCAAAAAGATACCAAGTATCAGTTAATCAGATGGCGGAAATCAACGGTTCTGTACGCCTAAAGTCGGATGCATACAAACAAGCGACTCGTAAATTGATTGGTCGTGTGTTTGAAACAACCCTTCCTGATGGGGACTTTTTACAAGCTGCTTTTATTACGTCAGCTCGTTACAAAAAAGGGACTGATATAATCGAAATAGGTTTGTCTCCAGAAGTACGGCCGTTTTACATTGACCTGAATAAGAAGTTTACCAAATTACAACTAGCAGCTGCTATCTCTCTTAATTCAGCTTATGCCAAACGTATTTATGAACTGCTATGCATGTATAAAAACATGGTGGATAAAACCTTTAGGCGTAACCTAATTGATCTTAAAACTATGCTTTGGGTAATAGACCCAAAAACCGGGAAAGATAGTTATCCAAGCTGGACTTGGTTTCAAAGAAATGTACTAGACATTGCCATTAAGGAGATTAATGGTCATACGGACCTGACTTTTAAGTATAAGCCTATATACGGTGATCGGCCTGGCAGAGGGCGCAAGCCAGTTGTCGAAGTCGAGTTTGAAGTCTTCTATAAGGCTAAACCTGAACCCACTCAAACGTCATCAGTGCATGAACGTCTAGTAAAACAATTCCGATTACGAGTTGACCAAGCTGATCAGGTGCTAGCCCTCCATTCGACGGAAACTATCAACCGACAGTTGTATGATATACAAACCAAAGCAGCCGATGGGAAAGTTAAGAATATAGGCAGTTATACGGCCAAAGTATTTGGCTTAGAAACGACGAAAGGGAAAACAAATGGAAAATAGAGAACCTCTTGAACCCATTCCACCTCTTAAATCAGGACAATGCAACAGTTATCGGCCTGAAGATATTCGCCGATGGGGTGTACAAAGATTCTTGGATGAGGTTTGCCCAAAGGAGCCGTTCATAATACCAGATTTGGGTTTCACCGACGAAGAAAATCGACGCATGGACGAAGTATTAGAACAAGAACGTCAGGCGACCGCTGAAGGAAAGTAAGGTAGATTGATAATTAACCAGAATGACTTTATTTGATAACTACATTGAAATCCAATCATATACCTAAGAACACAACCTTATATCTACCCCCTGGCTACGGAGCCGATCGAGCCGAAATCTTTTGGCAAACCGTTAATTGTGATCACTTTATGGAGAATTACCGGGCTGATTCGGCTAAGATCAACTCCAATGAACAGGTACACAACCTCAAATTTGCCGATGTGGCCCGGATGCTATCCGGAAACGTAGTGATCGGGCCAGTCCCTAAATCAGCCAATAAATACCAAGCAATTTCTAATTGGCACGAGAAGTATTATCTGACTATCTTTACTTTAGAACGACGCGTGGAAAATCCTTCGGTTCTGTTCGCCGTTATCATCACAACCTACATCACCTATGAAAGCCGATACATCCACCAGCATCAGCAATACATCCAGACGATCCGCCAGCGGTATGGCCGCTAAGCCGGTTAAGGTATCGGCTCATGGCCCGTTGCCTGGCAAGGGTCCCTGGGTACGGGTGGACGGAATTTGGTACACGAAAGATGAAGCCGATGAATGGGTCAAGATGCCCGGTCAAGAAGATCTCAAGCCTAAACGGACGCGTAAGGCTAAGCTCTAATTCATAGGCAGATCGTTCAGCATGCTCAAGATGCGAAAACTCTCGAACAAAAAAGTAGCTCCTAAACTGCTGGCTATAATCAAGAATGAGCATACCAAAGCTCAAATGAGCCAGCTCGACGATAAATGGGCTGATTATAAGGCTCAGGATGCTTACGACTTACTAGATACACTTGACTGTATAGCACGACATAATGAGCCTGTACGTCCATTTAGTGAGGTCAAGAAGGAAATTATAACCAGCCGTAAAGCTTAGCCGAATAGACGTTTCCAAAATGACTGTTTTCCTTGTTCAGGCATTCTGGAAGCAAGGCCCTCCACAATCTTAGTCAGATGGTCGATCTGATTTTGAATGTCAACCGGGGCCGCTGGTAATTGAGACTTTGTCAGCTGGCCTTGCACCATGTTACGGATATCTTCATTCACATATTGACCCATCGTTTTACCAGCTCGGCTAGCTCCTTTTTCAATAATAGAACGAGTCTCCAAGTCAACCCCACGGACCGCCCAAATACCCACATCAGGAGCGCGACGGGCCCGACCACCTTTCCCCTTCGCTTTTTCAATACCTTGATCAAGTGTTTTACTTAATTCAAGTTCTGTTAAACCATCCTGATCTGCCATTTGAGTTTTGTTAAACGTTTTGTTTAACAGCTAATGTATAGAAATCTAGCGATTTAAGAAGTGTTTGACAAAACATGAGTAGTGTTTAACAGAATTCAAGTTTTGTTAAACATAGACAATGGGTTTACATAACATTGATTATACAACCGTGCATTCGTCCATTTGAGAGAAAAAACAGTCTCACAAACTCAATCCTATTGATGAAAACTAGACGTTGATTCCTGAGATAACAATTTGAGACACAGCGTAGCTCGAACTGACCTATTTGGTAGAAGTTCGGCGACCATCTGGGAAAAACGGGCGTTTTAAGTGGCACAATCTATTCTCACTATCACGTGTCTTAAATTAATCTTAAAAAGTATAACCAAAGTCGTACGTTTGTCAAATATCATACCTATTACAAACTTTTAGACTCATTTTATCATGGAAAAACTTTCATTACTGGCCCGTGTTCAAGCAAAACCTGGCCAAGAAGCTACGGTCGAGAACTTTCTGAAAGAAGCCCTGGCCCTAGCTCAACAGGAACAGGGTACCCTTCGTTGGTATGCCTTCAAGATCAATGAGAATACGTTTGGTATTTTCGACACCTTTGCTAGCGAAGAGGGTCGACAAGCCCACCTGAGCGGTGAAATTGCGAAAGCGTTGCTGGCTAATGCTGATACTCTACTGAGTATGCCCCCTGTGATAGAACAGCTTGAATTACTTGCCGTTAAATAACAGATATAACAGGGTAGTGACTTTCATACTTTGGGTAGTAAAAGATGAAAGTCACTACCCTGTTACAAATCAAGCGACTTTTATTTTACTCTCAAAATACGCTCTTTTTAAGGAAACGAACAGAGCGGTATACAAATAATCGCTTAACATAATCCGGGGCTTTTTTCTCCCCTTTTCAATCTACAATTCATTCTGTTTACAAAGCTTGTATAGGCCGGTCAATCTTAGAATATTCCCTTAACATAAGATTCCTTATACAACACATCTTCAAAAAGTCCTATTTACCTAAGGCAAAAAAAGGGTGGTGACATACGATGTCACCACCCTTTTTAGGTACGGTTTAACCTAAGTTAGTTAATCTGGATTTGAGTGGGTGCC
>NZ_BAAHBH010000031.1:0-6460 GCF_054776815.1 Spirosoma gilvum | reverse complement strand
GGGAGGTAATTACAGTCTGGGATCTATAATTGTCTATGTTCAACAAAAGCCTCCAACCCCAACGTTTACCTCAACTTCCTCTTTATGTTCTACAGGTAACTCCGCCACGTTTTCGGTATCAGATGCCTATAGCTTTCAAAGTACTAAGCCTTTGGACTTAGTTTGGCAAACAACAGGCGGTGTAACCGTCAATGGGGGAACTACATATACAACTAGCAGTGCAACAACCAGCAGTGTAACTATTCAATACAATTCGTTTGGTTCTGTCAGTGTTCGAGGTGTAATTCCTGGTTGTAGTAATTTGCAAGGCGACGCTGTAACGTACTGGTTTGGTACACCTGGTAGTAGTGATATTACTTTTTCAGCTACTGGTGGTGGCGATAATGGTTCATCATTCTGTGTAGGCAATACTCGTAATTATCAGTCTAACCCTGAATTACCTGCATCGCAATATAGTTATAGTTGGTCAATACCAAGTGGTAGTAGTAATGTCAGTTATTTTTACTCTTACTATGTCAACGCGACAGTAACCGCCGGTTCAGCAGGTGGTTTTGTCCTTCAAATGAGTGTTACAAATACAGCTTGTAGTACGACAGGAGGTACTTCTCGAACCTTCTTCATTAGCAGTTGTGGCGGTTTCCGAATGGCTCCTAATCCGGCTCGTGATAAAGTAACGGCAATTTTTGATAAGGATGCTGATGCTGAGCATTTACCTGATGTGATACAACTTTCTACAGAACAGGATGGAGTAGTTAAGGAAATCTCAGTAAAAGGTCATTATACAGATCGAGAAGTAGCAGATGGGTTGAACATTGACATTGATGTTCATAACTTACCAAGAGGTACTTATTACATTCAAGGTATTTACGGCTCTGATAAAGCGCAGTCCATTCGAGTTATCCTTCAATAAAATAAATAGATTGGCTACATACCTTATCAAGTTCTGTATTATAGAGCGATAAGGTATGTAGCCGTTTTAAAATAAAAGCTTATGAATACGAGGTTAGCACAGATAGTCATACTATCCTTATTTATTTCATCGGCTACTTACGGACAAGGCAAGGCTCGATTTGGTGTTACTGCGGGGCTAAATGCTGCACAAATTCAAACCAGTTTATCTCTTGATAAACCTCTGTGGCGCTATAATGCTGGTGTAGCCTTTGAGCAGCAATTTTTTCGAAAATTTGTTTTAGCCAGCGAATTAATTTATTCTCGGCAAGGTGCTTCTGAGAAATATACAGGTCCCTTTGGTCAATCCGATGACCGAATTATCTATGCTTTCGATTATCTTGCCCTTCCTGTATTACTACGGATTCGCCCAGTTGGAGAGCGAGCTTTTATTCAAGCGGGTGGACAGATAGGGTATTTGCTAACAGCAAGGAATTATTTTGCGTCCAAAGAGGATCAGGCACTTACCTATCAGCACACGAAGTCAATTGATGCTGGCTTGATAGGAGGGGTTGGCTACCGATTAGGCCAACATTTTGTGGTAGATGGCCGGTACTATTATGGCATGAACCCCTTACGAGAAGATTATACAGCTCCTGATCCTCAATCAGGGATTACTAAAGTATACCATGTCGAAAAATGGTATAACCGCGTTTGGTCTGTAAATCTTGCCTATTATTTTTAGCAATTTACTCTAATCTGTGTCGTCACCACTTGAAAGGCATCTTTCAAGTGGTGCTGTCGTTGTGATTAATTACTGTATTTGCTTGATTTGCAGCCTATACAATGACTGTACAAGCCTATACAAGCCTTAACAACAGCATGAGTTATCTTACTTTGAAAGAAGCTTCAGAAGCTACAGGTTTAAACGAAGCGACTATACGGAGACTTTGTAAGAAACCTGCTAGTAAACCGTTTATTGAGCTTAAAAATGGCAAAAAGGGTACTATGTACACAATCCAAGCCAACTATCTATTTAATGTTTACCCTCCTATAAAATCTCCCAAAATTGATGCCTATACAAGGGTAGACAATGACTCTACAAGCCTACACAAAGAGCCTATACAAGACTATACAGCCCTCTTAGCTGCCAAAGACGAGATCATTCAGCTCCTCAAAAGTGAAACTGCCTACTTACGAGCTGAGAACACTAGTCTACGCGAAGAAAACCGAGAACTCAAATTGCTACCTGCTCCAAGCCTAACATTTGATAGTCGAGTGACGGAAGCCGAAACTAATCAAGTGCCAAGGCAAAGTAAAAAATCCTTTTGGCAACGCCTATTTAGCTAATCCAATTTTCTCCAAGAGAAGAAAAACACAGCTGCGCTTGTGAAAAAGCTGACGCGTGCTTATGTTGCTTGTGTTATTGAGTAGCCAGCCATGTTTTTCCCCTAAAAAACTCCTCCCTTCGGTCGTCTTTTTCGGGCAAAAACGGCTGTCCCCCCTCCGACTGTCGGGGGTGAAAAACCGCTCACTCTGTTCGCTATGACTCCTACCGAACCCATCAGAAAGAAGGGTGGCCGACCGCCCAGCGAGAAGAAACGAGACCAGCAAATGACAGTCTGTCTGACCAAGCTGGAGAAACTAGCTGTCCAACGGCGGGCCGAAAAAGCGGGTTTGAATCTGTCCGACTATGGCCGGCAGATGATCCTCACCGGCAAAGCCCAGGTACGACTTAGCCCCGCCGAAAATGCGGTGCTGAACCAAGTGGCCAAGTTGGGTAATAACCTCAACCAGATCGCTCATAAAGCCAATGCCGACGGCATCCGCAGCATTGCCCTGGAAGCTCAACGGCTCCTCCGTCAGTTGAGTGAGATCCTAGATAAACCCGCTGAGCCATGATTGCAAAGACCAGCATTGGCCGTAGCTTCAAAGGGTGCTGCGGCTACGTGATGCAAAAAGTGGAGCTGGGCAAAGGCCATATCCTGATGAGCCACGGCGTACGCGATTATGACACCCGATCGATGGTGGCCGACTTCACCCGGCAGGCCAGCATGAACCCCGACCTAAGTCGAAGTGTGTGGCACACGGCCATTAGCTTCAATCCTCAGGACGAAGCCCGATTAGCCGCCAAACCGGAGCTGATGAAGGAAGTGGCCAGCGAGTATCTGAAAGGGATGGGCTTGGATCAATCTCAATACGTGGTGGTTCGCCATCAGGATACCGCCCACTCTCATTTCCATATTGTGGCTAATCGGGTCGCTGATAACGGTCATACCATCAGCGACAGCCACAATTTTAGCCGTTCTGAGACACTTTTACGTCAAATCGAGCAAAAGTACGATCTGACGCCGATGATGGAGCTGAGTAAGCGTATGAGCCTGGAACGGGTTCCTAAGCTAGATCGCTACCGAATCGAGATGCGTGAGCAGGTGCAGGCTAGTCTAAGCCGCTCGACCAACGGCCGGGAATTACGCGATGATTTAGCCCAACATGGCATTAGCCTACAGATCAACCGGGATCAGAGTGGGAAAGCGCGTGGCGTTCACTTTGAGATGAAAACGGGGGATGGAGCCGATGAGCAGAGTATTTCGTTCAAGGGCTCCAAGTTACACCAGAGCTTGAGTATAGGTGGGATTGAAAAGCAGTTAGCTATTAACCTGGAAAGGAAACTAGCCTTAGAGTTAAAGCAAGAACAAACCTTAAATCGCGGAGTAGGCCGCAGCTTGTGAGATGGAGCCCCAAGAAGTCGAATTACTTACCGAGTTAGTCCAGCATCTGACCCAGGATGTTGCCGAAGTCAAACAGCTTTTAGCTAATCAGCCTAAACCCACTACCCTGCTGGATGCCCGATCTACGTTGGAAAAGGTAGCTAATGCGGTCAATGGGCTACGGAGTGAAGTGAGTGATCTAAAACAGCAGAAACCACAAGCTACGTCCGTGGATCTGACCCCAATTAGTCAGCAACTGCAACTGCTTCGGGAAGACGTTCGACGAAGCCCCGCCAATCGGATTACCAGAGGGGTGCAATATGGGCTGATTCTACTGCTAGTCTCTCTGGTAAGCACCGGTATACTGGCTTACTATGCGATAAAGTGGAAAGATGAGCGGGATCAGTTCGAGGTTTCTGACTGGAAGTGGCGTGCTGTTCGTCAAGATGGCCCCACTTATGCAGCTCAATTGGACGGGGCTTTTGCTCATGATAGTGGCTCTTACTATCAACAACGCGTGATCAAATTAGAACAAGCTGACGCTACCAGAGAGGCGGCACGTAAAGCCTCCGAGCAGGCGAAAGCACTTTCTGAGCAGGCTAATCAACTAGAAGGTAAGGCGCAGTCGAAAAAGAGGAAAAAGAACTGAAAATTGATGTCTCATATAGGAGTGAAAAAACGTGCTTTTTTACCCCTATTTAAGAGGCTAAGAAGCAAAGCCTTATAACTAACTGATTATCAATGGGGGTCACTTGTACCTGGCACAAGTTTAGTTTGTTCCCTGCACAAGTTTTATTTGTTCTTTTTTCTTAAAAAGAACAAATTTTTTTTGGTATTGGGCCAAAATATACTTTATCTTTAGAGCGCAAAAGAACAAGTAAAACTTGTGAAATATGCCCACTAAGTACAAAAGCATAAGAGACTTCACAGCTTACAATGAGAATCCATTTGTTGAGAAAGCTGTTCAAGACATTAAGATTGTCAAGCGGCAACAGATAATTCGTCCTAAGAATAAAGACGAGATTCAAATGATAACTTCTACCGATGGGGAAGTAACTGGTTATTCTCAGTTTATGCGATTCATCGAAGTAGAAGAAGATAAGTTTGCTAAGTTGTATTTATCTCAACTTGCTTCTTTTTGGGACTTGTCTAAACCAGCAATACGCGTGTTCTCTTATATCTTAACAGTACTAAAGCCCAAGCAGGACCTGTTTATTTTCATAATGGAGGATTGCTTAGAGTATGCGGGTTATTCATCTGAACGTAGCGTTTTTGAAGGATTAACAGGTCTAATAGAAGCTAATATAATTGCTCGAAGTAGTCATCACTTGAAATACTATATCAACCCTCTTGTAGTATTTAATGGTGACCGAGTGACGTTTGCAAAGACATATGTTAAGAAGAAGAAGGAGAGAGAGAAAGCATCCATTAATCAGCTAGACTTATTTCAACTCGAGTCATGAAAGAACTAGTATTTACTGTAGAAGCCGACGAAGACGGCGGATATGTCGCTAAAACACGTCTAGAAAAAGGATCTATTGTCACCCAAGGAGATACAATACCCGAACTGAAAACCATGATTATTGACGCTGTGGAAGGGTACTATTTTGATAAGCCGGAGCAACGGCCGCAATCGATTCGACTGCATTTTGAAGAGGTCTTTGCCCTGGCTTAATTATGAAATTACCTCGTGACTTAAATGGTAGTCAACTGGTTAAAATGCTCGAAAAGGTAGGTTATCAGGTGCAACATCAAACGGGTAGCCATATCATCATTAAAACGCTCCAGAATGGGGAAAACACCCAGAGTGTTCCCAATCACAAGCCGTTGAAAATAGGCACCCTAAATGCCATCGTTGGTGAAGTAGCCGACCATTTAGGTGTCGATAAAAAGGATTTACTCCAACGCTTATTAAGTAAGAAAAAATAACTCCTTGAGGAGTAGACAATATTAGCTGAAACGGACGTGGGCTCTGCTGAGGAGCAACCCGCCAGGGATAGGCTGATCCACGTACTAACCGTACGGGTACCCCGGATTGATAGCTTGAAGCCATCCGGGGTTTTTTGTGACGTACCGTCACAGGTTTTTTTCAGGCATAAGCCACCCCTAACTGTACCTATTGCTGACGCCACATGAATGGGAAAGGGGAGAAAAAATGTACAGTTAGGGGTGGCTTATGCCTGAAAAAAACCTTGGGGTTTGGGGCAACGCCCCGAGTACAGTAACCGCGTCGCAGACTCCGCTCTAAAACAATTTGTTAGGGTTTAGAATATTATGTAACTTTTTGGATATTCAAATTACTAATTTAACAAATTTGTTACGAAAATGTTAATGATTATAACTATAATTTAATCTATATTTAATATAAATTAAATAATATTAACTATATTGCAGTAACAAAATAATTTTTATGCAAACTACATATACAACACATCATGAAACGGTTCTCCTACGCTCTAACCGTCCTATTGACGGTAAATTTGGGATTGGCTATTGCACAGCCATCAAGAGTTCTAATTGATGGAACCTGGTACACAAACGGGCAAACAGCTTATATTGAGTGTGGCAAGAGTAGTGTTAATATTGACATCGATCCGGTTACAGACGGGTCAGGTTTGATACCCATCGGTGTCAATACTTCTTCTAATTTTTCAACTGCGACGACAGTCTCGGATATTGAAGACATTCTGTATTTGGATTCAAGCCACCAGAATGGATGGATTGAAGTATACTGGGGAGGTAATTACAGTCTGGGATCTATAATTGTCTATGTTCAACAAAAGCCTCCAACCCCAACGTTTACCTCAACTTCCTCTTTATGTTCTACAGGTAACTCCGCCACGTTTTCGGTATCAGATGCC
>NZ_BAAHBH010000030.1:0-6813 GCF_054776815.1 Spirosoma gilvum | reverse complement strand
TTTTTTTTTTTTGTTGCCATTAAACTTTTAAAGACAACTTTTATATTTGCCTGTAAATCAATTGCCCATGACGAAGCCTAAAGAGATTTGGCAGGATAATGTCCTTACTGTAGCTCGGTATGAAATGACTGAAGCTGAGAAAAATATTTTATACATGGTCGTCGCTCAAGTGCGCAAAGAAGATGCGCCTACCACGATGTATCAGGTGTCAGTCAAAGAAATGGCTGATGTTACAGGATCTATTGAATTAAAGTTCGAAACGTACAAACAAGCGACTCGTAAGCTGCTAACTCGTGTATTTGAAACAACAATGCCCAATGGTGATCTTTTACAGGCCACCTTTATTGCATCAGCGCTGTACAAAAAGGGTACTGGCATTATACAAATTGAATTATCTCAAATGGTTAGACCATTCTATGTCGAATTAAATCAACGCTTTACCAAGATTCAATTGGTAGCGGCTATTTCGCTTAATTCAACTTATGCCAAACGGGTTTATGAGCTTCTATGCATGTACAAAAACATGAAAGACAAGACGTTTCGGCGCGATCTAATTGATTTTAAATCAATGGTAGGCATTATCGATCCGAAAACAGGCAAAGACAGTTACCCTAAATGGACGCATTTTGAAAAGAAGGTACTTGAAGTATCATCGAGAGAAATTAATGGGCATACAGATCTAACGTTCAACTATAAGCCAATTTATGGCGACCGCCCAGGGCGAGGCCGCAAACCCGTTGAGCAGATTGAATTTGAAGTATTTTATCAGGCTAAACCTGAGCCCACTCAAACTGTATCTCTGCATGAGCGGCTAGTAAAACAGTTCCGACTACGAACTGATCAGGCAGATCAAGTATTATCTACGCATTCGGTAGAAACGATTAATCGACAACTCTACGATATTCAAACTAAACTAGCCAGTGGAACGGTTAAGAATATAGGTAGTTACACCGCCAAAGTATTTGGTTTAGACACAAAAGGGAAAAAAGATGGAAACTAAAAAACCACTTGAACCTATTCCACCTCTTCGAAGAGGTCAATGGAATAGCTATTCCCCAGCCGATATTAAACGCTGGGGCGTTCAACGCTTCTTGGATGAAGTGTGTGAAAAAGAGCCTATTCAAATTCCAGATCTAGGTTTTACCGAGGAGGAAAACCAACGAATGGATGAAATCCTACGCCAGGAACGAGAAGCCTCAGCTAATGGTCTTTGATACAAACTTGCTCATTGAGCATATCCGTCGCCAACAGATGTTGCCAGCTCGGGCTATTATTCCAGTGATTGTAGCGGGCGAATTAGAAGCCTTTGCTTTAAAAGCAGACTGGGGCTATCAGAAGGTTTCTTTTATGCAGCGATTATTCGAACGATTTCCCATCGTTGAGGTGATTCGCGAAATCACCACGGTTTATGCTCGAGTCGATGCCTATAGTCAAGGTAACCTTCAGAGCCAACCGTTGCCGCCTGGTCTATCAGCACGAAACATGGGTAAGAATGATATATGGATTGCAGCAACAGCCCTGTATTTGGACTTACCATTACATACCACAGATAACGATTTTGACCATCTACCGGCCTTAGGATTACAATTAGTTAAAGGCTTATAGCCTTAGTCAGGGCGAGCGATGTATATCTACTTTTTACCAAATAACCACTCGCGTAAACTGGCCGGACGGCGTTCAATAGCCTCTCGAATCGATTGCAATTCACTCGTCTGACTTTCTTTCAACTCCATCTTAAGCTTTTCAACTAAGTCAGTTACTAGATCCTCTGGGCGCGCCGGTGGCTGGTCGCCCTTTTTGATTACGTTTGTAGCAGCCTCTCGTAACTCGTCATTGAAGAATTGACCTAATGTCTTGCCTGTTCGGTCGGCAGCTTTTTCGATAACTCGTCGAGTCTCAGGCTCAATCCCACGTATTGTCCATTTAGCGGGTTCAGGTGATTGGCGTGGAGGTCTACCGCCTTTTGGGGTTGTCGGACTTGTTTGGGTTTCTGTCTGCCCTTCAGCTTGGGTACTTGAATCAATAGCTTGATCACTCATATATGTGTCTGGCTTTTTGTCCGACACATATTTACGGAAATTTGGTACAAGATTGACAAAGCTGGGAAAATTTTACTAGGTGTCGGACATCACAATGTTTATGTCGGACTTTATATAAGAGTGATTACATAACAAGAATAGGCATGGGATTGACTATAATCATACTTGATACCCAATAATGTCAAGTTACGAAATACCAATTCGATAATCACTCCAAACCAAATAGCTTTCTGAGCGCAGCTGATCGAGGTTTTATGTTAACCTCAGCTTCTTTAACGTCTTCAGCGTCTATTTTTTGACCGTAACAAATAGCACAAGGCTTGAATCCAAGTTGCTCAAGTAGATGGCCCTCGAATTTTAGATTAGGATTATGTTTGACTCGATAATATTCAACCAACCAATTCTTTAGTGGCATCTTAAAATCTGTATCATATCTTTTGAGAAACTCTCTTAATTCTTCATCAGTCATACCTGTATCATTATTACTAAATTCTCGAGAAGAATAAGCTAAGAAAGTGTATTTCTGAAAACGTCTAAGTACCTTTTTTATACGATCAGTACTACAGTTAAAATATGATCCTGCATCTGATATTATCTGATCAATTCTATGCTCCAGCTCTGTAAGATTTAAATTTTCTTTTTCTACAGATCCTGAATTAGAGTAATCAATGGCCTTCGGATTAATTTGTATTCTAAAAGCGGAATACAGATTAGCGGTAAATGCCTCAACATCAGGTATATCAAGAAGATACTGATACCGCTTGAACCAATCACGAAATCTTATAACTTCATCACGACCACGCTCCCTTATTTCTTCTGGGATTTCAAAGTTCCTAAAGTTAGAGTTTAATCGATCACAGTCAGGGGTGGCATGATATGCAGGTTTTCCACCTTCATATACATAGCGTAAATGGTCAGTGGAGTCAATAGGGATATAGTATTCGGCAAGAAATCTGTCAGGGTCTTTAAATAACTCTTCTAGACCTAAAAGCCTATTTTTTTCATAATCACTTAAGAAATAAATGGGCTTTTTATAAACATTTCCGTTAAGGTTTCCAACCTTATTAAAATCTACTTGAGATATGATTCTGAGAGAATTATTTTTTGTAAGATAAGGCATGAGAAATGCAGTTAAAAGTTTGAACAGAAATGCCAGTCATGGGAAATATATATGTCCTATAGTCACAATTTTTATCAAGTATAAAATCTACTTAACTATATGAATAAAACCAGAATCTATCTTCTAACCCTTATCTTAGCTCCACCAGTATAAATTACAATAATCCATACTAATCCAAGAAAGAATCCAGCGAAACTTCCTTTGTAAACCAACATACCAAAAGACATATACAATGCAGGCACAATAGCTATGATCCATCCTATCACAGTCACTGTATGTATCATGAATCTACCCATTTTTGAGCCAGATTGCCCTGTAATAAGAGCTATAAAGTACAGTATGATAAAACCTAATAAAAAATAGCTAGCATGATCTGATATGAAGTCCATCGCTTTTCTTTGAAAATTCACATAACATAAGATTCTTTATACAACACCCCTTAGAAAAGTACAAAATATTACATGCATCTGTGGATGATTATTTATCCTAGATTTTACTGCTATTTATCTTTTCCTGTATCACAGAAGTTGCCATTTGTGTACCTTGTTGCATGTTTACTATCACGACTTAAAACACACTATGAAGCAACTTATCTACTTTTTCGTTTGGGTTGTATGCATATGCCAAGTAGAAGCACAGGTTTATGTAAGAGGATATACTAGAGCGAATGGCACCTATGTACAACCTCATATGCGTTCAAGTCCTGACGGGAATCCATACAACAATTGGTCTTACCCTGGAAACACTAACCCTTATACAGGTAAAGTAGCTACTGGAAATCCTGAAACCTATTTGGAGAATTACTACAACAGGAGTAATAGTTCTACGTCTCTAAGTAATCTTAATTCCAACAATTGGGCTAATACCGAACCTAAAGTTGGGCCGAACAAAAGCGCATCAGAGATCTTGAGAGAACTGAATAACATTCCTGCTGAAAAGAGTACAACAGAAATCTTGCGAGAATTAAATAGTACCTCTCCTTCCTACCTTACTGACCAAACATCAAAAAATACAACACGACGAAATTATTCGCCAAGGTATAGGAGTACTAAAGCAAAAAAAATACGAGAAGCTGATTATTTGACTACAGAATACGGACTTGACAGTCAGCTTATGAAAGACTATGAAAAGAATTATGGGCCTAATAGCCAATTTATGAGGGACTACGAAAAGAATTACGGACCCAATAGCAAGTTCATGAAAGACTACGAAAAGAACTACGGACCTAATAGTAAGTTCATGAAAGACTATGAGAAGAACTATGGGCCTAATAGTCAATTCATGAAAAATTATGAAAAGCAATATGGGCCTAATAGTCAGTTTATGAAGAACTTACAGAGAAAGTACAACTAATATATTCACCAATTTACTAGCCATAAAGGATTAATAATCAATGAATTAACTTAGCAAAGAGCTTATTTATCCCATGCTTAAGCCTCGATCCCGCTTCTGCTCGGGTTGAATACGCCGTTCTTGTTGTTGAGCTAGTTCTAATTTCTTGGCTTGTTCGAGTCGTAGCTCTTCCGATCGACGTAAATCGGCAGCTAACTGCTGTTGGCGCTCGTGCTGCACATCCCGTAGTTTCAGCGTCATAGCGGCTCGTTCCTGAACCGTGCCGTTACTCATCGTATTCTGATAGCGAAAGCTCTCTTCCAGTTCTCGACGGTACCCCGTTTGCTGATCAAACGCCAATTCGCTACGCTCCTTGAATTCGACCCGGTTGAATTGGCCGAACTTGTGGCCATGCTCAGCACTTTTACCCTGCCCTCGATGATTGGTCAACGGGCTTAGTAAGCGTTGGTTCTGCATGTCCTTCCGGCTGACAATGATCTGCACATGCATCTGGTGGCCAGCCTTTAGCTCTCCTCGTTGGTTCAAGCCTTGCTTTACTTCCGGATCGGTCCACTTGTAGCCTCGGTTGTACTCGACTTTACCGTACCATTTCACATCATCCGGCCCTAACCCTTTCTGAAAATTAGTCGCGTATTCGGCCATTACACCCCGTGCATACTCTTTGAGCTTTTGAGGGTCATTGCCGATGTGTTCCAGCTCTCTTTGGGATGGGCTGATATTTACCAGGTAAAACTTAGCTTCGTGTTGTTTGAGCTTGGCCGTATTCGAATCGATGCCCAGCCGTACTTCCTGCGCCCTAATATCGTCCCGCCCCTGATTGAACCACAATTCAGCCTTGTGCTCAGCTTTCAGATTGTTTTCCTTCTCCAGATACTCGACGAGCTGGCCACAACTGCCGGCGTTACTACCCGTGCTACTGCTGGTAATGTTGATGTGGGGCATGTTGGAAAGGGGATAAAGGCTTATAGGTTCGTTATCTGGCTGCGGGCATTCTCCTGAAGCTCTTTGATGAGCCGTCCCTGGGTGAGCGCGTTTAAGACCTCCCGCTGCCCCATGTAGTGTTCCAGTATGGCCATAAATTTCGCTTTTAAGCCCTTCTTAGCTTCTAAATGTGTCTTTACCTCATTTTGGTGAGATCGCGTCTCTGAGAGCAAATTTTGCAGCATCTGGGCCATTTCCTGCTGTTGTTGCTGCTGCGTCTGGTGCTCTTTAAGCAATCTTCGCTGAGTATGGATGAAGAAACCACTGACCTGCTGCTGATCATCATTTTGAAAAAACTGCTCATACTGGCTATTGAGCTTAGTTAGCGTTCGTTGCAACTGGGCCAGATCGGCCAGCATGGGCGAAAGGGCTTCTTTCTCCTGAGTTTTGATAAACGAGATGATACGGTTGATGCCCTGACCCAGCTCTTTCTTCAACAATTCGTCGTTCAGATCAGCCGGATCCTTCTTGGACTTGTAGAAATAGTCGACCATTTGGCCGAAGAGCTCCTGCTTCGAGCGGCCTAGCTTTTCACTTAACTTACTGAATTTCAGATCAGTATCTGAATCAAACCGAACGGACTTATTCGCTTTTACCTCCATAAATAAGCAGATGAATATACTAAAATATGCTTCTAAATGTTAAAAAAGGGGATTTTTAGCTAAAAATATACTTTATGCTTACTAAAGAAATCGTAAAAATTTTACTAACTGATTGATTAGCAACACAGTGACCTCGTAGAGCAAGTGAGAATTATCGCGTAGCGTAATTCCCGCTTGCTCTTTATAAGACCGCTTCGCGCTTTGTTTTTCTCGCTTCGCGCTTTTTGTTTTTTGGTCTTTTTTCCCTTTCCACCATTTATCCCCTTTCCAACTATTTTCTTAGTTGCCCCTTTTTACTTTCGAAACCGTACCTGTCAAAGCACTTCAGGACGGGCTTTTCCTCGCACGCGTACACACATGCCCGCACGCGAGACAAGTGTTTGTGTATTTCAAATATCTCTTGTTAATCACTTGTAAGGCCGAAATAGGGCTTATAAATACCAGATTTACAGTCGTTTAGATTGTGGATAACTTTAATAAGTTGCCTTTTGGTCGGTAATAAGTTGTCTTTTGGTCGGTAAACCGAGGTTAATAAGTTGTCTTTTGGTCGGTAAACCGAGGTTAATAAGTTGTCTTTTGGTCGGTAATAAGTTTTTTTTTTTTGTTGCCATTAAACTTTTAAAGACAACTTTTATATTTGCCTGTAAATCAATTGCCCATGACGAAGCCTAAAGAGATTTGGCAGGATAATGTCCTTACTGTAGCTCGGTATGAAATG
>NZ_BAAHBH010000029.1:0-18008 GCF_054776815.1 Spirosoma gilvum | reverse complement strand
TTGTGGGACTTGGTGCAGTAACTCAGATTCCGCCTGTTCCAAAGTTGACTTGTTCCCAATAATATCCTTTTTAAAAGCAGGTAAAAGTCTAAGGCAATCTACTTGGTGCTTTATTGGTGCAGGCGCTTTTCTGCCAATTACCACTACACAGGCCCGATTGATTTCAGGAAATATCTTCTCGCCTAATCGTGCAATTAGGTGAAGTGTCGTATTATTGGCTAATAATCCTCGTAAGCGAACTTGTTCTTGAGCAAACAATGAATCTGGCAAAATAAGCCCGAATAACCCATTTGGAGCTAGATTGCGTAAAACTACTTCTACAAACAGATCATAGCTATCAAATTGACCTTTGGCTAATATGAAATTATGATTTAAGAGCTGAGCCGGATATTTAGATAGGTCAGCTCCCCAAGGTGGATTACTTAGGACTACATCAAAGCCGTTGGGACAGTCAACTTTATCACGAAGACTTTGCCATGAGGATATAGTATCAATCCGATTAGTTGGGAACAAACCATCTGTAGCAAAAAACTGAGTATTCTGACTTGCACATAGATCTTTTGAGGCTGCAATAGCATTAACATCTTTATCTACGCCAACGAAAAGGGGCTCCTTTATTAATTGAGCTGATAAGGCACGCAAGAGTTGGCTATCTCCGCAAGCTGGATCTAATACGTGTGAAATCGTCTTATCTGATGCATAGTATGTAATTTTTCGAGCTAAATAATTGGCTAGGAAATTAGGTGTATAAAACACACCATTAGCTTTCCGTTCAAGTGATGTATAGGCTAGGGCTGGTATCATAGTTCAGAGATGAAAAAGGCTAATTGCTTTTCAACTAGTTTGACTGCTGCGTATGTTTGTTGATTTACCCCGTAGTCACGGAGAATTCTTTGAGCTACCAAAGTAATTTGGAGATCATCTACCGACGCTTCGTAATGCGCTGCTAAACGTTTCAGTTGGTCATCAGTAGGCAAGCGCTCACCACGCTCAATTTTGCTCAATAAAGGGGAGTCAACATCAGCTGTTTTAGCAACCTGATGTAATGTCTCAGAACGAGCCTTTCGTAACTCTTTAAGACAAGTACCAATCTCTATAATTGGTTTATTCATTTGTCATAGTATGACTTGCCATAAACTAACCTGTCAAAATAAAACTTGTCAAAGTTTGACAAAAATATGATAAGTTTTGTGATTACAAAAAAGTCAACCGAAAAAACTGCTCATAGGCAGGCAAAGTATATGCACTAACTGTAACTACCTGTTTTTATTGATGTACACTTTCGCAATAAGATTGTATGGTGTCAAATATAACCTATTATAAGGTGCGTATTTAGACCTTATAATAGGTTATATTTGACACCTTAAAACCCACCTTTAATGTATAGGTAAGTAAATGATTTTCACCATAGGAGGGATCAAAGGCGGTACTGGTAAAACGACTATATCAACAAACCTTGCTGTGTGGTTGTCTCAACGAGGAGCAGACGTTTTATTAGTAGATGCTGACGAGCAGGAAAGCGCAAGTGATTTTACTGCTTGGCGCGAGGAGACTAAAAAGGGCCAGTTAGGTTATACTCTTGTGCAACTTAATGGCCCAACCGTTCGCAGACAAATCGAGCAGTTAAGGCCGAAATACGATCATATTGTTATTGACACTGGCGGACGCGACACCGCCAGCCAACGAGCCGCGCTCTTTGTTTCTGATGTGTATTTAATTCCATTTGCTCCGCGCAGTTACGAGATTTGGACGCTTTCCAAAGTACAAGCTTTGTTGAGCGAGATCCAAGGAAGCCGATCTAATCCATTACAGGTCTACTCTTTTTTAAATAAGGCAGACACACGCGGAGCAGACAACAACGAAGCGACCGAGGTTTTAAAGGATAATGAGGAGTTAAACTTTATAGATTACCCGGTTATTAATCGTAAGGCTTTTGCCACAGCAGCCAGTAAAGGACTATCCGTTTTTGAAATGGTGCCTAGTGATGAAAAGGCCATTACTGAAGTGGAAGCTCTATTCAACCATATTACAGTAGTAAAACAGTAATTTCTATGGCAGTATCAGCACCACCAAAGAAAAAGGCAGTGCCCTCTAATTCTGACGACCAACAGACGACTAACGGGCAAGAAAAGAAAATTGAGGAAATTATAAACCGTGGTAGTACAACGGTCAGTAAGGCTGAGCCGCCGGAGCAAATTAAGAATTTTAACATCAAAATTATGTCCAGTCAGCTCGCTGCTGTTGACCAATTACGCGCTAAACGACCACGAAAACCGACTAGTCCCAAACTCGCTGTTTCCCTACAAGATTGGATTATAGAAGCTATTGAGGAGAAAATTCAAAAAGAGAGAAAGAAGTATAATATAGGTTCATAAACACACCTTATTTAACACCTTAAAAATATTGCGTTTCAAGGTGTTAAATACAATGCTAAAGCTCTCATTTGTAGGGAATTAAATATTGAAATTTTTTTTGTATATGGATCTAAAAATAAATCGTCTGGCAGATATTACTGCTAATTGATATGAGATCATCATATGCAGCTCAAGAGTTATTATAAACTTCATTTACATTAATTAATAACGTATGGTTTTAGTCGTAGAACAGGGCGAGTTAAAGCAAGCGAAGCCATTTGAATCTATTTCCTTTACCGAGATAGGAGTACTTGAACGTAAACATATTCAGGAGTGGATACGCCATAACCCCAAAATGTTTGGCGAGGAACTAATGGTCATTTCTATTGAATTCAACCAGTTTGAGCAGATAGGTGATCGACCCGACGTTCTAGCGCTTGACCGTAATGGGAACCTGGTTATTATAGAATTAAAGAGAGATTCTTTTGCTGCGTATGCTGATCTGCAAGCTATACGATACGCAGCTTTATTATCGACTGTTACGGTCGATGACATAGTACCGATGTACTTATATTATTGTCAACGGTATTTAAATCAACCGGAGCAAACATTTGATGTAGCTAAAAGCCAACTAGAAGATTTTATAAATGACAGTGCTTTTACGCAACTATCTAACAATCCACGCATAATACTCTGTGCGGAAAATTTCTCTCCAGCAATTACAACTACAGTACTTTGGCTTAACAAGGTTGGTTTAAACGTGGCTTGCATACGCATACAGCCATATTTAGTTGATAACCAAATTATAATCGTACCAACGAAGATCATACCTACACCAGAAGCATCACAGTATACAGTTCGTTTACAACGAAAAGAACAGCTTGAAGCTGAAGAACAGCAGCGTCGAAATCGTCCCAGGACAATGGGAATATTGATAGAAAATGAAATTTTGAAGGCAGGAGACGTGATTCATCTCAAAGCTTCTTTGCCAACTTATATATCGTATCAGCAAGATGACAAACGATTTTTGGCAACAATCATAGGAGGTAAATCACAATCCGTGATATGGGCAAACGATAACCAAGAGTATGCAATTTCTGCTTTGACACGTAAAATATTCAATAGTTTTAATGCGAACTTCAATCGCACTCCAAACGGGAATGCTCACTGGACGAATGCAGAAGGAGTAGCACTTTGGCAATTAGCTGAAAATTATTTAGGAAGCATTGATGTCAGCAAAGTATAACCTTAAGCCTTAATCAGTAGTGCTATTTATAACACTCTGAATTTCCTGTTTTAACCGTTCTTGAGCGGCCTTACCCATCCTGACAAATACGGCGTTGCAATACTTAATCCTGTCTTCTATTCTGTCGTCAGAGTTCTCTTTCAATTGCCAATCGTATACCAACTTGTTAGCGGCTTTGGTACCAACATCCTCTAGGTACAGAGCAATATTTTTGTCTGTTACCTTCCAGGTTCGGAGACTTGCAATCACCTGAGATATAACCGTATGCTGTAGCCAGAACTCCGGTATTTTCCCATCCTGCTTACGTTTGAGAATAAATTTAAAGCCAGTTATTTTCTTGCGGCCCCTAGTCATACGGTCTGTTTCGTAAACTGGCTCATAGCTAAACGCCAGATTTGTACTGGCTAACTCTTCTAACGGCTCGGTAATTGTGCGATTAATTAAGTCTCGCGTATCAGGGTACTTCATTTTGGCGTTCCCATCTTTATCTCGCTTGACCTTGCCCCGCTTGTCTTTCTCTTGGGCACAATCCATAAGCTGCCGGTATTGCTCAATAGTAGGACACCATATACCTGTATCTCGGTAGGCTGACAAAATTTCAAAGAAGCGCATCGAGTACCAGCTCTTCAGGCCCATATAGTTATTGAGCTGATGTGTCGTATAGTGAGCGATCTGAATAAAATACGGTTCTAATTGGGGGTTTAAAAGTACCGTGATAATTCCGTCTTTATACCCAACTGCCCGTTCCTTTGTCGAGTCGAGTAGGTGCCGAGCGAACCATTCTGACTTATCTATACTTTCAAATTCCCAAATAGCAGCCAGTAACTCACGCAGTGCTCCTTGTACCTCTTTGTAAGCGGTTTCTTTGGTTATTCCGGAATCAGTAATGATGTCCGCAATACGAAACTGATAGTAAGGGCGTAGTTTAAAATCGTCGTCTCGGATTTGGTCGATTACGCGGGCCATAATCCGTTTGGCAGCTACGCTCATACGGCCCTGACGAGCGAACGTTACATTCCAGTGTTGTTTAACAATGTCCTTGTGTTTCGGCTCATAGGTCAAGCCGAGGGGTAACACTAATTGAGTACTACGCTTGTCTTCCATCTTCACAACCGGGATGCCGGAGCTACCCTTTTTGCCCCTGCCTATCAGGAGATAGAACGAAGATAAAATTAAAAAAACAGACTTACAAAATATATGTCTGAAAAAACCGGTGTATTTGTCGGTTTATTGCCTATTTAACTGGGGGTATTTGTCGGTTTATTAGGGCTTCCAACTGGGGGTATTTGTCGGTTTATTAGTAATGACTCAGTATATATATTAACTATAATAGTAAAATTTCCTACTATAATAGTTATGAAGCGCGCGTTGCTAAAAAAATTGTGGATAAGGTTAAAAAGGCTAAAAAATTCGAGCAGGAAGAAGCGAGAAAACAAAAAACAAAAAGGACCGCGCGTTTACTAAAAAAACGCACCGGGCCCGCAACTAGATTTTTAGTTAGCAGGGCCGATTGATACTAAGAAATAGATTTTAACGTCGAAGGCTTGTAAGACTACACAATAAGACCGTTCACGAATGCAAAGAAGGCTTAGTGAGCTACGAACTCAGTAGAATGATAGTTGTGGTAGACCCACTTAGTAAAATCGCTTAGAATCGATACTTGGGCTTCGCAAATCAACCGCGAATTCTGCGCTTAATCTTGTCTTTCCGGTGCCCGATCCGTACCAAGTAGAACAGCCAGCCCAATAAAACCACGCCCATTACAGCGATGACAACCCAAAATTTACCGTCAGAGCGCAAAAGTTCGGTTAACTGATCCATTGAAAAGAAGTGAAGATTGGTTTAATTAGGTGACTCAGTAGGCTGATTAACAGATTTCTTTGTTTCTTCCTGCTCGTCTAGTTCAAGTTCTAACCGGCGTAAGCGAACCCGGAGTTGAGTAATCCAGAAACCTAATAAACTGAAACCGACAAAGGCAGGTCTAATAATGTGTGTTATGGCTTTGTTAGCGTCATACTGATTAAATCCAGGATTTCCTCCGTTCCCAGGGTGCAAGGAGTCTGTTAGACGAGGGAGAATGAAAATAAGGGGTATAAAAACGGCAAAAGCAAAAATATTATAAACCGCTGAAATTCGGGCTCGGCGCATCTCATCATCGAACGATCCGCGCAACACAAAGTAAGCTAAATATAGAAGCATAGCCACGGCTACGCCATTCGTTTTAGGATCATTCGGCCATAAGTCTCCCCACGCAAAATAGGCCCAGACTGATCCAGTTATACAGCCCAAGACGCCAAATAAAATGGCCGTATTAGCCAGTTCCACAGCTACCAGATCATCATCCATTTTGCCTTTTCGTAAATAGCGAATCGAAAAAATAGTTGATGCCAGCAACATACTCAGCATCGCGATCCAGAGGGGTGGATGAAAAAACACATTGCGTATAGCCTCATGTAAGATGGGTAATTTGGGAACAGGGGCCAGCAACCCGGCGATAAATACATATGCCAGGATAAGAACGGTTAAACCTTTCCACCACCAATGTTTAAGCATAGACCTGTAAGCAGTTTAGAATCAGTGTCAAAGATAGTAAGACCAGTTGCCACTACCTCCAAATGACGAATTTTGTATGAAACGGCAGACACACTCTACGAGAAAGAGTTCCCGCTAAAAAACGGTTTCGTACACAGTTTTGTCCCGTTGGTCCACACTTACGTCCTGTTTGTACACCCTTCCTTATTTTCTTAAGCAACGACTACGTTATGTATTCTTAACCATAAACAGCTTTACCCCTATGCGTTTTTTTAACTGGTTGGGTCTAGGTTCCAGTAAGAGCCAGGCCGATGAACTAAGCCGAGCAATAGCCGGAGAACTGATTACCATTGAGTGGCACGAGGAGGATAAGAAACAAACTGCCGCCTGGATTGCCGAACGGAGGGCCTTAGCCGCCCAGAAGCGTCTGGAGCTCAGCGAAGGAGCGCGGTACTGGTTCGATCAGAGCGAGAATGAAGAAATCAATCGGTTGGAGCATTCCATCCAATGGAATGAGCAGATCATTGCACATGCCAAGAACGTTATTCTTTATCGTAGGCAGCAGTTAAGCCGGTAAGCAGTTCTAAAAATAAGCTTGAGCTGTGAAGAGGTAGTTCAGGCTTATTTTTGACAAGTTTGTGGAGTGTAGCGAGGTCTTATAAAGAGTAAATTAAGGAATGAAAACGCTAGAAGAATTCGGATACAATGGCTACCAAGCACTTAAGTACGTACTTGAGAAAACGTATGGCAGCGTTAACCAAGCGGTAGCCAGTTTATCACTTTTTACCCATCCAGCTACGGTGCAGCAAACAAATAATCAAGCGCTGTTTCGTATCGTTCGTGATCCTAACAGGAGGGGAGAGGTACTAGAGACTGAACGGTTAATGCTCTGTGATAACAGCAGTCCAGCAATGGCATTCTGCTGGGCTAACAAGTTGAAGAGAAATTTTGGTAAGGGTGAAAGCCATCTACAATTTAATCACATTTACCGCCTTAGTCGAGTGCCGGAATACTACACATCATTAGCGAATATCTGTGTCACCCCAACATATATAGCTAAGCTGACTGACAGTAAAGGATCAGAGGTAGAAGCGTTGTTACAGTACAGAAGTCGAGTTATCTACAACTTTTTACCGAAAGGATATCCTGAACCTGTTAAACCAATTGGATACGACGATTTGCAATGGGTTCCTTTCTTACAGGAGACATCTAATGTTATTGAAGTAATCTCTAAACAGATGCATAAAAGCTCCAAAAGCAGACCTGCAAAATCTGCTGAACTTTATGGATGGCTAGGAACAAACCCCTCTCAAAATATAGAAGAATTGAATATTCATGCTGGTGACTTTTTAATAGAGCCAGCTATGTAGCCCTCCTATGGCGGACGTCGTGCTAGGGGGCTAGCAGCCCGGCTTTGCCGTGCATCGTGGTACGGTCTTGTAAAAGAGCAAGCCGGAATGCCGCTACGCGTCATTCTTAGGCTTGCCTCGCAGGGCAATGTATTGACAATCAATGATATATATTTTATATTGGCAATGGAATTTCAATGAAAACTACATAATCTATTGATTATCAGTATTATTTACAATTGTTATGGCAATATTAGAACACACTACGCTAAGCATTGACAAGCCACTCGCCGATGAAATGGCTCGACTCGCCAAGAGTTACGGACTAACCAAGAAGGGGCTTTTGGTGGCCATGCTTCAGTATTTTAAAGCCACCAAAGCCGACCCCCGCGACCCCAAAATGGACAATCCAACGGACGCGATTAAGGCGCTCGACCGGCGATTGATCAGCTTCATTAAGCAGCAGGAAAAGGAGCAGCTACGGCCTATCAAGGACGAGCTAATATTGATCAGTCGGAAGCTTTACGAGATGGATGACCCGGCTAATGGGGTGGGTAAAGTAGAGCACTTACGGAAGATGAACGAACGCCTTCGACTCATTGCCGAGAAAGTAGGCGTCAGCAGCTAGATATATGGTCACCAATTTTTCCAGCCCCATCAAGGGAGCTAATTCGGGGAGTTGTCAGCGATTGGCAGACTACCTAGAAAAGGAAAACAACCAGTTGGCACCTGGTCAGCGCGAAGCGTTCTTTTCGGCCCATAACGACAAAGTATCGGTGTTGGATGTGGTAGCCAGCATCGACCAAAACGGAGCCGCTCAGGGACTGAAATCAGGTCAGGACCGGTTTTATACCTTCACCATCGACCCCAGCCAAAAAGAGCTTGCTCACATTGGTAACGACCCGGAGAAGTTGCGCGAGTTCACGCGGGGCGTGATGGAAAACTACGCGCAGAATTTTGGAAAGGGGATTGAAAGCGCCGACCTAGTTTGGTTTGCCAAAATTGAGTACAGCCGAAGCTATAGCCACGACGATAAAGCCGTGCAGGATGGGAATGCTCAGAAGGGCCAACCTAAGGAAGGCGATCAAACCCATGTGCACGTCATCGTGAGTCGTTTTAAGGAACGCGAGATGGAGCAACAGCGCAGTATGTCCCTTTCCCCTTTGACCAATCACCGCCAGGCCGGAGGAGCCATCGGCAACGGCTTTGACCGGGTGAATTTTATCCAGGCCAACGAGCGCAGCTTTGACCAGCAGTTTGGCTATAAACGGGAGCTGACCGAAACGTTTGCCCACGCTAAGGCTATTCATTCCGAACACCAGCCCGACCGCTTAGCCGCCCGCGAGCAGCAGATCAAAGATCAAATTCAGCGGGATGCCGCCCAACAAAACAAACCCCACACCCAGGAACGAATTATTCAACACGAACAGAACAACAATTCATCCAACTCGCTAAGTCGTTAAGATCATGAATGAAGAGCAAAGTATAGGCCGCCGTATTTTCGTCTGGCTGTTTACCGCTGCGTTTACCTATCTCGTCTGCTGGGGGGTACTCTGGCTCGCTTTTACCTTCCTGGGTGTTTATAAAAGCCAACTGTTGGGCGGTCCCGCTCATTCGCTTACTCCCTGGTTAGCCGCAGGAATGGCCCTTTTAGGGGCTTACGAAAACATAAAGAAAAACAACAGGAAAATAGGCATTGGCAAGACCAGCCCCACCAGTGCCACCGGTCGGCGGATTCGGAATAGCGTCTATACCATTTTAACCCAAACCGCTCTTATTACCCGGATTTACATCACCAATCCGTTTCGGGGTGTGCTCATCATTGGGGGAGCCGGAGCGGGGAAGAGCAAGAGCCTGATTGAACCCATTATTCAGCAAACCATCGAGCAAGGGTACGCCGGACTCTTGTATGATTTCAAGTTCCCGAGTCTGGCCCGAGTGGCCACCGAAGCGAATCAGACAGGTCGTGGGCAATCGATCTATTATGTCAACTTCGAGCACCTGACGCTTTCCCACCGGGTCAACCCCTTACACCCGGATACGATGCCTACCCAGAGCCACGCTGATGAGTATGCCCGATCGATCATGTACAATCTGAAGCCCGAAGCCATCAAGAAGTCTGATTTCTGGGTGGATTCAGCGCAAACGTATTTGACCGCCCTAATCTGGTTTTTACGCGAAGAATACCCGCAGTACTGCACCCTACCTCACGTGATGGCGTTAGCGTTTCAGCCCACGGCGGATGTAGTAGCGCTGTTATCAACTAATCCTGAAACGCGGGGCACCATCGCCAGTTTACGCGAATCGGTACAACGGAAAGCCGAAGGCCAAACGGCGGGTGTCGTGTCTACACTACAAACGGCGCTCCGACGCATTAACAGCAAAGAGATCGTTTGGGTCTTGTCAGGGAATGATTTCAGCTTAAACATAAACGATCCCAACAAACCGGCTTTCCTAGTCCTAGGTAATTCGCCTACGCTATCAAGTACTTTCTCGCCGGTACTAGCGCTACTGGCTACGGTTGCTATTAAGCAAATGAACCAGCAACGAAAAGCGCCATCGGCCGTAATCTTGGATGAAGCCCCAACACTATACATTCCCGGTTTTGAGCAATTACCGGCCACAGGTCGAGAGAACAAGATCGCGACGGTTTATGCCGCTCAGGATCTGAGCCAGATTGAGGACATGTACGGGCGCAGCAAGAAAGATGCCTTATTAGCCAACCTGAACAATCAATTTTATGGACGAGTTGGCCACCGGGAAACGGCGCAGTACATTAGTGATCTGTGGGGTATGGAAGACGTGGAACACCGCACCCAGGGCCAGGGCGAAAGCAGCCGGGATTCGGTCCAGACGCAGAGTCAAATGATCAACCGCAGTTACGCCCAGCGCAGTCGGGTACGGGTTCAAGATGTGTTAGAACTGAATCCGGGGGAATTTTACGGCCAACTCGTCGAGTCGGATTTTAGCAGTTTCAAGGCTCAGATTAAAGAGCGAAAAGCCACACTATTGCCCGAGATTGTTCCCGTTACCCAAGTCACAGCTTACGACTTAAAACAAAACTTTCTGCGTATCCAGGATGAAGTAGAAAGTCTATTCAAACGGCAAGGGCCTGATCAAACTGGCATTAATGAACCTGTCAAATCCGGGCCAATCACTCGTATGCCAGTTGTACCCAGTCAAAACAATGGTCGAGCCAAGAAGGATGGTCAGACGCCTCAGCCAGGGGAAAGTTTAGATTTTTAACCTTATTGCCTTTGGCATCCCCTTAGCGGGGAGCAGGCCTGACAATGAATGCGGGGTGATTCGGCAGTTAATAACTGCCGAATCACCCCGCATTCATTGTCAGGCAATAAAGGTTGACCAAACAATCTTTGGCCCGCTACTCTGCCTAAGGGCTACAACCATCAGGATTATGGCCAGATCAGGCTTAAGCTGTGCCAATAGATTGCCTGAGCTGCTCACAACTACCGAATATTGTTCTGTTTCTCCTATTTGCGTGAAAGATTTGCTATTTAATCAAACCATATAAAACTGAGTATCAAATCATAGCTATTGGAATAACAGCACTGCTCATACATTTTTCGTTCAGCCATATAGCCTGTAGCCCAAAACCAGTCATCAGGACTTACTTCTTCAGCACCAGTGTATTTAGCCCCAATACGACGGCTGTATTCACCCACTACAGTTGTGGGCGGAACTGCTTGATGTACTTTAAACTTAAAAGCCCATTTGGGAAAGTCATTACTACAGGCATACCATTCAACAATACCATTTTTAGAGGCAATAACCATTATTTCATGTGTGCCTATTTCGACAAACCGTATTGCAGTTGATAATACGCTGGTTTGAAAAGCTTCCGAGAGCGTTTGAATTGTTAATAAAGAAAATTTCTTACCTGTAGGAATAAATCTAAATTTTTTTTCAGGCATTAATAAACATCCAGCGAAATAATCAGCCTCTAATTCTATTTTTTCTTTTTTACCCCCGTCATGTTTAGAACCATGAGCTTTCAATAAATCATACTTTAAACCTATTCGATGTTCATCAATAAAATAATGCCCTAATTCATGCGCGATAGTAAAACGTCCCCTTTTTGAAAGGAAACTGTTCCCCCTATCAATATTTATATGTATATGGAAATCTTTTCTATCATATAATAACATTCCATCAAAAGAATCTTCATAATGATCTACATAAAAATATAAGTCTTCATCATCAAAAATATCTTCTAATGCAGTCACATTCCCTTTAGAAAATTTACCAGCTACAAAAGAAGAAATTTTATCCATCGTTAAGCGGTTTGTCATTATCTTTTCTGCCAGCTTTATCTTGGTTCGTTTTTATTTTTTGTAATATGTGATCTGGTAAATCATTGCCATTTCTAGCAACCATACGATACTGACTAATTTCATCTCTATTCACCTCAAATGTCATTTTAACAACTATTGGCCTAGGAGTTCCGGCAAGTATCCTTTCTATGGAAACATCATCTTCAGAAACTGAAAAATTAACATCTTCATATAGTTTATCGAAGCGCGAAAGTTCCAACTCATTAGTAGGAAACAAGAAACCTGTAGAAGCAAGCCAGGCATCTATGTTTTCAGGAGAAAGATTTTGCTTATTTGTTGCCATAAATTTTTAGTAGTTGATCGACAGAGTCAAATGCTTCTTTTTTATAAATTCTTATTGAATTTTGCGTCAATTCAAGCTCTTCACGTAATTGCTTTAGTAACTTCCTCGGTAGCTTAAATCCTTCTTTTTCATGTTGTTTATATGTCAGATATATTATTTTATGTTTGGGTGATAGCCTGTTTAGTGTCTCATTAATTTTGTCATACATATTTTGTAATCCCTTCTTCTTTTCTACAGGAAAATCCATATTGTCAAGAATAGGAAAATCAATAATTACCTGCTCACTTCCATCATATGGACTTCGATTACCCTCAAGTTGATCCTTAAGAGTGGAAAGTAAATGTTTAGCTATGGCGTATAAGTAAAATTTTAAACACTTATCCAAATCAGAAACAGTACATTTCTTTTCATGGAAAGAGTAGGGGTACTGCCAGAAACGGGCAAAGCTTGCCTCTGCAAGACTATTGCCTTCTTCATCGCTGTAGCCCCAATTTTTAGAAATGATACGACATTTCTTAATTAGATCTTCCCTGAATCGAAAATATAGAGCATGATAGGCATTGGCAGCAGCTACCGAGCAGTCAGCGTCTGGATCGTCTTTCCACTTAATATACTCCAAGAGGTCACTCGTAGGAAAGTCCTTGTAGTCTTGCCAGTTCATCGTAAAAGGGTGGTAATGGATATATACCTAAAACCGTTAGTAACGGTTTTTTTACTACTGATGACAGTGGGGTATAAGCTAAGCCTAACGGTTTTGTTAATATGACTGGCAGCTTTGCCCCGTTTTAACTAATTAAAATATCTGTATCAAGATGACTAAGAAAACAATTTATCGCCGGTCGGACAATGGCCAGATTACTACTTCTGATTATGCGAAGAAACACCCTTCCACCACTGAAAAGGAGCGGGTTAATGTGCCTTCGCCGAATAAGAAGTAGATGGTATAAGCCAGAAGGTTACAAAGACCTTCTGGCTTAACTCAAATTTTCTTTAGTAACCCGAATTTTTCATTCACTAATACAAGAATAAGTCATGGCTCAAAAGGTAAGAATTGAATGCATTAATAAAACAGATAGGTACAACGCACATGAACGCATCCAAAATATTGGAGGAGTTAATAACGATGGAAGTCGTTGGAAAATAACTGTTCAAGCTGCTATAGGCTACATTGAGGATGGTACCTACGCTTTTTACGTTCATAGAGGTGGAGTTTCGGTCGATGTAATTGTAGCTACAAATAATGGATATAAGTACATTAAGACTAGGAATGATGGTCTTCATCCAGATAACTTACTTAGTTTACCTGAGTGCCCTTAAATGACAGGTAGTATGATGCTCGGTCAATTTGTAGAAGTTGATTGAGCATTGCACTAAGTTTGATAATAAAACAAAGCCATTTTTAAGCGGCTAACGTACCCCTGTTCAATAAGACTAAAAATAACGAGTTCTTTATTTATATGGACCATTACGAATTCTATAAGGAACTCTATCACAAAGAGAATGACAGGCGACAAGAGGTAATTAATTCTATGAGTATTCCATTAGCTGTTATTACAGCTTTGGCGACGGGTATCTATTTGCTTATTACATCTTTCTCATACGATCTTAATTCAACTTGTTCTGTTTGCTTTGCAATACCTATTACTATTAGTGGATTAAGTATATTAGGATCTATCTTCTATCTAGTTCGGGCGTTTGTTGACGTCTCAAAATCTTATGAATATACAGGTGTGGCATCACCTGGCTTTCTGTACGATTGGCACCAGAAATTAAAGGAATATTATCAGGAGTATTTTGCTGACCAACCAGATTTTGAGACTTTAGCAGATGATCACTTCAAGAAACAGTTAATAGGAGAGTATATCAAACACACTGATCACAATCAGTATGTTAATGATCAGAAACACGCTCGTATTTTTCAATCTAAAGTGTGT
This sequence comes from Spirosoma gilvum, assembly GCF_054776815.1. Taxonomy (NCBI): domain Bacteria; kingdom Pseudomonadati; phylum Bacteroidota; class Cytophagia; order Cytophagales; family Cytophagaceae; genus Spirosoma; species Spirosoma gilvum. The sequence goes on along the minus strand of NZ_BAAHBH010000029.1, from coordinate 3,958 downwards.
TTGATTATTTGTCTTTCCAGTGCCATCTTCAGTTTAATTCCATTCGGGTATAATTTCTTCAATAAGAAAGATGATGTTCACAAAGTAGAAATCGTCAAAATGGCTTCCAAGCCTTCACCAAAACATGAGGAATCAAGAACAATCGCGCCCCGCGCCACCCCCGCCGCCACCCCCGCCACCGGGTCGGCTAATCAAGGAAGGGCAACAACCGCCACCGCCCCCACCATCAAGGCCACGAAATAAGTAGCAGTCATGGCAAACGAATCTAAACCGCTTCCTCCCCCTCCCCCGCCACCCCCACCGGGGAGGGAAATAAGAGAGCTGCCAACCCCGCCCCCTCCTAAAATCATCCACAGGTTAAATCAAACGTAATTGTAGTGTATGGCTGAAAAGAGCGAGGATAAACCACCACCTCCACCGCCCCCACCACCGCCTGCAACAAGACGGATCAAGGGACTGCCCTCTCCAAAGAAAAGAGGGCCAATAAAAGGAGAAACAAGTTAACAACACCAATCCCGGTAAAGTACAACGCCCGGCTACCAAATATAAGTAGTCCGGGCGTTGTATTATTTCAAGAGTGTTATATAAAGAATGTTATGTTAAGGGAATAAAGAAAGAACAAGACAGAATGGCAGTGTGTAGGTAAACATCGAAAAATGCAACCTAACAGGAGTACAGTAATAGAAATATAACTTGAAAGGAAGGTCTAATGAAGTGGATACCAACTGAGTAGTTTAAACTAATTGTTTGTTTTAAGTCATCAGTACGCACCAAAATATTTCTATAAAGATATCAATAATGGAAAAGAGAGTAACTAGTCTTGTTTTTAGACGAGTGACATATGCCGACTTTCGACACATTAATAAGGTTGGAGGTGAAGAAGTTGGTGGTGGTGGCCAGTCTTACATAGATTTTCCAGTACAAAATATCTCATTGCAAATGTGGTTTGACTTTCTAGGAACCAACACGGGTAATGCGGTACAAGGCCCTTTCTGGCAATTTTCAATAAATAGTTTTGGGCTAAATACAAATCAGACACTTAAGATCTATCAGCGTCGTCCAGCTTCTGTTAGTATTGCTTCTCAGAAGATACATAGCAAGCGAGCTAATAGGATAAATGCTTGGCATCCAGATAATGGATTTCCTGAAGATTATGATCCAGCTGCCGAGCACTTGATTGTCTATATTGTCAAAACTAATGACGACCAGTTTTGGGCGGGTTGGTTCTTGAAGAATGACATTCCAAAAGAGTGGTCTATCGATGACAATCTCCGCCAATTATTTACTCAAAACTCAGCAGGGTATATTCAATTTACAAACAAGACGTTTGTCGAAACAACTAATGCCGAATGGCCTTTTTACTTTACTCCTAAACTATCAGAAAATCAACTCTTAACTGACGAGGACGTACAAGAAGAATTAACTGAAGAAGATACATCGGTTAAATTAAGAAACCTAGGTGATGTATCACCACAAGTCAAGGAAAGGCTAACCAAATTTCGAACAAGAAACTTAAAACTTGTGAAAGATTTGAAAACGCTCTATGGGGGTAAATGCCAGCTTACCAATGACGAGTATACATTTTTGAAAAAAGACGGAAGTCTATATTCAGAAGTGCATCACTTGATACCACTTGGTGAAGCTGGCTCAGATAACTACGCTAATGCTATTGTTGTTAGCCCGCTGATTCATAGAATGTTACATTACGCTGAAGTTTCTCCAATAGATTTAGCGCAGATTCAAGATGGAAAGTTGACCATACAAATAAACGGCAAAGATTATACAATAACGTGGCATCCTAATCATTTAGAAACGGTGACTGAAAGCCTAAACGATTAGACTAGTGTTTTCTCACGTGTATTAGATATTCGTTTAATGTAGATCCCTTCTGACTGTCGTTACTCTTAAATCGTTTATACTTAACATCTTTTCGTTTGACTGTGCCATAAGCAGTCAAAAACTCTGTCAAATCAGCAATTGGTAGCAGTCCATCCTCACTGTAACTTATCAAGATATCTTGACATTGTATGTGCTTTAGAATGGCATCGAAAGAATCTCGTATCTTGACTTTTGAACAAAAATTTGAATACTGATCACGCCATGGACGTAAACCACTTTCTCCTATAGCTTCAGGTTCGTCTTCTCGAGCCAATGTTTCCAAGATATGATAATTAGCTGCATACTGTCGTTTGATGTATGGTGGATCAATATAGCAAACATCAGCTGCCAACTGAGGTGCAATTGACTCAGCATAACCAAGATAAACTTTATGTTCATCTGTCTTACCGGTACGGGAAAAAGCTGTTGGAGTTAGATTGATTGGTGTCTCTGCCCGCTTTACTAATTTAGATAAATAATGGCCATACGTACCGGCTATATTAGCAATATCGTTTGCGGCCATAATTAGATCATGAAGTAATAAGGAATGTTCTAAATCATTAACATAGTTGTTCTTATGTAATGATTTGATTTTCAGTCTAATAGCATCGATCTTAGAGGCATTTTCAGGAGTAAAATACTGCCGGGGTTTTGTTTTATTGGATGGGCAGCCTTTCAGGCTGAATTCATTAAAAAAATATCCTTGTACGGGTGTAAGTCTATTCAAGTAATTTAAAGTTTTCTCATAATTGTTTATCGAGAAAAGATTAAAATTATTGTTATTATGAAAATCACTAATCTGCTCCATACCCTCAAATAGGGGCGGTTGTGTTAAGTGTAACTGGACATTCAAATGATGATAAGAGTAAGTCATTACATCAACTGCACTAACTCTAAAACCAGCTTCACGAAGAGCTAATGAAAACTGACCAGTGCCAGCCATCAAGTCGATTACATGTTCAGCACGAGGATTAACACTTCTAATTTCTGATATAATAATATCTGAAAGTTTCTCTTTTGAACCAATATATCTAAATCCCATTATTGAGGAAAAATGTCGTTTACTGTGCAGTTAAGCAACCTCTTAATCGGGATTAGAGGTTCAGCTGCATTAAGTGCTTCAAAAATGGCAACGTAATCGTATCGATCTAGACCAAAGCAGCGAGCAATCATTTGTTCAATCAAAATGTCGGTTTCTTTGGTGATGTTACGTTGCGTTGAATCTGCTACCTCTGCTCGAATTAGTGTAGTGATTTGGTTAATTATTGGTTTCATCCACTCAGTTTCAATAGCTTCTTTAGGAAAAGGCAAATCGATTAGCATTCTCTGAGTTAAATATGGGTGTGATTTCCATTCGTTCTCCCCAAATTTTTTAATCAGAAAATATGTCATAGCCCGTGAGTTTAACACAGCCAAGACAAGTTCTAATGTAATAATAGGTTGAAAAGCGGGCTTAAGTTTTAGGATATATACAACTTGGTTTGTCAAAGCATTGTCATAGTCAATAGAGGCTGTAATGCCTACTCCTGTTTTTCTAACTAAGATCTTATCACCTTGGTAAATGCTTAAGCTTTTATAGTTTATCCCTGGTCTGTTTGTGTTGATCCAGCTTTTTGAAATCGATGTATAACGATATAAATCTTCTCCTACTTTTAGTTTTAAATTACCTACACCGTTATGATTAAGAACTATACGGTCGCTAATTGCTGATTGTGGATCAATTCGAGCTTGGCAGTGCGGGCAGCTAGGCTGATTTGTCTTTGGATAAGGAAACCAATGTTCACATTTAGGACATTGACTGGCCAATCCCTTTTTCGAAATCTCTGCACCGCGTGTGTTTAAAACAATCCGATGCAGTGGAATTGATGTCTGCTGAATTTTTTCGAAGGTTCGCTGATCATTTACACTCAAATCAATATCGAAAATATAATTTGTATTGGCAGTAAAACGGCTTTGTGGGACTTGGTGCAGTAACTCAGATTCCGCCTGTTCCAAAGTTGACTTGTTCCCAATAATATCCTTTTTAAAAGCAGGTAAAAGTCTAAGGCAATCTACTTGGTGCTTTATTGGTGCAGGCGCT
>NZ_BAAHBH010000028.1:0-18254 GCF_054776815.1 Spirosoma gilvum | reverse complement strand
TTGCTTACGCGTTACGCACCCGTTTGCCACTGACCTTGCGGCCCGTTCGACTTGCATGTATTAGGCCTGCCGCTAGCGTTCATCCTGAGCCAGGATCAAACTCTCCATCGTAAATATTGTTTGTCACAACCCGCTCGAAAGCGGAGTGACGATGTTGTTCAACCGGGATGCGAACATCCCCAGGTTGAGTCGTATTGTGCTGTCAGTTTGTCAAAGAACTTGCCGCCTGACCCATTGGTCGAGCGTGGTGAGAAGTAATATTTAAGTGCTTCTCGATGTTTGGGAGTGCAAAGGTACGTCCCTTTTTGCGGTTTGTCAAGTGAAATCTGAAAATATTTTTTTGACTTGATTTTCAGGGCATTGCACTTAACTGACTGATTAGCAGGCCGTTGCCTTCTTGTTCAGCCCCATTTCTTTCGATTTGGGACTGCAAAGGTAGGGCCTTTTCTCACCCTTGTCAAGACCCTTTTCCAAAATAGTGGGGGGCTGTTGTGGCCGGTAGTAGATAAGTGGCTGACTAGGCGGCAGTTACTCGGCAAAAAAATTTTAAACTTTTTTCAGACAGCCTAAATCTCTGGTCATTTTCTATGAAGAAAGTAGCGTGAACCACCCTTATTAAGCAATAAAACAGGGTCTATGAGTTATATTGCATCTTTCTTTTGTCGCAATTCAGTTGCGTCAACTTATACAATGAAACTATTACATACTGCCGACTGGCATCTGGGAAAACGACTTCAGGATTTCCAGCGACTTCAGGAACAACGTGATGTTTTGGCGGAAATCGTACAGATTGCCGACCGCGAACGAGTCGATCTAGTTTTGGTTGCGGGGGATTTATTCGATGTGTTCAACCCTGACCCCAAAGCAGAAGACCTATTATATAGTACATTAAAAGAGTTAACGGCGGGTGGAAAGCGAACTGTTATTGTAATTGCCGGTAATCATGATAATCCGGATCGGATCGAGGCACAGGACCATTTCGGCCGGGAATGCGGTATTCTGTTTGCCGGTTTTCCAAAAACAGTGATCCGACCACATACACTAAGCTGTGAAGTCAAACTGCTTCAATCGGCTCCGGGTTTTATCGAATTACAATTACCTCAATATGACTTCCCTATCCGAATCATACTAACGCCCTATGCCAATGAAACCCGAATGCAGGCCTACTTCGGTATGACGAACCAAGAGGATGCGCTTCGACAAAACTTGGGTAATCATTGGGCTACCCTGGCTGATGCGTACATGAATGATAAGGGTGTTAATTTACTCATGGCTCATCTGTTCATGATGAAGCGCGGAGGAGAGCAACCGGAAGAGTCGGACGACGAGCGCAGTATTTTACAGGTAGGTGGGGCTTCCTTAACCTATACCGATATGATTCCTCCCCAGGTGCAATATGCGGCTTTAGGTCACCTGCACCGTTATCAGGAATTAGGCGGTGGACCTTGCCCGGTTGTGTACAGTAGCAGTCCATTGGCCTATAGCTTTGCCGAAGCCGACCAGCAGAAATACGTAGTTCTTGTTGATGTAGAACCTGGAGAATCCGCTACAATAAGTCCAATTGCTTTACAAACCGGTAAGCGACTCCTGCGTCCGCGTTTTAAACGGGTCGATGAAGCGGTGGACTGGCTGACTCAGAACCCGAACTGTTATGCTGAGATCACGCTCCAGACCCCAACCTACCTGACCAGTGAAGAACGCCGTCAACTCCAGCAGGCGCATGCATCGCTGGTAACGATCATTCCTGATGTCCGGGAGGTAGACGAACCAGAGTTGGTAACGACACCGGCCATTGATCTTACGCAAAGCATCGAATCCCTGTTTGCGAATTATTTCAAAAGCCGAAACAAAGGGCAGGAACCCAACGACCGCCTACAACAATTGTTTCGGGAGATTTTAGCCACCGAACCTGAATGATTCCTATTAAACTGTCGATCCAGGGCCTTTATTCGTATCAGGATGTACAGACAATTGATTTTCAACGGCTGACCAGTTCGACCATATTTGGCATATTCGGACGAGTGGGTAGCGGCAAAACGTCGCTGCTGGAAGCGATCAGCTTTGCCTTATACGGCGAAACGGAACGCCTGAACAGTCGCGACAATCGCCAGTACAATATGATGAACCTAAAGTCGAATCACTTGCTGATTGACTTTGAGTTTCAGGCTGGCCCTGAGCAGCAACTGTATAAGTTTATTTACGAAGCCAAGCGGCATCCGAAAAAACACCATGAGATCGCTCCTGGTGAACGACGCCTGTTTATCCGTCAGGATAATGACTGGCAACCGCTGGCGAATGAGAAAGAAGACGTATCGGTTCTGACCAAACAGATTCTGGGCCTCGACTACGACAATTTCAAACGGACGATCATTATTCCGCAGAACCAGTTTCGGGAATTCCTGGAACTGAGCCCGGTTGAGCGGACGAAAATGATGAACCAGTTGTTCAAGCTGGATCAGTACGATTTGTCGGGGCGGGTGAGTAAGCTCAGTAAGGCGAATGACGATCAACTGGCTGAGCTACGTGGATTATTGGCTCCTCTGGAAACTGTTACACCCGAAGCGATTACCCTGGCCGAAAACAACATTGCTTCGACGCTTGATGCCGTCCGAACGAAGGAGGCCGAAATTGAGCAATTGGAATCGGTCGAGCGAAAGCTAGTACAGGCCCAATCCCAGGCTCAATCCTTAGTCAATTTACAACGCGAACTGGGTGTTTTACAAACCCAAGAGCCGACCTATCAACGGCTGAGGCAAACCATTTCCCTGTATGAAACCTGTCGGCTGGTGTTCCAAAGCGATTTAGTCAGTCTGCGAAAATTGCAGGATAAGCAAACCGGTTTGGTACAGGCCGAAAAGAAAACCTCGGAGCAACTCGCTGAACTGACGAGCCAGATTCTGGGGCTTCAGTCGGTGTACGAAGCGACGAAAAAAGCGTATGAAGGTCGTGGACAACTGCAAAAGCAGATCGACGAACTGGATACGGTGCAAACGATACGGACGCTACAGGAATCTGTCACGCTTCAGTATCGGAACCGGCAGCATATTGTGAGTCGACTCGAGCAGGTACAGGAATCGATTGAACAACACAAAACCAACCGAAAAAAGTACCAGGCCCTTACTGAAGGGCTGTTTGGGCAAACGTCTGAACTGGAACGGCTCTATCAGATCGAAAAGTGGTTTGCGGTTTACAAGCCCCTAAAATTACAGGCCGATGAGTTGGAAAAACAATACACCAGCTACGAAGCGACCATTAACGAGATCAAACAGCGAAAAGATACGTCTCTTACGGGATTCCCCGAAGAATGGGCGCGCTTCACCCTCAAGACCCTCCCCTTGCAGATCGATTCGGAGCTGGTTAAATTAAAGTCGGCCCGGAAATCGTATGAAAAGGCTTATCAAACCGCATTTGTTCAGCAAGAGCTGAGCCAGTTCACGGAATCGTTGACGGATGGGGCTCCCTGCCCGCTCTGCGGTTCTGAGCATCACCCCATTCGGCATCAGTTGAAAAAGGGCTCAGATACGAACGCGATCCGACAGTTGGTAACGGATAACGAAAAAGCGCTCAATTCCATTAGTCAGCAAATTGACGATACAACGGCTTTACGGCTGTTGATCGAAGGATTGGAAAAAGAACTACGTGGCGCTCTGGATAACAGCAAACGACTCATTCAGGAGCGGACAGCAGTGGTGAAGCGATTAACCGAGCACGAAGACAGCTTTATCTGGAATGATTTTGACAAAAGCCAGGAAGATGACCTGACTGATGCCATTCGATTGCAAAGCGAACAACAAAAGCAGTTGCAGGAAGCTCAAAAAGCCATCCATGAATTGACGAAGCAGATGGAAAGCCTTGAAGCGACCAAGTGGGAAGAGGAGCAAAATCTGAATACGATCGATAAAGCAATTGCGGGTTTGAACGGGCAGTTGAAAACCGCCGTCGAATCGCTTGAGCATTTTCGCCTGGCCGAAGCGGAGCAGTGGGATTTAAGTCAGATCACCGACCTGCGCGATTCACTTGTCAACACGTACGAACAAACGAAGAGCAACTTTGAAGCCGCCGATAGCCAGAAATCCGACGCAGAAAAACGGCAGGCTTCCTTGACTGAACAGCATCAGCAACTCACCAATCAACTGACAGAACTAGCTGCAGAAATTCAGGGCATCGAAGCTATCCTATCGCAGAATCTGGCGAAACAAAACCTTACCCGCGAGGTAGTCGAGCAAGTTTTGCAAAGCACTGTGGACATCGACCAGGAACGGAGTCGTATTAACGAGTATGATAAAAAGTGTACGGGTCTACGGAAACAGATTGCCGATTTGGAGACAGAACTTGCTGAATCGCCCTTTGATCCAGTCGCTCTTAAAACTGTTCAAAACCAACTTCAGGCGCTTGAGAAGCAGAAAGATAACCTGAATAAAGAAATCGGCCAGCTCACTAATATTTTGACGACGCTGAAACGACAATGGACCGAAAAGCAGGAGCACCAGAAACGATATGATCTGCTCGATCTCCGTAAGCAGGATTTAAAGAAAATGGACGAGATGTTCCGGGCGCAGGGCTTTGTCAATTACGTATCGTCGGTGTATTTGAAAAACCTCTGCGAATCGGCTAATGACCGTTTTTTCAAACTGACCAACAATCAGCTCAAACTGGAACTGGACGAGAAAAACAATTTTCAGGTTCGCGATTACCTCAACGGGGGCGAAGTACGTAGTGTGAAAACACTCTCGGGCGGTCAAACGTTTCAGGCCGCTCTATCGCTGGCGCTGGCCTTATCGGACAATATTCAGCACCTGACTAAAGCCAAACAAAACCTGTTCTTCCTCGACGAAGGCTTCGGTACGCTCGATAAAGATTCGCTGCAAACGGTTTTCAAAACACTGAAATCACTCCGCGCCGAAAACCGAATTGTGGGCATTATCTCGCACGTAGAAGAACTGCAGCAGGAAGTAGACACCTACATTCGGGCCGAAGCCACGGAAAATGGCAGTCGGATTATTCGAAGCTGGGAGGAATAGAGTTAACCTCACCCCTAACCCCTCTCCTGAAATCAGGAGAGGGGGACACTTGAGTACAATTTGTAATTTGAAAATATAAAGCGCAACGACATTCAGGTTGCTACAAAAAGTAGCTTGTTTACTATATTCTTTTTATAGCTTAGCCTAAGCCGAGATTAGGGCACCTTTCAGAACAACTATTCCCCTCTCCTGAATCAGGAGAGGGGTTAGGGGTGAGGTCACTCAAGCTGCTTAAGCCCCCAATGCTCGACAATACGCTTTCCCGCTAATCGAAAAACATCGTAGAATACAGTTGGTTTCTGCTGCCACATCCCGGACGATTGCACAACGACAAAATCTCCTTCGGCAATAATCCGAAGCACGTTTTCAACCGTCTGTTGGGCTGGTTGCTCCTGCAAGTAGGTTTTTAGACCCGAAAGTCCATTCGCTATTTCGGGTCTATGCTGTTTAAGATCATCAGCAACGAAATCAGGAAGCTTTTCTACACGATGGTTGATAAACACTTGCTGCATAAAATCGGCAACCAGGGTTTTATTCTCAACGGCCACTGCTGCCGTTCCACTGGGTTGAGGGCCATCCATAAGCGGGTGACCGTTCAGGCTGATTTCTGGTTGATCAGCCATAGCGTCCCAATGCTCTATAACCTGTCCGTTCTGGAATCGGAACAGATCGATAACGGCTTTCTGCTTGCCAGCCCAACTAAAGCTCATGTTCGTAACCACATAGTCGCCCTCAGCAATCAGACGCATAAAGGGTGTTGATGTGTTGGGGGAGGCTGGTGGTTTAGGCATCTGCTTCATATAGGTCAGCGCTTCCAGCAGTCCAGCCTTACCGGGTTTTACCGTTGGACTATGCTGATTATACTCGTCGGCAATGATTTGTTCGGCAAACGCAATATCGCTCTCGCCTACCGCCCGGCGGTAGAAATCGCGAATGATGGATTTATGGATGGTTTCTTTTTCCATGATGTTTCTGTTAGAAATTGGTCATTTGGCTATCGTGCATGAAAACGACAGCGCTAAGGTGAATGCCAGACACAGCATCCCCGTGATGAAATGGTATGATTTCATCAATCTGAATAAGTTAATACGTGATAGAATACCGATGCTTCATCGTTGAGACAGACAAAGCCGTTGGCTACACAAGTCCGTGTAGCCTATGCCGATGCAACCTGCCAGAATGTGGCAGTCGTTGTCGGCGCAAATCGGTAATATGTGAGGCAATACTTCAGGGTAGCAAAGTTAATAAATCTTGAACACGCGCCAGAATCAAGAGAGCTTATTTACTTTTACTCTATGAACCATTCAAAATGTTCTGATGAAAAACCTGATTACGCTTGTCTCCATCAGCAGTTTGTTGCTGGTCGGTTGTCATTCCACCAAACCCGGCACGGCAACTGCTGACCAATCGAAGGCTGCTCCAACCGTTGATGCATCCAAACCCGTTACAACCATTGCTTTCGGCTCGTGCAGTGACCAGAAACGCCCAAAGCCGCTCTGGGACGATATTGTCGCACAAAAGCCTGACCTCTGGATATGGCTGGGCGATAACATCTATGGCGATTCGGAAAATATGGATACGCTCCGGGCCAAATACGCCATCCAAAAATCGAATCCGGGCTATCAGCAGTTGCGCCAGTCCTCGACGATCATTGGGGTGTGGGACGACCATGATTACGGAGTCAACGATGGCGGAAAGGAGTATCCTATGCGGAAACAAAGCCAACAGGTGATGCTCGATTTTCTGGATGTTCCCAAAGACAGTCCGTTGCGTACACAGGAAGGTGCGTATTCTTCGCATTTGTATGGACCCAAAGGCCAACGGGTAAAAGTCATCCTGCTGGATGCCCGGTATTTCCGCGACCCACTCAAGAAGGAGAACAAGAAAAATGTACCCGACCCAACGGGTGATATGCTTGGCGAAACGCAGTGGCAATGGCTCGAAAACGAACTAACGAACTCCGATGCCGACGTACATATTATTGGCAGTGGGGTTCAGGTATTACCCGAAGAGCATGTTTATGAAAAGTGGGGCAACTTCCCAACCGCCCGCAAACGACTGCTGGATCTACTAAGTAAGACCAAACCCAAAGGTACCTTTTTCATCAGTGGAGACCGTCATATGGCCGAAGTATCCAAAATTAGCGTACCCGGTTTGTCGTACGACGTATTTGATATTACCAGTAGCGGCCTGACACACGTATCGGCTCCGCACGAGGAACCCAACCGCTACCGTGTCGGAAAGATGATTACGGAACTCAATTATGGGTTAATTACCATCGATTGGGGTTCAAAGCCACTAACGGCTACCGTTCAAATCAATGGCGATAACCGCGCTACCTATCTGACCCAGGAAATGAAATTTTAAAAAGAAAGGATAAAATCTTCGTGTAGGTATACCAGAAGGGGTGCGGATGTCCGTAGCCCTTTTGCTTTTATTAGCTATCGCCAAGTGATACGATTCATTGGGCTGTTATGACGCTTCAACCAGCTTTCCTACCGGTTGATACCTAACTTCAGAACGGCCAGGCTCGACTTGTACTCATACTGGTGAATCAATTGTTAACCAGTAAACACCATGTACACGTCCAAATCAATACTATCGCTGGCTCTATTACTAGCTTTAGCCGCCTGTCAATCAAACACACCCCTACCTTCCGACACCGGAAAGCTACCCGATCAGTCGAACGACTCGATTTCCGTTTTCAAAAAAACAAAAATCAGTTGGTCCGATACCGATTATAAGGAAGTTGAATACGATGCCGCCAATGTGCCCATCCGGTATACGACCCAAAGCCTGTACATTCAGAGCACCAACCAGGTTCGTAAAGTCGTCTACAATTTTCTGTACACCAATAACCGACTCACGCGTTTGGAAGCCTCCAACGGCTCGTATGTTATTTATACGTATGAAGGGAATAACGTCAAACTTACGCAGGAATTTTCATCCAGCGGCAAGTTAACAGGAATGTATGCCTACCAATATTCACCTGACAATAAGCTGACTCGGGTAGACATTACGCAGGGAGAAGGGCTGAACAAAACAGAAATTGCCCGAACGTTTGCGTACGATGCCAAAGGTAATCTGACACAAACTATTGATTTAAGCAAAGATGATCAGACGGGTGGTTTCCGGGAAGATCTGGTTACTCGTTTTGCGGGATATGATTCGCACAAAAACGTATCGAACTTGTGGACGCTTTATCCCTTTCTGCCCAACGTAACTTTTCAGGTCAATAACCCCTCAACGATTACTCAATTTGCAACAGGGCCCGATGGCAAGGAAATGCAAATTCATCAGTCGGTTTACACGTATCAGTACAACGGCCAAAAGTACCCGATCGCCCATACCCAAACCGATGCCGGAGGTACGCTCACCGCAGCGTATTCGTATGTGGGATTGAATTAAGCCATAGGTAATTCGAACAAAAAAGCAGCGTGGTCATTGCTAGAACCACGCTGCTTCATTGTACAGTACCCTTTATTACTCTTTCGTGATCAGATTCATCACTTCTTCCGAGATCCCGGTCATCGAGAAACCGCCATCGTGGAAGAGGTTTTGCATGGTCACCATACGAGTCAGATCAGAGAAAAGGGTGATCACATAATCGGCGCACTGGTCGGCTGTTGCATTACCCAGCGGAGCGGTTTTATCAGCAAAGTCAAAAAACTTGTCGAATCCTCCGATACCACCACCGGCTGTCGTTTGCGTTGGCGACTGCGATACGGTGTTTACCCGAACGTTACGATATTTGCCGTACCGATAGCCAAAGCTACGGGCGATGGATTCGAGCATAGCTTTGGCATCGGCCATGTCGGTATAGAACGGGAATGTCCGTTGAGCAGCCATATAGGTCAGCGCCACGACCGAACCCCACTCATTAATAGCGTCGAGTTTATACGCTACCTGCATCATTTTATGGAACGAGACAGCGGAAATATCCAGCGTTTGCTTGAGCCATTCGTAGTTCAGATCGGTATACGCTTTTCCTTTACGGATATTGGGGCTCATGCCAATGCTATGCAGGACAAAATCGACTTTACCGCCCAGCACCTCCTGCGATTTGGTGAAAAGATTGGTGAGGTCCTCGACCGAGGTAGCATCGGCCGGAATAATTTCGGCTCCTGTTTGTTCGGCCAACTGTTTGATTTCGCCCATGCGCATGGCAATCGGCGCGTTGGTCAGCGTAATACTAGCCCCTTCTTCTTTCGCTTTCAGGGCGATTTTCCAGGCGATTGATTGTTCGTTCAAGGCACCCGAAATGATGCCGCGTTTTCCGTTCAGTAATCCGTAAGCCATGTTTATTGATCAAAAATGGATAATGAATAATGAATAATGAATAATGGATTAGTAGCGTGGAGGCCACTCATTTGTCATTATTCATTGCACATTATTCATTAATCCCTCAAAGTTAGGTTATTTTTTGGTCGAATCGCCGTGGCGGCTGAAAGCTACGCCCGTAGTCGATGCTGTAGCAGTTGGCAGCTTCAACACATCGGTTAAAAAAGTTTCAGTAGCTTTATACACGCTCGGTAAGTCTTTCGAGGTAAAGTGCGAAGCGATCACATGGGCACCAGCCTCTGGAAAATCGACCTTCTGCTTTTTGTCGGCGGGTGTTCCTAATTCGTCATACATTTTCAGCATGGCGGCTACCGATACCGTCTGATCCTGATGGTCTTCGTCTTTATAGTAATACCCCATAAAGACCGGTTGCTTTACCTTCTGAAACTGTTCAGGCGTCATGTAGGTATCAAGCATCGTCTGCAACGTGATCAGGCCATTTGTGTGGTATTTGGGCAACCAATAACGAGAACGTTCGCCACTATAATGGGTATTGATCAAATATTCACCCTGAAACACCTGATCAAGAATTTGTTTCCCCCAGGGACCAGTCACCAGTTTTAACGCCGGATTAGCCACCGCAATGCAAGGCGAATACAAGACCAATCCGTCGATTTCGGGGTGATGGGCCGCCAGATACAACGCCAGCATCCCTCCTGCCGACGTACCCATCACAATCACTTTATTGCCTAAAGCCTTTCCAATGGCTAACGCTCGCTCGGCCGATGCGGCATAATTGGCGGGTGTAATGTTTTTAAACGCATCAGGGGCCTTGATGCCATGCTCGGCCGGACGGGCGAGGTACAGGTTACAGCCAAACCGCTTTGCAATCTCCCGGTGAATGGGGTCGCCTTCGGCCCAGCTTGCCGAAAAACCGGGTAGGTACACAATACTATAGGGCGTTTTGACCTTACGCAAACTATCGGCCCAGACAATCCGGGCTTCGTTGTCAGGTCGTACATCCGACTTTTGCTCCGATTCAGCAATGTTCTGTTCCAGTTTTACCAGATCGGGATCGACCGTGATAACTTCTTCCTTAACACCATCGGGATGAGCCGTTGGGCCTACCCAATACCCTATGCCAATGGCCGCCAATAGTAGACCAGAAATGGCAAATACTCGTCTCATACGTATTCTTTTATGTCCATTCGAATTCGCCAGTCTTTGGGCAGATAATTATTGACCCGATTTCCGACACCTTTCACCCAACCCAGATTCAGGCCATTGTATCGGGCTAGTAACCAGCCTTTCACGGATTCATCGAGCACCAAATTTTCTTTCTTAAAGAACCGAAGCGCGTTTTCTTTACTCAACTCTATAGCCGGTAGTTGTTGGTTGATGTCAGTACTCAGCGCAAGCGCGTGGGAAGGAATAAAATCCTGCCCCTTGAACTGACCCATTTCCAGGCCGAACCCTTTGTTCCGCAGGGCGCTATCCAGAAACAGAAACGTTTTTTCAAATACTTTCGGTAACGCCATCACGTCGCCATTGGGTTTTTCCCAGAATGAGAAATCAGCCGGATGCTGTAACCACTTCATCGCCGTCGACGTTTCGCGGGGACGCAACGCCCGGATACTTCGGAAGGTGCGGGCATCCAGTTTGACAGCCGCCGTAAAGGTCATTTTCTGAAAAACGCTGATAAAAAAGCCTTCGCCCTGCACCCGATGTGGATAACATTGGTAGCCAACGGAGTTATCCACATACTTTTCAACAATGTTCCACTCAGCAGGTAAAATCAGTGGACGATTCCGAAAGCCGTTGTCGGTCAGATACCGAACGTTGTCCAGATTCTCGCTGTCGTTATAGGTACAGGTACTGTAAATCAAAATTCCCCGTTCATCCAGCAACGGAATAGCCGCGTCCAGAATTCGTTTCTGGCGGGCCGAACAAAGCTGCACATTAGCCTCCGACCATTCCTGAATAGCGTCGGGGTCTTTTCGAAAAAGGCCTTCGCCCGAGCAGGGTGCATCCACTACGACCACATCAAAAAAACCGGCCAGATTGCTCATGTCTTCGGGGTCGTGACTAGTTACTACCACATTCGAATATCCCCATTTTTCCAGATTCTCACGCAACACCGATACCCGACTCCGAATCACCTCATTACAAACCAGCAAACTTTCGGCCGACAGCGCCGAAGCCAATAAAGTACTTTTACCACCGGGAGCCGCGCATAAGTCCAACACGCGAAGTGGTCGACTCAGATTTACGCTTTGCTTCAGGGCTTCATACAGCAGCATCGACGAAGCTTCCTGCACGTAATACGCGCCAGCCTGAAACAAGGGATCGAGCGTAAAACTCGGACGTTCCGCTAAATAAAATCCCTGAACCGGCCCATGAGCGCTACACCAGGGAATCGGGTTCAAATCAGCGGTATCGTAGACTGGCTTACGCGGGTTTATACGGATACTAACGGGGGCAGATGTTGACAACGCTTGTTGAAAATCAGCAAATTCTGGTCCCAGTTGTGCCTGCATCTGTTCACGAAATGCCGAAGGCAGGTCGGTTGGTGACCCGGCAGCCGAGTTGAGGTCATAAGCATTCATTGGACAAACATACGGAACAGTCGCCCGGTTTTCACTAAACTTGCAATATGGCAGCTATACAAGATCGCTTTACACACATCAAAACGTTTATCTTCGATGTCGACGGGGTTTTAACCGACGGCAGTGTTCATCTGCTGGCCTCGGGCGAACGCTTTCGTACCGTTCATATTCGGGATACCTACGCCATTGAACAGGCGCTGAAAGCCGGTTTTCAGGTGGGTATATTATCCTCGTCCAATGCAGAGGGCGTTCGAAACTGGCTGACGAACATGAATGTGAAGGACATTTTCATGGGCGGCCCCTCCGATCAGAAAGTTAATGCCTATCTCGGCTACATTGCCCGCGATGCCCTCAACGAATCCGAAATTCTCTACATGGGCGACGATATTCCTGACTACACGATCCTGAGCCGCCCTGACGTACTAAGCACCTGTCCGGCCGATGCTGTCGAGGCCATCCAGGCCATTTGCAAGTATATATCCCCCCAATCAGGAGGCTGTGGGGCCGTTCGGGATGTGATCGAACAGGTCATGCGGGCACAAGGAAAGTGGCCTGTTTAACAGTCAACGACTACGACAAGCCTTCCAATTGCTTAAAGATAGGGATGAGCGATTTCCCTTTTTCGGTCAGGTAATATTCTATATGTAACGGCTTCTGATGTATAACAACTTTTTCAAGAAACCCCACTTCTTCCAGCTCTTTCAACGCCACAGCCAATGACTGTTTGTTAGCCCCGCCAATTTGCCGTAACAGGCGACTGAATCGTAAAGGCGACTCCACGGCTAATCGATATATTTCAGGCTTCCACTTACCCGATAGCTGCTTTAAAAGCCGCTGAGCCGGGCAAGTTTCTTCATTATCCCTTATTTCTGTAGTAGTCATGTTTTTCTGACTTATTGTCTGATCGTGTCAGGCTTCTGAATTTTGAGGCAAATTTCAGAAGATGACAGCACTATGCCTGCTGTAAGCAGCATTTATTATTGGCACGAGCGCTTGTAATGGACAAACAACCCGTGAAACTATGACAGCTAAGAATCCACTTTTATGCGATCCTCAAACCGGAATTTGTGAAATCCCGGTTTCACAAATTCCAGAGAATACGATTGAGCCAGAAATCACCCAAAAACCGGTTACAATTATTTATTTCACCGACCCCATTTGCTCGTCCTGCTGGGGTATTGAGCCAGCTTTACGGAAGTTAAAGCTAGCGTATGGCCACATCATGGAAATACAATACCATATGGGCGGCCTCTTGCCCGACTGGAGTTACAGTAGTGGAGGCATCAGTAAACCTTCCGATGTGGCCTCTCACTGGGACGAGGTAAGTCGTTATTACAACATGCCCATTGATGGCGATGTTTGGCTGGAAGACCCGTTACCTTCGTCGTATCCGCCCTCCATCGCGTTCAAAGCGGCTCAGATACAAGACCCTAAAAAAGCCATTCAATTCTTAAGGCGCATTCGGGAGATGGTTTTTCTGAAAAAGAAAAATATCACCAAATGGATCTACCTCGCCGAAGCTGCCAATGAGGTTGGTTTGGACGCCACCCGATTGAAAAACGACTATGACCATGAGGCAAACGAGTTGTTTAACGCCGATTTGACCCTGGCCCGCAGCATGGGCGTACGCGGCTTCCCGACCTTATTCGTTACAGGCGCTATGGGTTCTACTGACTATGTATATGGTGTTAAGCCCTACACCGTTTTTGAAGCCGCTGTTCTCAAAATCCATCCGAAAGCGTCTAAAGTCAATTACGATAAAGACTGGCAAGCTTTGTTCAAGGTGTATCCCACACTGACCACACGGGAGTTTTCGGAACTGAGCGATCTGTCGGTTCAACAAAGTGAGGAAGAACTGGAAAGCCTGACCCAACAAGGCGAATTGAGCAAGTTGGTCACGAAGAATGGACCGCTCTGGCAACGAAAATCGGCCAGCTATTAACACAAGCTGGTAATTGACTATCTGTCTGTATACCAAGAGGTTTAAGACGATTGCGCCCAGAATACCCGTCGAATTTGAGGCTAATGAGGCCACTGTTCAACGGGTATTGTGCGTTTATGCCGTAATTTTCGGCCCCAAATCAATCCAGCATGAATAACTTAGAGATGCGTGATCGGGCCGTAATCTGGCACCCGTTCACGCAAATGCAAACGGCACCGTTGCCCATTCCGATTGTTCGGGGCGAAGGGTCGGTTTTGTATGGAGCCGATGGCCGGACGTACCTTGATATGATTTCGTCGTGGTGGGTAAACCTGCACGGTCATGCCCATCCCTACATTGCCCAACGGGTAGCAGAGCAACTCCAAACCCTCGAACACGTCATTTTTGCCGATTTCACGCACGAGCCAGCCGTTGAACTGGCCGAACGCTTACTGGCCATTCTGCCCCGAAATCAGAAGCGGGTTTTCTATTCCGATAATGGCTCGACAGCCGTTGAAGTGGCCTTAAAAATGGCGTTTCAATACTGGCATAACCTTGGTAAACCCCGCCGGAAGGTAGTGGCGCTGGAAAATGCTTATCACGGCGATACATTTGGGGCGATGGCCGTTGGTGGTCGAAGTGCGTTTACAGCCCCTTTTGCACCGTTTTTGTTCGATGTCGATTACCTGCCGACACCCATACCCGGACAGGAAGCCGATGTGCTGCAACGAGCCGAAGCCTTATTTACGGACGATACGGCCGCTTTCATTGCCGAGCCTTTAGTTCAAGGGGCAGGGGGTATGGTTATGTACCAGCCTGAAGTACTCGACAAATTGATCGCGCTGGCACGTCGTCATGGCACATTAATCATTGCTGATGAAGTCATGACCGGCTTTGGGCGCACAGGTCGCCTGTTTGCTTCCGATTACCTGCACGAGAAACCAGACCTGATGTGCCTATCGAAAGGCCTGACGGGTGGCACTATGGCGTTAAGCATAACCACCTGTACACAGGCCATTTACGAAGCTTTTCTATCGACGGACAAGCATAAGACGCTTTTTCACGGGCACTCATTTACGGCTAATCCCCTAGCCTGTGCAGCCTCATTAGCCAGTATGGATTTACTGCTTTCGGCCGAAACGCAACAGGCGATTCAGCGGATTGCCCAACGGCACACTGAATTCGCACAACAATTAGTCGATTATTCAACGGTTGAAAATATTCGACAACAGGGGACCCTACTTGCCTTCGATCTGAAAGCAGGTGAACAGACGTCATACTTCAATAGCATTCGCGATGTGGCCTATAACTTCCTGCTGGAACAGGGAATTCTGATGCGCCCGCTTGGCAATGTATTGTACCTGATGCCCCCGTATTGCACGACTGATGAGCAGTTGGATTATACGTATACGAAAATTGACGGATTACTCCGTACGCTCTAAGTTAGTGCTTGACATTTTGCATTTAAACACACATTTTTGTGGTATAAGCGGGAATAGCTCAGTTGGTAGAGCGGCAGCTTCCCAAGCTGCAGGTCGCGAGTTCGAGACTCGTTTCCCGCTCACCCATAAATACCATGAGATTCAGCCGGTTAGCAGCGATGTTAATCGGCTTTTTTCATGAGCAGGTAACTGCCGGTTTGCACAACGGTTTGCATTTTCAGTCCGAGCTTTTCCGCTCTTAATCAGGCTGATGATTAACCACTACTAGTGAAGCTCGATTGTATACTCTAAAATGCCCATTTTTCTGGGTAATAAAGGCCCTATATAGGATTTCACCACCTTATCACCTTGAAATTGGCCCCGTTTTTCACCTACATCATAGCCTCCGCAGCAAGCTAAGCTGAGAACCTTATCGTGCCCTCTGCGTTAAGATGGAACATTCCCTGAGGATATGAATACCAACCTGCGCATTGGCACCTGCGGATTTAGCAGCTCCAAAGCTGAGTATAGCCAGCAATTAGCTTGCGTCGAGATACAACAAACCTTCTATCAACCACCCCAGTTAGCCACTCTCGAACGCTGGCGGAACCAGGTCCCTGCTACTTTTGAGTTTACCCTTAAAGCCTGGCAATTGATTACTCACCAGGCCAAAAGTCCTACCTATAAACGGTTACGAATCAAATTATCTCCCCAACAACAGGAACAAGCCGGATTCTTCAGGCCAACGCCAATTGTCCAACAAGCCTGGCAGACTACCCTCGACTGCGCTAAAGCGTTACGGGCTACTACCATTCTGTTTCAATGTCCAGCCAGCTTTACCCAGACAGCATCTCACATAGGTTACCTAAGAGATTTCTTTACCAGCATTGACCGGACGGGGCTAACTCTCTGCTGGGAACCGCGGGGTAAGTGGCAGCGTGAGGTCATTGAGGAGTTATGTCAGGATCTCCAGCTCTGGCACGTTGTTGACCCTTTTACCACCGCTACCGTAACACCTGAGCATTGCTACTTCAGATTGCATGGTCGGCAAGGCTGGCGGTACCAATATGAACCCCAGGAGCTAACCGAGCTAGTGGAGTTACTGCCGCCGGATCAGCCAGCTTATGTATTCTTTAATAATGTTCACATGTGGGAAGATGCACTCTCATTCAAAAGACTACTTGCCATCGCCCCTGGTTACTGACATCTATTTGGCCTTCAGGTACAAGTTATTATGGTTTGGATCGGCAATATTAAAACCGAGGATGATCAGTCTTGGGGTAACTACCGGGTTAGTGTCGATGAGGTTGAGAAATAAACAGGTTATGATTTGCTATTGAATGTACCAGCGGAGAGGTAAAAAGTGGTGGGGATAAAAGTAGACACACAACCTACCGAGCTAACGACACAAGTCGCATGATCGGACACTATTGGTTAATAGTAAGTTGGCTACCTGTATCAAAGAGCAGTTGTTGGCCTATATCATAACGAACTTGCATAGCCTGAGCTTGATAATTACTTGGCAGTGACACGACGTGTTTAAGCCATACCGAATCAGTGGGCAAGGGAACACGGCCACATGACCAGATGGCCGGATCAGTCCATAACCCTGGACTGATTGTATACATGCCTTGAGGAGTTCCTTGAAATTCAAAGGCTCCCATATCAATTCTGTCGCCAACTACACGATTGCTCCCAAGTCCATCAAGATCTGTACGAACTGTAGTTGTGCCTGCATTAATTGCGGGACTACAAGCATTTAATCGAAAATCATGATCATTAATAAACGGAAAGTAGGAGGTGATAATGTTTCCGCGACCGCCACGCCCCTGTAACGAAGGATCAAGAAAGCTGTAACTGATATTAGCCAAGGTAAATAGGCGACTGCTATAGCCATTGTTCCAAAGAATACAGTTGATCAAATAATGCTCACCACTTACGTATATAGGCCCGTCGGGTGATGAATTAGAGACAAATGTCGAATTGATTAAAAAGAGGCCATTTATAAATGCAGCTATCGCTCCCGCAATCGATTTTGACGAATTACGAATAAAGCTACAGTTTATGATTGGCTGCTGGGAATTGATAACTAACCCTCCCCCTCCCATATCAGCTGAATTGTCAGTGAAGTTACAATTAATTAATCTCACTTGGTTTCTCAATGAGAATAATCCCCCTCCCAAATCGCTGGCTGAATTATGGACAAAGCTACAGTTATTGAGTACTGGATATTGGGTATCATCCATGTACATGCCTCCTCCCTTAGAATGTACCCCGTCTAAGGGACCATCAGCTCTTCCCTGGGTAATTACAAAACCATCTATCCCTGTCTGAGTCTCAGTACCACGGTATGACACAAAGAAAAGAACATGATAGCTGTTATCCGTACTATCGTCCTCTACGCCAATATCACCGCTTAGGGTTGTACTACTGGGTATTGTCAGTTGCCGTTCTGTTAAAGTTATTTCATTACCCATAAAGCCACCGTACAAATCTATTCCGCTTGTCATCGAAAAACTTACTGCACGATCTGTGTTGGCGTCTCCTCCCGGTTTATAGAGTCCTGCTGCTACCCAAACCTGGCCACCCGTAGCCGTCAACGAATTAATAGCCCCCTGCAAATCTGATGTGCTGGTAGCCCAACTCGTAGCTGATGAGGGAACCGTATTAGTACCGGTACCTGAGACGTAACGAATGTTGATAGGCTGAGCCAGAGCTACTCTAGCAATGGATAAGATGTAGATAAGTAGAATTATGAGGTAATAAGATTTCATAGGCTCAATTTGGCATTAGTAGCAAATCTTGCAAGGAATATAGCCCATACTTCGGGCTTCACTTACACTCACTCGACTTATTGCTGATCGACAGCGATTAAGTCTGAGGTGGTCCGATTTAGCGGCACACTGAATTTGTCAGATTTGTATAATACTCCTGTTCAAATTGTTCAGGGCTTCGGTAGCCCAGCGACGAATGCTTTCTCTCCCTATTATAATAGACTTCAAGG
>NZ_BAAHBH010000027.1:0-31007 GCF_054776815.1 Spirosoma gilvum | reverse complement strand
AAGGTTTTAGCGAACAGAGTACCTTTGCTCAGGAGTTGACGCAGGTGATTCTGATGTTCATCGCTCAGCATTACGTGTTGCTTTTTCATACTCCTAAAATACTATAATACTTAGTTTACAGTGTATTAATATAGAACGCAGATTTTTATGATGATTATGATTTACACAGATCATAATCATCATAAAAATCTGCGTTCCATTAATGCTGGCAAAACTAGTCGTAATTGTTGACTAAATAGTAATCAATGATGACTATATTTATTGAGTGTATCTTTGCTAATTAAAAAGACTGACAGCATGAAGAAAAAGAAACTAGCGAAAGAGTTGTCTATGTATATGCAGCATAATGACCGCAACTGGGGGCGACTGATTGCCGTTACCAAGCGTCTGTCGGACTTATGGATGCAGCGGGCGATGAATGAGAAATCGACTATTCCGTTCAAAGCTTCCTTTATGCGGTTTTTGACGAATATCAGCCTGGATGGTGTTACGAATCAGGAACTGGCCCGACGAGCGATGCAGCCTAAACAGGCCATGAGCCGAACGGTAAAAGAAATGGAAGCCCAAGGGTTGATTGCAACCGAACGAAGTAAACGCGATGGCCGCAGTTCAAAAATCACGTTGACAAAAGAGGGACAAAAGCTGTTGCTAACGGCTAAGAAAGAGCAGGAAAAGCTAACCGATACCTATAAAGCGCTCGTCGGCGAGGAAAACTTTGCCACAGCCGTAGAGGTGCTTTACCAAATCATTGCCTATCATGAATCACTTAGTGAAGTAGACGCCGATGGCGATCAGTTTTCCATTATTCAATAATCCACCAGCCGTAACTCTCAGGTTCGATCGTAACCGGAATTTCGACTTCATATTGTCGGTTTAACGTATAGGTTTTCGCTTTTCTCTCGCCCTGCCTGATTTGGGCCGTTTGTCTGAGACCCGTGTAGTACAATGGTAGTTTTATAGTTCGCGAAAGTCTGGTATTTAATGGATTGAACAACATAACCAGCCCTTTTTCTTTTCCACTTGGATTGATGTGCATGATACCATCCCAGTCGCGGCCGTCGGGTCGGCGGAGGTGAATCAGGTCGGAGTTTAGGATAAGGCGATACTTTTTTGACCAGTCGATCACCCGTTTTACGGTCTGCTTGGTTGCTTCGGTATCATATAGGCGAGGGCCCCGGTAACAGGCCTGAACGCCCGCACCGTAGTACTGCATCATAAGTTGTTCATAATCGCCCAAATGTTCGCTTAGTGGCTCCAGCACGGCTTCGGGACCGCCCCCCTGGTATTTGGTGAGGGGTACAAATCCCCAACTCATAGCCGATGTTTTTTCCCAGGTTCCGTCGAAAATGTTCTGTCGATTCAAGAGTTTCTGCTGTTCACGAGAGAGCGAAAAATTGACTTCCCGATAGCCCAGGGCAATTTTGTTGGTACCGTCCATAAAATACCAGTCGGGTGCGTTGATATACACACCCCGCTCGTTCAGGAATCGGTAAAAGCTCTTCTGCATCTCCATCTGTACCCATTGCGAATCGTCCAGACCTTTGTGACCGGGGTGTTTGGTGGAAGCGCAAACGTCGCCCGGATAGGGACCGTCATGTTCCAGCAGATCGAATCTGGTTTCGATGATGAATTTTTTCAGGCTGTTTAAATAGTTGATCCCCCACTGGCTGGCCAGGCAGGGCGCATGACCAAAGAAGGCTCCTTTGTCGGGTAGGCCGGTTTTGGGGTCAATGACATCATTTTCGTCGTCGATTCGGCGACTGCTGAACAGTGAATAGCCGCCCAGTAAAATGCCTTTGGCGTGCGCATAATCGGCCAGGGCTTTGAATTTCTGTATGTTTGCCTGACTCGTATCTTCCATGTTAAGCTTACTGCCGAAGCTCAGAATCACCATCTCGTAGCCGGTTTCTTTGCATTGGTCAATCACATTTTTGACGACTGCTGGATCTGTACTGACCAGATGCATGAAAATCGGGTTCTGCGTCGTCCAGGGGGCTATTGTCTGGTAAAAACGTCGGCGGGCTAGTCCGTTGCGTTCACGGTCATACGAATCGAGCAGTAGTTCATACGTACGAATGGAGGTGTAGCTTTGCGTAGGAGCCAGATCAATACCCACGCCGACGGTTGGGTAAACTTCCAGCAGACAGGGTGTTTCATAGTTGTAATTGACCTGCGATGTGTACAGCGAATCGGTATGCCAGTGTGTGGCCTGATCAGAGAGGTCGTATCGCATGGCATTGTTGAAGGCAAAGTTGTTTTCGATGTAAATCCGTTGCGGTTTTTTCATCTGGTCGGGCTTGCCAACCACGGCCGATTCTTCTTCAGGAGTAGCTAGTACCTCGCTGATAATCTGGTTGATATGGATTGGATAGGTCGATTTATTGGCAAGGGTTACCCATTTGCAGAGTGTAGGAATGCCATCGTAGAGCGCGTAGTGTACGATTACCTCAACACCATTGAGTTCAGGTAGGCTGGAATCAAAAACCAGTTGAAGTTCCTGACCAGTTGGCTGACGACGGTTCATGGTCCAGGTGCGTGGCTGCCAGTTCAGGTAGGGTTTTATGGGCGATACCGAGAAGGTTTTAAATTGAAAATCACTTGTGTTGGCCGTAAACTGATCAATCCAGTCTTCGCGTAAATAAGCATGTTCTTTCTGCCCATATAACCCGCCGACCTGATACGTTTTGCCGTTCAAAACTAGTATCGCTTCGGGCCGTACCGACCGAACAAATTGTTCACCTGTAGTCAAGTTTTTGTAATCGACCGTAGCCAGATTGGGCGTGATTCGGAACCGACGTGTCAGTAAGCCGTTGGCCAATACAATATCTTTCCCATTGGTTGTCATGTAAACACCCGCTTTCTGCGTAACGGGACTTATCAACCAATCACCAGTAAACGCACGGGGTTGATAGATAGGTAATTTTTGAGTTTGGGAAAAGCCAAGTGTTGCCAGCAGACAGCAATAGAACGTGCAGAAAAGCGGTCTCATCCAATTGAAACGTTTGGTTATAAGCGCACCAATAGGTAAGACAAAGCAAGGAACGTATGATTTTCTAATCGCTCGTCCGCGATGCAATCGCGGACGAGCCAACAGATATATAGAGAATTTAACCTGCTATAGATTGATAAACAGATAGGTATTCCTGGGCGCTTTTTTCCCAATTGAAACGGGCAGCGTTTTGGACAATGGCTTTTTTCCGCTCAGGACACTCGGCGGCTACCATACCTTGACGAAACGTTTCCTGGATAGCATCGGCTTCAAAGCTCGGGAAATAGAAGGCCGCATCGCCCCCTACTTCGGGCAGGGAGGTACGGTCCGATAGAAAAACTGGTTTGCCAAATTGCATGGCTTCAATAACCGTTAGACCAAAGCCTTCGGCAAGCGACGGGTGAACGAGGGCTTTGCAGTTTTGCAGATACCAGATTTTAGCTGTTTCTGATACCATACCCAGTAAATGCAGTCGGTTAGCCACCCTCAACTGTAACGCCTGTTGTTGCATGTTGGCCGCATAATCAGGATCGTCGTGATGGCCAATAATGATCAATTCCAACTCTGGATTCGATTCCAGCAAAGGCAACAGGACATGGAAATTTTTCTTTTGATTTAGATACCCAATACCCAGTACAAATTCCCGCTCGGGTTTATACATACTTGCCTCTGTTGCTTCTACATCAGGTAGTTTATTGACCCCATTATGAATAACGTGGACAGGTTTTTCGCCAACATTACAATGCGTGAGTACATCGTTTCGGGTAAACTCAGATATGCAGATGATGGCATCACTCTGATCGATCAGTGATTGCGTATGTGCCAGACTTTTCTGCTGAACATCGTCGGGTTTCCCCTCATGTAATACGTTCAAATCGTGTATCGTCAGCACGACTTTAAGGTTTGGAAACCGCTTTTTATCAGGCAGAATTCGGCCTGACTGAAACGGCGCATGCCACACACGGCATTTGAGCAGAAATGGTTGGAGCAGTTTATGCCACTTCTGCTCGACCAGGTGGTAGGGTTGGGGATTGAGCGACAATTTTTTGCGGGGCGGCAAATACATGCGCATCAGTGGCTGGTCTGTTTCTACCAGCAGTTTATTGATATGTTCACCCAGATTCTGGCAGTAATGATACAGGCCAGAATGCGGGAATTTCATCAGGTTGCAGTCAAAAATGATACGGGACATAAGCCTAAAAAGAGGATTGAATCAGGGCCGCACAATCGCTTTTTAGCGTTTTATGCAACATTATCACCTAACAACCCGTACTGTTAATACTAAACCCTTCGTTGCACCACCTATACCTTTTCTCGCAGTTACACGCTCAGAATTGCCTTAATCCGAAGGCCAGGGTTTGTTCTTGCAGGCCGAAAAACCGGCGTATTAGTCGTATAACTGTTCGAGTAGGTGGTCAGTTTTAAAATTCACTCAGTTTCTCAACGTTAGGAGGGTTTCTATTATGATGCGTGTCGTTTTTGATTGTGAGCGAATGAAGTATGTCAATACGGGCCTATACTATTATTGCCTTAATCTGGGCAAGGCGCTGCGGGATACGATGAGTCGGGAGGAACTGGCTGTCTTTATCCCAGACCATGTTCGGGCTATATTTGAGTCATCGACAACCTGCATTGCTCAGCATTCATTGCAAAAGTTTCTGATGCCATCGGTAAGTCAGTACAATATCTGGCATAGTACCTACCAGAGTTCGCAGTACCTGCCCCGCAGGAATAAGAAAATTAAGGTGTTGCTGACGATTCATGACCTTAATTTTCTACACGAAGACAAGCCTGAGCATAAAAAAGCCCGTTGTCTGGCTCAATTACAGCAGAATATTGACCGGAGCGATGCCATTGTCTGCATTTCCGAATTCACCAAAAAAGATGTACTGGCCCATTGTAAGGTCGATGACAGACCCATTTATGTGATTTACAATGGTACCAATCGGCTGCACCAGCCCGTATTGATGCCACGTTCGTATCGACCCAGAATTCCGTTCCTGTTCAATGTGGGGGTGATCACCCGTAAGAAAAATCAGCACCAGATTCTGCCTTTACTGCAAAAGAACCCATCTCTGGAACTGATTCTGGCAGGGCGGCATGAGGATAAGGATTACGCCCATTTTCTGCGGCAACATGCATCCGAACTGAACGTTGACGACCGTATGCATCTGGTCAATGAAATCACGGAAGAAGAAAAATCGTGGTATTATCATAATTGTCAGGCGGTGGTGATGCCTTCTCTGGCCGAAGGGTTCGGGCTACCGGTTACCGAAGCTATGTCGGCGGGGAAGCCGGTCTTTTTGTCGATGCATACTGCCCTGCCCGAGATCGGGAAAGACCTGGCTTTTTACTTCCATGATTTGGATAATATGAATCTTGATTTTATGGCGGGTATGCAGCAGTACAAACGCGCTGGCAATCAAATGATCGAAGCGTTAAAGGCATACAGCGCCCAATTTAACTGGGAAGATTCGGCCCGAAAATACATGAATGTGTACCGATCACTGGTTTAATTAATTGAGTGAATTAGCGATTGAGTGATTGAGTGAATAGTGGTAAGGTAGATTTATTTGCTCAATCACTCATTCACTCAATCGCTCAATAAAATAGATCAAAGCACACCGAATGAAGATTTATAGGCGGCTGATGGCCTATGCCCGGCCTTATGGAAAATTCGTTATACCCTTTTTTGTATTTACCCTTATTGGGGTGTTTTTCAACGTATTTCAGTTTGCGTTGATCATTCCACTGCTCAACTTCCTCTTCGATCCCATCAACACAGCCGATGCCGCCCGGTTTGCTTCGGTACCCGAGTTTCGATTCTCGCCCGCGTATTTTAAAGATACATTCTACCATTTTATTTATCAGTTCAAAACGACCAACCCAATACACGCGCTCTATTTTCTGGCGGGTATGATCGTGGTGTCGGTTATTCTGACCAATCTGTTTCGGTTTCTGGCGCAGCGTTGTCTGTTGAATGCCCGGACGTTGCTCGTCAAGCGATTACGCGAAGCACTCTTTGAAAAGATCAATTCGCTACACTTGGGCTATTTTACCAAAGAACATAAAGGGGATCTGCTTTCCCGGCTGAACAGCGATGTGTATGCCATTGAGAGTGTGGCTGGTAGTTCTATCGAAGTGGTGTTCAAGGAGCCTTACCTGCTGATTGGGTATTTCGTGGCATTATTCGCTATTTCGGTCAAACTCACCCTGTTTACGCTGGTCATTATCCCGATTTCGGCGGTGGGCATTGCAGCAGTGACCAAGAAACTCAAAAAAGAAGCGCAGGACGTCCAGTCGTCGATGGGGCGGATGCTGACCCTGATGGACGAAACCTTGCTGGGTATGCGGATTATTCGGTCGTTCAACGCGACGGGTTTCGTGCTTAAGCGATTTAGTCGCGAGAATGATTTCTACCGACAGGCCAGCCTGGAAGGGTTCAAACGACGGGAACTGGCTCCGGCTTTTTCTGAAGCGTCGGGGGTGTTTGTGGTGGCCTGTATTCTGGTGTATGGCGGCAGTCTGGTACTGAGCAGCCAGAGTAATCTGCAGGCCAGTTCATTCATTGCGTTCATCGCCATTTTTTCGCAGGTGATCCGCCCAGCCAAGGCCATTGTGGTGGCCTTGACGAATATTCAGCAGGGGCAGGCTGCGGGCGAACGGATCCTGGAGTTGCTGGACAAGCCTATCGAAATTGAGGATAGCCCAACTGCGCAGGAGCTGAGAAGCTTCCGGCGAGACATTGTTTTCGAGGATGTCAGTTTTCAATATGGCGACAAACCTGTGTTGAAGAACATCAATTTCCGAATTTCCAAGGGCCAGAAAATAGCGCTGGTAGGCCCTTCGGGTGTCGGCAAATCGACCATTGCCGACCTGATTCCCCGATTCTATGAAGCCGCACGGGGTAGTGTGAAAATTGATGGCATCGATGTCCGGGACTACACCATGGAGTCGCTACGACAGCAGATGAGCTTTGTCACGCAGGAGATCATTCTGTTTCACGACACGATTTTCAACAACATCGCCCTCGGTCGGCCCGATGCCAGTCTGGAAGAAGTGATTGAAGCAGCTAAAATTGCCAACGCCCATAATTTCATTATGGATACAGAAGATGGCTACAACACTGTCATCGGCGACCGGGGCCTTCGACTGAGTGGAGGGCAGCGACAACGGTTGAGCATTGCCCGTGCTGTGTTCAAAAAACCCTCTATCCTAATTCTGGACGAAGCTACCTCGGCGCTGGATATTGAATCCGAAAAGTCGGTGCAGGAAGCGCTGAACAATTTGATGGAAGGACGTACCACGCTGGTAATTGCCCACCGGCTCAGCACCATCAAAGAAGCCGACGAAATTCTGATCATGGAAGGCGGCAAAATCATTGAGCGGGGTAATCACTACGAATTGCTCAACAGCAAAGACAGCGTTTACAAGCGGCTGAACATGATGCAGGAACTGGTTCATTGAACATCTGCTAAGGTGATAGAACGCGGATTTTTATGATGATTATGATTTACACAGATCATAATCATCATAAAAATCCGCGTTCTATTGAGATATATAATCGACTGCTTTATCAAAGCGGGTCAGTACTTTATCCCAGGTGTAATTTTGCTCGATGTAGGCTTGTGCTTTTTCAGCCATTTCATGCGAATCGCTGGTTGAAAGTTGCTGAACCGCTTGTTCAAACCGCTCGTACTCGGCAAATAAAAAGCCACCCTGACTGAGTTCGATATGGTCCTTCAGAATCTCGCATTTTTCGTTGGCAATTACAGGAATACCATAGGCAAAACTTTCCAGCGTCACCATCGACAAACTTTCGTACTGCGACGGAATTACCAGGGCTTTAGCGCCTTTCAGCAACGAAACTTTTACGTCTTCGTCAACAAAACCGGCGGTAATGATGTCGGGGTACTCAGGAATCGTCATGAACGCCTGACCGACAAGCACTAATTTCAGCGGAGACGGATGCCCCTGTTTATACTGGATGAAATAGTCGAACAGCATATCGCATCCTTTAGCTTCGGCAATTCGCCCGATGTAAATCAGGTAAGGCGCATCGGTTTTCAGGATCGAAGCGGCTGCGTCGGTCTTTGGGGTTTCCATCGTGTCGATGCCGACCCCAATCACATCGTTATAGATCGTTTCGTTTTTGAAGAACTGATGAACAAATCGTCTTTCGCCTTCTGTAAGGAATAAAATAGCGCGGGGTTTATGAAACAGCGGTTTGAAAACGGGTAGGTAAATCGGTGTTTCGTCGTGAGCGGTCGGAATAAAAATGGACTTGTGCGGGGCAACGTTCAGGCCGGCGATTGTGGGGTAATACAGATAGGTAATAAAGATCAGCGCATCGTATTGCTGATGGTTTCGCTGTAGGTACGTAATCAGATCAGGTGTGTAAGGTCCCTGCGCTTTGGCCCATAACCAGCTATACCGCCTGACCGTTTTGCCGACCAGTGCCCGACCCCACATCCGAATCTGGCCAAACCCTTCCCACTCTTCAGGCCGCGACCATTTTTTGATTTTGTGTTCGGCTCGGCCGCAGGCTTTTTCCTGTCGTTCATACTCCGTGGCAAACCGACGGACGCAGACGCCATTAATGGTTGTCGTTTCGGCTGGATACCAGTTAGCCCAGGTAATATATTCCAGCGCACAACTGGTCAGTACATCGACTTCGTAAGTGCCGGTAAGTCGTTCGGCCAGTACCCGACAGTAATATTCGGCCCCTCCATTAACTTCCAGTCCATACCGCTGAACAACAAAGGCTATTTTTTTCATGTAATGAATGCTGTCGAATCATCCAGGCCGAAGTAGTAACGTATACGGCTTCCGTCTGATTGTAGAAAGCGATTCTTACGAGAAAGTGTTTTCAGATTGACGAACTAATCGTCCAGCGCCTGATAGACCATCACATCAAATTTTCTGTCGAGTTCACCGCCGTAGGAGGTTCCCCATAGTTGCTTCATCAGCACAATAGAAATTTTCTCTTTCGGATCGACGATATAGTGCGTGCTGAAGGCACCACCCCAGGCGTAGGTACCCACACTGTTGAGGTCGTTGTTATGTCCTTTTTCGCCAATAACCCGGAATCCCAGACTAAAATAGTTTCCGGGTTCGGGAAATAGCGTGCCGGTTTGATCGCTTTGGGTAAACAGGTCGATGCTTTTGCGGCTCAGGAATCGCTTGCCGTTGTAGACGCCGTTGTTCAGCAGCATTTGCAGGAAAATCGCGTAATCATACGCAGTACTCGATAATCCCCCACCGCCTGAATAGTAGGTTTTGGCGCCTGTAATTGGGTAATCTGGATCGACGGGTAATGTTTTGATGCTGGACGTTTTAACCAGCTTTTTGTCTTTATCTTCGGAATACAGTTGCACAAGCCGGTCTTTCTTCGAATCGGGGAGATAGAAGTAAGTATCTTTCATACCCAGTGGTTCGAAGAGTCGCTTTTCAAAAAACTGCGACAGAGTTTGCCCCGACACAACTTCGACCAGATAGCCAAGCACGTCGATGCTTAGGCCGTACGTCCATTTTTCACCGGGCTGGTGATTGAGTGGTTGTTTGGCCAGTTGTTTCACCATTTGCGCAAGGGTATAGTTCTGCGTTACAAATGCATCGGGTATACCTCCGGCTTTGGTATAAATGGCTCGCATCCGGGGATCGCTGGCAATGACGTTGTAATTAAGCCCCGACATGTGTGTCAGCAAGTGACGGATCGTAATTTCCCGTTTCGCAGGGATAGTTGTATAGGTACTGTCTTTGTCATTGAACTTATCCAGCACAACGGGCTTGGCAAACTCAGGAATGTATTTACTGATGGGATCATCGAGCATGATTTTACCCTCTTCGTGCAACATTAAAACGGCCAGTGAGGTGATGGCTTTGGTCATCGACGCAATCCGATAGATGGCGTCTTTGGCTAACGGCTTATTGACGTCAAAATCCGATTTGCCGAAGGCTTTGTAATACACAATCTTACCATCCCGAACCACAATGGCCCCTACGCCCGGAAATGCTCCTTTGTCGATATACGACTGGATGAGCCCGTCGAGTCGGTTGAGCCGTTCCGAAGAGAACCCAACTGTTTCGGGTGCCGCCGTCGTCAGTAGCGGTGGATTTTGCTTCGTGGACGTTTGGGCTTGAGCGGATAACGTGGTCAGCGCTATCAGTACAAGTGCGCGAAGAGTATACTGGAGATGCATAGGGTTAACGGATAGGTAAACGTATTCTTGCAATAGAGTTAATTGTCAACGTCCTTCACGTTTGGGCGGTTGTCGTTGAGCCGTTTTTCGTAAGTAATTCGGAATTTACTCAGATCAGGCTTATAAAGTCGTTTTCGTCTTAATTCATACTGATAAATGGTCTGGCCTAACTGATACAGGAACGGATGGCCAACGGTGTCATATTCGTACTTGTCGTCGTTCAGGATACCGTCGCTGTTGACGTAAATAGTAGCCGTCAGCATGTACTCGACCTTGTTTTTGAAGTCCACCACATACGACGCATCGGTCAGGAACCCATACGCCCAACCTACTTTGTTGAACACCCGAACATCGGCGGGCATCTGGTGGTGCAGGCTGTCCATGAAGAAAAACTTTACGTAGCTGTCGTAGTACTGCTTAGCGTCATATTTCGGATAATTTGTCTCGCCCGGATATTGCGACAGGTACTGATAAACGAGTCGATAGTCATCATCGGTCAGCATGAATCGTTGTTTCGGCGCAACCGATTCGGGAAACAAAACCGACTGCAAAACTTGCTGAAAGGCTTCCAGCGGAAATTTATTCCGTTCGGTAAAGTTAAATGGTTCATGCACTAGACTGTCCCGAACATAATAGCCTTTCCCCAGTCGGGCTTCACGTCGGAAATCGAACGGGTCGGTATTAAACGCTGCCGGTTGAGCGTAAAGTAAGCTGCCATCTTCTTTAATGAACCGGATGGGATTCGTGTGTCGATTTTCGTCGGCCGTCATGCGGACAAATCGGTGTGTAATGCGCGTATCCAGATACCCTTTGGCATGCAGCGAACGATTGATTCCGCTTTGCCCAACAAACTCATACATGCGGCTGTAAGGGTCATTTTCACTGACCAGAAACGCTTTTTTGATGCAATGGGCAATGGATGGGTAACCGCTTTGGGAAGTAGTATCTTTCCACTCCCTTGTCTGTTTGCTATAGGCGCTGTCGAACTGTATGGCAGTGTATTTCGTCACACCCGGTTGATTAAGCCTGTTCAGTTTTTCGAGCGAAAGCAAGGCTAATGGCAGTTTTACGGTCGAAGCGGGATTGAAGTATTCTGTGCTGTCAACGCGGAAATAGTAGTGTTTGAAGGTGGGCTTGTTGGTTTTATTCCGGTCAATCTGGGTGTAGATAATTTGCAGTCGATACGTATCGGGATGGCGCATCACTTCCTTGAAAACAGCCGTTTGATTGGTAGCTAACAGCTTGCTCAGAAAAGCGTCCGTTCGAGGTTGGGCGAAGGAGGGGAAGAATGAATACAGAAAGAGGATCGTGATGAAGTGTTTCATAGCGGATAGGATAACCTATATTTTTCGACAGGATTCACAGAAGGAATATGTCTTCAAAATCCTTTAATCTTGTCAATCCTGTGGATCCGTCGAAAATATCATTGCACCTGTTGCTCAAACAGTTTGTCCAGTGTTTCGGCTGCATTGGTACACAGGCCGGGGTGTACGGGCGATGTTTGCACAACGGTGCTACGAGTCGATGTCAACCAGCGGAATCGTTCAGCAATGGCTAGTTTACCAATGGGACCACCCTCGGCTTTGCCCGCACAGATTCGTTCAAAAGCCCGCAGCCGCCCGGTCAGTTCGTCTAAGTCCAGTTTTGCCGAAAATGCTTTAAGACGCGCTTCATGAAGCGCAAACCGCGTTTGCAAAAAGCCCTGCGCCCGGCAGTAAACAATAACACCTACGTTCAGAAACTCCTGCCGTTCGACGCAGGGAACCACCCGGATAATGGCGTACTCAAACAAGTGCTTTTCTGGCATTCTTCGCTTCGTTGACAAATAGTTCGGATGAGGCCAGCCGGTCCTCTAAAAATCGGGCGTATACCTGCCGTTGATCGGAGGGAGATTCTGAAGAGCCGTTATTCATCAGCCAATCGTCGGGCACCAGTGATACAATGGCCTGAATAGTTGCTGGTGTAAGCAACTGCCGGAATTCGGCATCGACCGTATCCAACTCCGTTGCCTGGGGCAGCAATACATGGTCTTTGATCTGCGAAAATGGCCGCTTACTTTGTTCGGGCCAGGCTGGGCCGGTATGATGCACGTAGAGCGACGCCCCATGATCGATCAGCCACAGCTCCTTATGCCACATGAGCATGTTCGTGTTACGCGCCGTTCGGTCCACATTCATCACAAACGCATCGAGCCAGACTATCTGTGAAGCCAGCCGGGGTGTAAGGTCGTTCAGAATTGGGTCGAAGGTGATGGCTCCCGATAGGTAGTGAAGCCCTAAATTTAGCCCTTCGCTGGCTCGTAGCAAATCCTGAATCTCTTCGTCGGGTTCGCTGCGCCCAAAGGCCACATCCAGATTGATAAAGACAATTTCTGGTATACGAAAGCCGAGCGTTCTGGCTAGTTCGCCCGCAATCAATTCAGCAATTAGCGCTTTCGTTCCCTGACCGGCTCCCCGAAACTTCAGCACATATAAAAAATCGTCGTCCGCTTCAACAATAGCCGGGAGCGAACCGCCCTCACGCAAGGGAGTGACGTAGCGTATAACGTTGACTGTTCGAAGTTCAGGTTGAATAAGGCTCACAGCGTGTAATTAGGCAAGTTCGGGCTTCCGAGAAGTTGAGCATCGTTTGCCGCTCCGAAATTTAGAGCAAAAAACTGAAAAAGCAGGATTGAGTAGGGATGTTGGGTTTTTACTTTACAGGTTTAACGTACCGATACGATAAACGGCCCATGCGTCGAGCCGCTTTTAAATACTTTTACAACGGATATTCGCTAAACCGAGCAACTCCTCTCGCCCAATCCCAATCCCTTCAACATGAAAAAGAGCTTCTATCTGAGTGCTTTGTTCGCCTTACTGCTCCCCTCACTTACTCAAGCGCAACATTGGTACAAAGGCAATCTGCATACACACTCGCTGTGGAGCGATGGCGACGACTATCCTGAGATGATCATGGACTGGTACAAGGCCAATGGGTATCAGTTTGTTGGCTTATCGGATCATAATGTGATTCAGGACGTTGAGAAGTGGGTCAATGTGCCACACCAGCCCGATCGACGCCGGACGTTCGACCGCTATCTGCGTACCTTCGGGCCGGATTGGGTCGTGTATAAGAAAGGTGGGAACGACTCACTCAGGGTGCGACTGAAAAAGCTGGATGAATACCGAAGTTATTTCGAGGAGCCGGGCAAGTTCATGATTATCAAGAGTGAAGAAGTGTCGACGGGGTATCAGAATAAGCCCATTCACATGAATGTGACCAACGTAAAGAACCTCATTCGACCCTTGCCCGGCAATAGTGTGGCCGAGGTGATGCAGAATAACATTGATATGGTAGTAGCCCAACGACGGCAGACGGCCCAGCCCATGTTTCCTCACATCAACCATCCGAACTTTTACTACGCCATCAAGGCCGAGGATTTGATGCAGCTTCGGTACGAACGTTTTTTTGAGGTCTTCAACGGGCATCATCTGGTAAATAACTATGGCGACAGTACCCACGAAGGCACCGAATCGATGTGGGATAAAATTAACCTGCATTTTCTACAGCAGGGCCGTCCGCTGATGTACGGACTCGGTACCGACGATAGCCATAATTATTACTTTTTTGGACCATCGTTCAGTAATTCGGGTCGGGGTTGGGTCATGGTCGATGCACCAGAGTTAACCCCCAAAGCAATTATTGAATCAATGGAAGCCGGACGGTTTTATGCCAGTTCGGGCGTCACATTGAAACAGCTCCCTCAGGTGGGTAATTCGCTGGTTGTGCGCGTCAGCGCGGAGAAAGACGTAACCTATCGGATTCAGTTTTTCGGTATTCGAAAAGGAAGCCAGCGGGCCGAACTCCTTAAGGAAGTTACAGATTCGGCTGCGACCTATGCGCTGACGGATGACCTTGTTCTGTTACGGGCCAGGATCATTTCTAGTAAGCCCAAGTATAATCCGTTTATGCCCGGCGATGTGGAAACGGCCTGGACGCAGCCCATTGCCAACAAACAGATACCACCGTCAATCGCGGGTATTACGCCTTTGCCCAATGCCCACGCGCACAACGACTACGAGCAGTCGCGGCCGCTGTGGGACGCCCTCGAGAACGGTTTTACGAGTGTCGAAGCCGATGTGCATCTGATCGGTGACACGTTATACGTGTCGCATGACCGGCCATCCTTCAAAAATGCTGCGGCAACCCTTGAGGCTCTGTACCTGAAACCATTGGCCGAACGAATCCGCCAGCATAGCGGTCAGGTATTCCCAGGATACAAAGGACCATTTTACCTAATGATCGACGCGAAAACCGGGGCCGATAGTACGTATCAGGTATTGGCCAAAGTTCTACAGCGGTATCGTTCTTTAGTAACGTCAGGCAGTAAAAATCAGGCTGGTCCAGTCACCATTGTCTTGTCGGGAAATCGGCCTATGTCGGCTGTAGCGAAGGCAAAAGATCATTTGGTAACGCTCGATGGCCGACCCTCCGATTTGGGGAAAGGGTATTCAAAAGCAATTATGCCAATCATTAGCGATTCGTACCCTAATCAGCTTAGCTGGCGCGGTCAGGGCGACATACCTACGGCTGAGTTTCAGAAACTTCGTCAACTGGTTGAGAAGGTACATCAGGAGGGAAAGAAGTTTCGTCTGTGGGCCAGTCCCGAAGATCCGCTTGTCTGGGCTAAGTTGCGCGAAGCCGGAGTCGATTTTCTGAGCACTGATCAGCAGGAACTGGTGCGGGATTTTTTGACGAAAGGCGGGGTTAAATGAGGAAGCTGTTTAACCATTTACAAATTGATCCCAAATAGGGACGTTTTTGTCATTCCGACCGGGACGCGTAGTCGCAGGAGGAATCTTCGGATGAGGAGATGTTTAATAATTACCGAAGATCCCTCCTGCGACTACGCGTCCCGGTCGGAATGACAAAAATTGAATCCGAATGACTAAACTATTGTCGATTGGTTGCTTAATTCTTCGCGTCCTTGCGGTTTATTTAAAAGCACCTCGTGCAATTGCGTATTTTGGCCCAACTCCGTAAATTGGTAGCAATAACCGAAACTGCCTAATCCGCTTGTCGTGTCGACCCATCGTTTTTATTCCGTATACTTCCTGTTGGTTAGCCTATTGTTCAATTTTGCCGCCAATGCTCAAACGCGTTCGTCTGCTACAATCAACGACGAATTAACCCGATTCTTTGCTAGCATTCCCGATTTTAGTGGTGTTGTGCTGGTTGCCGACAAAGGGAAACCTGTATATAAGAAGGCCTTCGGCTACCGGAATTTTGAGGGCAAAACGCCAATGACAACGGGGTCTATTTTTGAGCTGGCGTCAGTCTCCAAGCAGTTTACGGCCATGACGATCCTGATGTTGAAGCAGGAAGGGAAGCTGGATTATGATGACCTGATCGAGAAATACATTCCGGGTTTACCCTATCCAGGCATTACCATTCGGCATCTGCTCAATCATACCTCAGGTTTGCCCGATTATCAGGATGTGATGGATAAGCATTGGGACAAACGTAAAGTGGCCAATAATGCCGACAACATTGCTTATCTGATCAAATACCATCCCTCGAAATCGTTTGAACCCGGTGCGAAATACGAATACAGCAATACGGGCTATATGCTTCTGGCCAGTATTGCCGAAAAAGCATCTGGGCAGGATTTTATCCAGTTTTGCCGGGCGCATATCTTCAAGCCGGTAGGGATGACGCACACGGACATTCGGACCCGGGAGGAAAAAATTAAACTATCTGATATGGCTTGGGGGCATATGTATGTACCCGAAAAGAAACGGTATGTCCGCGCCGATTCATTCCCTGAATTCAACTACGCCATCTGGCTCGGCAATCGCAAAGGACCGGGACGCATCAGTTCGACGGCAGAGGATTTACTCAAATGGGATCGGGCGTTGTATACCAATAAGTTGGTGAGTCAGCAAACACTGGCAGAAGCATTTAAACCCGCCCACTTGACGAATGGTACCCTGTCGCCATACGGATTTGGCTGGGAATTGGAGCAGAGTGATAAACTGGGGAAAATTGTGCAGCACAGTGGTGATAATCCCGGCTACAAAACGGAGATTATCCGCTATATCGACGCTGATAAAACCATCATTGTTCTCTGCAACAATGCCCACGAAAAAATGCCGGAGGTGCTCAAAACCATTCAGCGACTTGTAGAAAATTAATGGGCTGAATCTATTGTGGACGCTTAAATAAACCCACATAGCCCGCTTTCCCCAGTACATGCCCGTCGATAGCTTTTAAGACATTGTTACGGGTTTCTGTACTCTCCATGCTGGGTTTTACATTGAGTTTGGTGTCAAGGGCAAACAGTTCAAATACGTAATGGTGTAAAGGACCCGAAGCAGCCGCACCCGGCCCGCGATACATTGAGCTAAGCACATTGATCTGATAGCTGCCATCCGCCAACTGGGCACCACTGGGTACACCTTCGGGTAAGCTTGTCGCGGTCCCCGGAATGTTCCAGACGAGCCAGTGCAGGTTATCTTCGGAGTTTTTATTGCGGCTCACGTCCACATCGTGCATGTACAGTACAAAACTTTGCGTACCAGCTGGTATATTGCTCCAGATTAACTCGGGCGATGTACCTCCACCTGGTGCGGCACCGGGAGCGGCCTGCGAAAACTTTACGGGAATTATTCCGCCATCCGGAAATGCCGACGTTGTTAACCGCATCGCCGGAGCTGTGGTAGTGGTTGGTGCAGTAGATTGCTGAGCGAACGAAACGGATACTGCACTGCTAAAGATTGCCAGGATAAGGGCTAATCGATTCATGGTCGAACAGGATTGGTTAAAACAGACGTTTCAGTTGAGATTATTGATAGGTTAAATGCCGAGGTATCAATAAGGAATTAATACTAATTGCACGATGCTATTGTTCGGCTAATGTCTATAGATCAGTCAGGAATCGATCAATATCAATTTTCCCTTCTCTGTAACTAGTTACGGCTTTGGTATCGTAATGCTGGGTTGCCAGTTCCATTCGGGTGGTTCCACGCCCAGCAGGTGTTTTACAAAGAAATCACGTCGTTTGTGTTCGCCATAATCACCGCCCAGCGAATGACCCATGCCCGGAACCATCAGGAAGTCGAAATTCTTGTTGGCTTTGATTAAGGCATTGATAAACTGATAGGTTGAGGAGGGGTCTACGTTATCGTCCAGTTCACCCAGAATCAGTAAAAGCTTGCCCTTAAGATTTTTAGCGTGGGTCGTGTTGGAGGATTCGACATACTGTTCGCCTATTGGGTAACTCATCCATTGCTCATTCCACCAGAGTTTATCCATCCGGTTGTCGTGACAGCCTGACGACGAAACGGCCACTTTATAAAAGTCTGGATAGTGAAGTAATGCCGCTGCCGAACTTTGCCCACCAGCCGAATTGCCCCAGATACCCACCCGGCTCAGGTCCATGTACGGGTATTTCTGGGCGGCTGCTTTCATCCAGGCGATCCGGTCGGGGAAGCCGCTGTCTTTCAGGTTTTTCCAGCACACATCATGGAACGCTTTTGAGCGGTTGGCGGTACCCATGCCATCGCACTGAACAACGATAAAGCCCAACTCGGCCATTTCGTGCAACGACCCCCGCGAATCGGGTACGAAGCTTTTGGGGACAAATGAGTCGTGTGGTCCAGCGTAGATGTATTCGATAACCGGATAGGTTTTACGAGGATCGAAATTGGACGGGCGAACAATGATGCCCCAAATATCCGTTTTGCCATCACGACCTTTGGCCGTGAAAACTTCCGGTGCTTTCCAGCCCGTAGCCAGCAATGGTTGACTATCAGCCTGTTCCAATTCCATAACGACTTTACCCGTCGAGGTCTGGCGGAGGACGGTGGTCGGCGGTTCATCAACGCGGGAATAGCTATCGACAACATGTTGATAATCATCGGAGAATACCAGCCGGTGGTTTCCATTTTCGTGGGTTAAGGTTGTGAAGCCGGTACCATCGAAGTTGACCCGGTACAATTGAGTAAAGTATGGGTCCTGACCGGCTTCCCGGCCGCTGCCTTCAAGCAAAATGATTCGTTTGGCTTCGTCAACATATACCACCCGACGCACGACCCATTCGCCTTTGGTAATCTGGTTTTTCAATTTTCCATTACCATCGTATAAATAGAGGTGGTTCCAGCCATCGCGCTCCGACATCCAGATCATTTCCCGGCCATCTGCCAGATCGTAGCGGTAGTTTTTTCCGCTGTAGTGAATAAACGTCTTGCTGGTTTCATCGATCAGCGGTCGCACGGCTCCTTCAATGTTCATCTCGAAAACTGTATATCGCTGATGCCCGCGCTGGTTATATTCGAAGGTAAACGCACGGCTGTCTTTCCGCCAATGGGGCATCGTGATGGTATATTGATCAGGAACAACCGAAGCGGGTATCGGCATCTGTCGTTTCGAATCGATCAGAAACAGGGTCGGAAACCGCTGGGGTAGCGCATCGCCCGGTTTCAGATACTGACGCGACTGAAGTTTAGGCTGTAACTGGTCGGTTGGTGATGACTCGATCAGGTAGATCAGATGAAGGGTATTAGGGCGCACTTTATTGACCACCAGCTTTTTGGAGTCGGGCGACCAGGCCATGTAGGTGGAATAAAACTCACCTTCCGACCCATCATAACTTAACGCCACTTCTTCAGCTGGCCTACGCCTTGTTCGAATGTATACGTTGTGATTTTTTATAAATGCTTCGTACATCCCGTCAGGCGATGGAATAGGTTTGCCCTCTTGTTCATTGACCTGATTACCCCAGTATCGATTGGCTGGTGGACTAATCACCCCGTTAAGTCGACATTGGTACGTATCGAACGGACAGGTAAACAGTGAGTCTTTTATCTTAAAAGAAACCTCAGTAGGTTGAAGTGTAATGTCGGAGAAGGGTAATTGATACGGTAGAACTGGACGCCCAGTCAATTGACTTAGTGAGGATGCCAGTCGTTTCTGATCGAAAGCGGGTTCCTTTACGACTCTGTCAGCATCCACTTTACTAAATTCTTTGCCATTGGCTGTTGTTTTAAGGTACCAGAACGAATGTATGTTGGGTAACCACTGTATTTTGTCGGGGGCATTATACACCTTGTTCTGAAAAGCACCGTTCAGCATTTCAGCACGCTGGTAGTCGGCTAGTGTACCCTGCGTTCGACCTGTAAAGGGCAGAAGTAAGGCAATGAGAGCAACAAATACGGTTCGGCAGGATGCACTGAATCGGGAAACGGGCATAGAGTTTGGCAGAGAACGTTCGATCCTTAAAGATACGCTATGGAAAACCAATGAACGAACACCCATATTGAGTTCATCCATGGCCAACACAGCTTATATGAACTCCCCCGATGCTGCTGGATAAAAAATTGGAAAACGAATGAGCTAAAGTAGTGGACACTATCTAGTTATCAATTTACTTTCAGTAAGCCCGCAGTGTAGACAACAACCCCATTGACCATAGTCAAGACGCTTTCAGTCTGGAGTAGCTTAGGGGCCGGTACTTTGAAAATATTTTGCGATAGCACTGCCAGGTCAGCAACTTTGCCGACTGTTAGTGTCCCCTTGGTATTTTCGGCGAACTCGGCATAGGCAGCCGTGCGGGTGTAGGCGATGACTGCCTGCTCGCGGCTGAGCGCTTCGCTGGGTCGACGCGGGTGGGTCGTCGCAAACATAATATTCAGGTATGGATTAAATGGCCCATCAGAGCCAATAGCTACCGGAATGTGATCGTTCAG
The DNA here is from genome assembly GCF_054776815.1 of Spirosoma gilvum. Lineage (NCBI taxonomy): Bacteria > Pseudomonadati > Bacteroidota > Cytophagia > Cytophagales > Cytophagaceae > Spirosoma > Spirosoma gilvum. Next base: position 11,091 of record NZ_BAAHBH010000027.1, on the reverse strand, counting down.
CAAGGTTTTCATCGCCATGCCATGTGTGGCTGGTGGCCCCATCGGGAACCCTTCCATCGGCGCAAAATGCGTAGGATTCTGCACAATGATAATGCCCATCTGCTGCGCCTTCCTGATGTATTCCGGTGAGTAGTCAATCTCGTCGCCATGCTCAAAACGCGGACGCAATGCCTTCCAGTCGACCGATATAGCGGCCATCAGATCGAGTAATTTACCTATCGATTTGCTGCCGCCAATATGGAAATGCAACTGGTCTTTACGGGCGATGGCTTCGCGGCACATCCGTTCAATTTCGGGTACCGTGTAATTCATTCGGCCATACCAGCCGGGTCGATTCGGGTAGGCATCAACCTGTTCGGCACCGCCTTCCAGGGGTGTACCTTCGAGCAGCCATTTCGTGCCACTTACCGTCAGTAAAGGTAAATCAGGCGTTGTTTTAGGCTGGTCTTTTGCCGGAATACTGAGGCTACCATCCATATTCATATCACCCCAGCGGATCAGGCGAAGGCGAAATGGTAACCCGGCTTTTTTCCAGAGTTGGGCGTAGTCCGCGGCCGATGCACCCGTACACATGTTCTGATAGCTGGTAATACCGGCTTTGAGCAATGCCTGCGTCATACCCCTGAACTCGCCAATGATGGCCTTCTCGTCGCGCAATGAGGCCATTTTTGCGTAACTGGTATGCGGCCAGTAGGCGTTCTTTTCGTAGCCTTTGCCCGTCAGTGTTTTACCATCGGACATCCGTTCGTAAAAACCACCTTTGGGGTCGGGCTGATCGTCGGCAATGCCCATTTCACGGAGTCCCAGTGTATTATATAACCCAACATGCCCCCACCACGAAAGCAGCCGAATCGGATGTCTGGGCGCAATTTTATCCAGCACAAACCGGGTAGCCTCCGGCGAATTGGCAATTGTTATCCCAATTGTCCCTTCAATCCATTGCCCTTCGGGAGTTCGCCGAACGGCCTTTTTCAGCGAATCCTGTACGGCTTCCCAGGAAGGGTTCATCCCTGCCAACGAGATTTTTGTCGCTTTCAGGCCACCGGGTAAATGATTGTGGGCATCGTTAAATCCCGGCACAACCAGCATTCCGCCTAAATCGAGCCGTTTTGTTTGTTGGGTCGCTAGCTTTTCAATGTCGGCGGTGCGGCCAATAGCCGTGATGCGACCTCCCTTGATTGCCAATGCTTCTACATACAACTGACTGGTATCCGACGTAAAAATCTGTCCGTTCGTCAGAATCAGGTCAGGTTGTTGTGCAACGGCCAATAAACTGATTGTTTGACTAAGTAACGCGGCCAATAGGATTCGCATGGAAAATGTGTTTTGGTTTACCAGCCAAAACTACCCCTATCCGTTGGCGTGCCAGATGTAAAAAAACGACATTAATACAGAGATTGGCCCAGGTCGGGCATAGCCTTATTCTGGCCCAAAGTCTATTATAGCCCTCAATAGTCTGGAGTCATAAAAGGAGTTTCAATGGATTTTGGCTATATTTGAGCGTATCGAAAACGAACGGAAATGATCGCTACGAAATCTGGAATACGGGCAAAAAGACCCAAAGCCAAGATCCCCGAATACCTCATTTACGAAATCATGGACGGAAAGCCTATTCACTATAAAGGCTACCGGGAGGTATTGGCAGGCACAAAGAAGTTTTCAGAAATTATGGGGTCTAGTACGTTACAGGCGTTGATCGTGACACACCTAATTGTCTTATTCGGCAAGCAGATCGACGAGAATCAATATACAATTTTATCCAGTGAGGCTGGTATGCATCTGGATAAGCGGACCAATCTAGCAGGCGATATTCTTATTTTCGATAATGCTACCTTACCCATTGATGCTATCAATGAATTTTACGCACAGGTACCTCCCAAAGTTGTAATTGAAGTTGATATTTCGGCCGATTCGGTTGATGTAGATACCGATGGCTATATCTTCCAGAAAACCCAGAAGCTATTGAATTTTGGCGTTGAGAAAGTGATCTGGATTACTACAGTGGCTAAGAAAGTTACCGTGGCTACTCCACAGGGCGACTGGCAGGTGAAGGATTGGCATAAAGATATTGACGTGCTGGATGGAATTCAGTTCAACATCGGTCAGTATCTGGCTAAAAAAGGGTCTTCGTTCGCCTAACGACGATCTCCTGTCAATAGGCAACGGCGTAACTGTATCGTGTCGGCCTTTTTACCGCTCAGAAAAGAGCCTGGTCCAGTTCGGGCGAAGCCGTATTCTGTGTCATCAGCATGGTTGGTGACACTTCGGCAAACTGCCGGAAATCGCGCATCAGGTGCGAGTAATCGAAATAGCCACAGGCAAAAGCCACGTCGAGCCAGTCGAGGTTTGGCTGTTGTAGTTTCAATTTGAAAGCCCGATCAAAACGGGCGATCCGGGCGTAAAACTTAGGGCTCATGCCGAGTCGTTCCTGAAATTTACGCTCCAGTTGACGACTGCTCAGGCAAGCCTGATCGGCCAGCCAATCGAGCGAAAGCGGACGATTTGTTTCTTTTATGGCCAGAATTACTTTGTCGATGGGTTGTAGCGGCAATGTATGTCGGGCTAATGCGTCCATCTTTTTCAGCAGGTACGCTTCAATATGGTCGATCATACGCCGATAATCGATTTCCTCCCGCAGCCGATTGTTTAATTCGTTCATTCGGGCATCCGTCAAGCTTTCGGCATCGATTTCCTTCCCCTGAAATTCACCAGCTGGCATCCCACCAAGGAACTGCCCCAAAAAACCAGGCCGAAAGCAAACCTGAATTATGAGGTGATCATTGCCAGACTGGATATTGATCCGCGACGTTTGCTGCCCAACAAAAATACTCGACGAGTTGGTTCGGGTTTCGCCGTTTCGGTTGACAACGGTTTTGGCCACACTACGCGGATAAAAGAAGAGCGATTGATCGGCGTCGGGCGGAATGGGCTTAATCCGTTGTTCGGCAGGCACTTTATCTAAACGGATGTGTAAAAGCAGGTAATGCCGGACATACGGCCGCAGGGCGGGGTGGGGTTGTATATGCGGGAAAAAGCTCACACTTAAAAGTAAGAGCTTTCAGCCTGAACGACAAATGGCTTTTAGGCAATGGTTATGTCTCGGCAATACCAAACGTTCGCTCGGGCGATTTGGCTTCGGCTTCGTAAAACCCATTGGGCGTCAACTGCGTAAACTCCTTGAAATCCCGAACCAGATGCTGGTAGTCGTAATACCCTAATTCGACCGCTACGCTGAGCCAGTCCAGTTGGGGCCGGGCGTTTTTTAACTTCATTGCGTTTTCGAAGCGGGCGATGCGGCTATAAAGTTTTGGGCTTGCGCCACTACACTCGACAAACTGCCGGTAGAACTGCCGCTGTGATAAACAGGCCTGATCGGCCAACCAGTCCAGCGAAACACCTGCCGGACAGTTTAGCAGATACTGTGAGACCTTATCAATGGGTCGTGCGTATTTATGCCGGGCTTTATGGATAAGGTGTAGCAGAAAATCTTCCACTATCGGAATCATTTCCGTGTAGTGTCTGGTATAACTCAGCCGTTCGTTTACTCGTTGGATTTCCGTCGAGAAAATGGCTTCAGCATCCACAAAGGTGTTGGTTAGTTCGGATACAGGAAAGCCCGTCAGACGAAACAAAGCGCCCGGTTGAAACTGTATCTGAAACACCATAAAATCGCGCCCGACATGCCGATTGGTAGCCAGCGTATGTTGCCCATACAACCGCGAGCGTGGACTTTCGCGGGGTTTGCCATCAAAGTTATATTCAATTTTCTCCGGGTCTTTGGGAAATAGCGACAGGCAATTTTCGGCGCGGGGCCAATAGGCTTTCACTGGCAAGGCAGGCAACGATGCCGGAAATTCACAGCCAATAATCTGAAACAGCCTCACGTATTCGCGTAAGGCCGGGCTGGGAAGTCGGTAGTCGTAGATGCCGTTCATAGGGAGGGGGCAAGGTGCCTGGAGCAATCAACCACGCTCCATGCACCCTGCTCCAGGCTATTTATTTCAACATTAAGGGTGGCCCAACGACGGTCATGCCATGTTCTTTGTGCAGTTTCTGGCTTAACTCTTCGGTCGGCGGGCCTTTCAATTCATTCATTTTCAGGAAAAAATCTTCCAGTTTACCGGCTGGTTGTACCATATACACCTGCTTGCCATGCTCGGATAGCTGAATCCAGGAGTGCGGAATACCCCGTGGGGCAAACACCGTATCACCTGCCTGTACAGTAAACTGTTCGTTGCCTACCTGAAACAGATACTCGCCCTCGATAATCGAAAACATCTCGTCCTGGTCGTGATGGATATGCAATGATGGGCCTACCTTCTGATTGCCAATGTACTCAAAAACAGCCAATTGGCCACCCGTGTCTTTGCCGGATATTTTAACATCGTTGCCATTGATACCCCGATACGGTGTATGGACACCAAAACGAGCATCGCCCGATTTGACAAGAAATGGCTTTGGGTTACTGGCTGAGCTAGTCGGTTCGGCCTGGGTTAGCAGTACAGGAGCCGCCAGGGATGATGTGAGGAATGTTCTGCGTTGCATAACTGTCTTTTTGGTAAGTGGTTATGCAAAATTTGGACACGAGTCAGTCAATCTGGTGGTAAGAATCGGACATCTTTTCGACCAAACATATATCTACCGGGCTAAGGACGTCAAGGCGAAGATTTATAAAGAAGGAAGTGGCTTTGATTGAGCCAGCTCGTTGCTACGCTGCCAGGACGCCAATCCCAGCGCCATCCAAGGGAAAGCCCATAGCCCGATCATGGCAGCAGGTCGTGCTCCGGTAATAATCAGAAGTGGGAACATGAATAGAAACGGAAAGCAACCGACAATAAGTGGTACATACCGTTTCCAATCCGTCCAAATCTTCGCTTTTAGCGTGGCAACCCCAACCAGTATCATACTCACTCCGTTCATAAAGGCACCAAGCGGGGCAAAAGGAAGAGGCATCCAGGGACCTAAGAAATAGAGGAAGGCACTGATCATGGCTAAAACCAACCATTTTCGTCGTGGACCAAATCCCGTAGGTTCACCGGCCTTCCAAAGCGAATACGCCCCTATAAACATACTGGCAATAGAAATCGGACCTACCCAAAAGGTCGGTTCAGATGAGAAAAGTATCTTGTTTACAAAAAGGAATGGCAATACAAACGTTCCGGTCATAGGTTCGTCTTTTGCGCCTAAGAACCAGAACGGGTAGCCAAAAATCAGGTAGCCAATTCCAGTCAGTACATAACAGACGCCCGCCGTTTTGAGGTGATTAATCGAATTTGTCATGGTTGTGTGTTTTTGGCAAAGCTGAGAAAACTCGTCAAGCAGAGCATAGTAAAAAAACGACAACCTCAGACCCGGAAACCAGCTTATTCGTAAGTGGTAAAGAACTGTTGAAGCACTTGGTCGTCGGCAAACAATTGGCTGGGCGTAGTGCCCGCAAACTGCTGGAAATCTTTAACCAGATGATTGGGGTCGTAGTAATTGCAGGTATAGGCAATGTCGGCCCAGGAGCGGCCAGGGTTTGTTTCCCTGAGTTTGTAGGCATGACCAAATCGGGCAATGCGCGCAAACAGCTTAGGGCTAACACCAACCCGCTCGCGGAAGTTACGCTCAAACTGGCGTGTACTCAGGCAGGCGTCATGGGCCAGGAGGTCGAGTTGGTGATACGCTGATGGGTTGAGCAACTGCCGTGCAACGATGTCGATTGGTAAAACATCCCTACGACAATCGGCTGCTTTTTTGAGCATGAAGGCTTCTACCAACTGAATCATACCTGCGTAACTGAGTGCTTCGGGTAGTCGCTCGTTTACTTCCCGCAAGGTTTTACCTGCAATGGTTTCCAGATCGGCAACGCCATCGACCAGTAAATGCATTGGTATCCCCAGCAATCGGAACAACGCGCCTGGCTGAAAGCTGACTTTCAGCATCAGATAATTTGCCCTCAGAGTAATGTTGTAGCGCGTAAGTTGTTGCCCCACAATATTGCTCGATGCGGCCGATAAGGCCGTTTCGCTGCCAATTGGAACACTATGGGGTAAATCGAACGGGTAAAAGTACAGGCATTGCTCGGTAGTGGGCGGATAGGGTTTGGGCGATGGGGATTGACGGAGTGTACGCGGGTCAAACTGGATGTGAATAATCCAATAATGTCGGATGAAGTCGTGCAGGGCGGGATGAGCAGAATATTCTTTAAAGAAAAACATGACAGGAACTACGTTTTCTTAAAGCTACTCACTTATAAGTTTGTTTTGAATGCTATATATTGGTTATCTTGTTAAAAATCAGGCTTTTTAGTTAACGGTTAATGCGGCTAATACATGATATCATACTTGCCACTGGTTCTGTGTATAAGCGTCGTTCCAGAAGTACCATTCCAGTTGACTCGATGTGCGGAAAGCATTCTGCATTAGTTGTTTTTCAGAAGGGCCTGCCATTTCGGCCAAACGATCGGTTATCGCCAGCATTTGATTGACGGATACATCGAATGCTTCTCCCGCATAGGTGTCTATCCAGTCTTGGTATGGATTTTCCTGAATGGCTCGCTGATAAATGTATTTTCCAACCTGCCTGTAAATCCAGAAGCAGGGCAACACGGCTGCTGCACCAACGGCAACCGATTGAAATGATGTAGTGGCCAGCAGATAATTCGTATAGGCAAAACAGGCAGGCATTTTGACCGATGCGGGTTCAATGGTATAGAGTGAAAAATACGTTTCGTGCAGTGCTCGCTCGACCAGTATAGCATTTTGGGCAAATTGAGTAAACTGCAACACATCGTCCGTGCTCATCGAGCGAGCCGCCAACTGATTGAGCGCACGACTGAAATCGGCCAGATACAGCGCATCCTGCTGAATGTAGTACTGGAACATAGCCGTCGGCAGACTTCCTGCCATTAATTCATCGACGAAACCGTGCTGTAGAATGGATTCGTAAATAGGAGTAATGTCCTGCCAGAGTTGTTCGGTAAATTTCATAGAGATGTATTGCTGATAGAACGCAGATTATTATGATCGGTTATGATTTACACAGATCTTAATTAATCATAATCATCATAGAAATCTGCGTTCTATTGTTATTGCCAAACGTTAAAAAAATGATGAACCGGGCCGTGTTCATGCCCCAACTGATAATCGGCACCGGCTTGTAATGCCCCTGTCAGGTAGGTTTTAGCCATTGCAACCGCATCGACAACCGATAGCCCTTTTGCTAGGCCAGCCGCAATTGCCGACGATAGCGTACAGCCCGTTCCGTGCGAATTTTTGGTGTTGATACGTGCCGTCGGAAACCAATGCTGCTCATTGGCTGATACGTAGAGTAAGTCTGTACTGTCGTCGTCAGCCAAATGCCCGCCTTTTACCAGAATCGCTCCCGGACAGAGGGTTGCCAGATCGACAGCCGCAGGCAACATGTCGGTTTTCACCTCTACGGATCGACCCAGTAATACGCTGGCTTCGGGTAAGTTGGGGGTAATAACCGACGCCATTGGTAACAGATACGTTCTTAACGCGTCGACAGCTTCGTCCTGCAAGAGCTTATCGCCACTTTTGGCGACCATAACTGGGTCTAGTACAATGGTCGACACATCGAACGCACGTAACGTAATAGCGACCTGCTCAATGATCTCGGGCGAGTGAAGCATCCCAATCTTTACCGCATCGACACCAATATCACTCAAAACAGCTTTCAATTGCTCAACGATAAAGGCGGGTGGTACCGAAAAAATGCCCGTAACGGCTTGGGTATTCTGGGCCGTCAGGGCGGTCAGCACCGACATGCCATAGCATCCCAATGCCGAAAACGTTTTCAGATCGGCCTGAATACCAGCCCCTCCGCCACTATCGGAGCCCGCAATGGTTAATGTGCGAATGTATGTTTTCATAGATGTAAAGAGCGAAAGAGTGAATGAGTGAATGAGCGAAGAAGTTTGCCTCAGCAATACACTCTTTCACTCATTCGCTCTTTCACTCTTTAATAATTCCTGGCTGGCTTCATACGGCGACGGGTGTCCACAAATGGCTGATACGACGGCGGCACCCGTTACGCCGGTTTGCATCACCTGTTGAATGTTTTGGGCGTTTATACCGCCAATCGCAAACGTTGGCAGGCTGGTTTGACGGCAAATCTGTTGAAGGCCCTCCAGCCCAAGTAAACTCGATGTGTCTTGTTTGGTGCCCGTTGGGAAAATCGTGGCTATACCCAGGTAATCCAGATCAGCACCAGCAATAGCTCGTAATTCAGGCAGGTTGTTGATCGACAGACCAATAATTTTATCTGGTCCAATCAGCGAGCGGACCATCGGATAGGGCATATCGTCCTGCCCAACGTGAACGCCATCCGCATCGAGCGCTAGTGCCACATCAATCCGGTCGTTGATGATCAGGTTGGCTCCGTAAGCCTGCGTGATCTGCTTTATTTCGGCACCAAGTTCCAGAAAAGCCCGTGTAGACAATTCTTTTTCGCGGAGCTGCACCCAGCGAACACCCGCCCGACAGGCTTCTTCGACTACAAACGGAAGCGTATGGCCTGCCTTTCGGGCCACATCACTATCCGTTACCAGATATAAACGATTCACGACTGTGTCAGCTTGAGGGTGTCAGTAATTTGGGCTTTGGTCAGTTGATAGAGCGTATCCAGGAAGTTGACCTGTAAGCTACCGGGAGCCGGGTTCTTCGCAACGGCCAGTTCACCGGCGATTCCCATTACAGCCATCGCGTATGTAGCGGCCTGAAAATAGTTGGTGTTCACAGCCGCAAACGCGCCCGTTAAGGCCGTGGCCGTACAGCCCATCCCCGTTACCTTTGTCATCAGTGCATGTCCGTTGGCTACCTGAGCGGTTTGTTCGCCATGAATGATGTAATCGGTTTCGCCACTGATTACCACCACCGATCCCCATACCGAACTCAACCGTCGGGCGGCATCCACGGCGGCCTCTGAGCCGTACAGACTATCGACCCCTTTGGTTTGGGCGTTCAGACCGGCTAATGCCATGATTTCGGAGGCATTGCCCCGAATAATGTCGGGAGCAGCCAGCGTCAGCAATTCCTCGCTGACCTTATTACGAAACGTAGTGGCCCCAACACCAACCGGGTCAAATACAATGGGTTTGCCCAAGGCTTTTGCCTGGCGCATGGCGAGTTTCATACCTGCCACAAAGGTGGCGTCGAGTGTGCCGATATTAACTATCAGAGCGCTGGAAATGGAAACAAACTCTTCAACCTCTTCGGGGGCATGAACCATGGCGGGCGAAGCGCCGAGAGCCAGCAGGGCGTTGGCGGTGTTGTTCATCACCACGAAGTTGGTAATATTGTGGATAAGGGGAGCCTGCGCACGAATGCGTTCGACATCAGTCCAGATCAATGTTGAGGGTTGAGTCATGTTGCTGTTTAATGAATAAATACACAGCAACTTTAGAGGGGAGCAAACGAAGTCTCGTTAACTTTTCCCTACGGCAGTACGAACTGCATCAGGTAGTGAGGGTATTCTCTCAGTCTGAGCCGATCCGGTCAGACACCCCTAAAGTTGTGCAGGCAAAGGTAGCGTATTAAAACGTACAAACGGATAAAAAACGCTACCCTTTATCAGGTTTGGAAAGTTTACAATAGCTTTACAATCCCTATACCTATTCCCTGCAATCGATGAAATCGACCACGATTCATTACCTGTTTTTTCTCTTGACCTCACTGGCTATTGTCGGGCAAACTACGGCCCAACCATCCGGCGATACCTTTATCAATGGCGATCTATTGCCTAATGCGCCTGAGCTGGCGGCTCGCGGAAGCTACCCGGTTGGCGTACGAACCCTGAAACTGGTTCATAAGGACCAGCTTGATGTGCTGCATACAAAAGAGGGAAAGCACCCTTTATATGATCGCCCGCTAACGCTCGAAATCTGGTATCCGGCCCGAACTGCCGACAATAAATCGGGCATCGTACAGTATGAATCGGTGCTTGGGCGATCAAATGATCCTAAACGGCCAATCGTTCCTTTTACGTTTCCGGGCCGTGCCAACCGTGATGCCGAACCTGACCGAAGTGGCGGAGCGTACCCGTTAGTTATCGTATCGCATGGCTATCCCGGATCGCGGTTGTTGCTTACCTATCTGACCGAAAATCTGGCTTCGAAAGGGTACGTTGTCGTCGCCATCGACCATACCGAATCGACCTACAGCGATTTAGCGGCTTTTCCGAGTACACTCCTGAATCGGCCCCTCGACGACCTGTTTGTCCTGAATGAGATGGCTCGGCTGAGTGCCAAAACCAGCAATACGTTTCTGGCGGGGTTACTCAACGCCGACAATACGGCCCTGATTGGTTACTCGATGGGGGGCTACGGGGTCCTCAACACGGTAGGGGCTGGCTTCAGTGTCGAAGCGCTAAAATTGTTTGGTCAGACTACAAACGGAAGCACTGCGCTGGAGCCTCGTACGATGAACTCGCCCGCTTACAAGCCCACACTCGATCCGCGGATTAAGGCCGTAGTCGCGTTTGCGCCCTGGGGCATGGAGCGGGGTGTCTGGGATGCTGCCGGATTGGCCGGGTTAACGTTGCCAACGCTATTTGTGTCGGGAAGTAAAGATGACATATCTGGTTACGAAAAGGGGGTTAAAGCTATTTATGATGGCGCCGTTAATGCCGACCGGTACCTGCTCACTTACGTAAATGCACGGCACAATGTAGCGCCTAATCCACCCCCAATGGCAACCTTACAGCCTGGCGTATCGGCCGACGAGTATGGTCACTACGCCGAGCCTGTCTGGAACGAGCGCCGAATCAACAACATCAACCAGCACTTTGTAACGGCATTTCTGGGCATTCATCTGAAGAAAATGGAGTATGCGAAGTTCCTGAACATTCCCGAAACAGACGCCGTTGGGCCGTGGACTGGCTTCAAACCCCGCACCTCCCTTGGCCTGGAAATGCGACACGCGAAACCGTAGATATTACCTCACCCCCGGCCCCTCTCCTAAAACCTAATCTTGTAGGGGTTTTAATTGGGATTAAGTCCATAGCCTATTTTGATGTAATAAAAACGCTCCAATGCCTGGCATAACACCTTCACTCCAGGCATTGGTTGCTTTGGGCAGCCAGCAAACC
>NZ_BAAHBH010000026.1:0-40581 GCF_054776815.1 Spirosoma gilvum | reverse complement strand
TGAAGGTTTTAGCGAACAGAGTACCTTTGCTCAGGAGTTGACGCAGGTGATTCTGATGTTCATCGCTCAGCATTACGTGTTGCTTTTTCATACTCCTAAAATACTATAATACTTAGTTTACAGTGTATTTAGTATTGGAGAAGAAGAGGATTCTATCAAGACTGGAAATAATTTACACCTTTTCCTCATCTTTTATGAGAACGGTAGTGCTACGTTTCGAGCGAAAATAGGGAATAATGTAACTAAGGATAGTCCAATTAGTTGGCGGTTTGTAAAGGACTCACTGTATTTACAGACTGGCCAAATTTCAATAGTATCGAATGGGAGGACGCAAATAATTGATCGTGAGCCGATGAAGTACGCTATTGTGAACGTACCGGGTGGTTATTTTCTTAAAGGTAAAGACGATCAAATGCTTTTGGTTGAGCGGAAATAGTATAACTTGACTGACCTGTGAATAGTGTAGCCTGTTAGGCGAAAGCCGGTAATTTTTTGTCAAGCTAGGTAACTGGGGCGTTTCCTTTGTTGACCGATGCTCGCAAGCTCGTTTTGTTCTATTCGCTCAATATCCAGATTTTGCTGCCTATTTACATGAGCGGACCTAACTCGTAACCCGCCGGATATTGTCTAATAATACAGCCGTAGCGATACCAACATTTAAGGATTCGGCTTCTCCATAGCGGGGAATCGTAACCCGCTGAGTCACATACCGGGCAACGTCGGGCCGGATGCCGTTCGACTCATTTCCCATCACCAGATAACCAGAGTTTTTGAACGGAAGCGTATGGACATCGGTACCATCCAGAAAAGCACCGTAAACAGATACTGAGCCAGCCGATTGACTGAGTACGTGAACCACATCGCCATACCACCAGTTTACTCGGGTAAAGGAGCCTTTACTGGCCGAAATAACTTTCGGATTGTAGACGTCGGCGGTGGTTTCCGAGCAGAGGATTTTTCGAACCCCATACCAGTCGGCAATGCGCAGAATAGTGCCCAGATTGCCAGGGTCGCGGATGTCGTCTAAAATTAAGGCGATTTCACCGGGCTGAGCCAATAGCGGGCGGTTCTCTTTCGTTCTGACCACAGCCAGCGCGGCATTGTTGCTTTCGAGGGTACCGGCACGGGTTAAGTCAGTTTCTGACGCAATTTCAACCGTGGTTCGTTGGCGATCTGTGAGGTGAGCGTTTTCTTTGTAAAATGCTTCGGTCGCTACCACCAGTTCGGTCTGGAAGTTTGATTGCAGAACCTCCTGAACGCTCTTGGCTCCTTCGACCAGAAAAGCCCCGTGTTGTTGCCGGTATTTTTTCTGGTGCAGCGACTGAATGTATTTAAGCTGATTTTTGGAAAGCATGTTGTTAGGAATGAATAATGTAAAATGGATACTGGATAATGGTGTGAGGGCACATCGTACGTATCGTTATTCATTACTCATTATTCATTGTACATTAATTGTTTCGCTCTCTGGTTGCCTGAGTACCAAACGGTTGGGTATTAACCAATACATCCTGACGGCGCAAACGGTGAAAGGCAACCGGACCATTTCCCGCGAAGACCTTGAAAGCCTGATACCGCAAAAACCAAACCGTCGGGTGCTGGGCCTGCCCATTACACCACCGCTTTGGTTTTACCAACTGGGTGTACGCCGGTACAACCGCGAAGCTGCCATTCAGGAGCTACAGGCCAAAACTAATGAATTTGAACAGCAAAGCCAGCAACTGGCCGATCAACCTAAGGCGCTGAAAAAACTGAATAGACAGTATGGGCGGAAGTTGAAACACCTGCGCCAGAAGGCTGAAGAAGGCAACTGGCTGATGCGGAGCCTTGGCGAACCACCTTCCTATTTTGTGGAAGCCGATGCCAAAGCCAACGCGGTCAAGATGCAGAAATACCTATCGACCAAAGGGTTTCTCAATGCGCAGACCAGTTATACACTCGATACTATCCGGCGGTCGCAAATTCGGGTCAATTACCTGATTAAGGAGAACGAAGGGTTTTACCTGAGAAATATTTATTACGAGATTGCCGATACGCGTGTCGACTCCATCGTTCGGCAGTCGTTCGATCACTCGAAACTGAAAGTAGGTGAACGCTTCGATTTCGATAACATGTCGGGCGAACGGCTTCGGATTGAGTCGCTGCTGCGCGATCAGGGCTATTACACCTTTTCGCGCCAGTACATTCGGGCTACCGATGTCGATACCATCCGGCGGGGTAATGACCGGCGTTTTCTGGAAGGTGCCGAACCCGGCGATTCGACCCGTCGCACGATCGATGTCGCCATTCAGATTGTGAATCCACCCGGCAAATCGGCGCATCCGATTTATCAAATTGGGGATGTCGATGTTCAGATCAGTCCTAATGTCGATTTTGCCGCCAATGGTCAGCCAGCTACCATGATGAATCCGCTGGACACCGTCAAGCGGAATGGGATAACCTACATGTTGAGTGGTCAGGATATTTCGTTACGGCTGCTGGAATCAAAAATTCTGCTTCGCCCCAATCAATTGTATAGTCAGACAAACTACCGGGATACACAACGGCAGTTGTTTATGCTGAATCAGTTTAAGTACATCAATCTTAATTTCATCGACACTACCAATCGAAGGCTGCATGCACTCATTACGGCCAGCCCACTGGATAAATACGAAGCCACGGCCGAAGGGGGAGCCACTGGGTTACTGTATCAAGGGCAGGGATATCCTGGCGGCTTTGGCAGTTTAATCTTTCGGGTTCGGAATCTGTTTGGCGGGTTGGAGACCCTGGAAACATCGGTGCGCTATGGCATCGAAGCGCAAACGGGGTTTGTTCCCGATCCCAATAACCAAAACAAGGTTGTGTATGCGTCACAGGAGTTTGGTATTAGTAGTTCGCTGATTTTTCCACAGATCTTGTTTCCGGGTCGTGTGCGCTTTCGCTTTACGCCCTATGCTCCCCGCACACAGGTCAGTTTAAGCTACAATAACACGTTCCGGCCAGATTTCCGCCGTTCCTTACTGCGAGCGACAATGGCCTATAACTGGCAGACCACGCTCACCAAGCAGTTTAGCTTTCTGATTGCAGATATTAATCTGATTAATGCCGGAGATGGTACGAATAGAGTCATTAGCGATGCTTTTAGAGAACAGCTAAATATGCTAACCGCTCAGGGAAGTACGGTATATCTGAATTTCTTCCGTCGGTCGCTTAGTTCAAGCTTTAGTTTTGCGTATACCTATAATACCAATACGCCAGGGCAAAACCGTCGGGCAAATTTCTTTCGAACCGTTCTGGAATCGGGGGGAACTACGCTCAATTTTTTCTCAAACGAGAAGGTGGCTCAGTGGAGCGATTCGGCAACGGGGGTCGGGTTGCAGTTCTATAAATTTTTACGAGCCAGCGTCGATTACCGCCATTATATTCCAATTCGGTCCAGAACAACACTCGCGTTTCGGTTTAATACGGGTATAGCGTATGGCTATGGTCTCAAAGACAACCTTGTTCCTTATGAAAAATTGTTTTTTGCAGGAGGGAGCAATAGTGTTCGGGCCTGGTTGCCCAGACGGTTAGGGCCTGGAGCCGCTTATCCCTATCAGGCAGGTGATCCTAAAATTCCGGCAAGGACAGTAACGGGTCAATTCATTTATTTATTTGAGCAACCCGGCAACGTGCTTATTGAAGGCTCGGCTGAGCTACGTGGTCGTTTATTTCATCTGGGGGCTGACATTAATGGTGCTATTTTTATTGATGCTGGCAACGTCTGGACGCTTCGTGATAATCCCAATCGACCTGGATCGGCTTTCCATCTCAATTCATTCATCCCTCAGATTGCAGTGGGTACGGGTGTAGGCTTACGAATCGATTTTTCATTTTTCGTGATTCGTTTCGATGGCGGAATTAAAGTTTGGGACCCCGCCCGATTAAACTTGAGTGAAGCCGAAGGAGGAGGGGCTTTTATTCTGCCTAAGTTCTCGTTGGCTAAATTATCTAGCGGTCCTAATCCCCTGGTAATCAATTTCGGCGTTGGCTATCCCTTTTAACGTACGCGTCTGAACTTCGCCGTTTGCTGAATCGTTAACAGAAATTAACGACCAGTTTCTGCCAAAATGACAGCATTTTCGGGCCAATCTTCTTAATTTTGTAAAAAAGAGTCGTCAGATCGTGGTAAATGGCTGTCAGGGGTTGGCTGCGATGAACCGTCGACTACCGACTACCGACTAACAATGACACTGATTACCGAACTCAACATACTGCAACCGGCTGATAAGGAGCAGATTGATTCACCCCGCACCTCCGAAGACGAGCTGGCAGTGGGCAAGAAACGGCTGTACATCGAAAGCTATGGTTGCCAGATGAACTTCGCCGATAGTGAGATCGTAGCGGCCGTGATGCGGAACGCTGGTTTTGCGACTACCTCGTCGGCCGAAGATGCGGATCTGATCTTTCTGAATACCTGCGCCATTCGGGACAATGCCGAGCAAAAAGTTCGTAACCGACTCAAACACCTGACCGGCCTGAAACGTCAGAAGCCCGAACTGCTGGTGGGTATGCTGGGCTGCATGGCCGAACGGCTGAAGACCAAGCTGCTGGAAGAAGAAAAAGTGGTCGATATTGTGGCGGGACCCGATGCCTATCGCGATATTCCAAAGCTGGTAGAGGAGGCCGAATCGGGACAGAAAGCCGTGAATGTATTTCTGTCACGCGAAGAAACCTACGCCGATATTTCACCGATCCGTCTGAATTCCAACGGCGTAACCGCTTTTGTGTCCATCATGCGCGGCTGCGACAATATGTGCAGCTTCTGCGTCGTGCCGTTCACCCGTGGGCGCGAACGGAGCCGCGATCCGCACAGCATCGTCCGCGAAGCGCAGGATCTCTTTGATCAAGGCTACCGCGAAGTAACGCTGCTCGGACAGAATGTGGATAGTTATAAGTGGCAGGGAGCAGGGAGCCAGGAGCTAGGAGAGACCAACGCCATGCCCCACGCTCCAAGCACCGAGCCGCTTGTCACCTTTGCCATCCTCCTCGAAATGGTGGCGCAGATCCATCCCGATTTGCGGGTTCGGTTCTCAACGTCGCACCCCAAGGACATTACGGACGATGTGCTGTATACCATGGCGCGGTATGACAACATCTGCAAGTACATCCACCTGCCTGCCCAAAGTGGCAACAGCCGGGTGCTCAAACTGATGAATCGGACGTATGACCGTCCCTGGTACGTTGGCAAGATCGATCGGATTCGCGAGATTCTGGGCGAGGATTGCGGTATTTCGACGGATATGATTTCGGGCTTCTGTACCGAAACGGAGGAAGAGCACCAGGAGTCGTTGTCGCTCATGAACTATGTGCGCTACGATTACGCCTATATGTTTGCCTATTCGGAGCGCCCCGGTACACTGGCTGCTAAAAAATACGCTGATGATATTCCGGAAGACGTGAAAAAACGTCGGCTGAATGAGATCATTGCCCGTCAATTGGAGCATTCCGCCGAACGGAATCAACGGCATATTGGCCAGGTACAACGTGTATTGATCGAAGGACCATCCAAACGCTCCGACGAGTTTCTGTGTGGCCGGAATGACCAGAATAAAATGGTCGTTTTTCCAAAAGTAAGCCACAAGAAAGGTCAGTACGTTAATGTCCTGGTGACCGAATGTACCTCGGCAACGCTTCTGGGTGAAGTAGTGAATCAATAATTGTCATTCCATTGTCATGAACTTGTCTCTGCAAACAGTGACTATCTTTAGCTACTTGAACAATGTCAGAAGTACGGTTAGATAGGTCGGCATTTACTATATATAAACAGTCGGAAGAGCCGCCTGCATATATATATTGGATGACAAGAAGCCCTGCTGAGCGTATCTCGGCTGTTGAATACCTTCGTAAGCAATATGTTGGAACTCAGTTAAGACCGGCCGACGGTTCGGTTCAGAGAGTTTGTCGAATTATTAAACATACACGAAGTTGAATATTTAGTTGTCGGTGGCTACGCTGTTGCTTTTCACGGGCGGCCTAGATTCACAGGGGATATTGACTTCTGGATAGCGATTTCTGCCGAGAATACGCAGCGTGTTGTTCAGGTATTAAAAGACTTTGGCTTCGGTGCTGTGGGTGTTGGAGCTGCCGATTTACAGCAGGAAGATATTGTTGTTCAACTTGGTTATGAACCTAACAGGATTGATATTCTTACGTCTGTAACTGGTTTGACATTTAGTGAATGCTTTGCCCGAAGTGTAAAGGCTGATCTAGACGGCTTGCTTGTGAATTTTATACATCTCAACGATTTAAAAATTAACAAAGCAGCAACAGGCCGGGGAAAAGACATTGGTGATTTAGAAAACCTGCCCTAATACGAATGAACAATCAGGAAATACAGTCTGTTAAACAACGCTTCGGTATAATTGGTAACGCTCCTGCGCTCAACTACGCTATCAACGTAGCTATGCAGGTAGCGGCTACTGATCTGACCGTGCTCATTACGGGTGAGAGTGGGAGTGGGAAGGAGTCGTTTTCGAAAATCATCCACAGCCTGAGTGCTCGTAAACACGGCCAGTTTATTGCCATCAACTGTGGCGCTATTCCCGAGGGAACCATCGATTCGGAGCTGTTTGGTCACGAAAAAGGATCATTTACCGGCGCTGTCGACTCGCGAAAAGGCTATTTCGAGACGACCAATGGCGGTACCATTTTTCTGGACGAGATAGGCGAAATGCCGCTAGGCACGCAGGCCCGCTTGCTGCGCGTGCTGGAAAATGGCGAGTTCATTCGGGTGGGTTCATCCAAAACCCAGAAGACCGATGTACGCGTGGTAGCGGCCACCAACGTTAACCTGATGGACGCGGTCGAGAAGGGCAAATTCCGGGAAGATTTATATTATCGACTCAATACGGTGCCGATTTACGTGCCGCCCCTGCGCGAGCGGGGCACTGATATAGAGCTGCTATTTCGCAAATTTACAACCGATTTTGCCGAGCGGTACCGCATCAAACCCCTGCAACTGACCGAAGGCGCCAAACAAGTACTGATGTCGTTTCCATTTCCAGGGAATATCCGTCAGTTGAAAAATATCGCTGAGCAAGTGTCCATCCTTGAATCGGAACAGAACAAACCTATTGAAGCCGATACCCTGGCGAAATACCTGCCTAGCGCGCAACAGCCAAGCCGTACGCTGGCGTTATTTCCGCAGGCTCACGGGGGGAACGCCGAGAATTTCTCCGAACGGGAATTGCTGTATAAAGTCCTGTTCGACATGCGCCGGGATATGAACGATCTGAAAAAGCTGGTTCGGGATATGCTTGGTAATGAGCAGGATGGGCGGCAGATTTTGCATACGCACAAGGACCTGTTCGATTCGATTACGCCCGACGGTGATCCTCGTCCGACAGGTGATCTGGGAGTAACTCGCTTTCTGCCTGCTACCAACGGAACAATTAGGCCGGAAACACCACCATCAGAAACCTACGGCAGTCATCCACCCGTACAGCTTTTTGACGATGTGGATGGTGATATCAACGACCTGACTGAGGTGGAAGACGTTACCCACGAAACGGAAGAAGATGACTCCTTATCGCTGGAACGTCAGGAGAAAGAAATGATTCTGAAAGCGCTGCGACGCAATAATAATAAGCGGAAATACGCAGCCCAGGCACTCGGCATTTCCGAACGGACGTTATATCGGAAAATCAAACAGTATGAAATTGATGAAGAGTAAGTCAATAATGATGAATGATGAATTAAGAATGATGAATTCTAGGGCTATACGATTTATTTTATCATTCATCATTCTTAATTCATCATTCATCATTCAATCGTGTGGAGTTTACTCTTTCACGGGTACGACGCTTTCGTCCGATATTAAAACCGTAACGGTTAATAACTTCGTGTTGGCAACGGCGGGTGGTCCGGCTAATTTACCCCTTACGTTCAATGAGAAACTAAAAGAGTACTACCAGCGCTATACAAATCTGAAAGTAGTGCCCGCCAATGGGGATATTGTGCTCGAAGGAAATATTACAGGCTATGACCTGCTGGCTGTAGCGCCAACGGCCCAGGATCAGGCAGGGGTTAACCGGTTGCAAATCACCGTACTGGCCCGATTTTACAACAATAAGGACGAAAGCAAGAACTTTGAACAGTCGTTTTCGTTCTATCAGGACTTTCCGCAGGGACAAACGCTGAGCCAGAACGAAAGTCGTTTGGTACCGAAAATTCTGGATCAGATCGTTCTTGATATTTTCAACAAAACGGCCGCTGACTGGTAAAAAAATCCTGGATTACGCTTTACGAATTAGGCTTGATACCGTACTTTCGCAGATCGTAAGTTGTACCCATAAATAGTACCTTCCTTGCTTTCACTCGATAAAGAAACCTTTTCTTACTGGGTCACCCATCCCGACGATTTATCTGCTACTGACTTTGCTCAATTACAGGAGAGTCTGGCGGCATACCCATATTGCCAATCATTATATACGTTAACCGCTAAGGCAGCATCAGTTCATCAGCGGAGCCATGCCATCTCGTTTGTGCGTCAGGCAGCAGCCCATGCACTCAGCCGTAATGCCCTCCGTAAACTAATCGAGAATGAATTTCAGTGGTCAGAAAATCTGCTGTCGAAGCTGAATGAGTTATCGGCTAAGCATGTACCTATCCCTGATGACTATCAGCAGGAGAGTTACGCCATCTTTAAGTCGAAAGCAGGGTTGAGCAACGGCTTTCCTAAATTGACCTTACTGCGCTTATCGGCTCCGGGCGAAACGGATCAGCTTGATACGAAGCCCTTACCCGAAGACCCAACATTAGCTGAAACCAATCTGCAACACGAACTCGTACAAATAGCGGAACCGGTGGAGGATGAGCAGCCTGAACTGTCGGCCGCCGATCTGGAACGGCAGCGTCAATTTGACCTGATCGAAAGTTTTATTAAGAATGAGCCCAGTATTTCACGCATTTCAGCCCGAGGAAAAGTTGGAGAATCAACCGAACAGGAAGACCTCACAAAACGAAATAGGGTGGTAAGTGGAGGATTAGTGACCGAGAGTTTCGCCAAAATATTGGAAAAACAAGGAAAAATTGACAAAGCCCGTGAAATGTATAAGAAGCTGATGGTGAAAAATCCAGAAAAAAAGGCGTACTTTGCGGCAAAAATTACTGAATTGGAGAGTCGTCAGTAGGCAGCAGAGGTATGATTTTTGCTCTCTCCAATATCAAAACGCATTAACTAAACAGAGTAAGCATCTTTTTTCATGGTAACAGCACTTGTTGTTCTTATTTGTATTTTCACCGTACTGCTGATTCTTATTGTCCTGATTCAGAATTCGAAAGGTGGCGGTTTAACGGGTGAGTTTGGTGGTTTGGGGTCAAATCAGCTTATGGGCGTGAAAAAAACGACCGATTTGCTCGAACAGATCACCTGGGGGTTAGGTATTGGCGTCATGGTCCTGACGCTGGCATCGTACATCATGGTTGATCGGAATCAGACGACGACCATCAATAGTGCTAACGTCGATCGGGCACAGACCCAGACGTTACCGGGAGCGGCTGCACCGAGTGCTGCCAATGGCGCTGCCCCAAGTCAGGCTGTACCAGGCGCACAGTCGCCGGGCGCTTCTACCTCGGCATTAACCCCCCAGAAGTAGTCCTGTCAGTTGATATTTACGAAAAAGCACGTCGACCGACGTGCTTTTTCAGTTTATGCCACTGCCCGAGCCAGCAGTTGCCGCGCTATGGGAAGCAACGTCTCCTGGACGGGGTAGGTGTGCTTACTCTCCAGGATAAACGTTGCTGGATTGGGTAAATGTCGATGACGACGGATTAGGTCGAGTTTGATGTTTTCAAACGTGTTGGCGAGCGTCTTTTTTACTACATCAACCAGACGCAACTGCACCAGACGCCCCCCAGGCTCCTGCTCCGAATAGAGCGTCATGGCAAAATAATACACCTGTGTTTCAGCCTGATTGGTTGCGTGGAGTAGCAGATAGCCCTCCTCAGGCCGAAGCGGTAACAGGCCCACCGGAAGCAGGGTTAGTGATTGGGCAATATCATCCCAGCGCTGACGCCCCTCTGTTAGCATCGTCTGAAAACGGGGCAAGGCAAATTCCATAATGGCATCCAGTTCGGCCATAAATGTGGGGTCCGTTACCTCGGATTTGTATTCGATTCGTGGGGGTGGTCCACTTATTCTACTTACCCGTTTGGGGAACGCAGCATTTAGCGTACCTTTGCCCCTCGCAAAACGAAGACCTTCATGGTAGTGATCGCGTAGTTCAGGCAGATCAGGGCAAAGTTTATAATCGGCGAAGTTCTGTTTGACGCCCTGTAAGTATGCCATCACGACATATTTTTGGTATTCGGCATCAACCCAATTTTGTGTAAACCAGTCAGATTGCAACTTTTTCATAGGCCATAAACAGTCATTTGGCGGGAAAATGACTTTGTTAATTTAACTAATAGTTGCTTTACAACCAAATTCTGTTTGCTGGATAGACATTTTTTGCCGAAGAAAGTTTAGCGAATTAGGTAAATGGCAGTATGTCAGTTCTAAAACTGAAAATTTGACAGTCTGGCTAGTGTTGGCACAGTAATTGGCGAATGGCGAATCGGGGCCGCTCCTGCGGTAGTGTTAATTAATTAGTGCACAAACAGTTAAAAACCTTAATCAATTTATTATCATGGTAGCAGAAACGGAAAGCGTTAAAGTGAACGTGAAACCGCTGGCCGACCGTGTGCTGATCGAAGCAGCACCGGCTGAAGAAAAAACCTCGTTCGGGATCATCATTCCCGACACGGCAAAGGAAAAACCCCAGCGTGGTACGGTCGTTGCCGTTGGCGCAGGTAAGAAAGATGAGCCGCTGACGGTTCAGGTGGGCGATACGGTACTGTATGGCAAATACGCCGGCACAGAAATCACCGTCGATGGCAAAGAGTACCTTATCATGCGTGAATCCGACATTTTCGCAATCCTGTAATTTAATGATGAATGATAAATGATGAATGATGAATTGTTACTCTAATAGTACACTTCTCGTTCATCCCGTTCATTCATAATTAATCATTCATAATTCATCATTAACCAACAATGGCTAAGAAAATATTTTTCGATACCGAAGCCCGCGAACGCATTAAGAAGGGCGTCGACACTCTCGCCGATGCGGTGAAAGTAACTCTGGGTCCAAAAGGACGTAACGTTATCCTTGATAAAAAATTCGGCTCACCTGCCATCACCAAAGATGGTGTAACGGTAGCCAAAGAAATTGAACTGAAAGACGCCATGGAAAACATGGGCGCTCAGTTAGTAAAAGAAGTAGCGTCGAAAACCGCCGATTCGGCTGGTGATGGTACCACCACGGCTACCGTACTGGCTCAGGCCATCTACTCGATCGGTGCGAAAAACGTTGCCGCTGGAGCGAACCCAATGGACCTGAAACGCGGTATCGATAAAGCAGTTACGGCAGTGGTAGCTAATCTGGCTGAACAGTCGCAAACCATTGGTGACGACTTCGGTAAAATCGAGCAGGTAGCGACCATCTCGGCTAACCACGACGAAGAAATCGGTACGATGATCGCCGAAGCCATGAAGAAAGTGGGTAAAGAAGGTGTGATCACGGTTGAAGAAGCGCGTGGTACCGAAACGGAAGTAAAAACCGTAGAAGGTATGCAGTTCGACCGGGGCTACCTGTCGCCATACTTCGTCACGAACACCGAGAAAATGGAAGTTGAACTGGATCGTCCGTTCATCCTGATTTCGGAGAAGAAAGTTTCGTCGATGAAAGAACTGCTTCCAGTACTGGAGCAAGTTGCTCAAACCGGCCGCCCTTTGCTGATCATCGCTGAAGACGTTGATGGTGAGGCTCTGGCTACGCTGGTCGTTAACAAAATCCGTGGCGCTCTGAAAGTAGCTGCGGTAAAAGCACCTGGCTTCGGCGACCGTCGGAAAGCTATGCTGGAAGATATCGCTATCCTGACAGGTGGTCAGGTGATCAGTGAAGAGCGTGGTTTCAAACTGGAAAACGCTTCGATCGATTACCTGGGCCAGGCTGAGAAAATCCTGATCGACAAAGACAACACGACTGTTGTAAATGGCGTAGGTCATAAGGACGATATCACCGGCCGCGTGAACCAGATCAAAGCACAGATCGAAAACACGACTTCGGATTACGACCGTGAGAAACTACAGGAGCGTCTGGCTAAACTGTCGGGCGGTGTGGCTATTCTCTACATCGGTGCCGCTACTGAAGTTGAAATGAAAGAGAAGAAAGACCGCGTTGACGATGCGCTGCACGCAACTCGCGCTGCCGTTGAAGAAGGTATCGTAACGGGTGGTGGTATCGCACTGATCCGCGCTATCCCAGCTCTGGATAATGTGAAGGCTGCCAACGAAGACGAGAAAACCGGTATCGCCATCATCCGTCAGGCGCTGGAATCTCCACTTCGTACCATTGTTGCCAACGCTGGTGGTGAAGGTTCTGTCGTTGTGAACAAAGTGAAAGAAGGCGAAGGCGGCTTCGGCTACAACGCGAAAAATGATACTTTCGAAGACCTGTTCGCGGCTGGTATCATCGATCCGAAAAAAGTATCTCGTCTGGCCCTGGAAAACGCAGCCTCGATTGCTGGTCTGTTGCTGACCACCGAATGTGTTATCGCTGATGAGCCAGAAGAAGCTCCAGCCGGTGGCGCTGGTCACGGTCACCCAGGTGGCATGGGCGGCATGATGTAATAGCTGTCTGATCGGACCGCCGACGCGGCCAGGATTTATCTGATTAAACAGATTTTCTGGATTTTGCAAAAACGCCCTCGGTCGAAAGATCGGGGGCGTTTTTATTTTTTGCTTATGTTAGCCCATTCATTAACTGATTCTTATGAGAAAGTTTTTTTCAGCCGAAGGTATCTGGCAGGAGGGTGGACTAGCCCTCATCCGAATTGCAGTAGGTCTACAGTTAGTCTATCACGGATGGGAAGTCTTTGATCCAGTTCAGATAAAGGAGTATGCGACCTGGGAGGTTTTCAAGCCTATGTCTTCGCCCCTCATTATGGCTTATTTAGGCAAAGGCTCTGAACTGGTAGCCGGGATTTTGCTAACCGCCGGATTTCTGACCCGAATCGGTTGCCTGATTACGATTGGTACGATGCTGTATATTACCTTTTATATAGGCCACGGCAAATTCTGGTACGAAGATCAGCACCCTTTCTTATTTGTTCTGCTGGCTCTCGTCTTCTTTTTTACTGGGCCTGGCAAATGGAGCGTCGATGCGCTGCTGT
The DNA here is from genome assembly GCF_054776815.1 of Spirosoma gilvum. Taxonomy (NCBI): domain Bacteria; kingdom Pseudomonadati; phylum Bacteroidota; class Cytophagia; order Cytophagales; family Cytophagaceae; genus Spirosoma; species Spirosoma gilvum. Next base: position 27,348 of record NZ_BAAHBH010000026.1, on the reverse strand, counting down.
CTGGTAACAATCGGAGCGTTTGAAAGAAGTAGGTAGGCAAATGTAGGCTAGAGAAGGCCGATGAATGAATCTACCAGGGGTCGGTATAGATAAACAAAAAAGCCAAGCGAGAGACTCTCTTGGCTTTCTGATTTACTCAACGTTATGAAAAACTTTTCTTTTCGATACAATTATAAAACAAAATTATTGAAAATAAATATACTTAGCCCAACTTTTTTTTTAAGGTTTATCTAGTCGCTTGACAATGAAGCCGATAAATAAATTTGTTGAGCATAAATAACTGAGTATTACTACGGGATTACTTAGTAAATACGAACTCTGTAGGGATTCGTCAAGTTGTTCAGATTATAAGCGAGTCCTTCTATTCGTATCGGAAATTAGCCCCTCTACGTTCCAATAGCCTACTGACGTATAATCTAGATCAGATCAGCACCATGCCATCCCGAATGGTCAATTTTCGGTCGGCAAGGTCTGCCAGGTGCTCATTATGCGTAACGATGACGAAGGTTTGCCCAAATTCGTCTCGCAGCCGAAAGAACAACTGGTGGAGTTCTTCAGCGTTGTGCGAATCGAGATTGCCGCTGGGTTCGTCAGCAAAAACAATGGCCGGTTGATTGATCAAAGCTCTTGCTACAGCTACCCGCTGCTGCTCTCCCCCTGAAAGTTGGGACGGAAAATGATCCTGACGGTTACGAAGACTTAACCGATCCAATAATTCGCTAGCCCGCTGCCGAACCTGTTTTTCGTCTTTTCCCGCAATAAATCCCGGCAAACAAACATTTTCGAGAGCTGTAAACTCGGGCAGTAGGTTGTTGAACTGAAAAACAAAGCCAATGCGCTCGTTCCGAAACTGAGCCAGTTGCCGATCGTTCAGCTTGAAAACGTTTTGTCCATCAAGCAACAGTTCGCCCGCATCGGGTCGATCCAGTGTGCCGAGAATCTGTAAAAGAGTGGTTTTACCAGCCCCCGATGCTCCCACAATCGATACGATTTCGCCCGGTTCGATGGTTATATTGATCCCTTTGAGGACGGCCAGATTTCCGTAATTCCGGCGAATATCCGTGGTTTGAAGAAGCGACATTTAAAAAATGATAAATGATGAATGATAAATGATCGTTGAGAAATGAAGAAGAGAAATCGATTTTAGTCGATAACGTTCATCGTTCATCATTCATCATTCATCATTTCCTGTTAACTTGCCGCGCAAAAATACGATTTCCAATCCTCCTTGTTGCAGTTGTCATGAATATACACGAGTATCAGGGTAAAGAAATTCTCAAAAAATACGGTGTCCGCATCCAGGAGGGCATTGTTGCTGAGTCGCCCGAAAAAGCGGTGGAAGCCGCTAAGCAGATTATGGCACAAACGAATTCCAAGTTTGTCGTCATAAAATCGCAGATCCACGCGGGTGGACGTGGTAAGGGCAAAATTGTCGGCAGCGAACAGCGTGGGGTAGCCTTAGCGAAATCGGTCGATGATGTGCGCGACATTGCCAAAAATCTGATCGGTAACGTGCTTGTTACGCACCAAACCGGACCTGAAGGGAAAAAAGTAAACAAGGTTCTGGTAGCACAGGATGTGTTTTATCCGGGAGCATCGGAGCCTAAAGAAATGTACATCAGTATCCTCCTCGACCGGAGCAAAGCCTGCAATGTGATCATGGCCAGCACCGAAGGCGGGATGGACATTGAAGAAGTTGCGGAGAAAACGCCTGAGAAAATTGTAAAAGAATGGATCGATCCGGCCGTAGGGCTGCAACCTTTCCAGGCGCGGAAAGTAGCGTTTGGTCTGGGTCTTTCGGGCGAGGCATTTAAAGAGATGGTCAAATTTGTGACTTCACTTTATAAGGCTTATGTGGATACCGATGCGTCGATGTTTGAGATCAACCCGGTTCTGAAAACATCGGACAATAAAATTCTGGCGGTTGATGCAAAAGTAAATCTGGACGATAATGCGTTGTACCGTCATCCTGATCTGGCGAACCTGCGCGACATTACCGAAGAAGATCCGCTCGAAGTAGAAGCATCGGCCAACGACCTGAACTATGTAAAACTCGACGGTAACGTAGGTTGCATGGTAAATGGCGCCGGGCTGGCTATGGCTACGATGGACATCATCAAATTGTCGGGTGGTGAGCCTGCCAACTTCCTGGACGTAGGTGGTGGGGCTAATGCCAAAACGGTTGAAGCTGGTTTCCGCATTATCCTGAAAGATCCGAACGTAAAAGCCATTCTGATCAACATCTTTGGTGGTATCGTTCGCTGCGACCGTGTAGCTACGGGCGTTGTGGAAGCCTATAAAGCGATTGGCGATATTCCAGTGCCAATTATTGTTCGCTTGCAGGGAACGAATGCCGCAGAAGGCGCCAAAATCATTGACGAGTCAGGACTGAAAGTTCAGTCGGCAGTAGAGCTGAAAGAAGCCGCTGAAAAAGTACGTCAGGTGGTATCTGCCTTGTAGGTGTACGATTTTTTGAAAGGTAAAAAAGCTTAGTGAGCTTTTTGTCATTCCGACGCAGGAGGAATCTCGAGTTTGACTCGTAGGGGACTTTAAGATTCCTCCTGCGTCGGAATGATAAAATTCTTCATTTTTGCTTTCCGATATGTTAGCTACTCTCATTAACTTTCAAAAAGTTTGGCCCAAACAAAAAGCCGGAGCACAAACTCCGGCTTTTTCATTTTAAATGCAGTTAATTAGCGACGGGCGCTGGCATAGTACTTCTGTGCGTCGGGCAATAGTTTTTGCAAATCGGCTATCCGACGAGCATCTGAAGGGTGGTCGGAGAAAAACTCAGCTGGCGCTTTGCCACCACTGGCTTTGGCCATCCGCTCCCAGAACGTAATGGCTTCGGCCGGATTGTAGCCCGCCATCGACATGAAAATTAGTCCTAGATGGTCGGCTTCTGACTCCTGATTACGACTATGGGGAAGGCCACGGCCAAACTGATAAGCTAGTGGGCCAACCACACCAAACGCTTGCTGGAATATCGCCTGTGTTTGCGGACTCCTGTTGGATGTCGCAATACCAGTAGCTACCTGACCTGCCTGTAGCAAACCGTTGGCTATAAGACTTTCGCTCATGCGTTCGTTACCGTGTTCGGCAATGGCGTGCGAGACTTCATGACCTAATACGGTTGCTAAACCCGCTTCGTTTTGCGTGTAAGGCAGAATGCCTGAATACACAACGATTTTACCACCCGGCATACACCAGGCATTGACCTGATTACTTTGTACCAGATGGTACTCCCATTGAAAACCTTCGAGTCGTTTTGAAAAGCCGTTGCTGTTCATGTAACTCTCGACAGCCTGACGAATACGGTTACCTACCCGCGTGACCATTTCGGCGTCGTTGTTCGATGTTGGAACAACCCGACTTGTATCCAAAAAGGCTTTATATTGGGTAAAGCTCATAGCGAGCATTTCGCTGGGCGGGACCAGAATCAGTTGCTTTCGCCCGGTTAGCGGCACCTTTTCGCAGGCCGTAACCGCGAAAGCCAGCGATAGCATAACAATCAATACTTTTTTCATTTGTGCGTGTTTAATGGTAGATGACATTCTGACGTATTAAGACCCATAAGGTACCGGAATTGTTCAAATTTTCTGTCAATCATGTGGTCTACCCCTCTTTAGTCGTTAGATTTGCGACATTCTTTCAGGTTTAAAACTAAATGCGGCTGAGTGGATAATTTCACTCTTTACCTGCATCTGTACGGACAAGAGGTCCGCGTTATAGCTATGAAAATTATCTGCGTTGGTCGTAATTACGCCGAACATATTAAGGAACTCAACAACGAGCGTCCTGAGGACCCGGTCATCTTTATGAAACCTGAAACGGCTATCCCGCTTAAAAACGAGCCGTTTTTCTATCCTGACTTTTCTGCCGATGTGCATCATGAAGTAGAGATTCTGGTAAAGATTAACCGGGTTGGTAAAAACATCGACGAAAAATTCGCTCATAAATATTACGACGAAATCGGTATTGGTATTGACTTTACAGCCCGTGATTTGCAAAGTAAACTAAAAGCAAAAGGGCTACCGTGGGAACTGGCCAAGGGCTTCAATGGCTCGGCACCCATTTCTGGATTTGTACCCAAGACCGACTACCCGGATCTACAGAACCTTAATTTCCACTTAGACATCAATGGTGAAACACGTCAGCAGGGGAACACCAGCCTGATGTTGTATAAAATCGACTACCTGATTTCGTTCGTATCCCGGTATTTCCTGTTACAACAGGGAGATATTCTGTTTACGGGTACACCACACGGTGTTGGGCCGGTACAAGTCGGCGATCGGCTAACGGCTTATATAGAAGATAAACCTATGCTAACGTTCGACGTTAAGTAGTTTAGTTTGGCGAATCGGTCCAGATTTCGGTTCGCTATTAACTTTCCACAATTTTGCTTTTGACACGATCACTTTTTTATCTGTCTGTACTGCTTCTGACTGGTTCAGAACTGGTTTTCGGACAATCAACCAAGCCCGTTTTATCGACTCAGTCAGGTCAGCCACAAACCGGATACATTCAACCGGGAACAGTGGCCAATGGGTATTTTATGTTTCCCATTCAGCCCGGAGCTGCCAATTCGTTGTCGGGCGGTATGGGTGATCTGCGGCCAAATCACTTCCATGCGGGCTTAGATATTCGGACGGGTGGTCGTGAAGGACTGGATGTTCATGCGGCTGCGGATGGCTACGTTTCCCGAATTGCTGTGTTTACGGGTGGCTATGGAAATGTGGTATTTATTAAGCATCCAAACGGTCTGACTACGGTGTATGGTCACCTGAAATCACTGAAAGATACGCTTGGCCGATACCTGCGTGAACAACAATATCAGGGTAAAACGTTTGAAATCGATCTGCGCCCGCAACCCGATCAGTTTCCGGTCAAAAAAGGGGACATCATTGCTGCATCGGGAAACACAGGCGGATCGGGAGGGCCACACCTGCATTTTGAAATTCGGGATGCCAAAGACAACCTGATCAATCCACTGCTGTATGGTTTTTCGGAAATTCAGGACGAGGTTCCGCCTTATTTTGAGCGGGTAGCCCTGAAAACCATGACGGCCACCTCCCGCATCAACGGCGAATACCAGCGGGTTAGTTACGTGCCCGTACGCCGGGCCGATGGGACGTATGCGATCACCCAACCCATTACGGCCTCGGGCCTGATTGGAATGGAAGTGCTGGCCTACGACAAAACCAGTGGATCACCATATCGTAATGGTATCAGTTGCCTGGAAATCCGGCTGGATGGAAAGGAAGTGTTTGCCTACAATATGAACAGCTTTCCGAATGAGCAGACGCGTTTCATGAATGTTCATGAGAACTACGAAGTCGAACAAACGAGTGGTCAACGGTATCACCGGGCGTATATCGCCGATGGAAACATTCTGAATTTGTATAAGTTACAGAGCAATGCGGCCTATCGGGGACGGCTGCCATTGCTGGACGGTCAGCCGCATGAAGTTACACTGACGCTGTATGATGCCTTCGACCATGCCACTCAACTGTCGTTTACCATTCAGCCCGAAGTGGCGTCAGGTACGTTGTCTTCAACGGATTCGACAGAGACGCAGGTAGCTACCAGTACGCCCGAAGAAATTCGGGGTGACCCTTCGGCTACCATTACGACAGATGAAAATGTGTTGAAGCTGAGCGTTAAAAATGTATCGTTAAGTAGCCCACCTATGGCTAAACTGATAACTGGGCGCACGGTTGTAGAGCAATCGGTTAGCTATGTGCGTAGCAATCAAGCCGTTTATCTTATAGATTTGCGCCAGTATTTACCAGATTCGGTTCAGTTTGGCCGTAGTGTTGTGCGTACTAATTTCAAAAAGCGCATTATTCCGGGCCGAAGTGAGTCATTTGCCGAGGGAAATACCCGGCTCGACTTTGGAGCTAAAACGCTTTTCGATACACTTCATCTTGCTGTACGGTCATTGCCAGGTGGCGGATTGGAAATTAACCAATCGACCATCCCCTTAAATGATTACCTGATGGTTCAGTATACACCCAATGCGCCGATGGCTATTGACACGGCCAGGACTAAAGCTTACTGGACGAGTGGTGGTAATCAGACGTATCTGGGTGGCAAATGGGATAAGGGTCGCATTGAGTTCAAAACCCGTTCGTTAGGGCGTTTCCAACTGATGACGGACATAAATCCGCCAACGGTTCAGATTCTGAGTGCGACGTCCGAGGGAATCACCGCCCGTATTCGCGACGATTTGTCAGGTATCGCACAGTTTCGGGCGTTGGTCAATGGTGAGTGGGTACTGATGCAGTACGACTATAAACGAGCTCTGCTGTGGTCGGACAAGCTAAATCCTGACGAACCGTTTGAAGCTGGAGCCGAAGTAATTGTACAGGCGAAAGACCAGTCGGGTAATATTGGCTCCGACAGTACTAGTATTAAAGAACCCAAGCGGGCTGTCCGCCATAAAGTCATTTCCAAAAAACATCGGAAGAGACGATAGTTTTTAATACTGTTTGCTGTTTAAACTTTTATTCGAGAGCGTTTTTTGTCATTCTGACCGGGACGCGTAGTCGAAGGAAGAATCTTAACGTATCCTTACTTTTCAGTCGAGAAACAGTAAGATTCTTCCTTCGACTACGCGTCCCGGTCAGAATGACAAAACATTCATTCGCAACATTTTTTCGAAAGTTTAATCAGCAAACTTGAAACAATAAGCTATATGGAATTGAAAATTGGTGATCCTGCTCCAGACTTCACAAGTACTGACCAAAATGGGCAGCCGATAAAACTGTCAGATTATCGGGGTAAAAAAGTGGTGCTGTATTTTTACCCCAAAGATGATACGCCGGGTTGTACAGCCGAAGCCTGTAGCCTGCGCGATAATGAAGATCGACTTCGGGCGGCTGGCTACGAAGTACTGGGCGTTAGCGTCGATGACCACAAGTCGCATCAGAAGTTTATTAAGAAATACAACTTACCGTTTCCGCTCGTTTCCGATACCGACAAGCAGATTGTAGAATCGTATGGTGTCTGGAAAGAGAAGTCGATGTATGGCCGCACGCACATGGGTATCGTCCGTACGACATTCCTGATCGATGAAGCAGGCATCATAACCGATATTATTACAAAAGTAGATACGCAAAATCACGCAGATCAAATTTTAAAGTAAGGCGGGTGGAAACCCGCTATTCCCAATTAATGATTGCGGGTCTCCACCCGCCTTACCTTATGGAACTCGAACAACTCGAACACATTGCTACCGCCGTTCGGCGTGATATTGTCCGCATGGTTGCGGCCGTCAACTCTGGTCACCCAGGTGGCTCATTAGGCTGCACCGATTTTATGGTGGCGCTCTATTTTGAGATTATGAACCGGAAAAAGGACGACAAGGGGAATCCGATTTTCGATATGGACGGACGCGATGAAGACATTTTCTTCCTGTCGAATGGCCACATTTCTCCTGTATTTTATTCCGTTCTGGCTCGGGCGGGGTATTTCCCGCTTTCTGAGTTGTCGACATTCCGTAAGCTGGATAGCCGGTTGCAGGGGCACCCCACCACTGCCGAGCATCTGCCGGGTGTACGGATCGCATCGGGGTCATTAGGGCAAGGTCTGTCGGTAGCGTCTGGAGCGGCTTATTCGAAGAAACTCAACGGCGACAAAAGCCATGTGTATGTGCTCATGGGCGATGGTGAGCAGCAGGAAGGTCAGATTTGGGAAGCTGCTCAGTTTGCGCCCAACAAAAAACTTGGCAACCTGACCGCTGTGATCGATTTCAACCACGCACAGATCGACGGTAAAACCGACAATGTAAACAACAACCGCGACCTTGGCGCGAAATATGCCGCTTTCGGCTGGCATGTCGACGAAATGCAGGGTAATGATATGGCCGATGTAATCAAAACGCTTCGTAAAGCGCAGGAAAACCCGGACGTACCTACGCTGATTCTGATGCACACCGAAATGGGCTTTGGTGTCGATTACATGGTTGGTAGCTACAAATGGCACGGTGTAGCCCCGAATGCTGAGCAACTTCAGCAAGCCCTGAATCAATTGCCCTTGACGGTAGGTATGTCGGATTATTAATTTGTTGTAAAGACCGGTCCGCCGATGCGGCCATCCCTCGCGTCTCCTGACCGGATGGCTCATCTGCCGGATGGTTTTGGCTGACGCATAGGAGACGCGAAGGCCGGGCCGCCGGAGCGGTCGCGTCTCTACAATTGACCCCATGCAAATCAAACGCTTAGTCATCGAAAATTTCAAGTCCATTGAACGGATCGAGCTTATTGAGCCGAATCCGTTTACGGTCTTTGTCGGCCCCAACGGGTCGGGCAAGTCGAATATTTTCGAGGCTTTGGAGTTTGTGAATATACAGAACCGTATGGGTGGTTCAACTAGTAGTCTTTTTGGTGGGCCAGAAAATTTTTTGAGAAGGCAAAATCACTCAGACAGGTTTGATGTCAAGTTTGATCATGATTCATTTACAGCTACTGGAGGATTTTATAGAAATGTAATCTCTAAAGTTTCTAATGAATCAGGCGGTTATGAAGAATTTGGATATGTTGGGCCACGGCTGCCTCAGTATATTGGGGCTCAAGAGACCAATTACGTTTACTATAACTTTACAAGACTTTTTATTGGGAAAAGCCAACAACAGAAGTTAAATCTCAGAGATGATATTCGTTTAACTTTTTCTGCTGATAACTTGGAGAAAGTGCTAAAGCGTATTTTAAAAGACGAGATTCTAAGAGATGAAGTCTTTGAATGGTTGGAGTTATTTGTTCCTGGATTTAAGGCAGTTGAAGTAGACGATCGGGATGAATTGCATTGGTTTGAAGAGTCTGTTCCAAACTATTTCACCAAAGATTTAATCTCTGACGGCACTTACAATATTCTGGCTCTTTTAACCGCTGTTTACCAAAGTGATGATAAGCCACAATTTCTTTGTATCGAAGAGCCGGAAAATGGATTACATCCACAAGTAGCGGGTGAGTTGGTCGATTTCTTCCGCACAATGTGTGAAGAACGGGGGCATTATATCTGGTTGAACACACACTCACAATCGATGGCTTCTCGGGTAAAACCGGAGGAATTCGTGGTTGTGGAGAAGAAGCAGGGAGCCACAACAGCCCGTCAGTTCAAAAAAGAAGATTTTCATGGAATGCGTGCTGACGAAGCCTGGCTCACAAACGCGCTGAATGGAGGATTAGCATGGTAACTGTCGGGTTTATTTGCGAAGGCGATACGGAAGTCAAGATTGTAAAATCGGATGCTTTTCAGCAGGTATTACGACAAGCAGGTCTACAATGTGTTTTTCCGGTAGAAGATGCTGATGGGAACGGTAATCTGCTGCCACATAAATTGCCCGAAAAGCGAAATACTCTTGAGAAGGCCGGAGCCGATGTGCTTATTATCTTAACCGATCTTGATCAGGAGTCCTGTGTAACGAAAACCCGACAACGAATTGGTGAAGTACCTGGTCAACAAATTGTCGTAGCTGTGCAGGAAGCAGAAGCCTGGTTTTTAGCCGATACGACTACGTTGAGCACATTGTTGGGCAAAACTGTTTATTTCGAATATCCTGAGCGAGAACCTGAACCGTTTGAAACAATTCGTCGGCTCTTTATTGAAGAAACCGGGCGAGGTGTTGGTACAAAGCCTATTCTGGCTCGTCGGATGTTAAAATATGGTTTCACGATAGAAAACGCGGCTCAACATCCTAATTGCCCGAGTGCCACTTATTTTCTAACTAAATTGCAAACCCTCGCTTCGGCGAATTAATAGAATATGAAAAAATACGAGTTCACCGAGAAAAAAGATACCCGCTCAGGTTTTGGTGCGGGCATTGCCGAACTGGGCAAAACACATCCCAATGTTGTAGCACTAACCGCCGACCTAGCCGGGTCGCTCAAACTCGAAGCCTTCATTAAAGACTTCCCTGACCGGTTTATCCAGTGTGGTATAGCCGAAGCCAATATGATTGGCGTGTCGGCCGGTTTGACCATCGGCGGACATATCCCCTTTGCAACCACCTTCGCCAATTTTGCAACAGGTCGGGTATATGATCAGATTCGGCAGTCGGTGGCGTATTCGAACAAAAACGTCAAAATCTGTGCATCGCACGCGGGTTTAACCCTGGGCGAGGATGGCGCTACACACCAGATTCTGGAAGATTTGGGTATGATGAAAATGCTGCCGAACATGACCGTCATCAACCCTTGCGATTACAACCAGACTAAGGCCGCTACCATCGCTATTGCCGACCACGAAGGGCCGGTTTATCTGCGTTTTGGCCGTCCCGTTATTCCTGTATTTACCCCTGCCGATCAGAAATTTGAAATCGGTAAAGCTTGGACCGTAAATGAAGGAAAAGACGTGTCGATCTTCTGCACGGGCCACCTGGTTTGGGAAGCCATTAAAGCCGGTGAAATTCTGTCTGAACAAGGAATTGAAGCCGACATTATCAATATTCACACGATTAAGCCGTTAGATGAAGAGGCTATTCTGGCATCGGTGAAGAAAACGGGCTGTGCGGTTTCGGCTGAAGAGCATATGTTGAACGGCGGTCTGGGCGATAGTGTAGCGCAGGTACTGGCGCGCAATTACCCGGCTCCGCTCGAATACGTTGGCGTACACGATACCTTTGGGGAAAGTGGTACACCCGATCAACTGATGCAAAAGTATGGCCTTACTGCCGATAAAATTGTTGAGCAAGTAAAGAAAGTAATGGCAAGAAAATAAGTAGTTAGGAGTTAGGAGCGAGGAGTGAGAATGGCTGAAGCGACAGCAATAAGACGCGTCAGCCATTCTCACTCCTCGCTCCTAACTCCTAACTACTAAAAGAATAATGACTGACGAAGAACTCCTCGCCAAATTTCGGGACCCGTCGAGCCGGAATTATGCCTTTAACCTGCTGGTGCGCAAGTATCAGCAGAAAATTTATTGGCATATTCGGAAGATGGTTATTGATCACGATGATGCCGACGATCTGGTGCAGGAAACATTCATAAAAGTCTGGAATAGTCTGGAACAGTTTCGGGGCGACAGTCAGTTATATACCTGGATTTATCGTATTGCGACCAACGAGTGTCTTAACTTCCTGAATAAGAAACGTCGACGATTCTTTCTGCCGATTGGAGACGTAGAAGGCGAACTGATGGAAAAGCTGGAAACCAATGCCGCGTATGTTACGTCGGGCAACGATCCCAGTGGCGAAGACGTACAGTTGAAGTTACAAAAGGCTTTGCTGAAATTACCTGACAAACAGCGTCTGGTTTTCAATATGAAGTATTTCGATGATATGAAATACGAAGATATTGCCGAAATTACGGGTACGTCCGTTGGGGCATTAAAAGCGTCTTACCATCTTGCTGTTAAGAAGATTGAAGATTTTTTTAATAACTCTGACACAGTCGATTAAACCTAATCCAATTGAAGCTGTCAAATCTTAAAATATTTTAAGATACCTGAATAGTGTGGAACACACACCAAAGCAATGAACGATCCTAAACATTTCCGGCTTGAAGAATTGCCACCTGAGCACCCACTCAGGCAGCTTCCATTTACTGCGCCAGATGGTTATTTTGATGACCTGCCTTCGCGGGTACAGGCTCGTGCTGTCCGAAAGCCCAAGCCCGCTTTTAGCATTAGCTGGTCGTGGCAACGTACGGCGGCTTCGCTGGCGGGAGCTAGCCTGATTGCCTTACTGGTTTGGCAAACGTTACCGCAACGGCAGGAGTCGCTGGGCAGCGAAGCCTTGGCTGGTGTAAGTGACGATGCCATAACGGCTTATCTTGAAGATCAGGGCGTTAGCGCATACGAATTGGCTGATGTTCAGCAAATTCATACTTCGTTGGGTAGCGATACCACAGCGATTCAGTTTCTGAATGTAGCACCGAACGATATTCAGGAGCTTATTCAGGAGCAAAACCCTGTAGACAACGCGAAAGTCGGTTCCTGATTTTACGAATGGTTAACTTTACCAAAATGAGACACGCATGGATTGGTTGGTTGCTTGGCCTGTTAGTAATGACTCAGGTAGCCAACGCGCAAAATGACCTAAACGGACGCCAGAAAATTGAATCCGCTAAAATTGGGATGATTACCAATCGGTTGAATCTAACGACCGATCAGGCTCCCCAGTTTTGGGCGATTTATAATGAGTACAATGCCAAGAAGCAGGAACTGAACCGACGAATTCGGCAACTGAATAATGAACCTAATCGGTTTAATCTGAATGATGACCAACTGAAAAATGGGCTTCGCGAAACCAATTCTACCAAACAAAAACTCGCCGATCTTGACGACGAGTATATGGAGCGGTTTCTGAAAGTAATCAGCCCAGCGCAGTTGCGAGAGCTTTATAAAACGGAGCAGATGTTTAATCAAATGCTGCTCAAACGACTGAATCAGGATAACTGATCGGAACCGCACCGGCGGCCCGGCGGGATTGAACGGATTGGAGGATTAAACAGATTTTGTTTTAGTTGCTTTGGGCAATTTACAAAATCTGTTTAATCCTCCAATCCGTTCAATCCCGGTTCAGGTTTAGTATCGCACTACTTTGAAGTGCGAGATGCCGCCATCGAACCGAATGGTCATCTTTTTGGTCGATGCGTCATAGCCAGGGCTGAGGTATTCGCCACCACCAACGTTCGTAAAGTCGTCTAGTTCCTCCAGGTTCAGGGCGCCATCTTTTTTGATCCGGCAACCTACTTCTTTTGGAACACGTACGGTGACCGAAGCCGCTCCTACATCGAGTTTAATATCGGCCTGATCAGCTTTAGCGCCTAATTTTAGGTCGAGATCGGCGGCACCAACTCCCAGTTTCAGACTTTTTACGGCATAGGCACTCAGGTCCAGATCGCCGGAGCCAGCCCCTAACGCAACATCCATCGACCAGACGGGCGTCGCGTTCAGGTGTATATCAACGCGGTTTTCATAATGCCCATCTTTCAGGTCGAAATGCTGATCCTCATCTTTTGGTTTCAGCTCAATGGTCGGAATGTGGGTTGTTTCATCCCGATCAACCGACATCGAATACATTCCAACGGTCTGTTTAGTATCCGCTTTGATGAGTTCGGAGCTTGGCTCGCCAATGGTGAACTTACCAGCACCGCCCGCGAGTTTTAAGACGGCTTCGCGAGTGTCGCCATCCATATTTTCGGCGAATGTGTTCGAATGCACTTCGTCGCTATCGGCATTCCGATGGTCGCGTTCTGCCCGATAATCGTCTTCGTTATCGTCATCATTATCGTGGTGATCATCGTCGTCATCGTCGTCATGATTCCAGCGCATATGGAATCCTTCATCGTCATGACGGTGATGCGAAAAGAATCCGAACAGCGTGGTCGGTACAGCCACCGCCAGCATAATCGTCGTGATAAAGGCGGCTGGATTGGCCCGGCGTTCCAGAATCAGATGAACACCTGCCAGGATGAGTAAGGCAGGCCATAGATTGACGAGTGAGTGCCAGTCGACATCGAGCCAGCCTGCTCGCCGGGCCAGAAACAATACGCCCAGCGTCAGCAGAAAAATTCCCCAGAATAATCCGTTTCTTCGTTGCATGTCTTTAGATATAGGGTGTATGATGTATGGTATAGGATGTAGTCTTACCTACTTCATATATCATACATCATACATTAGATGTTACAGCGTTCCGTTCGGGTCGTTGTTGGTGTTATCGTAAGGGGGTCTGATCCGGTCTTTGAAGATCAGCCACAAGCCGAGCGCTATCAGCATAAACGGCCACAGATCGCCGAAGTCAATATCAAAGAATCGGTCAAGAAGGAACAAAACACCCAGGATAATCAGTACGACCCCGCCAATGATGCTACGGTCGGGAGAGGCAGGTTTGTTTGGATTGTAGGGATTCATGGAAAAATAAGGATTAGAAAAAGCGGTTGAAGGAATCACTGCGCCATCCGAACGCCGTTCGGGTAGCACAATCCACAGGATGATGTAAATGATTATAGCCGGAAAATGCGGCAAAAAAATTCCGATTACAAAAAGTATGCGTACTAATGCACGGTCAATGCCAAAATAATCGGCCAAACCAGCGCATACACCCCCAATCTGGGCCTGGTCGGCAATACGTTCTAATCGTTTGTTCATGGCTTTTTGTGTTTAAAACCGATGTAAACCTAGTCGGTTGTCAAACGCCACGAAAGCAGAATTGGAAGAATGGACGCGGTTATGGATAGAAGTATGTTTTCAATGATAGTAGGTAATGCATAGTAGTGGTTTGAAGCGAGGAGTTAGGAGTTAGGAGTGAGAATGGCTGGCGCATCAAGATAGAGTATGCGCCAGCCATTCTCACTCCTAACTCCTAACTCCTTTAGAGATTACTCCTCTTCAATCGCTTCCAGAATATCCATCAGCTCGCCGAACTCCTTGTTGCCAGGCTGTTCTTCGTCGCCACCACTTAAGGCGATGCCCCGAACAGGAAGATCGGCTAGTAAATCGTGCACATTTTGCGCAGATATACCTGTCCCGAGTAAGGTGGGATAGCGGGAGGCTATTTGTTGGAGAATAGTTTTTAACTCGTCATCGAAGTGAAGAGGACCGTTGCTTTCGAGCAATAGATAATCGGCACCCGATGCACCCGTATGAAACAACGTATCGAGTTGGTCAAGTGTCATCTGCGATAGATTGACACGAAGAATCAGGCTCTTGCCGAAGGTACTTAGGTAGGGCAATAAAGCGGCTTCGTCGACCTGCAATATATCGGGCTGGTACGTGGCCAGTAGTTGTTCAATAGCCTCCGGATCCGTGGTGGATGTCTCACCTACGATCTGCACACCAGCCACCCAACCTCTAATTTCCTCAAACTTGCGCGGTTCGATGTAATCGGGGGAGTCGACGTCCATCGAGAAGCCGAGCATGTCGACACCCATACCTGCACAATAACGGGCGTCGCTGAGGTTGGTCACATTCGAGATTTTAACAAGGGTTTTGAGTGCCATGATTGGATTGAGTAGTAATCGGTAAGTAGCCGTCAAAGGTACGGACAACTTGCATTGTATTACTTACTTTCACCTCTGATTGTTCTCATCAAGCCCGGCCGACAAAATCGCCAAAGGCATCAATTGTAAAACCAGTTGGGATATGCGTTTCCTTGACCCAGAATTTCCAGCGGAGTGTATAGGGCAACCACCCCTTTGTAAATAACTCGACTACTTTGCCAACGCCGTTTGACTGGCCCGGCTCCAGTACCTTTATATCCAGATAGACAAAAGGCCACCATGTGGCCAGCGCATCGACATCCTCAAGCGTACGGTACACGACTTCAGGTGGAGATAGCACATGCTAGTGAGTAATGAAATGGTAGTCATTTGCATACAAAAACGAATTAGTTCGATAGCTTTTTGATGCGCGACGAAATGGCTCTTGGCAGATGGTCAGCATAATATACAAAAAATTGGCGCGATGACTACCTATGAAGCAATCCTGTAAAAGCAGGGATATAATATCCCCGAAAAGGGGAGAATGAAAAAAGCCAGCATTAGAAGGCTGGCTTTATAAGGAAGTTTGGCTGGTAACTTAGCGCTTAGCTCGTCCAGCGATTGCATCGCGGACGAGCCGCTTTTTCAGCGGATCAATTCGGAACCGTGCTGCTTTGCTGACTAACGGGCAGAATGATTTGAAAGGTCGCCCCTTCGCCTGGCCGACCAATAGCCCGTATGTAGCCGTGATGATTTTCAACGATCCGGCGGCAGATGGTCAACCCAATACCCGTTCCTTCGTAGGTTTCCCGCCGATGCAGACGTTGGAACATGCCAAAAATCTTTTCTACATACTGCATGTCGAAACCGATACCGTTGTCTGTTACACTAATCACGGCATACGGCTGATCCGATAGTCCAAACTCCGTACGCATTTGAACGGTAACGGGGCAACTCTCAATCGTGACCTTTGGTGGGCGATTACTTATGAACTTCAGTGCATTGCTGATCAGGTTTTGAAACAGTTGATGCAGTTGTCCAGGAACGCCATCAACTGTAGGCAAATTCCCAACGTCGATTAAAGCGCCTTTATCCTGAATGGTTATTTCCAGATCGTCCTGAATTCGGGCGATAATGCCATTCAGCTGTACGGGTTCAAATTGAGCATCCAGTTTCGAGAGTTTAGAGAGCCGCAACACATCATCGACCAGCGTTTGCATCCGGGCCGCTGCCCGAACAATCCGCTTGAAATGTTCCTGTTCAGTTGACTCCAGTTTGCTATCGAGTGAGGTCATCAGCAGCGTACTGAAAGCCTGAATTTTGCGAAGAGGCTCTTTTAGGTCGTGACTGGCAACCGAAGCAAATTGCATCAGATCGAAGTTGGAACGTTCGAGTTCCATGTTCAGATTTTTGAGTTCGCGAGTTCGATCGGCAACATGGCGTTCCAGTTCTTCGCTGGCTAATTTACTGTCGTGAATGTCGGTACACCCACCAATATACCCCATGAAAGTCCCGTCTGGGTCGAACCAGGGCTTACCTCGTTCTGCCACCCACCGATAATCGCCATCATGACGGCGGAGCCGGTATTCCAGGTAGAATTCCTGACGAGCATTGAATGAAGTTGTATAGATAGCCAGACTGCGTTGGCGATCATCAGGATGGATACCCTCGGTCCAGCCATTGCCTAGTTCCTGGTCCATCGTACGGCCGGTATAATCTAACCAGCCTTTGTTGAAAAAGGTATGGAGTTTGTCGACTCCTGCAATCCAGATAAGCACTGGAGCCGTATCGGCAATGGACCGGAATCGGTTTTCACTTTGACGGAGAATGGTTTCGGCCTGTTTCTGGTCATCAATATCTGTGGCCGAGCCAAACCATTTAACGATGGTCCCTTCAGAATCCCGAACTGGTACAGACCGGCCCAGAAACCAGCGGTATTGTCTTGGCTGCCGATTATCTGCAAAGCGGTATTCCATCTGAAAGGGTTCTCCCGTTCGTATGCTATGCTGCCATAGGTCCAGGGAGCGTTTCCGGTCGTCGGGGTGTATAACATCTATCCACCCCTCGTTGCCATGCCTACCGTTTTCTAAGCCGGTATAGGCATACCACTGTTGGTTGTAGTAATCGGAGGTGCCATCGGGTCTGGCTGTCCAGACAATTTGCGGAATCAGGTCGGCCAGTTGTTTAAACTGCCGTTGGCTTTCCTCAATCTGAAGCCGAGCCTTTACCGATTCGGTGACCTCGTACGCAACCATAATGATGCCCGTAATTTGCCCGGCCGAGTCGGTCAATGGCTGAAATGAGTAGCTATAATAGCCGGTCGACAGTTGCCCATGACGCGTTAGTTCAACCGCTTGCTCAGCTACCGCAAACGGTTCGCCCGACTGAAAAACATGGTCTAGTACTGTGCCAATCTTCTGGGCAACCAACTCTGGAAACACGTCGAGAAGGGGTTGGCCGATCAATTGACTTTCCTGACGGTCGGTTAAGGTACGGTACAGGTCATTGGCGAGGGTGAAAACATGTTGTGGGCCTTCGACAATGGCAATAGCAACGGGCGCCTGTTTAAATAAATGCCGAAGCTTCTGCTGATTTTCCTGTCGGGTCTGCGACAGCTTCAACTGCGCTTTCACCCGAACCAGTAGTTCATTGGCCGAAAACGGTTTGGTCAGGTAATCGTCGGCTCCGGCTGCGTACCCGTCGATGGCGGCTTCTTCCCCTGCTCGGGCCGATAGGAGCATGACCGGAATGTGGGCAGTTTGCGGGTTTTCTTTAAGAATCTTTAGTAGTTCCGCTCCATCCAGATTAGGCATCATGATGTCGGACAGGAGTAAATCAGGTTGCTGGCGCTGAATGGCAGCCAGTGCTTCCTGCCCATCGGCAACGGTATCGACTGTATAGTATGTGCTCAACAGTCGATGGATATAGGCTCGCATGTCGGCATTATCGTCAGCCAGCAGGATGCGTTTCATCGAGCGGTCGGGAGCGGCAGCAGGAGGTTCCGATACAGGTGGTTGCGTAGGCAGCAGAGATGATAACATCAGATCGGCATCGGCCACAAACAGGTCGGCGCTGCCGGTCGATACTTGTTCGGGTACTATTGACTGCTGCGAACGGTGAATGGGTATTTGTACACAAAATGTACTTCCCTGACCTAACTCACTGCTCACCCGGATGGTGCCACCGTGCAATTCGACCAGTTCATGCACCAACGCCAGTCCGATACCAGTTCCTTCAAACGACCGCCCCTGCGCCCCCTCGACTCGGTGAAAGCGTTCGAACAGCCGGGGCAGATCAGCCGTTGGAATACCTACCCCAGTGTCGTCGACAGTGAGTCGGAGCTGATTGTTTTTTAATTTGATTAGTCGGACGGTGATGGTTCCTTTTAATGTAAATTTAAATGCATTCGATAAGAGGTTAAGAACGATTTTTTCCCACATGTTCCGATCTACATCCACCAGTTCGGATAAGGCGTCAGTTTCAACGACTAACTGCATCCCCGCTTTCTCGATGACGGACCGGAAACTACTGGCCAGGTCTGTTGTCAACGTCGGAAGGTCTGTAGGCGTAAACGTTGCCTGAAGTCGTCCGCCCTCCAGGCGGCTAAAATCCAATAAGGCATTGACCAGCCGTAATAAGCGTTGGGCGTTGCGATGGGCAGCTTCCACCTGCGTTTGCTGGTGGGCAGGCAACGGATGGTTGCCGTCCTGAAGCAATTCCTCTAAAGGGCCCAGCATCAGCGTGAGCGGAGTCCGGAATTCGTGGCTTACGTTGCTGAAAAATAACGTTTTCGCCCGGTTTAATTCGGCTAGTTGTTCGATGCGGTGCCGTTCTTCTTCGGCTGCCTGACTGTGCTGGATGGCCGTAGCGACCTGATTGGCAACCAGTTCGTAAAAGGTCCGATAGCTAGCGTCGAGCGGACGGGTTGGGTTAACGCCCGCTACCAGTACACCGATGGATTTCTGCTGGCCAGGAGCGATCAGCGGTAAAACCATAGCCTGCGTAACGGGTTGTCCGGCTGGGCCAGGGGCTAATCTCTGACTTGTTGTCCAGGAACCTACCAGTGCTTTCCCCTGTTGAACAACGCTCATCAGGGGAAGGTCTAAAGGCCCCTGTATAGCACTATCTAAGCTCAAAACCGGCGGACTTAACCGGGCATCACCAGCCGGTAACCGGACTGTCTGTTCCAGATGAATCGATTTTCCATCGCCAGTGGTCAGGTAAAGCAGTGCGAAAGGAATATCATCTGGATTCTGGCTGATGGTTTGAGCGACCGAAACACAGGCGCTTCGAGTAGTGCGTTCCGTGAGAACATTGCTGGCTAGTGCCGATAGGGTAGCCAGTCGGCGTGTATTCAGATTTTGCGCTGTTACTTCGGTATTAGGACAGAATAAGCCGGCCACCTGCCCGCTCTCGTCACGGATAGGGCTATACGAGAACGAATAAAAGGTTTCTTCCAGAAAGCCTCCCCGGTTCATGAACAGGCGTACGTCATCAACGAACGATGATTCCCCCTGGTGGAAAACCTTATCGGCCAGGGGACCGCAAAAATCCCATATTTCTTCCCAGACGGTTGCCGCTGGTTTCCCCAATGCCCAGGGGTGCTTGGCCAGACTCAGTACCGGAATGTAGGCGTCATTATAAAGAAACGTAGCCGTAGGGCCCCAGCCAATCCATACCGGCTGGCGGGTGTTGAGCATTAGGTTGGTAGCGGTTTTAAGACTTTGTGGCCACTGATCAATAGGGCCTAGTGGGGTTTCCGACCAGTCGAGGGCACGAATAAGGGCGGCCGTTTCACCTCCTCCAGCCAGGAAATCGATTTCTGTTGTACTCGGAGGTGCTATCATTGAAAAGGAAGGTTTGTCAATTGAGTAAAGAATCACTTTGTAAAAATACATTATTTGATTTCACTTTCGCTATTAAAACCGCCTGTGCAGCAAATTACTCACAATCAGCTTTTTAGGTGGAAATCGCGTTTCTCGTCTGTACAGAATAGTTTGTAAAGCGGAATCGTTTCTGTACCTGTACAGGGCTGCATTTTCGGGAAAGGTATTATTTTGCTAATGGCTAAGCAGTTAGGTATGTCTCAAATCGTTCGTTTGCTTTTTTTGTTCACAGTTTTGGCTGCTTTTCTGCCCAAAGAACGTGGCGACATGCGCGACGAACCGATCGTATATCGTCAGTTTTTGGCCGATAAAGCCCGATTCCACGAGCAGGTTAAGCAATTGGCCAACTATGTACAAGCCAATGCCCCGGCCGACTCGCTACAATGGGCGTTTAAACGAAGTCGGTTGGATTATAAGCGGATCGAATGGTTGCTCGAATACTACCAGCCTGTGTTGGCCAGTCGTGTCAATGGACCGTCGGTGGTGGAAGTAGAAGACGACGACCCCGCTCAAACGCCCATTCGGCCGGTTGGTTTGCAGGTTATTGAACCCTATCTGTTTCCTGAATACGATCCGTCCCGGAAAGATAGCCTGCTCCATGAACTGAACCGCCTACTGACGTATTCGTCCCGGCTGGAACAAGGTATACCGGCCAGTCGAATAACGGACTCCGACGTACTTGACGCCATCCGCCAGCAACTGTTCCGAATCCTAACTTTGGGCATTACGGGCTACGATGCACCCGCAACCAGAACGGGACTAACTGAGGCCGCGATTTCGTTAGAGACGCTTTATACGGTGCTACAACCATACACCCAGAAACTTCCAAAACCATTAGCTTCTCAGCTAGATCAGCACTGGCAGACGGCTATTGGAACGCTTAAGGAATCATCGGATTTCGACCAGTTTGATCGGGCTTCTTTTATTCGAAACGAGCTGTATCCACTCTGCCGAGTAATACAGCAGGCTCGTCAGGCATTGGGAATTCGACCAGCTACCAGTGGGCGGTTTTTGTCGCCATTAGTGGCTACATTATCCGATTCAGGGGCTTTTCGGACCGATTATCTGATCAATTTTGGTGATTTTGCCAGCTCTCCTCAAAAAATTGCATTAGGGCGAGTTCTGTTTTTCGACCCGCTGCTGTCGGGCAATAACGCCCGGAGTTGTGCGTCCTGCCATCAGCCGGAACGCGCGTTTACGGATGGGCGCCGGAAAAGTCGGGCTTTTGGTAGTTTCATGAAAAGTGTGAAACGAAACGCTCCGACCTTACTAAACGCTGGGTTACAAAATGCTCAGTTCTATGATTCGCGGGTCACGTACCTCGAAGACCAGGCACACGATGTGCTAAAAAATTCGGACGAAATGCATAGCTCATCGGATGAGTCTGCCAGAAAGTTAATGGCCAGTCCAGACTATAAAAAATGGTTTGCTGCTGCTTTTCCGGGTGGACTAACAGGGCATACTGTTCGGAATGCGCTGGCGTGCTATGTCCGAAGCCTGACTAGCCTGAACGCCCGGCCAGACCGGTATCTGCGGGGAGAGCCTGTAGCGTTATCGACGGATGAACTGACGGGGTTCAATCTGTTTATGGGTAAAGGACGTTGTGCAACCTGCCATTTTTTCCCGATCTACAACGGCTTCATACCCCCACATTACGAAAAGACCGAAAGTGAAATTATTGGTGTGCCCCAAAAACCGAAAACGAGTGCTGCCCGGCTGGATGCCGATCAGGGGAAGTTTACAACCTATCAGAAAAACATCCATCGCTATGCCTTCAAAACCCCAACCGTTCGTAATACCGAACTGACAGCTCCCTACATGCACAATGGCGTTTACCAGACGTTGGATCAGGTGGTCGATTTCTACAATCGGGGAGGAGGGCGTGGAATCGGAATCGAGCTAGATGGCCAGACATTGGCGGAGGATTCGCTTCGGCTGAGCATCGGTGAGCAAAAAGCGCTGGTTGCGTTTATGAAAGCACTGACCGATACAACAGGACTCACGCAACGCCCGACTCATTTACCTACTGTTGACGGAAATAAAGCGTTGAATCGCCGACGAGTTGGCGGAAGGTATTAAGGCCCCGTTTGAGTATAAATACGGCAGTCTGTGCGTTTAAAGAGACTACCCTAATGCTGAGCATTATGTCTTCTGCCCTTTCTACCCGACGACGATTTCTGAAAGATACCGCACAGGCCAGCACCGCCCTGCTCCTAGGCCCTGAATTTATCCTGCCTAAGCCTTCAGCGGCAACGGGAAAACGGGTGGGCATCATTGGGCTCGATACATCGCACAGCCCGGCATTCGTCAAAGCGCTGAACGGCCCCGACGCGGGCGATCGATTTCTGGGCTATAAAGTGGTAGCCGCCTATCCACAGGGTAGTAAAGACATCGAAAGTAGCACCTCGCGCATTCCGGCCTATACCGAAGACGTGAAAAAGCTGAATGTCGAGATTGTAGATTCAATTGCCGATCTGCTCAGAAAAGTTGACGTTGTCCTGCTCGAAACCAACGACGGACGGCTCCACCGCGAACAGGCTCTACAGGTGCTGAAAGCCGGGAAACGAGTCTTTATCGACAAACCCATTGCGGCTTCGCTGTCCGATGCGATTGCCATTTTCGATGCGTCGAAGAAATACAATATCCCCATTTTTTCGGCTTCGTCGCTTCGGCATATTAAAGGCATTGAAAAAGTCGATAAAAGTCAGGTTGTCGGGGCTGATACGTTTAGTCCAGCCGTTCTGGAAAAGACGCACCCGGATTTTTTCTGGTATGGTATCCACGGCGTCGAAACGCTGTACACGGTCATGGGAACAGGCTGTAAGCAGGTGGTTCGGGTACATACCGATGGCACCGACATCATCATTGGCACCTGGGCTGATGGTCGCGTTGGTACGGTTCGGGGTACGCGTACGGGCAAGCATGATTACGGCGGAACGGTCTTTACCAAATCGGGTAACCTGATTTTAGGGCCGTATGGGGGTTATGAGCCGTTGCTGGACGATATTGTCCGCTATTTCGAAACGGGCCAGGTACCCGTAACGCCCGACGAAACCATCGAAATTTTTGCCTTCATGGAAGCTGCCGACGAAAGCAAACGGCGCGGAGGTGCCCCCGTCACGCTGGAAAGCGTTATGGCGAAAGCAAAGTCATAACCTCAACTCTTTACCCACATGGCACACAAGAATTACTCAAGACGTGAATTCATCCGGCGAAACTCGCTTACGGGTCTGGGCGCCGTGCTAACCCCTTCTTTGCTTACGGATAATACAAACGTTCAGCCAGCAACACCTTCCGTTAAACCCAGTCAGTTCACCTCGTTTTCGGTAGCCGAGCCACTGGCTTTGCTGGGTGGCAAACCCGTTCGAACGAAAAACTGGCCAACCTGGCCGCTCTGGAAGCCGGAACAGGACGAGAAACAATTGCTGGAAGTTATTCGGAGTGGTATCTGGTCACGAGATAAAGTCGTTAGTGAGTTTGAAGCCAAGTGGGCTGCAGCCGTCGGAGCCAAACGGTCGCTGGCGGTTGTGAATGGCACCAATGCCATCATGGCAGCGCTTGCTCAGTTCGACATCCGGGGTGGCGATGAGGTATTGGTGCCGCCTTATACATTCATTGGTACGGTAGCACCTGTCCTGGCCAATGGAGCCATGCCAGTGTTTGTTGATGTTGATCCCGAAACATTCCAGATTGACCCGGCTAAAATTGAAGCTAAAATCACTTCGCGCACCAAAGCCATTCTACCCGTTCATATTTTGGGTTTACCGGCTAATATGCCTCAGATTCTAGCCATTGCAAAAAAGCACAATCTGGTGGTTATTGAAGATGCCTGTCAGGCGCATCTGGCCGAAATCAATCACCAGAAAGTCGGAACGTTCGGGCATGCGGGCTGCTTCAGTTTCCAGAACTCAAAAAACCTGGCCATTGGCGAAGGTGGAGCTATTGTCAGCAACGACGACGCATTTATGGATCGCTGTTTCTCGTACCACAACTATGGCAATCCGTATGGCACCGTTAGTGGCGTTATAGGCATTGGTACGCTCATTCAGGGCAACAAGCTTCGCCTGACCGAATATCAGGCTGCCATTGGCCTTGCCCAACTGAAACGGCTCGATGCCGAAACCACGACCCGCAACACCAATGCTACGTATCTGAAAAACAAGATTAGGAGCATTCCGGGCATTGTTCCGTATAAACTGTACGACAACGTTACGCGTGGAGCCTTTCACCTGTTCCCGTTCCGTTACCAGAAAGAAGCGTTTAAGGGACTTTCGCGGGATATATTCCTAAAAGCATTGATCGCTGAAGGGATTCCCTGTTCGAAAGGGTACGCCACGCTCAACAACATGCCGTACCTGAACGATGCCTTCCAGTCGAAAAATTTCCAGAAGATGTACCCGAAGGAGATGCTTGATTTCAAGAGTTATGTTGCACGTAACCACTGTCCGCAAAACGACCGCCTGTGCAACGAAGAGGCCATCTGGTTCACCCAAAATATGCTGCTTGGCACCCAATCCGACATGGATGAGATTGCCAATGCCATCGAGAAAATTCATGCGAACGCGGATAAACTGCTGAGTCAGAAATGAAAAAATTAGGTTGGCTCATTTGCCTACTGATGCTGAGTTTGCCAGGATTATCGGTCTGGGCGAAAGGCTGGAAAGCGGGCGTTGCCAAAGTGGTCATCACCCCCAAAGAATCGCAATGGCAGGCCGGTTATGCCTCCCGCACTCATGCGGCCGATGGAAAACTGCACGACCTATGGGCCAAAGCGCTGGTGCTGGAAGATGAATCTGGCAAACGGGCGGTACTGGTGACGACCGATATGTTGGGTTTTCCAAAGGATATGTCCGATCCGATTCGGGAGCGGCTTAAAACGCAGTTTGGTCTCTCCAAAGCACAGATCATTCTGAACAGTTCGCATACGCATTCGGGGCCAGTGCTGGGTCATGCGTTGCTGGATATTTACCCACTGGATGCCGGTCAGCAAGCCATCATCGACCGCTACACCCGATGGCTGGAAGATCAAATTGTAGCCCTGGTTGGCAATGCCCTCAAGCAACTGGAACCGGTGGAACTGTCCGCCCAGAATGGCGTGACGCGTTTTCAGGTCAATCGGCGCAACAACAAAGAGGGCGCTTTGCTGGAACAAACCGAACTGAAAGGCCCTAACGACTATGCAGTACCGGTCATTAAAGTCACGACGACCGCCGGTAAGCTAAAAGCCGTTGTGTTTGGGTACGCTTGCCACCCAACGGTGCTAGACATCTATCAGTGGTCGGGTGATTACGCGGGATTTGCTCAAATCGAACTGGAAAAAGAACACCCTGGTGTTACAGCCCTGTTTTTTCAGGGAGCCGCGGGCGACCAGAACCCACTTCCCCGCCGGACCGTCCCGCTGGCCAAACAGTACGGTCGTGAACTCGCCGTTGCGGTAGATCGGGTATTGGAGGAACCGATGCGTCCCCTTGACCCGCAACTTAAAACGGCCTACTCGGAAATTGAACTACCACTCTCTGCACCACCTACCGAAGCGGAGCTACTCAAAACGGCTAACGAAACAACCCCTTATCTGAAACGCTGGGCTACCCGGATGCTCGCTCAGCAGAAACAGGGTAAATCGTTCATCCGAAGTTATCCGTACCCGTTGCAGATCTGGCAGTTGGGCAACCAGCCGATTCTGAGCTTTGGTGGTGAGCTGGTCATCGAATATGCGCTGGTCTGTAAAAAACGCTTCGGGCCGGATATTTTCGTGATGGGGTACTCCAACGATGTCATGGGATACATTCCCTCCGCTACCATTTTGCAGGAAGGCGGTTACGAAGGGGCTTCTTCTCAGATGGTCTACGGCCTGCCGAGTCCCTGGGCTCCGTCCGTTCCCAATCTGATTTACAACGAAATAAACCGACTCGCTGACGAGGTGGGAATACCACTAGCTAAATGACAAATAGAACGTAGATTGTTATG
Organism: Spirosoma gilvum; assembly: GCF_054776815.1. NCBI lineage: Bacteria > Pseudomonadati > Bacteroidota > Cytophagia > Cytophagales > Cytophagaceae > Spirosoma > Spirosoma gilvum. The sequence continues at coordinate 1,574 of NZ_BAAHBH010000026.1, read as the reverse complement.
ATTCTTATGATTTACACAGATCATAATAAATCATAAGAATCATAACAATCTGTCGGGGCCGCCCTTGCGGTTCTATTAAAAGCAATAACATGACTTCTCCAAGTATTGACGTGTTAACCGCCACTCCTTATTATTCGGGTTTTCCGCTGGCGCATGATACTTATAATGCCATTACGGCGGCCAGCGACGGGAAAATCTACTATGTGCTTTGTTCTGAATCGTATGATCAGGGTGGGCAACTTTACGTATATGATCCTGTTATTGATAAAACGCAATGGCTGGCTGATTTAACCGACATCTGTGGCGAAACCGAAGCGAATGCCATTCCGCAGGGGAAAAGCCACGTTCGGTTCTACGAAAACAAAGGCAAGCTTTACTTTGCCACGCATATTGGCGTCTATGAGATGATCGACGGGATGGAGCGGCTGCCGCAACAGGCTCCCAATGGTAAAAACCTATATCCTGGTGGACATTTTCTTTCGTACGATCTGGTAACGGGTGCCTTCGAAAACCTGGCTATTGCGCCCGATGGTGAGGGGATTTTGACCATGACCATCGACCAGGACCGGGAGCATCTGTACGGAATCACCTGGCCGATGGGCTATTTTATTGATTACGACATCAAGGCAGGTACGCTTAAAAATCTGGGGCCTGTTTCCATGAAAGGGGAAGCTGGAAACGTAGGGGATGATTATCGGGTATTGTGCCGGTCGATGTTCGTTGATCCACGTAACGGGACGGTTTACCTGTCCACGTCAGATGGGGATATTCTCGCTTATCAGTCAGGAAGCGAATCGCTCCATAAGCTGGACGGTGTTGATTTGCGGCTAGATTACTTCGGTCAATACGATTCCAGACATCCGGGGAGCATGGGCTACAACTGGCGAAAAATTTTCTGGTATGCGCCCGAACAGGTAGCTTACGGTATTCACGGTAATTCGGGTTATCTCTTCCGTTTTGACCCTGAGCAGGCCACGATCGAACTGGTGGAACGGCTTACTTCGGAGCCGTCGCGTAGAAGTGGCATGTTCGATCAATTCAGCTACGGGTATCTAGGATTTCAACTCGGCCCCGACCAGCAGACGATCTACTATCTCACTGGTGGTCCTATCTACATCGACGGAAAGCGGGTGAAAGGAGCCGACCAAATTGCCAAAGGAGCGGCTAAAGGACTGGAAAATCTGCATCTGGTGACGTTCCATATTCCCACCCAACGCTATACGGATCATGGACCAATTTTTTACGCCGACGGCAACCGCCCGACCTACGTCAATTCAATTGCCATTGGCGCTGATGGGTCGGTTTATACGCTGGCTCGCTTTGATCACGACGGACACGAAATTCAGGACCTGATCAAAATCCCGGTCCGTTGTCATTGATGGTCATTCGTAGGATTTCTCAATAATGAATACAAGCTTTTCAAAGCCAGCTTATCGCTGTTGCTGAGTACACTGTAAACTAAGTATTATAGTATTTTAGGAGTATGAAAAAGCAACACGTAATGCTGAGCGATGAACATCAGAATCACCTGCGTCAACTCCTGAGCAAAGGTACTCTGTTCGCTAAAACCTTCA
>NZ_BAAHBH010000025.1:0-49199 GCF_054776815.1 Spirosoma gilvum | reverse complement strand
GCCGTAGCCCGTTTGAAGGTTTTAGCGAACAGAGTACCTTTGCTCAGGAGTTGACGCAGGTGATTCTGATGTTCATCGCTCAGCATTACGTGTTGCTTTTTCATACTCCTAAAATACTATAATACTTTTATTACAGTGTATTAACTACACCGTAATAAAAGTTTTATAGTATTTTTCTGTCATTCCGACGAAGGAGGAATCTTCGGGTAAGGGAGAAACGACTGTACTGATCCGAAGATTCATCCTTCGTCGGAATGACAGAAAACTTAAATTACAGCGTATTCAGATCGAAAAGACATGAAAACGCTCATTTTAGCCTATCTACAAAAGCTTAAACACTCTTACTGAAAACACAGAAACCCCGGTATTCGCGAGGTGACGTAACTGTATGGCTACTGTGGCAAAATCAGGTCGTTTTAGCCGGGCTGAGTAAGGGTAGCCGCACCATAAAGTAATGATCATCGTCCGAAACGACGGGAGACGTATGCGTAAGGAGCTGGTATTTGGTGGTGATGTTCGACAGCCCAACCTGATTGGATAGTACACGGCCGGTTTTCCGCTGGAGGTTGTTCACAACTAATAGCTGGCCATCGTCGGTGGTTTTAATATCGATCGAAAGGGGTTTACTGGCCAGAATGACGTTGTGCTTGACGGCATTTTCAACCAGCATCTGTAGGGTGAGCGGAGGGAGCAAAAAGTTGGTGTACTGCGGGGCCACATCAATCGATAGATGAATACCGGCTCCGTAGCGGGTTTTGAGCAGATGGAAGTAGGATTGGATAAACGATAACTCTGTTTGCAGGGTTGTTAACAAACCCGCATTGGTTTGCAGCAGATACCGATAGACATTTGCCATCTCATCCACAAATTCTTCGGCTTTTTCGGGGTCGTCGTCGATCAGCGACGATAGGGTATTGAGACTATTAAACAGGAAATGCGGGTTTACCTGGCTTTTCAGGCTTTCCAGTTGGCTTTGAATGTTGATCTTCTTTAGCTGTTCTTTTTCGAAGGTATTCTCCCGCCACTTCTTCAGCGAATACGTACTCTCGTCAATACTAACCGATAATATATTAGCCAGGGCATTAATCAGGGCGATACGACTAACTGGTAAGGCGGTTGCATCATAGGTGTAGCCGAACAGGTGAAAGCTGCCATATAAGGTGATCGTTCCGAAAACAAAACAGGGAGTTACCAGCATAAATACGGCCAATAACCGCCAGACTCGATGCCAGGTTTGGTCAAGGTCGGGGTAGCGACGAATCACCAGTTGGGTAAGCTGATCGAGCGTTATCAGGCAGGTGCCTGCAATAGTCAGATTGAGCGTTGTCGCCGTGATAAACGTCCAGGGGTCAGACCAGTAACGTTCGCCAATAACCCAATAGGTCAGTAACGGGATAAACCAGGGAAACAGCAGCAGAAAATGCCACTGGGTCTGGGGGCGAACAGGCGGTAGGCGTCGGTATAAAGCCGCAACGGACTCAATCATAATGGACTAAACGTAAGTAAGATCGTTAGGGCTGCAAATAGAGGCTATTTTATGAAAACTGCATTTGCTTTACTTATGAAGTGTCGTTTCTGTGGGCTGTCCTGTCGAAAAAAGAGAAAGAATTGTCAGGCACTCAGTTTGGGTGATAAGCTGTGCTGACTCTTAAAGCATATTCAAGCAAACTGGCTGGGTAGACAAATGGTGTCGCGAGGTATGGAGTAAACGTTTTCGGATTGGCTAAATGCAAAGAATTTTCAGGAGGAAGGGCCTGTAAAAAAGATAAGGTTCCCTGATCATTGCAGAGAACCTTATACTGACTATTCCTAAACCCTTAACCTTTTCTACATGAAAAACTAACTTTTACTCTTTTCTGTTCCAAATCCCGTTTGAAAACCGGATTTAATTCAAATTATTGAATGTCAGCGGCTTGGCTCAAGGTTTGATTCGCATCCCAAAGGAAATTGATCATCTTGGCCGTGTGACCGGCTTGATTCATCCAATGACTGGCGACCGCATCGTTACGTTTGGCCAGTTTATTTTTCAATTGAGCAACTGCTTCGTTGAATTTAACCTGATCGTTGGCGCTGAGGTTCAGCACGGCGGCCGGGTTTTGATTGTACAACGAGACTACGCTCATAAAGTTTTGCCAGTTGGTAGTATTTGTGTACTTGGCAATGTTTTGTTCTACATAAGAAGTAAAATTCTTTTGCGAACCATTGACAAGCATTGTACTTGCCGGCTTGTTGGCGGCCGGGCTATCATCAGTATTGGTGGTGGTAGCCGCGTCTGCCTGAGATGTCGCTAATCCTAATCCAAGAATCAGTGATGCAAAGATAACACGCGATTTCATTGTTTTGTTCTATTTGGTTTCAGTTATTGAACGCACAAATATCCGTAGAAATTCCTGAATCGCAAGTGGCCTATATAGCCCGTTTTAGAATTATATTCCGAATTTAATCTTGATTGTACCGTGTTTTTTTGAAAATTTGGCTATTTTTAAACTTAAAACCAAATATAATTTTAACTAGTATGAGGTTGATGTCTATAAAATATGCCTTGGTAAAATTATAAAATTCTTTAAAAAGTTATATCATTGGTTGTAATTGTTCATGGTCGTCTGTATGCCCAAAGTACAAAAAGAGAGAACCGCATCGCCCGCACGGTCTAAATAGTCAGGTAATTGGATCAATTCATCCTCCGGAAACTGACCTAACACAAAGTCAATCTGTCGGCCTTTCGAAAAATTATTGCCGATGCCAACCCTCAGTCGGGCGTATTCCTGTGTGGCCAGAACCTCATCAATATTGCGCAACCCATTATGCCCACCTGCTGAGCCTTTAGGTTTCAGGCGTAGCTTGCCAAACGGTAAATCTTTATCGTCGGTAATAACCAGCAGATTTTCAACGGGTATCTTCTCCTGCTTCAGGTAATAGTTAACCGCTTTGCCGCTCAGGTTCATATACGTGGTTGGCTTCACAAAAAATAATTGCTTGCCTTTATGCTGCCATTGTGCCGTATAGGCCAGGCGAGTCATCGAAAAGGAGAAACCATGTTGAGCAGCTAGCCGGTCGAGAACCATAAAACCGGCATTGTGGCGGGTTAGCGCATATTCGGGGCCAATATTGCCCAAACCAACAAGTAGAAATTTCATAAAAATAACGAAACGGCTCCGTTCGTATGGGAGCCCATAGAGCTTACAAGAGCTAATTGTGGATTAATTCAGTAAAGATACCGACTCACGGTAAGTGGTTTGAGTACCATCGGGAAACAGGCAGTCCAGTCGATAGGTGTACATTCCAACGGGTATTGGCTGGCCGTTCTGTTGGCCGTCCCAGATTGAGTCACCACTTGCCAGCACAAAATTAGCACGATTATAGATTACCGTTCCCCATCGGTCATAAACTGTGAAGCGGGCAATGGTAAGCGATGGAAACGCGAAATACACTTTCAACTCGTCGTTGTAAGTATCTCTGTTTGGCGAAAAGGCTGTTGGCAGATGGATCAGATTAACGCAATCGAGCCGAATGTCGACCGTTCGGGTGGCGATACAGTTCGTGGCATCTTTGGCCGAAAGTGTATAAGCACCAGCTTTTAGGCCCGAATACGAGGTGGCTGGTTTATAGGGACTGCCGTTGAGTGAATAAAATAACGAAGGGCCATTGTTTTCTTTTATCAGCAACGTTGCATTGGCCTGTCCACAGTTTTCCGGAGTCGTTTCTACATCAGAAATGGAAGGGCCTGTACTGGCAGCTATACTCACCGACTGACTGGCTGTACAGCCTTCGCTATCCTTCGCCAGAAGTGTGTACGTGCCTGCCTGAAGACCCGTGAAAATGATGTTAGTCTGAAACGTTTGATTGTCAATGCTATACTGGACGGGCGATTTTCCGCCCGATGTACTCAAACTTACCTGCCCATTGGCCTGACCGCAGGAGGTAGGCGAAACTGCGGTACTCTGAATGACGATTGGATTGGCATTGGGCAGATTGACCGCACTATTCGTTTCGCAGCCATTGGCATCGCGTACCCGCAGGGTATAAGCTCCACCAGCTAGTTTGGTAAATGTGGGGCTGGATTGATAGGTAATCCCATAATCGATGGAGTAGGTGAGGGGCGTTTTTCCGCCCGATGCTACAACATTCACTTCGCCATTGGCTGTTTCGCAATGGGGTGGAGTACTTTTTACACTAGTGATGGACGGACCCGCATCGGTGGTAATGGTAACAGTCTGCGCTGCCTGACAACCAGCGGTATCTTTAGCTACAATCTTGTAAGAGCCCGGACGAAGACCTGCAAACAGAGGTGTGTCCTGAAAAGGGCCGTCGTTTATATTGTATTGCCAGCCAGTGGAGCCCGAAGCGGTTACTGAGATGGAGCCGTTCGCTTTATCGCAGCCTGAGTTAGTAGATACCGCTTTAATCGTTGGATCAACCACTTCGACCGTAATCGGAACGGGCGGACTTTCGTTTTGATACAGCGTTTGGGTTATGTAAAAGGTAGTTGTTCGGGTAATGTTGGGACTGAATCGATTGCCGGTAGCGAGTAGGGTTGTTTTAGCCGCTGACGAATACCAGCGGATGTTCTGACCCGTGACCAGTAAGTTAACGGGCTTTCCTTTGCAATACTTGGTTCCAGATTTTAAGACGATTCGGAACAGATCCATCTTTCCTCCACCGGCTTTGGTGCAGGTAGTGCCGTTGACAATGTGTTCGTAGGTGCCCAGCATGCTTTCTTCGACAGGACTGTAAGTCAATTTCACCCGCCAGAAACAAACATCCTTGACATCGATACTACCATTTTTATCCGATTCTGAAAATGAAAATATGGGGTTGGCCAGCGTGCCGGTTACGTAAACAATTCCGCTGAAAGGTACATTTGGATCAGATGTTTGTGCCGTGCCGCTAATGGCGAAATTCGTCTGCGTAAGCATCATGGCATAATTATAGATTTCCTGACTAGGAACGCTTGGTGTAGTTACACCCAGCCAATACCCCGCAATATTCTGTGCATGAACAGAATTAAAGGCAGTTTTTAGGAGCAGGAAGAAGGTTAGGAGTATCCTTCGTTTCATAGCCGTCGCGTAGTTTCAAACGAAGTGCAATTCTAAGGAGCATCTAATATAGCGACAATACTGCATTTGTAGGATTTTAGGGTTCGCCCGCGACTTTTGACTACCATCTAAACGACTATCTTTACCCCATGAACCAACAACGCCTGATTTTGTCCAGTCCGCTGCTCGAAATTGTGATTAGTCGACTGGCGCAGCAATTAATTGAAACCTACCAGGATTTTGCTGATACCGTGATTCTGGGAATGCAGCCCCGGGGTATTTATTTTGCCGAACGGGTAGCTCGTGAGTTAACAAATACGCTGGGATACGCTGTACCACTTGGTTATCTGGATGCCACCTTTTACCGGGACGATTTCCGTCGGCGCGATACGCCCCTTCGCCCCAACACAACACATGTGCCGTTTATTATTGAAAATAAGCGAGTCATTCTGGTCGATGATGTTTTGGCAACCGGGCGTATGGTTCGGGCGGCCCTGGATGCGATGACCGCTTTTGGCCGACCCCGGAAAGTGGAGCTACTGGTCTTGATCGACCGGCGATACAACCGCGATTTACCTATTAAACCTGATTATACAGGCAAGCGGGTGAATACGTTAGAATCGCAACGGGTGCTGGTCGAATGGACCGAACAGGGGGCCGATGCCGACCGGATATGGCTGGTTGGTTAATAATATGTGACACTATCCTATAATGTATTGACAGTTAGGAATTTAATTGTAGTATTGGCTAGTACTTTTTACTTAAGTATTAACATGTTTTTTGTAACTTAGCAGACCGTAATTTAATCTATGAAACGTCTGCAACGTCTATTCTTTTTCTTTTCCTGCCTTCTCCTTGCCAATACCTTCAGCGTGGTAAAAGCGCAGACTAATTTTACTGTTACAGGTCTGGTTACAGATTCGCATACGGGCGAGCCGATTCCCTTTGCGAGTGTCTCACTGGTAGGGCGACGGGTAGGTACGCTGACAGACGAAAAAGGCCGTTACACATTAGTTGCTAAAATCTTAACGGACTCCATGGCTGTGAGCTCGATGGGGTATAAAATCCTGCGGCTGGCCATTAACCCTGAGCGTACATCACAGGCCGTTGATTTCAAGCTGCAATCGGCCGGAACGGCCTTGCAGGAGGTAACTGTTAAAGCGGGCGAAAACCCTGCCTGGCGTGTGCTTCGTCAGGTACGTAAAAATCGGAACATCAACGATCGAAAACGCCTAGCCGCTTATGAATACGATAGCTACGTAAAAACCGAAATTGCGCTGAGTCATGTTTCGGATCGGATGCGCCGGAATCCGCTCATCAAACGAATCAATCAGGCTATGAGCCAGCAGGATTCAATTGTGGACGATGAAGGACATCGATTACTACCGCTCCTGGCGTCGGAATCCGTATCACGGTATTATTATCGAACCGGCCCCGAACGCAAACGGGAAGACATTCGGAAAACCCGGATCAAAGGCGTAGCCGTTGATGATGCGGGGCTAAGTTCGCAGTTGCTGGGTGGTACAAACCTGGTCAGTCAAAATTTCTACGACAATTACATCCCGATTCTGGGTAAAGATTTTGCGTCGCCTATTGGCGATAACTGGAAAAACTGGTACGAGTTCTTTCTGGCCGATACCACTCAGATTGGCGATCATATCTGCTACGAAATTCAGTTTGACCCCAAACGACCCGAAGACCTGGTCTTTACCGGCAAAGCCTGGATCGATACCACCACCTTTGCTCTTTGCCAGATTGAGACCAAAATTGGCAACGCGGCCAACCTGAACTATGTGCGTTCATTGACGATTGAACAGGAACTGGAGTCGACAACCGATTCAACCGCAGGGGCTACGGGGACGGCTGGCTGGTTGCCTGTGAGCATTCGTCTATCGGCTAATCTGACCGGGGTTGGTAAGCAATCGCTTGGGTTGCGGGCGCAGGTGACTCTCCGTAATAACAATATTGTGGTGAACCGACCTCATCAACCCTCCTTTTATGAGCAGGCCATTGAGCCGAGCGATACGGTAGCTACGCAGAATGACGCCTTCTGGAATTCGGTTCAGAAAAACCTGGCCGGGGCCGATTCGCTGAATACCGAAGACCGAAAAACCCGTGAAGTGATTGATAAGCTCCGTGCGGTTCCGGCGGTTAAGAAAGCTGAAGCCGTTGGGCAAATTCTGGTTACGGGCTTTTATAAATTGGGTGGTTTCGATCTGGGGCCTTATCCATACCTGTTTGCCATCAACAGCGTGGAAGGCTTACGAACGCGGATCGGCTTCCGGACCAATGAGCAATTTAGCCGAAACTGGATATTACGGGGCTATCTGGCCTACGGAACGCTCGACAACCAATTTAAGTACGGAGCCGAAATAGATTACCTGTTTTCGCGGCAGCACTGGACTATTGCGGGCGTTCGGATATCCTACGATCTGGAACGGCTTGGGCTAACGCCAGAGTTGATTGGCGGCAATCGGATGTTTTATGCGTTAAGCCGGTTTGGTCGGTACCGGGGTGGTTACCAGAGTTACCAGAAAGAAATCTTTTTCAAGACAGAACCGGTCAAGGGCGTGCTGTTGACCGCCATGCTGGGTACACGTACATTCGACCCGCTCTTTCCGTTCCATTACCGACTCGAACCCGAATTGGGCGATCAGTCGCCGTTACGGTCCGATATTGACGATGCCTTCTGGTCGATAGAAGCCCGGCTGGCCCGCAAAGAGAAATACATCATGGACGGTAACGAACGCATCACACTGGGTACCAAACGGGCTCCTGTCATTACCATCCGGTATACGCGCGGGCTAAAATCGTTAGGAGGTGAATACAATTATCATCGGGTCACAATGCGGGCGCAACAGTCGTTCCGGCTTGGGCCACTCGGCCGCATGACCTACCTGTTGTCGGCTGGATATACACCCAATGTGATGCCTGCGCCAATGCTATTCCCGCATATTGGCAACCCTACGCCTTTGCTAACAGTCAATACGTTCAACCGTATGCAGTTCTACGAGTTCGTCAGCGATCGGTTTGTAGCCATGCATATACAGCATCGATTTGAGGGATTACTATTCAATCGTCTGCCGGGTATTCGGAAGTTCAACTGGCGCTTAATTGCCAATGTAGATGCACTCTGGGGAAGTTTGTCGAAGGAGAATCAACAGGTAGCTACTGGTAAGCCACTGCCCGGTGGAGTGCGGCCTATTTATTTTGGAGCGCTCGACAAAGCGATTCCCTATATGGAATTGGGCTATGGTATCGATAATATTTTCAAACTGATTCGGATACAAGCCATTCACCGGCTCAACTACCTTGACGACGGCCCGAACGGCATCCCACTAAATTCCTTCGCCCTGAAAGCCTCAGCAACCATTAGTTTTTAATAATGGATAATGAATAATGAACAATGAATACAGTTACCAGACATTCATTATTCATTATTCATTATCCATTATCCCTTTATCAGCGGAATCGTCACTGTAAAATACGGTTCTTCGTCTTCGACGGCTACATCGCCTTCACCCAGCAGTTTGTATTTGGTGACGATATTGGCCAGACCAACCCGGTTCGACAAAACACGGCTTTTCTTGCGCTGTAAATTATTCTGAACAATAAGTTTGCCATCCTCGCGGGTTTCGATGCGAATGAATAAGGGTTGATCGGGCAGAATGATATTGTGTTTTACGGCATTTTCGAGCAGCAACTGTAAGGTAAGTGGTGGAATCAGGTAGTTGTAAAATTGCCCGCTGATGGCTTCTTCCAGACGCAGATGATCACCATGCCGGGTTCGAAGCAGATGGAAATACGAACGGGTAAAGGCCAGTTCCTGATCGAGGGTCGCTAGTTCGGTTTCGTTGGCCCGAAGCATATACCGGTAGACGCTGCTCATTTCATCGATAAACTGCTGGGCCTGCTCAGGATCTTCTTCAATCAGCGACGAGAGCGAATTAAGGGCATTGAACAAAAAATGCGGATTGATCTGCCCTTTCAGGCCATCGAGCTGACTCCGTAGATTGGCCTGCTGTAGCTGATCGGCTTCGCGCAAGGCTGCATCCCATTGTTCGAAGGTATAGATACTCTCATGCACCACATTGACGATGAGATTGATGATGGCGGTTAGCAGGATTGTTAGCTGCAAACGGTCGGGATTGAATACGAAACCCGGAAAGTGGAGCCACTTGTAGCCATAAAAGCACGCCAGTATCACCGTCGACGACATCAATACATGAATGCCCCAGGCCAGACACAACCGCATGGCTGTTTGGCGAACAAGCGGAAATCGCTGACGTAGCCACAATGCCGGAACCGCATGAAGAAAGTAAGCGGGTGTCCAGATAAAGATGATGGCTACCGTCGCCAGCAAAAAGATGTCCCAACGCTCGAAGTAAGCTGAACCAAACAGCGCAAAGTTGTTAAATCCGTAAATGCCTGGCAAAATGAACAAGGCAATGCGCGTATCCTGTCGGGTAAAAATATTCAGATTCACGGGCGTCAGATCGCTATAGGATTGGTTTCGTTCTGGTTTTGCGAGGTCATTTGCAGACTTACCCGAAATGTCTTTCCATTATCGGAAACCTGAACAGGAGGAAGGCCAAGGGCGCCATACTGAGCAATGAGCTGGCTCAGTCCACCCGGTTGCGTTTTTACCTGAATGCCTTTTTGCTGAACCGTATTCAAAACCTCCAGCCGATTATCATCCAAATACTGAATGGTAATCGTCAGCGGTTCATCGGGTAGTAGTCGATTGTATTTGATGGCGTTGTCGACCAATATTTGTAGTGTGAGCGGAGGCAGCATCCATTCATTGGAGACATCATTCAGTCTCAGTTGCCAGCGTAGAGCAGACCCATAGCGTTCGTTCAGCAAATACCGATAAGCCTCCAGAAAGGCCAATTCTTCACGCAAAGGTACCAGCGATCGCTGACTGGCCTGGAGCATATACCGGTATACGCTCGACAGTTCGTCCAGAAAGGCCCCGGCACGTTGACGATCTTCATTGATCAGTGCCGACAACGAGTTCAGACTATTAAACAGAAAATGCGGGTTTACCCGACTCTTCAACCGGGCTAATTCATTCTCTAGTCGCTTTTTCTTCACGGCCTCCGTTCGTTCAACCGCCTTGCGATACTGGCTCAGGTTATACGAGCCTTCATAATAGCTCCCGACGACAACAACGAAAAACAACGCCATCGCTATCGGCACCAAATAATCGACTGGAAAGGCAGGTTCGGGTAGCAAGCCAGTCGGATCGAGTTGATATAGTACGCGGGTTTCAAAACACTGATCGAGAATGGTGAAGAGCGAATAGCCACCAAACGTTTTGACAATTCGCTTGCGGGTGTTTTCGCGACCGGGGTATTCCATACGTACGCGGATGACCCACCAAAGCAGCAAATGCCAGAGTACAGACGTTGAAATCAGCCCCCAGACACTCATCAACAGAACCAGTTGGGTATTATACCCATAGGCAGCAATCGTCAGCGCCACAAACGGCACCACCGCCAGTGGAATACCAATCAGGCGGAGCCAGCGATCGTGCAGGGCGTCGAACGAAAGAGCTGATAAGGGAACTTTCATGGATGAAAATTACGATATTTTGCCGGAAAAGTTTATTGTTCTAGGTTTAGGGAATAAGCTTATAATGGGGGCATTTTGTCATGCTGACGAAGGAAGCATCTTAAGATTCCCTGATTTAGTCGTAAGGATACTTGTAAGATGCCGCTTCGGCGGTCCGATTCCTTCGTCAGCATGACAAAAATGGCGACTAGGTAAAAGCTTAAACAAGTCAACCATAACTTTTATCCTTGCCATTACGTTGTTTCCAAAACCCGTATCCGCATGTCGCTTGTCGCTCCCATAACCATTCAGAAAGTGTCTGGCGAAACACTTATTGAAAAGCCCGATCTACTCGCTGTTGAAGAGCCACTGGAGATACGGCTGGGTTTCGGCCCGGTCGAGGACCGTCAGCAGCGTTCGGTGGCGGTAACCATGCGGACGCCCGGTCATGATGCCGAACTGGCTATGGGATTTCTGTTTACAGAGGGCATTATTCAGTCTCCAGCCGATATTGTCTCGTGCCGGCATTGCGTAAACGATGCCGACAAGGAGGGTAACGTGATTCGGGTTGAACTTCAGCCAGAGGTCATAGTCGACTGGTCGCGACTGGAGCGTAGTACCTTTGCCTCAGCCAGTTGTGGCTTGTGTGGCAAAACCACCATCGACGCCATAAAAGCTCGTACACCCGGACCTATATTGGCTGATTTTTCGCTGGAGCCATCCGTGCTACATGCCCTGCCCAACCGCGTTCGGGATACGCAGCGAGCCTATGCCTATACGGGAGGTATTCACGCGGCTGGCTTGTTTGATACGCAGGGCAATTTGCTGCTGGTTCGTGAGGACATCGGTCGGCACAATGCACTGGACAAACTCATAGGCGCTGCTTTCTGGCAAGGATGGCTACCCCTGAGTCAGTATGGCATTTTTCTGAGTGGCCGGGTTGGCGTTGAACTGGTGCAGAAAAGCTGGATGGCGGGAGTTCCGTTGCTGGCGTCTGTAGGGGCTCCGTCGAGTCTGGCCGTACAAATGGCGCAGGAAGCAGCCATCACGGTAGCAGGTTTCGTCCGCGACGAGCGTTTTAACCTCTACAGCCATCCCAACCGGATTCAGATTCGCCAATTGGCCTAACTAATTGAGTGATTGAGTGAATTAGTGATTGGGCGAAACAATATCTTTAATGGCGAATTTGTAACCAGCAATGAACGATCGTATATGCGCATAGAAGAACAAATCGAAACGTATATTTCTAGCCAGCCTGAACCAAAACGAAGCGACATGAAGGCGTTGCACAACATTATTCTGCAGGAAATGCCAGCCTGTAAGCTCTGGTTTCTGGATGGGAAAAATGCTGATAATAAGGTTGTTAGTAATCCAAATATAGGTTATGGATTGTATACCATACACTATGCTGATGGAAAAACCCGAGCGTTCTATCAGATTGGTCTCAGTGCGAATACAACAGGGATCTCAGTCTATATCCTTGGCATTGATGATAAAAAATACTTGGCCCAGACCTATGGAGAAACACTTGGCAAGGCCAGTATAAGCGGCTATTGCATTAAGTTCAAACGGTTAGAGGCTATAAACATTGACGTACTTATAGCAGCCATACGATATGGAGTTGAGGTGACAAGTGCCTATTAAATGTTACACTTAACACACTATCCGAAAACCTCACTACCCGCTCGTTGCTTCTTTCGTTCGTTCAGGTAAAATCATGGTTAAGGCAGCGGGTTTAATCTGGGCCGAGAGCTTGGTGATGCGGCCCCGGTATTCGCCATCTACCTGAAAATAAGCGCGTTTGTGGGTCTCGATGGTGACAGACGTGGCCGGGTAAATCTCAATGTGTTTGGGATCGAAAGGCCGGAAACGCCAGAACAGTTTCAGGATCTCACCGAATGATAGTCGCCGAAAAATGACAACTTCAAAGCGTCCGTCAGAGGGGTCGCCATCGGGATTGATAACGGCTCCGGTGCCATACATACGGGCGTTGGCCAGCACTACCATAAAGGCAACCCGCTGCACACACTCGTCGTCGGTCTTGATTTCCAGTCGAAGCAACCGTCGTTTACGCAACACGTTCAGAACGCTTCGCAGGTAGCCCAGTTTGCCACGTAAATTGTTCTGCTCATAATATTTTACGATATGCGCATTCAGCCCAATATCGCTCAGGTGCAGGCAGATGTCGTCGTTTACCGAAATAACGTCGATGGGTTTGGGTTTCCCGTCAATCAGCAACTCCAGACTTTTCTGTAGATCGGTTGGAATTCCCAGCTCCTTAGCCATACCATTGGCCGACCCTCCCGGCAAGATTCCCAGTGGGATAGGGTTATCGAGCAACTGTTCGGCGACGAGTTTGATCGTTCCATCGCCCCCAACAGCCACGACCCGGTCGGGTTTGCCTTGAGCGAGTTGCTTCTGGATGGTTTCGGTATCGGTCTTGCCGTCGAGGTAGCAGCGGTGAACGGTATAGGGCTTATCGGTAAAGAATTCATCGATACGTTTTTCCCAGTCTGATTTGTCGTGCCCGCCCGAAACGGGATTAATTATGAATAAAAAAGTCAACTTCTCCGTGAATTATGAGTTATAGATGGGATGTACTGATTGATGCGCTATGGAAGCCACGCAAGTTCAATTGATACCTAAACAAAATTTAAGCCTGAAGGGTAAGCTGAAGGGTCATATTTTATCGTGGTTGCGTTTAACCGACCAGCCAACCGTAAAGGTTTATCGTAGTTTTGGCAATGCCCAGCAGCTTACCATTCATGGCAGTGCGCTAAAGCGAAGTGCGTTGCCCCGGATTAAGTATCGCAGTAGCCTATGGGTTAATCTGTTTGGCCTGATTCGACTTTTTTTAGTCCAGCCTTACCCCAGGGCGACTGTTCAGGTTGTTGTCGACGGGCAATCGGTTGATACGCAATCCGATACAGATGGCTATTTCCGGGTCGATGTTCCCTTAAGTAAACCACTCGCATCGGGCTGGCATACCATTCGGGTAAAACTACTGACCGACGAGGTATCGGCTGAAGGTGAAGGACAGGTGCTGGTGCCCGATCCGACCCCGTTTGTCTGTATTTCGGATATTGACGATACGTTTCTGGTGTCGCACTCGGCTAATTTGCTGAAACGCCTGAATGTACTGATTACGAAAAATGCCCATACCCGAGCCCCATTCGAAGGGGTTGTAGCGCATTATCAACTTCTCGCTCAGGCCAACAGCGGCCCTAATGCGACCAATGCGTTCTTTTACGTGTCGAGCAGCGAATGGAATCTGTACGACTACATCATCGACTTCTCGAAGAAAAATGGGTTGCCCACTGGCGTGTACCTGCTGAGTCCGCTCAAACGACTGGCCGAAGTCCTGAAAACAGGACAGGGAAAACACATGACGAAATTTATGCGGATTGTGCGCATTCTGGAAATGTATCCGCAGCAGCAATTTGTGCTCCTGGGCGACGATACGCAGGAAGATCCAACTATTTACGCGTCGGTGGCTGAACATTTCCCGACACAGATTCGGTGCGTATATATCCGACAGGTACGGGCAAAAAATAAACTCAAAACCGAAGCCATATTGAAACGAATTGAGGCATTGGGCATTCCTTATTGTTACTTTGCACATAGTGCCGATGCGCAGAAACATTCCATCGATATTGGGTTGGTTGCTTCGTAATCAATTCAGTTGGATTTTAGACCCTTATCATTCATTTCGATCTGATTTATGAATACCAACACGCCCCCCGAAGAACTCACTGGCCAGCTTGAGGTAACAAAGCCATATGATGAAGCCGCTGGGTTACCCGCAGTGATTCAATCGTTTAAGCACGTCTTTGAAGGGGCCGATCTGGCGCGTGGCTGGAAAGCACTCGTCAACATGAATCAGAAAAATGGCTTCGATTGCCCGTCCTGTGCCTGGCCTGACCCCGATGGTCACCGCTCCCGAATTGCTGAATACTGCGAGAGTGGTGCTAAGGCGGTTGCTGAAGAAGTCATGAACAAGCATACGGCCTCGCCCGTGTTGTTTCAGCGCTATACGGTAGCCGAGTTACTGCAAAAAACGGATTTATGGTTAAGTCAGCAGGGGCGTCTGACGCAGCCACTGATTTTACGGCCGGGCGCACAGCATTATGAAGCCATTGCCTGGGATGATGCATTCCGGCTGATTGCCGATCAGCTCAATGCCCTCGATTCGCCCAACGAAGCGGTTTTCTACACGTCGGGTCGGACCAGTAATGAAGCGGCTTTTCTGTATCAGCTTTTTGTGCGGATGTACGGTACCAACAACCTGCCTGATTGTTCCAACATGTGCCATGAGTCGACTGGTGTAGCGTTGACAGAATCGATTGGCTTAGGGAAAGCGTCGGTCAGATACGAAGATTACGAAAAGGCCGACGTGATCATGATTATGGGCCAAAATCCCGGTACAAATGCTCCACGTATGCTAACTCCACTGGAACGAGCCAAGCGTAACGGAGCCAAAATCATTGCCGTCAATCCCTTGCACGAAGCCGGATTGCTGGCATTCCGTGACCCACAAAGTCCACGGGATGTGTTGTTTGGGGGCGAAAAAATGGCGGATTTGTTCCTGCAAGTGCCCATCAACTCCGACATGGCCCTGTTGAAAGCGATGTGTAAGCTTTTGCTGGAAGAAGAGAAAAAAGCCGCAACGGCCGACCGGCCTGGCAACGTGCTGGACCATGCTTTCATCCAGCAATACACCGCCGGTTACGACGATTTTGTGAAAAGTCTGGATCAGTTTGACCTCTCCAATTTAGCGACGCAATGTGGACTGACCATTTCTCAGATTCAGGAAGCTGTCGACCTGTTTAAGCATACCCGCAAGCTGATTATTTGCTGGGCGATGGGACTGACTCAACATCGGAATGCGGTGCCCACAATTAATGAAGTCATTAATCTGCTCCTGCTGAAAGGAAGCATTGGTATTGAAGGGGGAGGGGCCAGCCCGATTCGTGGTCATAGCAACGTACAGGGTGATCGAACGATGGGTATCTGGGAAAAGCCCAAACCCGAGTTTCTGGACGCACTCAAAAAGACGTTCGATTTTGAACCGCCCCGCGAGCATGGCTATGATACCGTAAAGGCCGTTCAGGCCATGCATGAAGGGAAAGCAAAAGTATTCTTCGCCCTGGGTGGTAATTTCTCTATGGCCGTATCCGACACGAACTACACCGCCGAAGCCTTAAAAAAATGCAAACTTACCGTACATGTGTCGACCAAACTGAACCGGAGCCATCTGATTCATGGTGAAACCGCGCTGATTCTGCCCTGCCTGGGTCGTACGGATCGGGACATGCAGGCATCTGGTGAGCAATTTGTCAGTTGTGAGAGTACAACCGGCGTAGTGGCCCAGTCGCATGGAGTAGTCGAGCCGGTTGTGTCGACGTTGAAAAGTGAGGTGGCTATTATTGCGGAACTGGCCAAAGCAACCCTGGGAAATAATCCACGGGCATCGGTTGATTCGTTAGGACGTCCCAACATCAATTGGGATGCGCTGGTGGGGAATTATGATCTGATCCGCGACCTGATCGAGAAGGTTGTTCCCGGTTTTGACCAATACAACAAAAAAGTACGTCAGGAGGGAGGCTTTTACATTCCGAACGGCCCGCGTGTCCGAGAATTCAAAACGGCTGATGGGAAAGCGCACTTCACGATCAATACACCCACGCACCACCAACTGCAACCCGGCGAACTGATGCTGATGACCATTCGCAGCCATGATCAGTTCAACACGACCATCTACGGCAACGACGACCGGTACCGGGGTATCCACAACGAACGGCGGGTTGTCTTTATCAATCACGACGATATGGCCAATCTGGGTCTGCACGAAAAACAGGTGGTAGACTTGCATAGTCATTATGACGGCAAAACGCGGACGGCCCATCGATTTGTGCTGGTTTCCTACAATATCCCAAGAGGCTGTGCCGCTGCTTATTTCCCCGAAACGAATGTGCTGGTACCTATCGATTCGACGGCGGAGAAAAGTAATACACCTACTTCCAAATCGATCATCATCACCCTAACGCCAACAACGGCCTAAGCTAGCCAGCAAGGCGATATACCATCGCTATCGGGCTGGCAAATCATCAGGTTTCTCGACTTGAGTATAGGGTTATTATTCGGTTTATTATTGACCCGAAGCACTACTGCATTGCCTGAAAAATAAGGTGCATAGCTATCGAAAAGATGCGTATCAGGTTTTCCTCACAGGGAAAAATGGACATTTAAACGTAGTTAACTAATAGTATACAAAATAATATACTAATTAACTAATCATTGATTAAGCGGTTGTGTTTTAGTAATCTACTTGATAGATATAATATGCAGTGTAAAAGTTTCATAATGAGCAGATTATGATTAAACGGTAAACTTTTATCACTAAATACCTTTTTTGTTTAAAATATTACTATAATTTTTGCACTGAACTAATATAACGGGAAATATAGAGTTGATAAAATTCTATATGTGTTTACATTATGGATGTGCGGGCGATTGTGGCGGTGTATGTAACACTCGTGTCCTTATTTTTTGGCGCATTTCAAGCAAATGCACAGGTCAAAATTACTTTCCCGGTTAGTCGACTGGTAGTACAGCGTAACAATGCCAATCAGGCCGCCGTACAGATAGCCGGTAGCTACGCACAACCGCTGGATGCCATCGAGGCAAGGGCCGTTGCTCGTGTGGCAGGGCAGGGAACAACAACTCCCTGGACAACCATCCAGACCAATCCAACCAATGGGCAATTCAATGGGACCCTCACCGTTCGGGGAGGGTGGTACAGTGTGTATGTGCGGGGTTTAAGCGGTGGCGTGGTTGTGGCGACAGACTCCGTAGATCGTTTCGGGGTAGGCGAGGTGTTTGCCATTATGGGCCATTCCAATGCGCAGGGGTCGGGTTGTACGGTAAATGGCGTCAACATGTGCCCGTCGCTTCCGGGAGCTACTGACGACCGGGTGACCGTTGTGCCGGTTGACAATAATGGAACGGTTTATCAGCAGCAGTATCTCAACACCGCCGATACGCGTTACCTGCCGGGTATGGTATTTAGTCAGTTGCAGTCGAACAGTGGCTTTTCGCCCTTTGCCAGTGTTCCGTGGTTTTGGGCACATATGGGCGATGTACTGGTACAGCGGATCAATGTCCCTGTTCTGATGTACAATGCTGGATTTGGTGGCACCAACATGCAGCAAACCTACTGGGCTGCCTACGACATTCCGTTTCAGCATTCGTTTGTTCGCTATGATTTACGCATGCCCTATGCCAATTTTCGGAACCTGATGAACCTGTATGTGCCAAGTACCGGCATACGGGCGTTTCTGATTCAACACGGTGAAAACGACCGGGATAACCCAACTGACTCAACGGCGAAATATTATCAGAAAGTGATCGATAAAATCCGGGGGGAGTTCGGCAAACCGAACCTGGCCTGTATTGTTGCGCTTTCGTCGTTTGTTGGCGCCCGCTTCGATAATGTTCGGTCGGCCCAGTTTCAAATTATTGGTAAACCCGGGAATATGGCCTACCAGGGCCCCGACCTCGATAATGTCAACTCGCTCGATGATCGACCCGATGGCATCCATTTTTCACCATCGGGCCAAACGAAAGTAGGCGATGCCTGGTCTAATGCGATTAGTGATGCGTATCTGGCCAGTATTTCACCGTATCCGGCCGAGACGGAGCCGCTCACGGGCATTTCCTGCGCATCTTCCAATCAGCTTACGTTGACCCAACCCGGTGGCTATCAGTACATCTGGAATACGGGCAATAGTGCCAGTAGCCTGACGGTTGGCGCGGGTACCTATTCGGCCCGGCTGCTCACGGCGCAAAACAAAGTATATTTTCCACCTGCAGTTGTTGTGCCATCAACGGTTCAGCCTGCTGCGCCAACCATCTCATCGAATACCGGAACGCTGTCTATTTGTAACGGTACGGGGTTACGACTTACCTCATCCTATTCCGGGCCAAGTCAGTGGAGTACTGGCGTTACCTCCACGTCAATTACGGTAACTGCCCCCGGTACGTACAGTGTACAGGCTAAAAACCCGGTATACGGTTGTTTGTCGAATCCGTCATCGCAAACGGTTAGCCTGGCTGCCGCAAACCTGCGCCTATCGATGCAAACCTCCCGGCGGGTGGTGGCTGTCAACGATACGGTCAGTTTATGGCTTTCCGTTCAGAACACGGGCGGTTGCGATGTGGGCGCATTTGCCATTCAAAATCGGCTGCCGCCAAATATGAACTTCGTATCGTCGACAGATAATCTGAATGCGGCTAATAATGTCGTAAATGGGTCCGTCGGTGGGCTTCCGTCGGGTGCGTTTATGACCCGGCGATACATAGCCCGACTGACCGCTGAAGGAACCTATGTGGCCGCTGCCGACTTGTCGGCTTCGACCAGTCCGCTGGCCAATGCAACCCCGAATAATGGTACTGGCAATGGCGAATCTGACGAAGCACAGGTCGATTTACGAACAAAAAACGCGTCTTCGGCTGTATATGTGTCGCCCAATCCGAATCAGGGGCCTTTGCCGCCGGTTCAGTCGAACCAACCGGCGCCCAATCCGGCCAAAGCTGATTTGAGCTTGCGTATGCAGTTAAGCAGCCAGGTGATTCGCGTAGGCCAAACGTTCAGCGTGACGCTTACTGTTCAAAATCAGGGTGGATTAGCGGCAACCAATGTCGTGTTGAACAATACATTGCCTGCCGGGTTGCAGTTTGTGAGTTCGGCATCGGGGATGACTGTCAACGGATTGGTGGTCAGTGGAACGATTGCCCAAATTCCCGTTGGGCAATCGGCTAGTGTAACGTTTACGGTTCAGGTAACAACGGCAGGTATGTTTACCAATCGGGCACAGATTCTTACGGCGGATCAATCGGACCCCGACTCTACACCCGGTAATGGGTATACAAACGGCGAAGATGATCAAACCAGCACCTCGCTACGAACGAGTGAGTAAACAGTAAACCTGAAACTTGAACCATTGAACTACTAGATATTACCTCGATGAATTATTTTCGTAATGTGCTCATCTGGCTGGCATTGGCTTCGTGCAGCCAGGCACAGACGCCCGCCCTGCCTAAGGTACCTATGGGTTACCTCTATAAAGTTGAACCGGGTATTCCTGGAAAAATCGTGTATATATGTGGGCAGCGTCCCTTCAACGACGCTGGGGAATTGGTAGGCCCCAGTAACCTGACGGCGCAGACTCGACAGGTGTTTGAAAATATAAAAAAATCGCTGGCAACGGTAGATATGACCCTTAAGGACATCACCCAGATTACGTATTCAGTAAAAGAAGCAACTGGTACTACTCAGGTGAGTTCCGTTAACGCGCAGTCGGTTAAGGCTGTAGAAGCATCCTATTTTGCACAGTCGCCTAAATTGGTTGAGCAAAAAGGTGTTTCACAAACCGTCCGCGAGGATGTGCTGATCGAAATTGAAGTAATCGCTGTGAAATGATGGTTTAAACACAGAGACGCAGAGAACACAGAGTTTTAATTTTTCCCTCCGTGTTCTCTGCGTCTCTGTGTTTAAACTACTTAGGTAGCAACTGAAATTCTCCCGTTTCAACATCGTAATGGTACTGACGTGGGATTCCGGTCGCTAACTCTACTTTCTCGATGTCTTCTGGGCTGATATGCTCCAGCTCCATCAACAAGGCCCGCAGGCTATTCCCATGGGCTACTACCAGAACCGACTGATTGGCCTGAAGATGCGGTAGAATCGTTGACTGGAAATAAGCCACCACCCGAGTCCGGGTTTCCTCCAGTGTTTCACCGTGCGGAGGGCGTTCCGTATAGCTGCGTCGCCAGCAGAATATCTGATCGGCACCAAACCGCTCTTCGGCTTCGGCTTTGTTCATTCCCTGTAAATCGCCGTACATGCGTTCGTTCAGGGCGGCACTTCGTTCGACCGGTAAATCGGCCTGGCCAATTTCATCCAGAATAATAGCCATAGTTTCAACGGCTCGTTGCAGTACGGATGTAAAACCGATACCAAAATCAGGCGGCTGATGGGCTTTAAGAAGTACCCCGGCTTCGCGCGCTTCATGCCGCCCAAGGTCAGTTAGTAGCGTGTCGGTATTACCCGTAAACCGGTTCTCTGCATTCCATTGCGATTGGCCGTGACGGACGATGACGAATAAGGGCATATTTCTTCAGGTTGTTAAACGGTAATCTGTTACAAAAAAACGGTTTTCAAGGGTATTCGGTTGTCCCGAACGACTATTCTTACCTAGTAAGTGTTTCCAAAAGCTTCTCTAGTTAATTCTTCATGCGTGTTTTAGAACAGTTTAATCTGGCCGGTAAAACAGCCTTAGTGACCGGAAGCGATACCGGATTAGGGCAGGCTATGGCCATCGCACTGGCCGAAGCAGGTGCCGATATTATCAGCACGGCCAACACGGGCGACCTGAGCGATACCCAGAAGGCCGTTACAGAGTTGGGTCGTCAGTTCAGCGGGTATAAAGTCGATTTATCGGATCGGGAAGGACTGTATCAATTTATTAATTCAGTAAAAGCGGCTCACTCGGTCGATATTCTGGTTAATAATGCCGGGATGATTCTGCGTAAACCCGTGGCCGAACATCCTGATGACTGGTGGGATAAGGTGATCGCGGTGAACCTGGATGCCCAGTTTATTCTGGCCCGTGAATTTGGGAAAGACATGATTGCCAAAGGAGCCGGTAAGGTCATCTTCACCTGTTCGCTGCTGAGCTTTCAGGGCGGCATTACGGTGCCCGGTTACACGGCCAGTAAAAGTGCCGTAGCGGGTTTGGTAAAAGCGTTTTCCAATGAATGGGCCTCGAAAGGGGTAAACGTCAACGGCATTGCGCCCGGTTACATTGCCACCAACAACACGGCTGCCTTACGGGCCGATCCCGACCGGTCTAAATCTATTCTCGACCGAATTCCGGCGGGTCGCTGGGGCGATCCATCCGATTTTAAAGGGCCGATTGTTTTCCTGGCTTCCGATGCTGGTGCTTATGTCCACGGTACGCTTCTGACCGTCGATGGAGGCTGGATGGGCCGCTAATCCATCGATTTGTTCGGTGTGAGGAACTGTCGGAACGGGTAAGTGATTGTACAGCATATCAGCAACCACAATCATGGAATTAGGCATCAGCAGTTTTGGCGAAATTGTACCGGATGGTGTATCGGGCAGAGCGATCAATGCGCACCAGCGCATGCAGGAAATTCTCGAAGAAATAAAATTGGCTGATGAAGTCGGGCTGGATGTGTTTGCGCTGGGCGAACACCACCGGCCCGACTTCATTATTTCGGCCCCGGAGGTGATTCTGGCGGCTGCAGCTGCCATTACCAAAAACATACGGCTGTCGAGTTCGGTAACCGTACTGAGTTCGGCTGATCCGGTCAGGACGTTTCAGAATTTTGCGTCGCTGGACCTGATCTCCAACGGACGGGCGGAGATCATGGCGGGTCGAGGGTCGTTCATCGAGTCGTTTCCTTTGTTTGGATACGACCTGAAAGACTACGACGATCTGTTCACCGAAAAACTGAACTTACTAGTCAACATCAACGAACAGGAAGTCATCGACTGGACGGGTAAATTCCGGGCGGGTATTCCGCACCGGGGTGTTTATCCGCGACCTTACCAGGAGAAATTGCCCATTTGGCTGGCCGTAGGCGGAACTCCGGCTTCAGCGGCTCGGGCCGGAACGATGAATCTGCCGATGATGCTGGCTATTCTGGGCGGTACACCTGACCGTTTTGTTCCATTTGTGAATCTGTACCGTCAGGCGGCCGAACGGGCTGGGCACGACATGAGCCAGTTGCAGTTAGGAATCAATTCACAGTTTTATGCTGCCGACACTTCGCAGCAGGCGGCCGATGAGTTTTTTCCGCCTTACGAACTGCTGATGAATCGGGTTGGTCGGGAACGGGGCTGGTCGCCCATTACCCGCATGCATTTCGAACAGATGCGGCAACATGGCCCACTTATGGTCGGAAGTCCGCAGCAGATTATCGACAAGATTCTGTATTTCCATGAATTGTTTGGCAACACCCGCTATCTGGCGCAGATGATCAGCGGGCATGGTACACCCCACGCCAAAACGCTCCACGCTATTGAGTTATTCGGAACAAAAGTGGCGCCGGCCGTTCGGAAAGCACTTGAACAGAAAACGACCAACGTGTAAATGCTGAATAAAACCCTTGCCTTTTTCGCGGTTCTATACGGATACGCTCAGGTACTACAGGCGCAGCAACAAACGCCATTGCCTGATCCACTCGTATTGACTAATGGGAGACGGGTTACTTCCGTAAAATAATGGCGAACTCAGCGACGCCCTGAATTACTGGAACTGTTTACCAGCCAGATGTATGGTTATTCGCCAGCGAAACCTGCCCAGATGCGATTTGAGGTTTTCGATACCGATCCGAGGGCGCTAGGCGATTGCCTACTACACAGCGCCCACCTCTAAACCAGGCCGTCCAGGGGCAAATTGGCTACCATATCCGAACTGGAGGACACGATGTAACGGCCTACGATTGGGCGCAGTATCTGGCCTTTATGGATAAGTATGTCAAAAAGTGATCTTGAAGCTGTTTAAACTTTTCAAATTTCATTAAAACCGGGTAGCTTTTTTTGTCATGCTGACCGGGACGCGTAGTCGCAGGAAGCATGACAAAAACACGCATTTTTGAATTTCCTTTAAAAGTTTAAACTGCTTCCTTATTTGTCAACTAATCGACCATTTTACCGGATAATTTGTCTGAAAATTTTACAAATTATCCGGTAAAACGACTGGAAACTTGACATCTTGGCTGTCTATAGGTTTGGTAATCGTGAATCAGTATGGGTAGGTTCAGCCGACTCGTTTCTTAACAAGCGTAGTTGCTTTTCTTGTTTAAACCAGTACTTCATGACCTTCTTTCGTTCGCTACTTATTCTTAGTTTTTTATCCCTGGGCAGCTATTGTCTGGCGGCTCAGATTGATACGGTGGATACCTACAGTCCATCAATGAAAAAGACCATCAAGGCCGTTGTGATGACGCCCGATTCGTATACCGTCGGAACCGAGTTTCCAGTCGTCTATTTGCTGCATGGCTACAGCGGCAACTACAGCGACTGGGCTAAAAAATCACCGAATATGGCCCAGCTTGTCGAACGAAACCAGGTGATTGTCGTTTGTCCCGATGGCGCATTCGGTAGTTGGTACTGGGATAGTCCCGCCGATCCGTCGTTTAAGTATGAAACCTACGTAGCCAGCGAGTTGGTGCCCTGGGTTGATAGTCATTACAAAACCATCAAAAGCCGTCAGGGGCGGGGCATAACGGGCCTGAGCATGGGCGGTCATGGCGCTCTGTATCTGTCTTTGCGCCACCAGGATGTATTTGGGGTAGCAGGCAGTATGAGTGGTGGCGTCGATATTCGACCATTTCCGAACAACTGGGACATGGCCAAACGGCTGGGTACCTATGCGCAGTTCCCCGACCGATGGGAGCAGAATACGGTCATAAATTTACTCCATTTGCTTACCCCTAATTCACTGTCGCTGATTATCGATTGTGGTAGCGAAGACTTCTTTTTCCGGGTCAATAACAACCTGCATGAGAAACTACTGGAGCGAAACATCCCACATGATTACATCACCCGACCCGGTGGCCACAACTGGACTTACTGGACCAATGCCATCACGTACCAGTTGCTGTTCATGCGCCAGTATTTCGACAAGCAAAACACGGCAAGTACTCGTTGAAGCAACTCGTCCACTGATCGTCCGCGATACAATCGCGGATGGGCGAGAATCGCGTCTGTGACGCGAAAGACAGGCGATCTGTATATTGTCGCGTCACAGACGCGGACCTCACCCATCCGCGATGTAATCGCGGACAAACTGCTTTCCATTCTTCTTTCGATATTGAGCCGTTAATCACTCTTTACTATGCGCTTTTCGCTCTCGTTAGCTTTTTTACTGGTTCTCTCATTTACGGTTCGAGCCCAGAAAGTTGTTCGGATTGCCTGTGTGGGCAACAGCATTACATATGGGGCTGGACTGACGCATCGGGAGCAGAACTCATTTCCGGCTCAACTCCAGTATCTGCTTGGCTCGGGTTATGAGGTCATGAATTTTGGCGTCAGCGGACGAACGGTACTTCGGGAGACAACAGCACCTTATACGTCAACCGACAAATACCAGGAAGCCTTGAAAAGCAACCCTGATATTGTACTCATCAAGCTGGGAACGAATGACAGCCGATTACCTTACCGATTGAAGATCGACCAGTTTATTCCCGATTACAAAGCACTGGTTCAATCCTTTAAAGACCTGCCGACCCACCCCCGCATTGTGCTCTTGCTGCCGGTCGCTTCCTTTCTGACCGATACGACTCGCCAGACCGAAGCCGCTATTAAAAAGCACATCCTGCCCCGAATTCGGCAGGTGGCCTTTGAGGAGAAGCTGGAATTGGTCGATCTGCATTCGCTGACCCTGGAAGATAGCCTGTTATTTCCGGATAAACTCCACCCGGCTTCGCTGGTGATGACCCGCATTGCCCGTCGGTTGTACGAAGTGGTTACGACGAAAGCCCAGCCTGATTTCGACATTTTCCGGAAGATCAAAGAGCCCAAAAAAATAACGTCGTTTTATGGCTACGACTGTGCCGACTTTACCTTCGAAGGGCGGGCCTGTAAGGTGGTTAAACCGAGAATTGTAGCGAAAGATAAGCCTTGGATCTGGCGGGCGCGTTTTTGGGGGCATGAGCCGCAAACCGACATCGCCCTGCTCGACCACGGCTTTCATCTGGTCTACTGCGATGTGGCCGAACTCTTTGGCAATGCCGAAGCCATTGGGCTCTGGAACAAATTTTACCGATACATGCATAAAGCTGGACTGGCCGATAAAGTTGCGCTGGAAGGCTTGAGCCGGGGCGGTGTCTATGCCTATAACTGGGCTATCGAAAACCCGAAGAAAGTAGCTTGCGTGTATGTGGACGCGCCGGTACTGGACCTGGAAAGCTGGCCGGGTGGTAAAGGAAAAAGCAAGGGGAGCCCCAGCGACTGGGAGATTTTCAAGAAAGACTACGGCCTGAAATCAGAAGAAGAAGCCCTTCAGTTTAAAGGTAATCCGCTCGATAGGGTTCCCGAGATTGTCAAAGGTAACTTTCCGATGCTGCACGTGGTGGGTGATGCCGACGATGCTGTACCCGTCAGCGAGAATACCGAACCGTTTGAAAAGCAGGCGCTGGCACTCGGTGGTCGGATTACCGTCATCCATAAGCCGGGCGTTAACCATCATCCACATAGTCTGCCGAATCCGTCGCCCATTGTTGATTTTATTCTGAAAGCATCGGGGCAGTATCCACACTATGCGCTGATGGCTATGCCGGGTTCAGAGTATCGGTCGGCTGGTGGGTGGAAACCGGGTAATGACTGGTGGGACAACTACAGCAATATTCAGCAAACGCTCGACAGCGTAGGTAAGCTTGATATTTTGCTGATGGGCAACTCCATTACGCAGGCTATCGGCAAGCGCAGTTTAGTTGTTCATCATGCTGGTCAGGCTCCGTTCGACAGTGCGCTGGCGGGGTATCGATACGGCGTCGCGGCTATTTCGGGCGATAAAACACAGCACCTGCTCTGGCGTGTCGAAAACCTGGACTTTACCAAAGCCAATCCGGCACTGGTTGTCGTTACCATTGGCGTCAATAACTTCCGGGAAGACGAAGCTGAAGACATTACCGCTGGGATCGGTGCCATTCTGAAAGCCCTCCGTCGGAAACTACCACAGGCGAAGCTGGTGCTGGTTGGGCCCTTGCCCGCTGGTACAACTGCCGACGACGACAAACGAAAAAAATATACGGTAGTCCATCAGCAGATTCAGCCATTCGTCGACAACAAAACCGTTTTCTTCTGCGACCCATCAGCAGCCTTGATTGATGCCAACACGGGCAACCTGGTCTCTGGCGCTTACTCGGGCGATGGCATCCATCTAGCCAGAAAAGGCTATACAATTTGGGCTACGACACTACGTCAGACGATTGACAAGATCGGATTGTCACGTCATTAATTGGGAGAGGTCTCACAAGGTTTAGTAAGTATAAGGCTCGTCCGCGATTGTATCGCGGATGGATGAGGTCCGCGTCTGTGACGCGATGCTACATGAATTGACTGTCCTGCGCGTCGCAGACGCGAACCTCGCGCATCCGCGATGCAATCGCGGACGAGCCGTGAGCCGTAATCGCCTACTATTTCGCTTTGCCCTTCAGCGGAGCGTAGGCAATGCAATCCACTTCGAGGGCGGCACCTAAGGCCAGTCCGTTGGCTCCAAAGGCACTACGAGCCGGGAAATGCCCTTCTTTAAAGTAGCCCCGGTAGATGGTGTTGAAATCCGGCCATTTGGCCATATCGCCAATCATCACCGTACATTTTACGACGTCGGCCGTGGTCAGTCCCTGCTCTTTCAAAGCCGCGACGATATTGTCCATGGTTTGTCTCGATTGCGCTTCAAAGCCGTCGGCTAGTTTACCGTCGGCCTTAACGCCGATCTGCCCGGATATGTAGACGAAATCACCGGCTCGCATGGCGCGTGAGAACGGATACGAGGGGGTTTGCTGACCGGGTCTGTCAGCCATTCCTTCGGTCAGTTTGGTAAGGTTGGCTGGAAGCGTGGCTGAGAGGAGAAGGGTTAAGCCGCTTACGGCAAGAGTGTAGAGTACTTTTTTCATGGTTGTCATTGGGCTGTGTTAACGAATTGATTAGTAGTTGACTTTTGTAAAAATAACAGCCAGGCCGAAGATGCCTACTGCGCAAAAAAATTATTGACCGGAAGGGTACGAAATGGCTAAATCAGCCTATTACATACAGGTTAGCAGTGACCGGCACAATTACGGTTTTCTGAAATACTGTTTATCATAGGTTGGTTTGGTGAAGGTCTCTGGCTCTGTCGGAGACCTTACTTGTTTTTAGAGGCCATAAGACTGAAATGGGTGTCGGTTCATCAAGCTGGCTTAGTGAGGTTTTGAGAAACCTCGCTGTGTCGGTTGTTAGCAACCGACACCACAAAACCGTGGCACGGCTGATTTCATCCCAGATCATAAGATGTCTGTAACAGCCGTGCCACGGTTCAGCGAGCAGCCTCTAGCGCGATTCAATGCCAAAAATGATTCCGTGCTGAGTAGATTTTTAGCGTCAAACCAGTTTAAAATTAAAGTTTCGATCCGCGAGGGTATGGTTTCGGTAAATGTGCATACTCATGTTCAGATTAGGTAGCTTGTAGAAAGCTGATAAACAGAATGACAAAGACGTATAAACGAATTAGTGTAACCCTTCTGATAGCCCTGGCTTCGGTACTAAAGGGTTTTGCCAACGACCCAGCTTATGCCGATGGCTATCGACTGTGGCTAAAATATGATCTCATCAACGACGTAGCAAAGCGTCAGATGTATGCACAAACGGCCCAATATATAGCCACAAAAGCGGCTAGTCCTATTCTGAAATCAGCCGCCGACGAATTACAGATGGGCTTGCAGGGCTTGTTAGGGAAAACAGTTCCCATTGTTGGCAGTGCTGGCAGCCGGACAGGCGGTATTATTTTATCAGTAAATGCAACAGATGCTGCTGTACAATCCCTAAACAAAGAAGGCTACCGGATTGAGTCGAAAGGGGGTAATCTAATTATCTCCGGCAAGTCGGACGCTGGCGTGTTGTACGGTGCGTTTGTGCTATTGCGGCAGATGCAGACCCTTCAGCCAATTCAAAATATGTCGTTGATGAGTAACCCGAAGGTTGAATTTCGAATGCTCAATCACTGGGATAATGTGGATGGCTCTATTGAGCGGGGGTATGCGGGTTCGTCGCTCTGGAAATGGTATGAACTGCCCGAGCGCATCGACCCGCGCTATCGGGATTATGCGCGTGCCAATGCATCCATTGGCATCAACGGTACGGTGGTGAACAACGTAAATGCCAGTGCCCGGTTCATGACGACCGAGTACATCGAGAAAGTGGCGGCCTTGGCCAACGTGTTTCGGCCGTATGGTATTCGGTTGTACTTGTCAGTTTACTTTGCCGCTCCTAAAACCCTGGGTGGCCTGAAAACCTCCGACCCGCTCGACCCGCAGGTACGCCAGTGGTGGGCCGATAAAGTGAAGGATATCTATAAAGTTATTCCCGATTTTGGCGGTTTTCTGGTCAAAGCCAACTCCGAAGGGGAGCCCGGCCCGCAGGATTATGGTCGTACGCATGCCGATGGGGCTAACATGCTGGCTGAAGCTCTGAAACCATACGATGGCGTGGTGATCTGGCGAGCGTTCGTTTACAAAGCCGACCCCAAAGCCGATCGATTCAAAGCAGCCTACGAAGAGTTTGTTCCTCTGGATGGCCAGTTCGACAAAAAAGTGATTGTACAGGTAAAAAACGGCCCTATCGATTTCCAACCGCGTGAACCCTTCTCCCCTTTGTTCGGCAATATGCCCAAAACACCGTTAGGGATGGAATTCCAGTTGACGCAGGAGTACCTGGGCTTTGCTACGCATCTGGTCTACGAAGCACCCCTGTTTAAAGAATGTCTGGAGGCCGACACGTATGTGAACGGCAAAGGTTCTACCGTGGCGAAGGTAGTGGATGGAAGCTTGCACGGCTATTCGATGAGTGTGATGGCAGGTGTTGCCAATACGGGCTCGAACCTGAACTGGACGGGGCACCCGATGGCGCAAGCCAACTGGTATGCCTTTGGACGGTTGGCCTGGGATCATACGTTATCGTCGGAAGCCATTGCCAACGAGTGGGTGGCCATGACGCTGACGCACGAACCGCAGGCTACCAAACGGATTGTGAACCTGATGCAAAAATCGCGGGATATTTACGTCAATTACAATACACCAATGGGGCTTTCGCGGCCCTGGACGGGCGTTCACTTTGCCCCCGAACCCTGGCAAGCCCGAAGCCCACGGCCTGACTGGACCGCCGTTTATTACCACCGAGCCGATTCCAATGGCGTTGGCTTCGACCGGACCACTTCGGGAAGCCGGGCACTGGAGCAATACCGACCCGAGGTGCAGCAGCAGTGGAGCAATCCCGAAACCTGTCCCATTTCCTACTTACTCTGGTTTCATCATGTACCCTGGACTAAAAAGCTGTCGACTGGTCGAACCCTGTGGGATGAACTCTGTACGCATTTTTACACCGGAGCCGATTCGGTACGGTGGATGCAGCAGGAATGGGCACAGGTCAAAAATGTGGTCGCCCCCGAAACATTTACCGATGTAGCTTCCCGACTGACTACCCAACAAAAAGAAGCAATCTGGTGGCGCGATGCCTGGGTACTTTACCTGCAAACATTCTCAAAACAACCCATTCCAGCCCCGTTCAAACAACCCGACCGAACCCTGGACGAGGTCAAACAGTCAGTGAATGTGTACCTATTAAGGTAATGATAGAATGATTGAATTGTTGAATGATTGAATAAGCTGGCGCAAGCTATTTTATTCAATCATTCTATCATTAAAAAAGAGGAAGGTTGAACGTTACGAAATTAGTTTCAGCGCATCGGCGAAGGCTTTCATCTGGTCCATCGTGCCGAGACTAACGCGGCACCAGTACTGACCATCGAACTTCCACTGGCGGATGCTCACGCCCTGGTCCATCATGCGGGTTACGAAATCTTCGCCCTTCATACGGATGGGGAACATTACGAAGTTAGCGCCCGATGGCAGTGGTTCGTAGTTAGTTTGTTTCAGAATACCCAACAGAAAATCTTTCGATTCTTTCGCTTTGCCGAGCGAGTAGTTGATGAACTCTTTATCCTGTAAACTGACCATAGCTGCTCGCAGGGTCGTCATGCTGATGCAACCACCGCCCGTAGCAAACTTGCTGATTTCTTCCAGCAATTCCGGTTTGGCGATCATATAGCCCGTACGCAATCCAGCAAAGCCGTGGACTTTTGAGAAGGTTTTGGTGATGATCACATTGTGGCCTTTTTTCACCATATCGACCATCGAATACGCTTTCGGATCGGGTGTGTAGTCGATGTAGGCTTCATCGACGAGGATCGGGGTTTTGGCACCTACCGATTCGCAGAACGCCCGCAGTTTGGATGGATCGACGATAATAGCCGTCGGGTTGTTGGGGTTGCAGAGATACACCATACCCGTCTGTGCATTCACCCGTTCGTTCAGTTTGTTCAGGTTGATGTCGTAGCCATCAGCCGCCACCAGCGGAACCCGATCAATGGTGACATTATGTTTCATGGCCGCGCGGGGAAGCTGGTCGAACGTCGGATCAGGCGCTACAATGGTCCGTCCGGCCGGTCCGCCGACGCGGTTGGGTCGATAAGCCGCCCAGAGCGCAGCGGCTGTCAGCAACTCGCCCGAACCGGCACCCAGCAGCACATATTCTTCGGGTACACCTTCGGTATCGGCAACCAGTTTCCGGAATTTGCGGGCATGCTCCATCGCGTAGAGATAGCCGTCGGGAGCCGCTTCGGTAATGGTCTTGAGCACTTTCGGCGATGGGCCATACGGGTTTTCATTCGCTGACAATCGAGCTTTCAGAGGGCCTTTCGGGGCTTTGTAGCCCAGGGGGATTTCTTGTTCCGGTTCGCAAAAGGCGGCAGGAGCGGCAGTCAGACTAAGGCCAGACAATAGGCTGGCCCGGAGCCAGTCTCGACGGTTGATAGACATAAGATAAGTTCGGTCTTAATGCGTCAATGAACGGATGAAGGCAGTAGAATTAATGCTAGACAATATCTTGTTTCGCTGTATCGGATGCTAATAAGTCAAAAATAGGTTCTAATGGCATGTGTTTCAAATATTATTTTTGTTTTTTATTATTTTATCGTATAATCTTCTATTTAATGCAATAAATTAAAAATAAAATATAATGAATGGTTGCTGATGCGAGCAAGTTAGGCTTAAACGGAAGCTGTTCGTTGAATTTCAAGACGTTATGAACCTAAATCATTAGGTTGCTCAAGCTTGCTTATTGTGTATGACCCCGATGGGACGGTAAATGAGTACTTAAGTGGAAATAGTTTTAAAGTATGCTTGCAAGGCCGTTTCTGTCATCCCGAGGAACGAGGGATCTTCGGAGAGGACATAAAAGGTAATCTCCGAAGATCCCTCGTTCCTCGGGATGACAGAAAATTTTCACGACCCCACTTATAAAAATTAGCCTAGTCGTTTACTGTTAAAAAACTTTACCAACTGTGTCACCAACTTAACTTCGTCAATTCGTCTAGCTGAATGCCCCAGGCACAGCGGAAATGGCCTAACGGACAAGCGGTTCGACCGTGTAAGTTACAGGGTTTACATTCCAGAGGCTCTGGCGTTTGTACGACCCGCGATACATCGGCCAACGGACCAAAGCCAAACTCCGGTACGGTCGAACAGAAAATCGCCGTGGTGGGTGCATTCATGGAGGAACAAAGGTGCAACGGAGCCGAGTCGTTTACATAATTCATCATGGCCCCCTGCTGCAAGGCTGCCGATTGGAGCAAACTTAGTTTTCCGGCCAGGTTCACCACTTTTCGTGTTTCACCGGCCGATACCCGAATGGCGTCGCAGGCCTGTACATCTGTAGGCGCGCCCAACAGGTAAATGGTCAGGTCGTTCGGTAAAGCGTTGATTAACTCGTTCCATCGTTTGGACGGATACTGCTTCGTAAACCAGACCGACATCGGAGCCATACAGGTGTAAGGTTCTGCCTGATACGAGCGAACAGCGGCATAATCGGCCTCGGATGGATATAACTTTGGGCGGGCAGGCAACTGACGGCCTGGTGCGTGCGACTGAAAAGCAGGAACGGACTGTAGGGCCGTAAGCAAGCCCGTATTTCGATCCACTTCGTGAACACCCGACTCAAAACGGTGCTCGACCCGATGGGTAAAAAAGCGGGCGAATGGATTTTTATCAAAGCCGATGGTAATACCTGCGCCCGATAAGGCCGTCAGTAAACCCATAGACCCGTAGCGTTGCAGATTCAGTACCGCATCATATTTCCTGCCCCGAATGATGCCCAACAGTCGCCATAAATCTCGATATTTGGAGCCCTTTTTGTGCCAGATCAGCACCTCGTTCAGAAATGGATGATTGGCCAGCAGCATCTCATTACCTTTGCGAACGAGCACATCCAGGACAGCCTCGGGGTAAGTTGCATGAAGTTGTTCGAGCAAAGCGGTTGCCAGAATCACATCGCCGATGAAAGCAGTTTGAATAATCAGGAACCGGGGTGGAGTTGTTGCGGTTATCATTAGTACGCTTAAGGCGTAAAAATTTTAGAATGGAAGATTACCAGGTTTATACACTGCCCAACGGAATTCGGATTGCGCACAAACAAATACCACATACGCAGATTGCCCATTGTGGCATTATGCTCGACATCGGAAGCCGCGATGAGCAACCTCACCAGCAGGGGCTGGCCCATTTCTGGGAACACATGGCCTTCAAAGGTACGGAGAAACGAAAATCCTACCACATCATCACCCGTCTGGAAACGGTGGGTGGGGAACTAAATGCCTATACGACCAAAGAAAAAGTCTGTTTTCACGCGTCGGTGCTGGATGCACACTTTGAAAAAGCGGCCGAACTACTGGCCGATATTACCTTTCACTCGGTTTTCCCGGAGAAACAGATCGAGCGTGAGCGTGGGGTGATTCTGGAGGAAATGGCCATGTATTACGACTCGCCCGAAGATGCTATTCAGGACGATTTCGACGAACTCGTCTTCCCGAACCACGCCCTGGGCGGCAACATTCTGGGGACAACTGAAACCGTAGCGTCGTTTCGTCGGGAGGATCTCCAGCGGTTTATTGCTGAGAATTACGACACCAGCCGGATTGTATTTTCGTCGGTCAGTAAATTGCCGTTTAAGCAGGTGGTAAAAGTGGCCGAGAAGTACTTCCTTGATGTGCCTGCCCAGCATACGACCCGCCATCGTAAAACTCCAACCGGTTATGTCCCCCGCCAGACCCGTGTGGAGCGCCCCATTACGCAGGCACAGTGTGCGCTGGGCCGCCCCGCCTATGGACTGGCGGATGCCCGACGGCTACCCTTCTTTATGCTGATCAACCTGTTGGGTGGCCCCGGCATGAATTCGCGACTAAACCTGAATTTGCGGGAGAAATACGGACTCGTGTACTCGATTGATGCCTCCTATACGCCTTATCTGGACACGGGTTTTCTGGGTATCTACTTTGGCACCGATCCTAAAAAAGTAGACAAGGCACACGCGTTGATCATGAAAGAATTGAAACGCCTTCGTGATCAACCACTAACGACCTTGCAACTTCATCAGACGAAAGAGCAACTGATCGGGCAACTGGCCATGGCCGAAGAAAGCAACAACAGCTTTATGCTGATGATGGCCAAAAGCCTGCTCGACATCGACCGGGTAGAAGCGCTGACCGATATTTTCAACGACATCAACGCCGTTTCCTCCGAA
Source organism: Spirosoma gilvum (assembly GCF_054776815.1). Taxonomy (NCBI): domain Bacteria; kingdom Pseudomonadati; phylum Bacteroidota; class Cytophagia; order Cytophagales; family Cytophagaceae; genus Spirosoma; species Spirosoma gilvum. The sequence continues at coordinate 15,185 of NZ_BAAHBH010000025.1, read as the reverse complement.
CAGCTACAAACCCTGGCGCAGGAAGCCTTCGACGAAAGTCAATTCAGCTCGCTGACCTTTATGCCGGAAAAATAAAGGATTGTTACACAGAGATGCACGGAGTAAAAAGAGATACACAGAGTTCTCAGCGCATCTCTTTTTACTCCGTGCATCTCTGTGTAGTAGCCAAGTTATGACCATTAAAGACGCCCAAACAACTGTCGACGAGTGGATTAAAACCGTTGGCGTTCGGTATTTCAATGAACTGACCAATTTGGCTATGCTGACCGAAGAGGTCGGTGAAGTGGCCCGGATCATTGCCCGTCGGTATGGTGAACAGTCGGAGAAAGAGTCGGATAAACAGAAGGATCTGGGCGACGAAATGGCCGATGTGCTGTGGGTACTCATCTGCCTCGCCAACCAGACCGGCATCGACCTCACCGAAGCCTTTCAGAAGAATCTGGATAAAAAGAACATCCGCGATGCCACTCGGCACCTGAACAACGAAAAGCTGAAATAATTCGCCGGTACGATCAGGACTACTTCGTTTTAAGCCGTGCCACGGTTCCCAAATGCGTATGCAAACTGTGGCACAGCTTAAAACGAAAGATAGCAGTATACGCAGAAATAGTAGCAGGAAAGCACTAAGGGTATGCCTGAAATTGCATAGCTTTAACCATCCATTCGGATATAGTGACAATGGATTCGGGACTCAACTACGATCAGGCGACAGATGCCCAGCTTTGGGACGACTTTCTGCACGGCAGTAAGGCCGCTTATTCGTTTATGTACGAAAAGTACGCCCGAGTCCTGTACAACTATGGCTACAAGATTGCCCAGGATCGCCAGTTGACCGAAGATTGTCTGCAAGACCTGTTTCTGACCATTCTGGAAACGCGCGAACGACTGGGGCAAACCGATTCCATAAAATTTTACCTGATGCGTTCGCTCCGGCGCGACCTGGTTCGGAAGATCAACGAACGTCACCGATTTCAGTCGGGCCACGAAGACGAGATCGATTTTAAAGTCGAATTTCACTACGAACCTACCTGGCTCGATTCGCAGATCAGTCGGGAGCAGTCCGAGGCCGTTCTGCGCGAGCTGAATCACCTGCCTGCCCGGCAAAAAGAAGCCCTGTTCCTGAAGTTTTTCGACAACCTAAGCTACGAAGAGATTGCCGGTATCATGGGCATCGAAACCACCTCGGCCTACAAAGTTATCTACAAAGCTATTGCCTCTCTCCAGAAACGAATGCCAGCCGATCTACTGGTCCTGTTGAGCTTTGTTCTTAGTTGATTGGTGGCGTCGGTTATAAGTAACCGACGATCAAGGTTTCTCGAAACGAACGTATTGCTGTTGGCTGGGTTTTGAGAAACCTCACCCATCAGATTTGAGAATCTGACGCCACAAGCGGATACTGCTACTGTCTGACGAATAACGACTTCTGGCTACTCTGTCATTTTTCTGATAAAAAATTTTCACTTTCCGAGGGATAATTCGGCGATCCGCTTTCTTCTGGTGGTAAATAGACCATTTCCATCGCATGGCGCAGCCTTACCAGAATTATACTCTTCGCGATTTTGTGCTTGACGATGCGTTCCGCCGATGGGTGTTTCAGCCCGACGAGCAGAACATGACGTTCTGGCACACCTACATGCTCCGGAATCCCGAACAGCAGGCACTGATCGATGAAGCGACCTCACTGTTGCTGCACCTCAACGCCCGGTACGACGACCTGACCGAGGCCAGCCAGCAGCGTATCTGGCAGGTGCTGGAGCAGGCATTTGACGACCAATTGGTTACGGAGTCGGTTGTGGTGCCCCTCTCGCGCTGGCAACGGTTCAGAACGGCTTACCCGGCTGCCATCTGGCAGGTAGCAGCTTCACTGACGGGTGTCCTGCTGATAGCGGGCGGAGTTATTTACTACCAGTTACAGCCAAAGCAGCAGAGTATTCATACCGCTTTTGGCGAAAACCGGAGTGTGACGCTTCCCGATGGTTCGACCGTGTTGCTGAACGGCAATTCGACACTTACCTATACCGATCGATGGACCGACGACAAACCACGGGAAGTCTGGCTCGATGGGGAAGGGTTTTTTAAGGTCACGAAAAAGCAGGCACCCGATGGCCGTATCAAGTTCGTGACCCACACACCTAATCTGGACATTACGGTTCTCGGAACGCAATTCAACGTCAATACCCGGCGGGGCAGTACAGCCGTTACGCTGGTTGAAGGACGGGTACAGCTCACCAAGCCAACGGAGCATAGCGGGAAGATTATTGATATGAAGCCCGGTCAGTTTGCGTCCATACAGCCCAACATCGAAAAGGTAGAAGTGCGCGACGAAAAACCCCAGATGCATACGTCCTGGATAGCTCATCAGTTCGTTTTTGACAACACAGCCCTTCGCGAGATTGCCCAGCAGTTGCACGACACCTACGGACTGGATGTGGTCTTTGAAGACAGCGACCTGGCTAACCGTCGGTTTACGGGTAACCTCTCGAATCAGAGCATCGAAACGCTGCTGACAACCCTTTCGCTCACATTTGATCTCAACGTTCAACGTAATGGCGACCAGATCAGTTTACGCCATAATCCCTGATTTTACTATGGAGTTCCTGAACATGACAAAGCCTATTATTCTGTATAACCTATGAAAAATCAGTACATTACCCTTTCGATGCTGTTGGTCGGGGTCTATACGCTGCCGCAACCTTCCGTTGCGCAGCTATTGACCCGCGCCCAACCTCTGAGTGCCAGTACGGCCAGTCGTCAACAGCCGTCGGTACTCGACGTACCGACCAGCCAACGGTCTCACCGGACTCGTTCACTCAAGAAAGTCCTGAGCGAACTGGAACGGCGGTTCAATGTCAATTTTGCCTACGATGAACAATTGATGGCTACCCGGCAGTCGGAACTGGATATTGATGGCCTGTCGCTCGATCAGGCACTGATCCAACTATCCGAATCGCAGGGATTACGTTACCGCAAGGTCAATTCGACACTCATCGCGATTCAGGCATTACCTGTAAAAAACGCCGGAGCCGGACTCCCGGCCGAACCAACCAAAACGCTCGTAAACGACCCGATTGACGTTGCTACAACCGTTGAAGAGGCTCCCCAAATCCGGCGGATTACAGGCCAGATTACCGACGAAAACAATCAGGGCTTACCAGGCGCTAACATCATCGAGACAGGAACTACCAACGGAACCAGTTCGGATGCGGACGGGAATTTCATCCTGAATGTCAGCGACGGGGCCACAACCCTAACCGTTTCGAGTGTTGGGTATGCCCGGCAGGTAGTACCGATTAGCAGCAATTCGGTCGTGAATGTAAAGCTCGTTCCTGACGACCGAACGCTGAACGAAGTGGTGGTAATCGGTTATCAGACCGTCCGAAAACGCGATGTGACCGGGGCCAACGACGTCATCAGTTCCACTCAGGCGGCTAAGGTAACGGCCAACTCACTGGCCGAGTCGATTCAGGGCTTATCGCCCGGTGTGACAGTTCGGAATACGGGTGTACCGGGTCAGCAGGCATCGATTCAGATTCGCGGGGTAGCCAGCTTTTTGAATACCGATCCGTTATATGTGATCGATGGCATGATTGCCGACGCCAACCCAACCATCAATACGGATGATATTGAAAGTATTCAAGTCCTGAAAGATGCATCGGCAGCGGCTATCTACGGGTCACGGGCGGCCAATGGCGTGGTGATTATCACGACCAAACAGGGGAAAGAAGGGCCGATTAAAGTCTCTTTTTCGGGTAAATACGGCATTCAACAGGTCTATAAACGATGGAACCTGACCGATGCAGCCGGTTTTGCGTCTCTCCAACGGCAGCAGTATCAGAATGCCGGACAGACCCCACCCGCCAGTGTAGCTACCGGAACATTCAATCCGAATATCAATACCGACTGGCAGGATCAGGTGCTGCGGACGGGCAGCTTGCAGGATTATAACCTGACCTTATCGGGCGGTAGCAAAACGGGTACGTATCTGATTTCGGGGAGCTATTTCAATAATAAAGGCTATGTTACTGGCAGTGGTTTCGAGCGGGCCAGCTTGCGGATCAACACTCGTAGTGAGATCGGGCGGTTTACATTTGGCGAAAATGCCGTACTGACCAACTCCAATATAGAGAACTTCCCGGCGGGTAACCCGATCTACGACATGGCCGGTATGCTGCCGGTGATCCCGGTTCAGGACCCACGGTATGTTAATGCGAGTAATCCGGGCGGGTACGGTATCGGCACGAACCCCGATGCGGTAACCTACTACTACAATCCGGTAGCCGTTCGGGATTTGGCCAGCAACAAGAGCAACTTTGCCAAGATGGTGGGCAATGCCTATCTGGACATCAAACTGACCGACTGGCTGACCTACCGGGCCAATGCGGGTCTGGAAGTTAGTTTCGACTATACCCAGAACCTTCGGAAGCTCGGGACCTACCAGTATAGTGCTTCGCCGGTGCCAAGCTCGGTCAGCGAAGATCGGTCGCGCTACCTGAGCTTATTGTTCGAGCATACGCTGAACTTCAACAAAACGGTTGGCCTGCACAGCATCAACGGCGTACTGGGGATTAGCCAGCAAACGACTCGTCGGGATATTACCTCGGGCTCACGCACCAATCTGGGCTTTGCGGGTGGCCAGTACTTCACGACGATTAATGCCGCCACGGGTATCTCGAACTCCGCCGGAAGCACCCCCGACGACTACCGGATACTGGGCTACATTGGCCGGGTCAACTATGCCTACAACGACAAGTACCTATTGACGCTGACCGGCCGGGTCGATCAGGATTCGCGGTTTGGCTCTAATTACCGAACAGGTTTCTTCCCGTCTATCGCGGGAGCCTGGCGTATCAGTCAGGAGAAATTCTTCCACGTCGACTGGATTTCCGATCTGAAATTGAATGCGTCGTATGGTAAACTGGGCATTGTAGTACCAACACTGGGTTCGTTCCCTTATACAGCCTTTATCAACAGTAATCCCCGCGCTATTTTCGGTGTTGATCAAACTCCCAACGTGGGCGCCTATCAGGCCCAGTTAGCTAACCCCGATCTGCGCTGGGAAGAACGCATTCAGCAGAACTACGGCGTATCGGCCAGTTTCCTCAACAACCGCATCACGACCGAAATCAACGTGTATAACTCGTTATCGAACGATGCCATCCTGAACCTGGCCGTACCGGGTTATCTGGGTAATCTACGCGGCAACCCCTATGTCAACACCGCATCGATCCGAAACAAAGGGGTTGAGTTTTCGGCTACCTATCGCAACAACGAGCACAAGCTGAAGTGGGATGTGTCGGGCAATTTCACCACGATTAAAAACCGGGTCGAAAACGTAGGGAATCAGGGACAGAACATCAACTACATCCAGAGTGGCAACACCCGTTCGCAGGTGGGCTTACCCGTAGGGCAATGGTACGTACTGAAAACGGCCGGGATTTTCCAGAGCCAGGAAGAGATCAACAACTATAAAGGTCCCAATGGCAAACCCATTCAGCCGTTTGCCAAACCCGGCGATATTAAATACATAGACACCAACGGCGATGGACAGATCACCCAGAACGATGACCGTCAATTTGTATCGTCGCCCTGGCCCAAGCTACAGGCGGGTGCTCAGTTCAATGCCTCTTATGGTCAGTTTAGTCTGAACGTTCAGTTGACGGGCGTGTTTGGCTACACAGTGTATAACGACGTGCGTCGCAGTCTGGATACCTATCAGTTAACCAACTTCCGTCGGGATGTGAGTCCGTGGTCGTCAGGCAATACGGCTACCAGCGATCCACGTCTGGGTCTGGAAGCGGGCGATCAGGGCATTATCTCCAACAATTTCGCCTATAGTGATCGTTGGCTGGAGAATGCGTCATACGTGCGAATGCGCAACATCGAGATCGGGTACACGCTTCCCAAGGCATTCCTTAGCCGGATCAACGTACGCAATGCCCGCGCATTCATCAGTGGACAAAATCTATTTACGATCACGGGGTACAAAGGGCTTGATCCGGACGTAACGGGCGCGAATATTCAGGAACGGGGTGTCGATAATGGGCACTGGCCGTCACCCCGCGTGACATCGATTGGGCTTACCTGTGATTTCTAATGCCAACGTATTTAGTTCTGAAACCAATTATGAAACATACATTCATTTCGCTGGCTATTGTCGCTGTGGGTTTACTAACCGGCTGCGACCGGAGTTTAGATATTGTGAACCCCAACCAGGTGACGACCCAGTCGTTCTGGAAAACGGGCGATGATGCCCTGGCTGGGGTCAACGCCGTGTACAGCACTACGCACCGGGGGGGCATTTCCCGCTGGATGCCGTTTTATTACATCATCCATTCCGACGAAGGACGTAGCCAGAGTCCGGCTACCGATATTGTCAACAACATGGATCAGTTTCTGGTCACCGATTACAATTACGGAAACGCCTACAGTATCTGGAACGACAACTACATCGGGATTAACCGGGCTAACCAGGTGATTGAAAATGTCCCGAATATCCAGATGGACGCGACCCTGCGAAACCGGTATCTGGGCGAAGCCAAATTTATGCGGGCCATGTTCTATTATCACCTGGTAACGCTCTGGGGGAATGTGCCGCTGGTGCTCCAAACACCGGTTGTGGGCGATAAACCGGGTTCGGCTACCATTGCGCAGGTGTGGGCGCAAATTGAAAAAGACCTGACCGAAGCAGCCGCCGTGTTGCCGAATACCTATGGCTCTGCCGATCTGGGCCGGGCAACTAAAGGAGCCGCTTATGCTTTGCTGGCACGGGCGCAGATGCAGCAACGAAAATATACCGAAGCACTGACTCCGCTACAATGGCTGGTGGAAGGCGAGGGCAAAAGCGTGTATGCGCTGATGCCCAACTATCGGGACAATTTCCTGATCACGACCGAAAACAACAAAGAGTCGATATTTGAGTGGCAATTTCAGATGAACCCGTCCGAATACACCGACGACGATACGGAAACACCCAACCAGAACTATGGTACCTCGCTGGCGCAGTTTTTCGGCCCTAGTGGCATCGGCTGGTCGGATGGGGAAGCGCAGCGCTGGCCAACGCGTGAGTTCTACGAAAAAACCACAACGGGTGGTCGTGACCCTCGTCTGGAAGCCTCGTTCCTGTTCGATTCGACCGACGTTCGGGGACCGGATTTTACGATGATCTACGGCCAGACCTTTACGCAACGCTATGGACGGGATAATAAGCGGGTTTGGTTCAGGAAGTTTCAGAACGATCACTGGAAAAATGAAGAGGGCTATCGATCTCCCAACAACTGGCGGTATATACGCTATGCCGATGTGTTGCTGATGTATGCCGAAGCGCTGAACGCCACCGGTAAAACGACGCAAGCCTATACCTATGTGGATCAGGTTCGTCAGCGGGCAGGTCTGCCTACGCTCACGATGGCTAAACCGGGCCTTACCCAGGATCAGTTTCTGGCTCAGTTGAAACACGAGCGCGTCACCGAACTTTCGGGCGAAGGCACCCGCTGGAACGACCTTGCCCGCTGGGGTGACCTGGGGACACAAATTGCCACCCGAGACGCAGCATTCTCCACGTTTGTGAAAGGCAAAAGCGAACTATTGCCCATTCCACAACTGGACCGGGACCTGAATCCAAATCTGGTTCAGAACCCGAATTATTAATAAGTGCTCAAGTATAAATAGTTAAGAGTACCCTATAAAAGCATTTTTGTCATGCTGACGAAGGAAGCATCTTCGTAGATATCCTTTTATCTTACCTACGAAGATGCTTCCTTCGTCAGCATGACAAAAAATAACTTAATGCGCTTTCAATGAACTGCGAGGACGCGAAGACGCAAAGAATCGACCATTCCTTGCGTCTTCGCGTCCTCGCAGTTCAAAAAAGGCAGAATCCTCCCAGAGCAGCCTTGGGGCCGCTATTCTTATTTCCACTCAATGATGAAAACTACGCTGTTTCTTCTCCTGATTGTTCTGTACGGCTGTAAGTCGTCCGATAAACCCACGCCGAACCCTCCCGTAACGGCGGTTGATACCGTTGGTAAATTCCAGAATCCACTCCTGACCTCAGCCCCCGATCCGTGGGTGACCGTTAAAGATAGGTTTTACTACGTTATGCACACAACAGGCAATAGTCTTCGGATTTACAAGACGCAGGCTTTGAGTCGACTAAATCAGGCAAGGCCCGTAACGGTCTGGACACCACCCGCCACCGGTCCCAACTCACGCGACATCTGGGCGCCTGAACTACATTTCATCAACGGGAAATGGTATATCTACTACACGGCCGACAACAATGGCGTCGATGCAACCCACCGGATGTTCGTGCTCGAAAACAGCTCGGCCGACCCGACACAGGGCACCTGGACAGACCGGGGCCAACTCAACCTACCCGATAACAAATGGGCTATTGATGGGACTATTCTGCAACTGAACGGCAAGCTATACATGGCCTGGTCGGGTTGGGAGACTGACCTCGGTGGTTCACAGAACATTTATCTGGCCAGCCTTACCAATCCATACACCGTAAGTAGTACATCCCGAATTCGCGTATCAACACCGGACTATGCCTGGGAGAAACAGGGCTTCGGCGTGAATGAAGGCCCTGAATTTTTAGTACACAATGCGAAAGTATTTCTGATTTACTCAGCCAGTTATTGCGGTACGGATTTATACGCCTTAGGCCAACTCTCCGCCGACACCAGCGCCAACTTACTTGACACAAAAGCCTGGGCAAAAGCCGCCAACCCCGTTTTCGGTCCCAACGGCGGAAACGGGGCCTACGGCGTCGGGCACAATAGTTTCTTCACAACGCCCGATGGGTCACAGAACTGGCTCGTCTACCATGCCAACGCCGGACCGGGTCAGGGCTGTGGCGATCAACGCTCGATGCGAATACAACCCTTCACCTGGAAAGCCGACGGCTCCCCCGATTTCGGCTCCCCAACACCCCTCACGGATTGGATCAAACGCCCGAGTGGTGATTAAGGGTTTTATTTAATTAGAGCTGAGTGTTTGTAAATATTATATGTATTTATAATTATGCTAATAGTATATTTATCGTTGCTAATAAAAGCTTAGATAAAGATGCTATTATGGTAAAAGATGATTCGTCAGAACAGTATGGGCTATTACTTCAGGATATTAATCGCCAGATAAGGGAGAGCCGCTATCGGGCCGCTAGACTGGTTAATCGTGAGTTATTGAGGCTCTATTACGAAGTCGGTAAACGGATATCTGAAAAAATTGCTGCTGAAAAGTGGGGAGCTAAAGTAATAAATCAACTCTCCATCGACTTGCAGAAGCAGTGGCCAGGATTAAGAGGATTCTCAGCCACTAACCTCAAAAATATGCGGCAATTCGCCGAAGTTTATAGCCAATTAGGTTTTGCGGCAGTACAGAACCCAATTGGCCAGTTGTTAACTGGCCAATTAGATGAAGAGAGACTCAACGTTTTCTTAAGTGTCAGTTTCACGCATCACATCCTGCTCCTTAACCGTTGTTCGGATTGGGATGAACGATGGTTTTATATGCAAAAAGCGGTTGATCGGCAATGGACCGTTGAGATGCTCGACTGGCACATTAAGGTGAAGGCTTATCAAAAACGAGACCAAACATTACCGAATAATTTTAATACAACGTTACCCGAGACCATCCACGACACGGCCTTGCAAGCGTTCAAAGATGAATATCTCCTCGACTTCATTAATGTAGAAACCGACGATGAACGGGTTGTCGAGAAAGGCATTGTGCAGAACATTAAAGAATTTATACTAAAAGCGGGTAAAGGCTTTGCGTTCATCGGCAATCAGCACCGATTGCTAGTGGATGATGAGGAGTTTTTTGTAGACTTGCTGTTTTATAACAGGCAATTGAAGTGCCTGGTTGCGGTTGAACTGAAGAAAGGCAAATTCAAACCCAGTTACGCCGGACAACTCAATTTTTACCTGAACGTATTGAACGATCAGGAACGACTTCCCGACGAAAATTCTGCTGTTGGCATTGTGCTTTGCAAGGAGAAGAATGACAAGATCGTTGAGTACGCCTTCCAGTCTATCGACAACCCAATGGGCGTAGCAATATATCAACTCAGTTCAGACTTACCCGATCACCTGCGCAACGTATTGCCTGATCCTGACACTCTTAAAAAGCTTCTCAACTAACTTCTCCTATCATGCATCATGAAGTATAGCTGAAAATTTTATACGACAATTTTTCGAGGATATCGATTAACAGATATTTGGTTGATTATCTAGTTCTTACTGATAATTCAGTCAAAGTCAGTGCTGATTTACAAAGCTCAGCTTATAATCATTAATACTTAGAAATTGTATTATAAAGTCCTACGCAGGCTATCCTGTCGATCGTCAATAAGTTGCTTGGATAGGTTAAATTGTGCCCGCAGAAATATCAATTTGCAGGGCTTCTTTTGGATAGCCCATCGTGTTGAGAATTTGATAAACCAATTGGACGATGTTATTGGCACTCAGATTCGTTTCGTAGTAGAGATCTGTGCCAGAGATTTGTATAGCCTGCCTCAATAAACTTTTATCGGTGGTGAAATAAGGCCGTTTTTTGCCAACCAGTGCCGTAAGATTTTTCAAGTTGTCGGGGTGCTTCTGGGCGATAAGTTGAACAAAAGTTTTTAATAAATTCGCCCAGTTTGAAACTGGGTATTCGTTGCCATCAACTCGAAACGCGGTTGGCTTGCTGTACTCGAAAGACAGAAATTTAGTCTCTATTTTTGGCGGGGCTGGCGCAGCGTAGACAACTTTTGGCATGTCTTTTTTAACCCTGGCCGGTTTTGCTGAAGAAGGAGTTGATGGTAACGAAGTGTTGCCGGAAATATCTTTCAAAAACTGAATGACCACTGTTGGTTCCGGTTTGTAGCCGCTTAGTTTTTCAACGGCTTCTGCCACAACGTCGGTCAGTAATTCATCGTTTTCGGCCAGCAGTTTGCGCCATGCTCTGGGTAGTGTTTGCTCGATTACTTCCTTCCGTTGCCGACTGGAATAAACGTTCTCCGCATTCGATACGGCCTGACCGCTGACCACGGCTGTCTTAGCTAGGAAAGACACTAGTTTTTCGGCAATGTCGGCCGACGCCTGACTTTGTATGTCAATTGTGTAAAAGCGTCGCTGTTCCCAGCTACCCTCGTGCAATGGCAGGTAAAACCACCAGATGGTGCCGTTCGTGAGAATCGCCAGCTTTACCCCGTGTTTAAAGGCATACTGGAGTAATTGCTCTTGGTGTTTATCCAAATCCTCGCCTAGTTTTTTTACCTCAACAAACACTTTGTTGCGATTATCAACACGCAGTGAATAGTCAACTCGGCCGTTCTGAACGCTGAATTCAGGATATACTTCCTGCACGTCGAACGGATTCCAGCCCAGCTTTTGAAACACTGGCAGAATAAAACCTTGTTTTGTGGCTTCTTCACTTTGCTGCGGTAGCGAACCGGTTATTTTTTTTGTTTCGATGTAGCTTTGTAAATCTGCCTGCATGGTGTAGGTTTAGAACTAACGAATAGTCGAAAAGTCAAAGGTAACAATAGATAAATCGGCTGCTTGTTTTGTGCAAAAAACAGCTAGTCGGGTCGTATGCAAGTACCTTAGCCGGTCACGCATTCATGCGCATGATCTTCCAAAATATCAATTTCCTAAAGACCTGAGATAGCTAATAGATATTCTACTAATTAAGGTATTTTTCTATTCTTTTACTTTAGTGCTATAATACATTTAGAGGTGAGTTTGGAAAACTACTCTGTTCAGTAACAGTCGAAATAATTAAAGTTAATTGGCAAGAAAAATAGAATCCATTGACTGTTTGACAAGAAAATATCGGTATACGGAATCAGCCTTATTTTAGGTGTATTGGGTGTACACCGAATGACCGTAGCTAGTTATGTTAAACAGCAGGGAATTTGTGAAAATAGTGGTATAAAAAGCTAATCAATTCCCAAACAACTCCCTCTTCATCCGCTCAAATTCTGCTTGCCAGGGGGCTGAAATCGTAATCTGTTCCGACGTTACAGGGTGAGTAAACGCAAGCTGTTGGGCGTGGAGGAGCATGGTGTTCATCTGAAAATGCTCCAGAAAAAGCTTATTCTGTTTGTTGCAGCCATGCGGGCGGTCGCCGATGATGGGATGGAGGATATGGGCCATGTGCTTGCGCAGTTGATGCATCCGGCCAGTGGTTGGGGTTAGTTCGACCAGCGAATAACGGGACGTAGCATGTTTGCCAAACGGTAGGGGAATTTCGGTGCGTTGAAGCGTTTTGATGTGGGTCACGGCGTCCTGAACTACGCCCGTTTCATCGTTTCGTAACGCATAATCGATGGTCTGTTCATCGGGTGAGTAGCCGCGCACAATCGCCAGATATGTTTTCTGAACACCACCCTCGGCAAAGAGGGTTTGCATGGCGGAATTCATGGATTCGGTTAGCGCAAATAACAGCACACCCCCGGTTTTACGGTCCAGTCGATGTACGGGATACACGCGCTGGCCCAATTGATCGCGTAGGAGTTGAACGGCAAACTCACTGGCATCACTCGCAATTGGCGACCGATGGACCAGTAATCCATGCGGCTTGTTGATCGCTACCAGATCGGTCGATTGATAGAGAATGGAAAGTGGGAGCGATTTGGATGGACTCGTATCAGGCATATGTGGAGAAATAACGGCTGACTTGTAACTTACCGCCGTTTCTATCGAACCTCAAAACTATGCGATTTTATCCAGTACTGGGTATACTGATCTGTCTGACTTTCCCTTTAATTGGTCGGGCACAGAAGGCTTCTGAAATCCGACGGTTCCAACTCAAGCAGGTGCAACAGGGCGTAGCGGTCGATCAAACACATTTCTATGTCATCAACAACCATTCGCTGACCAAACATGCGAAAGTCGATGGCAAACAGGTGGCAGCCTGGGAAGATACGACCGGCTTACTCAAACACATGAACAGTGGGGTTGTGATCGGGCAAAAACTGTACTGTACGCACTCCAATTACCCGGATGTTCCGATGGCTAGCTCGATCGAGATTTTCGATACCCGTACACTGAAGCACATTGGGAATCATAGTTTTGGGTTGTTTCCGGGTTCGGTGACCTGGGCTGATTTTTATCAGGGGCATTGGTGGGTCGCCTTTGCTAATTACTCGAACAAAGCCATGGCTGAGGGGCGCGATAATCGGTGGACAACGTTAGTTAAGTTCACCTCAACCTGGCAGCAGGTGGAAGCCTGGGCGTTTCCTGCCAATGTATTACAGAGCTTTTCGCCTTACAGTACGTCGGGCGGAACCTGGAGCAACGATGGCTTCATCTATTGCACCGGTCATGACAAGCCGGAGTTATATGTGCTCAAATTGCCCGAGCGCGGCCACACGTTGCACTACGTGAAAACCATTCCGACCCTCAGTGAAGGACAGGCGTTTGCGATTGACCGAAGCGTAAAAAATAAGGTGATCCTGTATGGCATTACGCGAAACGATAATTATGTGGTCGTTTCGACACTAGAGTGACATTCTGGTTAATCCTAAAGCTGTTTAGCCTTTTACTATAGTAGTTTTTTTGTCCTCCCGACGCAGGAGGGATCTTCGGTGACTGACTATTCAATGGGCTCATCCGAAGATCCCTCCTGCGTCGGGAGGACAAAAAATGCCCATTAGGACTCGGTTAGGTGAAGTTTAAAATAGCTTCCCTGGTTGAATGAAATAGTCTCAAAATCTGTTGCAGGGAGTGGTTAGTTTCGTAAATCTCCTTACATGAATACCGAGCTATTTCTCCCCACGTTCCAATTGAATCACCTGGTAAAACGGTTTATGATCATTGAAAGTAATCTGGGGATGGTCAATAAAATTCTACCCGCCACGTCGGTGGTGATGGCCTTTCGGTATAGAGGAGGAGTAAGCTATGCTTCCGATAATAGCGATACCCGTTTACCGACATCGGTCATTACGGGCCTTCGAAATACGACCCGATTGGTAAACTACGCTAGCGAAACGGCTAATCTGCTGGTCATTTTTCAGGAAGGTAGGGCGGCTGCACTGTTGCGTGAGCCGATCCACGAACTATTCGGCTTAAACGTGTCGCTCGATATATTATTTCCTCAACAAACAATCCGCGATGTGGAAGACCAACTGGCCGAAGCAAAAAGCAACCAACAGCGAGTGTCTATTGTGGAGAAATTTCTGATTCGTCGAATGACTGGTGTTCCGACCGATCCGCTTGTTTCGAATGCGATTCAGAACATTCAGCAGACCAACGGGACTATGCGTATAAAAGAACTACTGGCTGACTTACCTATCAGTCGCGATCCGTTCGAAAAACGGTTTCGTCGACTGGTAGGAACCTCACCCAAGCAGTTTTCTGAAATTGTTCGCTTCCGGCATATTATCAGCAAATACTCACCAGAAACAAGCCTGACCGACACGGCCTATGCGGCTGGCTACTTCGATCAGGCACATTTTATCAACGATTTTAAGTCGTTTACCGGGCAGGCCCCGCAGCAATTTTTCAAGGCGGGTCGCTACTGGTAAATCAATGATTTTTTACAATTCCAGCACGGGTCGCCGGAGTAGTTTTGCCATGTCAGACGCGGGATGCGTTGCCCTAACAAAACAATGACGATCATGAAAGAATATGTGTTTTTAGTGCAGTTTGGCCTTCAACAGACGTTAACCCCGGAACAGCAAAAGCAAAATTCTGCCGATTGGGGGAAGTTAATTCAACACTGGACCGAACAGGGTGTATTTGTTGGCAGTAGCCTTATCAACCAGCCGGGGGTTGTCATTTCGGGACCAGAGCGGACGGTTTCGCAGGGGTATCTGCCTAATGCAGATTTTCGGGTCGTAAGCGCGATTCGGGTCATGGCCGCCGACCTGAACGAAGCCGTTGAGATGGCAAAATCCTGCCCGATTCTGGCCTATCAGGGTAAAATAGAAGTTCGGGAAGTGCAAGCAAGACCCGTTCTTGCTTAGTTAATTCGTGTCATTTGTCAATGCTGATTGGTCTTCTAATTACCACTGACTAATGACATTGTAATCTAAATTTTCTGTCGCTCCGGCGGCCCGGTTGTTCATCGGAATGAACCTGTTTAAACTTTTTCAATTTCGTTAAAGCTGGGTCGCTTTTTTGTCATGCTGAGGAACGAATCGGACCGCCGAAGCGGCATCTTCGGTAACTACAAGAATACTGCTACCAAAG
>NZ_BAAHBH010000024.1:0-49353 GCF_054776815.1 Spirosoma gilvum | reverse complement strand
ACCTTGAAGTCTATTATAATAGGGAGAGAAAGCATTCGTCGCTGGGCTACCGAAGCCCTGAACAATTTGAACAGGAGTATTATACAAATCTGACAAATTCAGTGTGCCGCTAAATCGGACCACCTCAGGTTACTCGAATCACCACGGCGTTCTTATTTTGTAATTACTGAAAGAGGACACTCTGTACTGATACAAAATTTGCCCAAGATTAATATGGCCTTTTTAAGGCAGTATCCAGAATATATCGAATTTCAAACGACTAAGCGTAGCGAAAACGGAGTGAGTCAAACGGTTATATTAAATGATGAAAACGCTTCGCAGACACCCGAAGAAACACTTGAAATGTCTTACCAGAGCATTCGTAAAACGCTGGCGCAGGATCTATTAAACAAAGTCGTTGCCTTAACTCCTGCCTTTTTTGAACGCCTTGTGGTCGAGCTTTTGGTAAAAATGGGTTATGGGGGTTCAATAAAAGACGCTGGCAAAGCCATTGGTAAAAGCGGGGACGAAGGTATTGACGGGACAATTAAAGAAGATAAATTGGGACTTGATATTATTTACATTCAGGCTAAAAAATGGGCACCGGGTAATGTCGTCGGAAGGCCTGAACTGCACAAGTTTGTTGGTGCGTTAGCCGGGCAGGGCGCTAAAAAAGGTGTCTTTATCACTACATCCAGTTTTTCAAGAGAGGCAGCCGATTATGTACCTCGTAATGAGACTAAAATCGTTTTAATTGATGGAGAACAATTAGCCCAATTAATGATAGATTATAACCTGGGCGTAACAGTTCAGCAAACCTATGAAGTTAAACGAATGGATAATGACTATTTTGGTGAATAACTGAATAATTCTATCTGATTGCCATGATTTGTATTTTCAGCATTCCGCATCATTACCGTTAGCTAAAGTGGATGTTATTGGAGAAAGTGATAAGTGAAATTTATTGATATTTACACACTATAACCAACAGTTACCACCATGCGCAATGCTGTTCTTTTATCTATACTGCTTGTGTTAAAAAGTCTATCGACTTTCGCGCAGAAAGACATGAAAGCGCCCATTATGGCTGCTAATCAGAGATTTATGGATATGTTTGCTAAAGGAGCGGCCAACATAGGTGATTTATACACTACCAACGGGCAATTGTTATTTGCCAACAGTGATATTGTGCAGGGCACATCGGCAATCAATGCATTTTGGAAAGGTGCTTACGACGCTGGTTTAAAGCGGGTAAAACTGGAAACCGTGGCAGCTACACAGGAGGGGAGCGTTGTGATTGAGGAAGGACGATATGTGTCCTACGGCGCTAACGATACTCAATTGGATATGGGCAAATACATTGTCATCTGGAAGCAGGAAAACGGACGATGGAAACTCCATCGCGATATTGGCAATACTAGTATGCCAGCCTCTAAGTAGAAAGTAGATAAGCAATAGTCAATCCTAAACAAAGCCCTTTGCACCTTGGTGTGAAGGGCTTTGTCGTATCTGTCAGGCAGTATTTCGGTTAAAATATCATTAAAAAATAAATCACTACGTTCCTCCAAATAGTCTCAGTACCTGTCTGCTTATATATAACTCATTATTGTATTATTCTAATAAACAGATTTTGTTGAACTAAAATAAGATAATGTCCCTTCTAGGTTTCTAACCAACTAATCGTAGATAAAATTATAACGTTTAAACGAAATTTGTTTAAACGAATATTGGTTATACATTTGACACGGCCATTAAGATATGAAAGAGCAATTGGTTAACGAATACCACCGACTAATAAAGAATCTGCATCAAACGGATAGCTACATCTTCAACTATTTTGGACAAAAGTTAGCTCCGTTCGATTTGTCAGTTCAACAGTACATCACCTTACGCCGTCTGTCGGAGGCTTATCCTAACAGTTTGACGGCAGGTGAGTTGAAGGAAAAAATGACGGATATCAATTCCGATATGACTCGCTTAACAGATCGATTAGTAGCGAAAAATTTAATTATACGTGAAGTTGATCCGCAAAATCGTCGGCGCGTTAATCTGCGGCTTACGGAAGAATCATATCGATTTGTAGAAACGGTAGCCAGAGAGTTTAGGAATTTTGAATCGATCGTTAGTCACTTGACCGACGAAGAGGTAAGCATTATGAATACACTACTGGAAAAAATTAGAAATCAATCAGTAAAATGAAAAAATACATAATAGGAGCAGGTCTGTGGGTACTAAGTCTGGGCTGGGTAGCCGCCCAACAGGTGCCGACCATCATGCCGCTCAACCAGGCCGTTCAACTGGCCCTCCAGAACAATAAGGGCATTAAACTGGCGGATTCGCGTACGCAGGCGGCCGAAGCCCGGTTGCAGGAAGCGAAAGACCGCAGCCTGCCAACGGCTAATGCATCGCTTGCTTATTCTCGTTATAGCCTGACCGGACCGTTTTCGTTCGGGAAGGGCGATGATGGCAAAGCGTTGTTCGGTATTCCGGCCGGAGCCTTCAATGCAACCATGGGTGGGGCTACGATCAGCAAAGAAGTGTTTGGTGGTTTTGCCGAAAAATCGGCAGAGAAATCGGCCGAGTTATTGGCAAAAGCCAGTCAGTTAGATGCTCAGCGTAACCGCTCTGAACTGGTTTATACGGTAACGGATGCGTATTACAATATCGTCAAACTGGCGCGGTCGGTTGGGGTTATTGAGCAGAATATCCGGCAGTTTGAAGAGAAAGAACGCGATGCGCAGAATCTTCAGAAAGAAGGTGTTGTAACGGCCAATGAAGTGCTGAAAATCCAACTTCAGAAAAATAACCTGAATCTAAGCCGTTTGCAGGTAGAAAAAGCTCGTCAGACAGCCCTCTATAATTTCAACCTCCTGATAGGCTTGCCTGAAAATCAGCAGATTGCCATCGATACGCTGTTGACTAATCCGGCGGTTGTTACTGAATCGCTTAGTTCGTTTTTGGATCGGGCTGTTCAAACCCGTCCGGAGGTACAGGCCAATGCATTGCGTGTCCAGTCGAGTCAGGAATTGCTGCGGAACACCAAAAGTAGCATGTATCCGCACTTAGGCGTATCACTGGGTTATAATTACATCAACCCAACCGCTCGGTTATTTCCCGAAGCCAATTCATTTATCAGCGCGTGGAATGTAGGAGCTGGAATAACCTACAATATCGGTTCGATCTATAACATGAAAGGGAAACTGCACAGTGCCCAAACGGCTATCGATCAGGCTAGTTTGCAAAGCCAGCAACAAACCGATCAGATCCGTTCGGAAGTCGTTACGGCCTACAACAACTACCAGCTGGCGCTTGAACAGCAAAATGTAATTCGTACCGCTGTCGGGCAGGCGCAGGAAAACTACCGCCTGACCGAATCGCGCTTCCGCAATGGACTGGTTGGCTCAACTGACCTGCTGGAAGCGAATAGTTTCCTGCTTCAGGCTCAACTCAACGTCATCAATGCAACCGTCGACGCACAACTGGCCTATCAGCGTCTGTTGAAAGCGACGAGTTCTAATCTGTAACGGTCCTTCAATGGCCATTGATTGTCATATAGTTGTGATTCGTCGCGAACACAATTAATGACTAGTAATGACCACCGAATGACAATTAAATGACTCAAAAACTGACTAGTTAAATTACAATCATGGATAAGAAAACATTATTCCGAGTAGGTGGTGTCATCGTTCTGGCTATTGCCCTCTTTTTTGGGTACAGCGAGTTTCGCTACCTGCAACGCCACGAAACCACCGACGATGCGCAGATCGATGGCGACGTAAACCCGGTTATTCCTAAAGCCAGTGGCTATGTGAAAGAAATTCGATTCAAGGATAACCAGCCTGTAAAAGAAGGAGATACCCTGTTTGTGCTGGACGATGCTGATTACCGTATCCGGCTGGAACAGGCCGAAGCGGCTTTGCAAAGTTCACTAGCGGCTGCCGGGGTGTCGCGTTCGCAGGTGGCGGTGGCATCGGCCACGATTCAAAGCTCCGAAGCCAGTGTGCAAACGGCTCGCAATCAGGTGGCTACGGCGCAGGCCAACGTAACGGCGGCCCAGGCTCGGGCTCGTAAGGCGAATCAGGATTTTGAACGATACAGTCGATTGCTGGCCGAAAAAACCGTACCACAACAACAGTTCGATGCCGTTCAGGCTGAGCGCGATGCGGCTCAGGCTCAACTACAGGCGGCTCAGGCTCAGTTACAAACGGCCCAGTCGCAGGTGGCGGCTGCCGGTACACAAACGGGCGTGACCAGTTCACAGCGTCGGGCTACGGAAGGGCAGATTACGGTGGCTCAGGCGGCTATCAAACAACGTCAGGCTGATGTGGAAATGGCCAAGCTGCAATTGTCGTACACGGTCATCAAAGCACCTGCTTCAGGTGTGGTATCAAAACGGGCGGTGCAGATTGGTCAGTTGGTTCAGGCTGGACAGGCTGTTTGTTCGGTAGTTGGTAACTCAAATCTGTGGGTAACGGCCAACTTCAAAGAGACGCAGTTAACGCAAATGCAGCCCGGCCAGACGGTCGATATCGATGTCGATGCATTTGGTGGTGAAAAACTCGTAGGTCATGTCGGTTCATTTGCCGGTGCTACGGGCGCTAAATTCTCGCTGCTTCCTCCCGACAATGCTACGGGTAACTATGTAAAAGTAGTGCAACGGATTCCGGTTCGTATCGAATTGGAGAAGAATAGCCCCTTGTACGCCAAAATCCGTCCGGGTATGAGCGTCACCGTAGCGGTTGATTTACAGAAATAAATGATTCATAATGGACAATGTATGATGTAAAATGCATAATAGGTCTTGCTTAGAGCTTCTTAGTCCGTAACCTGAATTATTCATTTTACATTATTCATTATCCATTTATCTCTACTGTTATGAATTTAGGATTTGATAAATGGGTCGTCGTACTGACGGTGACGACAGCGGCCCTGCTGCAAACCATCGACTCGTCGATTGTGAACGTGACCCTGAACCAGATGATGGGGAACCTCGGCGCGTCGCTGGGCGACATTAGCTGGGTCGTAACGGGATACGCAGCCGCCAGTGCCGTGATGATCACCATGTCGGGTTGGTTAACTGCAAAGCTGGGCCGTCGAAATTACTTTGCAGCATCCATCGTCCTCTTCACCATTGCGTCTATTTTCTGCGGACTATCGACCAACGTTTGGGAATTGGTATTTTTCCGGGTCGTGCAGGGGATTGGGGGAGGAGGACTGCTAACAACGGCTCAATCCATTCTGATTCAGACTTTTCCAAAAGAACAGCTTGGTATTGCCAACGCTATTTTTGGAATGGGCGTTATCATTGGTCCGTCGATTGGCCCAACACTGGGTGGCTACATCACCGATAATCTGTCGTGGAACTGGGTGTTTTATATCAATATTCCCTTCGGTATCCTGGCAACGTTTCTGACCTATGCGTATATCAAGGAACCCGCCGAAAAAGTGCAGGCGGGTAGTATGGACTGGCTGGCGCTTATACTTCTCACGATGGGAATCGGTGGCTTGCAGATCGTACTGGAAAAAGGCCAGGAAGAAGACTGGTTCACCTCGGAGTTTATCGTTGTCATGTCCATTGCGGCTGGTATCGGTTTGATCGGATTTATCTGGCGTCAGTTGGCGGTGAAGATGCCGATTCTGGACCTGAGCTTGTTACGACAGCGACGATTTGCAGTGGGTACACTCTTTAACTTTATTCTGGGTTTCGGTCTGTTCGCGTCGGTGTTCATCATTCCGGTATTCTGTCAGACGATCTTAGGGTTTACGGCCAGCCAAACGGGGCTGCTGCTCATGCCGGGATCAATCATGACAGGGTTGATGATGCCTGTTGTGGGGGGATTGCTCAGTAAAAATTACATTTCACCGATCTGGTATGCGGCCATTGGGTTCCTGCTGTTCTTTGGCTTCTGTTTCGACCTGTCGGCTATCAGCCTAGCTGCCGGACCGGATTATTTCTTCTGGCCACTGATTATCCGGGGTATTGGTATGGGTATGATCTTTATTCCGCTGACAACCATTACCCTGGCCGATTTGAAGAACATCGAAATTCCCCAGGGTTCGGCTCTGACGGGCATGATTCGTCAGTTGGGTGGTACGTTTGGTACAGCTATCATGACCACCTACATATCGACACGAACCGTGTTGCATGCATCCCGGTTATCAGATAATATTTCAATGTATAATCCCCTATCAGCCGAGCGCATTCGCCAGTTTACGAACCTGTTTCTGTCTAAAGGCGATGCATTGATGACTGCTACGGGGAAAGCATACGGCATGATGCAGGGAACGGTAATGCGGCAGGCGCTGGTCATGACCTACGCGGATTCTTTCCTGATTATTGGGGCTTTCTTCCTGGTTTGTGTACCGTTGCTGCTCCTCTTCATTGGTAAGAAAATTCAGGCATCGGCTCATACCGAGATGGTAATGGAATAAGATTTTTAGTTGTGTTTTGTTCATTTGTTGTTCGGACATCGGACAGTCAACTGACTGTCCGATGTTTTTTTATATTAGGGGTATGAAACGGTTACTTCTACTTTCCTTTTACCTACTAATTAGCCAGCAGCTAATGGCTTGTTTCTGTAATCGATTAAAGCCACTAGATGTGGAGAAGTTACAGGAATATAACTATGTTGCTTTAGTTAAAGTAAAGTCGTTTGAGCCGATTAGTTTAGATCTTAATGGGCAGAAATATACTGGCGCACAGTTTACTGTCGATGTAATTGAAGCGTTCAAAGGCCAACTGCCTGATAAATTTCTATTGGACGGGTATCGGAGCTCTTGTGATATCGGACTTCGGCCGGGTCAGGAATGGATCATTTTTACGAAAGAATTCAAAGGGTATGCAACCGTATTCGCCTGTGACTATTCCTCTAGATATAAAGATAATGCGGGAATCAAAGACTTTCGATATCACGATACGGATGAATTTCTAAATTATATCCGGCAATTAACAGGGAAACCTGTTCAAGTAAAGGAAGGGTTAATTGAAGAGTATTATCCAAGTGGACTGAAAGGCTATACAGAATTTTATAAAAATGGAAAGCTAGAAGGGGAACGACTTGTCTGGCATCTGAATGGGGTATTATGGGGGAAAGAGTTTTATAAAAATGGACTAAAAGAGGGGGCCGCTACCTGGTGGTATGCCGATGGTAATTTAGAAAGCAAGGATAGCTATAGCAATGGTGTTCCAATAGATTCGAGCTGGCATTGGTATGAAATAGAAACTGATTCGGCCAGGTTGAGAATGACAAGTTTGCTCAAGAATATTCCCTTGGATTCGGTCAGGCAGATTTATAGTCGGCCTCAGCTTTTGGGCTTTCATGTTTATGGGATTGGCGGGCAACACCTGTATATGAAAAGCTATCATCGAGATGGAAGACCGAACTATGAGATGATTCTTGGAACAGATATAACCTCCTTAAAATATGATATATTACCTGGGAGTGATGGAAATATCCAGTCAATAGGTATGGTGAATAAGCATTCGGGTAAGCCTGTGTATAGACTTTTTTTCAACCAAGATACAACTCAGGAGTCGAACTATTATGATGCAAAAGGCCGAATAGTACGACGGACGTTAATTAAAGCAGGTATTGAAACCATAATAGAACGAAAACAGTATCCAGATTAGTCGATCAAGCGCATCAGCCAGGCAGTGATCAGTCCGCCGTAAGTGCCCAGCACATGGCTTAAAACTGCCAGCAATACGCCCACTGGTGCCAGAGCGGGGTGGAAGACTGATGCCACTGCCGGGGCCGTCGATACGCCCCCAATGTTGGCCTGACTACCGACGGCCACAAAAAAGTAAGGTGCCCGAATAAGCCGCGCCGTGATTAGCATGACCAATACATGGATAATCATCCAGATAACGGCTACCAGAAATAAGCCCAGATTGCCACCCAGATTAGACAGGTCGAGTCGCATCCCGATGGTCATGATTAGGAAATAGACGAACAGTGTTGCCAGATCGGTCGTGCCGAGTTTTTTGAGTTTACGCAAGCGCGTGAATGACAAGGCTATCCCCAGCGACGTCGACAAAATGACGACCCACAGAAAATTGGATGTGAACGGGTCCAGACCGTAGGTGGCTAGTGCGGCTTTATAGGGCTGTAGAGATGTTGAGATGCCGTAAGCCAGCGCATGTGCCAGTGCCCCACCGCCAAAGCCAAGTGCCAGTATCGTACTTAAATCCAGCAGGTTAGCGGGTCGATCCGGTTCTTCTTTGTAGGCCAGAATCCGTAACCTGACTTCCTCAATGGAACGTGTATCGGCATGGAGCCAGGCATCGATCTTGTCGCGGTAGGCGGCTCCGTAAATCAGGCAGGCTGTCCAGCTTGTCGAGACCACCGCATCGACGACAAGGATAATGGCGAAAAGCTCTTCGCTGCATCCATAAATCTCTTTCAGGGCCAACTGACTGCTACTACCACCAATCCAGCTTCCCGAAATAGTCACCAGACCTTTCCAATATTCATGCGCAATCGCTTGCTCGCGAAAACCGGGTAGTAACCACATGACCAGGGCGAAGGCAATAGGCGCTCCCAGAATAATGCCAACTGTACCTGACAGAAATGTGATCAGCGCTTTCTGTCCCAGTCGGGCAATGGCCCGTAGATCGGCGGTGGAGGTCAGTAGCACTAGAGCCGCTGGCAATAGGTAATTGGTCGACACTTTATACAGGCTTGACTGTTCGCCCGAGATAATGCCCAGACTGTTCATGCCCGCCGGGAAGATGTAGCAGAGCAGGAGGGAGGGAATGTACGTGTACGCCCGTTGCCAGAAAGGGTGGCTGGATTGTGACGTCTGGAAAATAAACGTCAGCAGCACCAGGAAAATCCCCAGAATAATGGCGTCGTTGGTAATCAGCGGTGTTGGCATGGGAGGTAATTGATACTGAACAATGAATAATGTAAAATGTATCGTGTGGTAAAGGCCAGTCTTTAAAATGCATTACCCATTGTTCATTTTTCATTATCCATCGTTTTTAAAATCCCGCTGCCTGACCGTCTTTACGGGATTCGGTTGCGCCGTGGTAGACTTTATTTTTGGCGTCGTACATAATGGCCTGATAGCCACCATAGCCGCCCAGACCATAGCCTACTTTATGGCCTTTACGCATCAGGTCGCGGATGGTTTCGTAAGGATAGCCGGATTCCAGTGTGATCAGCCCGGAGTCGACCATTTTTTCGCCGGTAGGTTCTGAGGAACCGCCGTGGTCGATACGGGGAGCATCGCCCGCTTCCTGTGGGTTCATGCCGTAATCGATCATGTTCATCAGGACTTCGGTATGGCCCAGCGGCTGAAAACTACCACCCATCACGCCAAAGCTCATAAACGGTTGCCCATCTTTGGTCACGAATGCGGGAATAATAGTCTGAAATGGTCGTTTGTGGGGAGCATAGGTATTGTTCTGCCCGTCAATAAGGCTGTATAACTCTCCTCTATCCTGAAACTGAAAGCCTAGCCCATCCGCTACCATACCCGACCCAAAGCCCCGGTAGTTGCTCTGAATCAGCGAGACCATGTTGCCTTCTTCGTCGGCCACGGTCAGGTAGATGGTATCGCCCTGGCGTAGTGCGGGATTACCGGCATCAACACGACTGGCAGCCCGATTTGGGTCGATCAACTTCCGGCGCTCGGCGGCATAGTCTTTACTGATAAGTTCTTTTACCGGAATCTGTGCAAACGCAGGGTCAGCATAATATTTAGCCCGGTCTTCAAAGGCCAGCTTCTTCGCTTCGACAAACAGGTGAACATGCTCTGGGCTACCCCAGGGAATCTTCGAGAAATCGTAACCCTCCAGAATGTTCAGCATCTGTAATGTACAAATCCCCTGACTATTGGGCGGCAACTCCCATACATCGTAACCCCGGTAATTAGTCGAAACGGGCTCCACCCATTCAGACGTGTGATCGGCCAGATCTTTAGCACTGAGGTAGCCACCGACGCGTTTCATAAAGGCATCGATGGTCTGGGCAATTTCGCCTTTGTAAAAAGCATCGCGTCCACCTTTTGCAATCTTTTCCAGGGTGTTGGCCAAAGCCGGATTCTTAAAAATATCTCCTCGTTTCGGAGCGGCTCCGTTTGGTGCGTAGGTTTCCTTGACGTTTGGGTATTTGCTGAAACGACTGATCATGGAAGCCCAATAGAAGGCCGCTTCGTCGTGGACAGGATAGCCTTCGCGGGCGTATCGAATGGCATGCGACAAAATCTTCGGCATGGGCGTTTTGCCAAACCGCTTGTGCAGTTCGAACCAGCCATCGACGCAACCCGGCGTCGATACGGGCAGTGGACCGTCGGAAGGGATATGTGTGAGCCCGCGTTTCTTCAATTCGGCCAGGGTGAGACTATACGGCGACCGACCGGACGCGTTCAGGCCATACAGCTTTTTCGTTTTGGCATCCCACACAATGGCAAACAGATCACCTCCGATTCCATTAACATGAGGTTCGACGACTCCTTCCATGGCATTGGCCGCAATAGCCGCATCAATGGCATTACCACCCGACCGAAGAATGTCGATAGCTGCCTGGGTAGATAGCGGGTGAGAGGTACAGGCCATTCCGTGTTGCGCCATCACGACCGACCGGTTAGCAAAAGACTTACCCATAAGCCGGTCCTGAGCGACCATCGACGTGGTAATACTGAGCAGAAAACAGACGAGGAAGAGTTGTTTCATGAGGTTGTACGGAGTTCGAAAATAATTGTACCACAGTGTGTTGAACTGTGGTACAAGATAACCAATATGTTGTTTTCTGACAGGATTTACAGGATAAAACAGGATTCTTAGCCTAGAGAAATCCTGTTTTATCCTGTAAATCCTGTCAGAAAGAGATCCTTCGTCGATTACGTGCTCGTTGCCAGATAAAGTAAACAATGGCCCAGACGCAAAGCACCGAAGGTAAAATCTGGCTGTAGGGTTTATAATTGGGCAACACCGTACCGGCAAATGCGGAGAGAATAGCGCTATAAGCCGACAGCATTTTATAAATATGTTCGTAGAGCCACCAGCTTTTGAGACGCTCGTAAAGCCAGAAATGCTTGAGTAGATCATAGCCTCCGACAAGGGCCAGCGCCGATAAGGTCGAATACACAACCGAGGGCGACCAGTTACCTCCCGCTAGTTGCATCGAACCTGCATACGCACCCCCCGACACTAATACAACGATTGTAATCAGGACGTCTGTGGTGGCGCTTTTTCGTTCCCGGAGCCGAACGGAGCGGTAGCCGGAATAACCGACATAGCCCCCCAACAAGGTTAGCATCAGTAAAAATGGATTGGAACGGAAGAAGACAATACCGATAGCCGCTGTGCCGACCACGATGCTCAGGCAATACAGAAAGTAGCGTCCGAAGCGTACATGGCGTTGAGCGCTAGTTTGATAAAGAAGAGCGGCTAAACCGAGAAGCAGGGCAAGGGTACCAAAGCCGATGTGCGTAAAAATATTGAGCGTATGAAACGTTTGCATGGAAGTTGGCTTCGGGGTTTATACATGGGCGAAGCCACTCTAAAATTGCTTGGGAAAATTCGCAGGGGAAATGGAATAGTGACAAAGTGATTCCCCCTGTGACGAAAGCCGTTTGTCACGTAATTGCTGGCTGTCCGACATTCAGCGCGTAAATTGCCTTATGCAACGTTCGCACCTGCTGGATCATGTTATCGTTCGTAACGTACTTGGGCTAAGTGCCCTATTGGCCGCTCATTACCTTTCCGACTGGTATGCAATCGATCAGCGCGAGGGTTTTTCAAAGCTATCGCCCTATTTATACCTCTTGTTGCTTTACGGCTGGATCGTTTTTCACAACCGGATTTTGTTTGAACGACTGTTCCTGAATGGGAAAAAGATGCTATATGTTGGACTACTTCTGTTGCTGATGGCGTTGGGGT
This sequence comes from Spirosoma gilvum, assembly GCF_054776815.1. Classification (NCBI taxonomy): domain Bacteria; kingdom Pseudomonadati; phylum Bacteroidota; class Cytophagia; order Cytophagales; family Cytophagaceae; genus Spirosoma; species Spirosoma gilvum. The sequence continues at coordinate 37,487 of NZ_BAAHBH010000024.1, read as the reverse complement.
CGTTCAACATGAATTTTGTGTTACACACCGAGTTTAACATTACTCGTTCACTCCCTTTTCTGGTTAATTTTTGGGTGTACACGGTTACGGGTTTGGGCGTGTTCGTTCTGTATCGTCACCTCCGTCAGCGTCCCGGCGAAACGATTCAGCCATTGTCTCCTTCACCGGTAGCTACCCGTGAGTCCGGGTATTTTTCGTGTATGGTCGATGGAATTCGTCAGGCTATTCCTTATAGCGAAATTCAGTATATCGAAAGTCTGGAAAACTACCTGAAAATTATTACGAAGCGAAAAGTCTACATAACACGGCTGACGATGAAAGAAGCCGAAGAACGATTGCCAAAGCATCAGTTCATTCGTATCAGCCGATCATGTATTGTGCATCTGATGCAGGTTGACCGACGGGAAGCGGATGCCTTCTGGATTGGTTCGAAAGAACTACGCATCGGTCGGGTCTATAAGCGCTATGTGAGCGAGCAATTGGGAGGGCTGAACTGAGTTGGTAAAAGATAATCCACAATCAGGTTTTCATTAAAGGTTTCTTGCTGCGAACGGAAATGGTCGATTTCAACCGGGATTTGCAGTCATAACGTACATGTTTTCAAAAAGTAAGGGTTTACTGAGATGGCTGGCGCCTGGCTGTTTGTTCTCAATAAACCCTTTCGTTACTGCTGATCAACCTAGCCCTCTCATAAGCCGGTTATGATTCGGGCGTAAACATTATTGAGTCGATTCACATCATACTGCCCCCTGCCGTCGTCCGCAACGTTCACCGTGATGTTGGAAACACTGCCCGCATTGGCCGTCGTCCGAGTGATGCTGAAGCCCAGATTTATTGTACTGCTGGCCGCCACACTCTCGCCCCCATTGAGGGCCAGGCTTAGCTGCTGACCTGCCAAACTGCTACTGATCTGCCACTTAGTATTCTGCACTGCCACTGGGTTATTGCTTCCACCTGAGACATTGATACTGGTCAGACTGTTATCAAAGCTAACACTATAGCCCACGGGCACCGTGATGGTGATCATAATCGACCCACTGGCCGTGGCTCCATTCACCTCCTGAAGCTGCATCAGCAGGCCTTTACTTTCTCTGGCCTGAAAATTTCCATCCGGTAGGCTCATGATGGCCGATAGGTCAGGCCCTGCCAAAGCCGTCACACTCACCAGTGCCGACTGGCTGCAAGCCCCAGTCGTACCAACTACCGTAAAAGTCTGCACACCAGCGGTGGTCAGACTGACCGAGATGGCTGAACCCGTGGCCGGTGTGGTCAGCTGAGCCGTCGCGGGGTTACTCCACTGGTAGCTAGACGCTCCCGACGCTGTCAGGCTAATTACCACCCCCAGGTTGGCTTGCGGCAGGGAAGCACCAGCGGAAATAACCAGGGTGGTATTGTTACTAATTGACGTCGATGTTGTCGATGAACAGCCATTCCCTGCTGTTAACGTCACCGAGTAAGTGCCTCCCGACGTGACATTGATAACTGAGGATAGTTCCCCCGTCGACCATTTGACGGTTCCGTTGCCAATGGCCGATAAACTTACGGTCGGGCTGGCACAGCTTAGCGTGGCGTTGCTGGAACTGATCGTCAGCGAAGGTGGTGCGATATTACTGGCAATGGTGGCCGTCAGCGGCAATGTCTGCGCAACACAATTACCACTCAGGTTAATACTGTAAACTCCTCCGCTTAGATTGGTCAGCGTAAGTTCGCCATTGGCATTACTGGTTGGATCAGGAGAAACCTGGGTGGCGTTTCCGTTTACCGTATAGCTAAAGGAATAAGTTGTATTGGCCTGTAATCCGCTAAATGTCAAAGCGCCATCGGCCGGGCTGCAACTCGTTTGTGATGTAGCAGTACTACTCAGCGGCTGATTGGGGCCCGAACCCGTGTTGAACGTTCCTCCGTTCTGATTCAGAACAAGTCCTGCATTGCTGGATATAGTGCTGTTGCCGCTCGCATTCTCGATGATGGTACCCGTATTGGTGAACGTGCCACTGACTGAGTTGGTGATCACCGCATCAGACATCACCTTGAGCAGGGCAGCGCAACCCGAATTGTTAAACGTGGCGGTGCCGTTGGAAACGCCGGTTGCCCCAACCGCCGAAACGCTCCCGATCAGGATGGTCGATGAATTGGTGAACGCACCGAGCTCATTTAGCAGACCAGTGCCTGTAGCTCCATCCACATGAATAGAGCCTCCTGTTGTGTTCGTAAAGAAGCCTCGATTTCGGACACCATATTGCCCAACGCTGGCCAGGTGCCCGGCTCGGATAGTACCTGCATTGATAAACGTACTCAGATAATTATCTAAACCAACTATAGAAGAACCGGCCAGCGTGATGAGTCCACCAGCATTATTACTGAACGTTCCGATACCATTACTACCCGCAACCCCGAGCGCAATATCTCCTACTGCGGCATTCGCGCCGATGGTAATGGTAGCTGAGTTGGTAAAAGTTCCCGCATGTATCAACCCCCCAGAAGAACTACGGTCAATGTTGATCTGCCCCCCCCCTGTGTTAGTAAAGGTGCCGAAAAGATTTTGAAGGCCATACTGCCCCACATTGGCCGAAGCACCAATAGTAATCACGGCCGAATTACTAAATATATAGGTATTGTATAGACCGGCTATGGAGCTCCGATCGATAATAATCCGGGCCTCGTCTATGTTGTTGAACGTACCCTGGTTCTGAATACCATATTGGCCCACCGCTGCCGATTGGCCAACAACAATTGGTGCCGAGTTGTTGAACGTACCCGTATTGTATAAGCCAGCAATAGAGCTACGATCAATGCGGATCAGTCCGGTCGCGCCGTTATTGAAAACGCCTAGGTTGTAAAGACCACGTGTACCCGCAGCAAACAGACTGCCAATCGTAACGGTTGAAGAATTAGTGAAGGAACCGTTCGAATCATTTTGTAAAGCAGTGGTTGTGCTTCGCGCAATGGTTATTTCTCCACCCACTTCATTGGTGAAAGTGGCACTATTTCGGAGCCCATACGCTCCAGTGGAGGCTGTTGCGCCAATAGCGATGGTCGAAGAGTTCGTAACAACACCTGTATTATACAGGCCCATAAATAGGGCATTGTCAATAGTGATTAGGCCTCCCGTCGTGTTCGTTAAAATAGCACTATTGGAAATACCATATTGGCCTGACGTCGCGGAGGTTCCAACTGTAATCGTCGCTGAATTCGTGAATGACCCAGATGAATTGTTTATTCCATAAGACGCACTTCGGTCTATAGTGATCAGGCCACCAGAATTATTGCTGAAGGTAGCCCCATTAAAGAGTCCATAAGAGCCTATCGTCGCCGACGACCCTATTGTTATGGTCGCTGAATTTGTGAATGTCCCAGAATAGTTGTTTAAGGCGTAACTTTTACTTCGATCTATAAGTATCTGGCCACTAGCCACATTGTCAAAAGTAGACTCATTCCAAATACCACTCGCATTGGTTGTTGACTTGCCAATTGAAATGATGCCAGCATTGGAGAAGGTACCAACCGTATTATGTAATCCTTCAGAAGAAGAATTATCAATATTGATGCTGCCCCCCAACCTATTCGTAAAAGTACCCTTGTTGTAAACACCAGAATAAATGACACTGGCAATATTGGTAAGTACGAGCACTCCGCTGTTCGCCACTGTACCCTCATTGTGAAACGCTGTCCTTAAATTCCCTACAATAGCTCTGGACCCGTTGATGCTCAGGGTCCCGCTACTCCCTATGGTCAATGTTGTGTTGGCAGGTGCTTCAACCGAGTTAGCCAAACCTGTCCCGTTCAGCACAGGCTGGTTGGGAGCAGTAGCCAGCAACACCACATCGTCGGTAGCAACGGGAACCGTTCCTTTGCTCCAGTTGCTGGCCGTTTGCCAGTCGGAACTGATGCAACCTCCCCAGTAATTTATAGCCGCGTTGCTGATGACCGACCCTACCGTTAGGGTGGTGCTGGCGGTGGTGACTGACCCATTCGATGAAATAATCAGCGAAAACGATTGGGCGCCATAGCCCCCCGCCGTCCAGCTCTGGTTAAAGGTCGAATTGCTGCTGGTGCCGCTGGTGGTGCTGGTGCCATTGGTGAGCGTGTAGTCATACGCTCCCGTCACATTGCCGATGGTGGCGGTAAAAGTGGTTATCTGCCCTGTGCAAACCGTGGCCAGGGTAGGCGCAAAGCCGGTGAGGGTGGGGATAGCTGTGTTTACCGTCAGCGTATAGGTTGAACCAGCATTGACACAACCTGCCGCGTCAGTTCCCTGCACCACCATTGTAAACGTGCCGTTTTGGGTAGGTGTGCCCGACAACACACCCGTTGAGGCAAGGCTCAAACCAGCAGGCAGACTCCCCGTGAGCAGGGTGAAACTATAGGGGTCACTGCCCCCCGACACCGAAAAGGCCTGACTAAAGGTTGTGCTAACCAACGCTGTGGCAGTACTGGGATTCGTAAGCGTTATGGAAGTAGGTGTTCCCTGAAACTCATAGGCCCCCATGTCAATCTTGCCACCAAGAATGCGTGGGTTTCCGGCCAGGTCGGTGGTGATGCCCGTCAGGCCAGTTGCCGAGTTATTGCCCGTGTTGATGGCCGGAGCACAGGCATTGAGTTGAAGGCTGGTCGTACTGGCAAAGGGCGAGACCGTGGCGGTTAGGTTGCCGGGGCTACTAGTATCTATATTTGATAGTAAAGAAGAGGGGTCAAAGAGGCTATAAGCAAGAGAAACGGTACCATTGGAATTATTAAACGTGTTGCTGCCACCGTTATTCCACAATACGCAGTTGATTAAACTAAAACTGTATAGGCCGGTACCAACTTCGCTGTATGCTAGTCCCCCGCTATTGGTGGCAGAATTACTTTGAAATGAGCAGTTTGTCAGAACAATATTACTTGTGCCAGTGCCGACATAGTTGTGGAAGGCACCACCACTTAAGCTGGCAACATTGCTTAGAAAAGCACAGTTCGTCAAGGTAGGATTACAGGTACAATTCGTTCCAGCCTGGTTGTACATGACCCCACCTGTATTGACAGCAGTATTACTTTGAAACAAACAGTTCGTCAGCTTAGGACTAGAATTGCCACTAGCATTGGTTAAATTAATGATGGCTCCGCCGTATAATTTTGCCGAATTGCTCAGAAATACACAGTTGTTTAAGGTAGGACTACTGCTGCCACCAGTAATTCCACTATTATAAACTGCACCACCAACATTAGCTATGTTGCTTTTAAATAGGCAGTTGTTTACTACAGGACTACTGTTGCCATTGTTTGCATCGTTCAGTATGGCTCCGCCGACGGCAGCTGTATTGCTTTGAAATATGCAGTTGGTCAAAATGGGACTACTGTCGCCACCGTTGTTACCAGAATTATTCATTGCTGCTCCATACGTTCCAGCGTTACTCTGAAACAGGCAATTACGAAAGCTGGGGTTGCAATACTGCCCTGTGCCAGTACCATCATTTAATACCCCACCACCAAAGTTATCAGGACTGTTCCCATTCGCATAACCGCTCGTGATGACAAAGCCGTCCAGCACTGCCGTAGTGGTTAACCCCTTCGGGTTACTGATGACGTGGTGGCTGTTATCTGTTAAACTGGCCAGGTCACCGATTTCTCCACTGAGCGTACTGCTTGATGGATTACCCGTAACCGGGTTAGTAACTGGCCGACTGGCAATACTGGACTCGTTTCCTTCAAAGCCACCATATATACTCACGTTATTAGCCATTGCGAAACTAATAGTCCGAGCGGTGGTACTGGTGGGTTTATAAAGACCAGCCGCCACCCAGACCTCTCCACCCGTTGCCGTCAGGGAGTTGATCGCTCCCTGTAAATCGGTAGTGGCCGTAGCCCAGGAAGTTGCACTGGCCGGATCGGAATTGGTGCCCGTAGTAGAAACGTAGCGGGTTGTTTGCGCAATAGCAGCACGGGATAACAGGCAAACTAGCCCAATCAGAAACAGGTAAAACGTAAAACGATTTTTCATAGAAAAAAAGAGGAAGGGCGGGTTGCCTTTGAGCGAATTAGATGGCTCAAAATTGCCTTCCTTGCTCCATTCGCCTTTAACCCATTTCCAGCATTCTTTTGCTCGTTTTCAGCACGGGCATAAAAAAAGCCCCGTTATGGGGCTTAAAGCGATGATTTGCCGAGTAGAGCCCGGCTAAGAGGCATAGTCCGAGGGGGATACACCATACCGCTCCTGAAACGTGCGGGTGAAATACGACAGGCTCTCAAACCCCACCTGATACGCTATTTCGGAGACCGTACCAGCCCGGCCTGCCAGTAACGTAGCGGCTCGCTCCAGGCGGTACTGCCGTAAAAACTCAACGGCCGTCAGGCCGGTCAGGGCTTTCAACTTGCGAAGGAGCTGGGAGGAACTCAGGTTCATGGCCTGGCTTAATTCATCGGTTCCGAAGGTGCTATCCGCATAGTGACTCTCAACCACCTGCCGTACTTTTTGCAGGAAAATGGCTTCGCGCGAGAGCACCGGGGTCGCGTCTGTTGCCACTGATACAATCGATGTCGAGACGGGTTGCTTGCCGAAATACTGGCGCAGGCGTTCCTGTTTGTCGAGCAGGTTGCGGACCCGCACCCGAATCTCATCGGCGTTGAAGGGTTTGGCCAGGTACTCGTCGGCTCCGAGTTCAAAGCCCTCCATTCGATCCTGAACGGTCGCCTTAGCTGTGAGCATCACTACCGGAATGTGGCTGGTGGCTTCCTGCGTTTTGAGGGCGCGGCAAAAACCGAAGCCGTCCAGCCGGGGCATCATCAGGTCGCAGATGACCAGGCTGGGCGTTAGTTCAGTGGCTCGTTCCAGGCCTTGCTGACCATCTTCGGCTTCAACAATCTGGTACTCCCGCTCGAACACGGCGCGTAGGTATGCCCGAATATCGTCGTTGTCGTCGATGATCAGCAGCACGTTGTCAGTGCTGGTGGTGGCAGGGGGTATGCTGTTCGAAGAAAGTGGTCTGGGGTCTTTCGTGGCCTGTATCGCTGGGGGCGGAGTTACAGCCAGGTCGGCGGATGTTACGTCGGTGTAAGTCGGCTCGGTTCCAGTTTGGTTAACTAATTCCAGAGGCAGCTTAACCGTAAAGGTGGTACCGACACCTTCGGTGCTGGAAACATCAATGGTTCCGTCAAGCACGTTCACCAATTCATAAACCAAAGCCAAACCAATACCTGTGCCTTCGTACGTGCGCGGTCCGCCGACGCGGTTGATTTCGCCTTCAACCTGATAGAACCGGTCGAAAATCTTTGGCAGATTAGCCGCCGGAATGCCAATACCCGAATCCTCGACCTGTAGGGTCATCGTTCCCACGACAGCCTTCGTTTCATATTCCACACGCATACGAACGGATTGTCTTTCTGGGGTGAACTTGAAGGCATTAGATAGTAGGTTGTTCACAATCTTCTCGACCTTATCCCGGTCAAAACGAGTCCAGTAAGTTGCCAGGCTCTGCTCAAACGTAAATTGGATGGTGCGGCTGATGGCCAACGAAGTAAACGAACTGGCCAGGGTTCGCAAAAAAGCAGCTATATCACCGGGCGCCATTTCAGGGTGTAGTTCACCGGCTTCGAGCTTGCTCAGGTCCAGCAATTGATTGATAAGAGCCATAAGCCGATTGCTGTTGCGCTCCATCAGGGTGAGCATCATGTCGCCGGGAAACCGTTTTTTTAAATCGGCGAGTGGGCCCAGTATCAGCGTGAGTGGGGTACGGAACTCATGCGAAATGTTGGTGAAAAACTGCGTTTTGATCGCGTCCAATTCGGCCAGTCGGCTGGCTTCCTGTTGTTTAAAGGCTACCTGCTGCTGTAAGACCAGTCGCTGTGCCTGAAGTCGGATAAATAGCCAGATCAGCAGGGAGAGCATTCCCAAATAGACCAGGTATGCCCACCACGTCCGGTAGAAAGGCGGCTGTACCCGAATACGCAACTCAATTGGCCTGCTCCAATGTTCGCCATCTACTGAGCCCATCATCTTCAGGTGATAGCTTCCCGGTGGAAGCTGAGCGTAGTTGGCAAACCGGTTGGTGCCCGCATCGACCCAATCCTGATCGATTCCATCGAGCCAGTACCGATACCGATTGCTTTTCGGATTCGTGAGATCCATGACCCCAAACTCCAGCGTTACCAGGTTCTGATCATATCGTAAATTCAGTTCGTTGGTAAATTCAATACCCACGGCCAGAATGCCTTCCGGCCCGTCGATCTCTACGGGTTTGTTGTTGATCTTTAAGCCAACAATGGCCACTTTAGGCGTTTGCTGATTGCCCGTTACAATCTCTGAAGGCTGAAAGATACTTACGCCATTGATGCCCCCAAACAGCAGTTCTCCCGTGGTTAATTTGGCATACGATTGATTATTGAACTCATCGTCCTGCAAGCCTTCATTCTTGGTATAGGTACGGAATTTGCCGGTTTTGGGGTTGAATTGCGCAATCCCGCGGTTGGTACTCATCCACAGATGGTGGGCGTTATCGGCCAGAATACCATACACCACTTTATTGGGGAGCCCCTGTTTTTCGGTCACGTGATCGAATTGCCCCATCTGTTTGTCGAGCCGGTCGAGCCCCCCGCCTTTCGTACCCACCCACAAATAGCGCTGAGGCTGGTTAGGGTCGAGGCAAAGGCTCAGTACAAAGTCATCGCTTAAGCTTTTTGGGTTCTGTAGGAGGTTTCGAAACAGGGTGAATGTCGGTTTACTGGCTAACGATCGTACGCGAACCAGACCTTGATCCGTACCGATCCAAAGGGTGCTGTCCGGTTCGAGCAACAGGCTATAGACCTCGATCTGGGCACCAATTCTGGGAAAAAGGGCGGTATAGTCGAAAACCTGAAACTGTTCGCTCTGTGGGTTAAATCGCAACAGTTTGCCATTGACGGTGCCAATCCACAGGTTACCGGCCGGGTCTTCCAGCGTTTGATTGCCAATTGCGCCAAGTCGGCAACCGGGTGGCAAAACATACGTACGAAGCAGTTTCCAGTCGGTGGAGTATTTCAGGAGCCGTTGCGAATTGTTATCGGCATTAATATCATTTCGTTTATTTCTGCTATTAAATGTCCAGAAAAAACCCTGGCGATCTGGTAATATAAACCATTCCGGTTTTTCGGTCCAGAACGGCGCAGGCTGAATAAACGGATAGGTCCGCTGCCCAGACCGATCAAATTGTTCAAATCCGTCGTAGAACTGAAAATAAGTGCGGCCTTTTTTGTCGATACTAATATGCGATAACGACCGATTGGGTAAATACGAATGGAACTGGCGGATTCGAGGGTTGAATTTTCGCAGACCATACCCCATCGTTCCAATCCAGATATTACCGGTTTGATCCTCAAACAAACTGGACACCCCAAACGTATTAGGGGGTAAGTCTACATACGCATTTTTACGGGTCAGGCTATCCTGTCGGAACAGTTCGTCGGGCGACATGATCCAAAGGTGATCGGTTGTCAGAACGGCTATGCGTTGTTGGTCAAGGGCTTTTAGATGAACCCGAATGGAACCATCGGTCGACAGATAAGCCGAATGCAATTTGCCGTTGTGCCAGCTAATGAGCCTATTCTGAATAATAACAAACCAGTAGTTCTGGCTTGTATCGGCATAGGCAGTCATGATCAACGAGATATCGGCCTTAAAAAAGTCAAGTTTTCGGGGAGAGACCGGTTTCTTCCAATTGACAGCATAGAGATTTTTCCAGGTATATGCCAGCAATTGTTGTCGCTGAACAAAGGCAAACCAACGAGGGGCAGTACCTTGGTTGACATCCTGAAGTGGAACCGACGTGCGTTTAACAAGATGGGTAAAATCGGCCTGATCGGGGAATCCGTTCTGAAGGGAATCTGGTAAACTTACCTTGACCAGTCGGTCGTTCTCGGTACCGATCCAAATGTTACCATCTGGGTCTTCGACCAGTTGGGTAATGGCGAAGCTACTGGCCTTGTCTATCGCTTCGTCGTTGATTGTGATGTGATAAAATCGTCCGGTTTCAGGATTGAGCAGATCAAGGCCCTTGCTTTTCGTACCGACCCAAATACGCTGATGTCTGTCGATAAGCAGGGCCGTACACACGTTTTCGGAAAGTGTGGATGCGTTGTAAGGGTCGTGCGTAAAGACTTTAAAATTATGGCCGTCGTAGCGGTTCAGTCCGTCTTTGGTAGCCACCCAGATGAAGCCCTTTTTGTCCTGTTGGATATCAAAGATCATTCCCTGTGATAAGCCATCAGAAATAGTGAGTTCCTGCCAGCCTTTCGTTTGGGCCAACAGCCCGCCCGATTTAAGTAATAATACTAGAATTTGACAAAAAAAGAGGAAACGCATACTGGGCAAATTTCCTCTAAAATTGGCAAAAAATAAACCAGTATCTCAAACAATTAAATGCTTATCTGTCAATAGAAAAGTAAAGCGTTGCTGGTTGGTGGATGTAGCTACTTTTACTTAGGTTTTGTGAATTTGTTGTTTACCTATTGGGGTAGGACTAGCTTTAAGTGAACTCTTTTGTTCCGAATTTTAACGATCATCGGGCGTCACCCGGCTTGCCGAACTACTACGGGCCATCTGCTGGGCAATGGGTTGTAGTAGTTCGGCAAAACAGGCCTGTTTTTGTCGGATGACTTCTGTGCCTAACTCTCGAGTTCGTCTCAGACAGGAGTGGCTAATGAGACCGCTAACGCCTGGATACCTGGCTCAATAACCAATCCAGCCCCTTACAAACCCGTTATAATTCGAGCGTAGACATTGTTGAGCCGGTTCACATCATAGGTCTGACCACTATCATCGGTCACGTTCACGGTGATGTTGGAACTACTGCCCGAATTAGCACTGGTGCGAGTAATGGCAAAACCTAAACTCATCGTCGTGCCAGCCCCAATCGATTGACCCCCATTGATGGTCACACTGACCTGCTGACCGGCCACCGTGCTGGTTTGGTGCCACTTGGTATTGTCTACCGGACTGGAACCTCCTCCAGAGACGGTGAAACTGGTCAGCGTGTTGTCGAAGCTGACACTGTAGCCGGTAGGTACCGTAACGGTGATGACAATGGCCCCACTCGAAACCGCACCATTCACCTCCTGGACCTGCATCAGGAGTCCTTTTTGCTCGCCAGTGGAGAAATTACTATTGGGTAGACTCAGCGTCGGCGACAGGTCAGGGCCAGCCAGGGCCGTTACACTCACCAGAGCACTCTGGCTACAAACCCCGCTGCTGCCCACCACCGTAAAGGTTTGCACACCCGCCGTGGTCAGGCTGGCCGAGATGGCCGATCCGGTAGCGGGAGAACTGAGGGAGGCTGAGCTGGGGCCGCTCCACTGGTAGGTGGTGGCCCCTGTTGCGGTCAGACTCACCACCACCCCGACATTGGCCTCCGGCAAGGACGCTCCGGTCCCAATACTGAGGGCGGTGTTGCTCACAATGGATTTGGTGGCTATGGCTGAACAGCCATTGGCTCCGGTGACGGTGACCGAGTAAGTCCCGCTGGCATTCACCGTTCGGGTCGCAGTGGTGGTGGTATTTTCCCAGCGGTAGGAGCTGCCCCCCGTGGCGGTGAGGGCTAACGAGGGGGTGGTACAGGTGAGGGTGGTGCTCGAAGGAGTCAAAATGGTGGCCGTGGGTGGGGCATTGACCGTCAGGCTAAAGGCGGTACTGGTAAGGCTGCATGTACTCCCTATCACCACCACTGAGTAGGTACCCGCATTGGCGGTGGTCGCCGAGGGAATTGACAGGGTGGCCGCCGTTTGACTCACTATTGGAGTGGTGCCTTTATACCACTGGTAGCTACCGACGTTACCTGATGTACTGGCCGAAACGGTGATGCTGGTACCTACGCACACCGCTGAGTTAGCCACGGGCTGGCTTGTAAGGGTGGCACTACACTGACCAAACACATAGGCGGCACCACTTGGGCTTTTACCAGTAGCTCCCACCAGGGCGTCATCGCCTGAAATCGAGACGCTCCTACCAAAGAAATTACTACCGCTCCCATCAGATGCGGTGAGTTTAGCTTGTGAATTCTAGGTAGCACCTGTTCGAAAAAAACCATAAGCAGCCCCCGTAGAGAAGTTATGATCACTTGCCCCTACCAGGGCATAATCCCCTGAAATCGCCACGCTGTTGCCAAACTGGTCTAGACTAGCTCCGTCGAAGGCGGTTAGTTTAGTTTGCTGGGTCCAAGTAATACCTGTTCGAGAAAACGTATAAGCCGCGCCCGTAAAGGTGTTACCAGACGGAGCTCCCACAATGACATAAGCCCCTGAAATGGAGACGCTAGCACCAAAGTTTTCGTTAGCATCCGCATTAGATGCAGTAAGTTTGGCTTGCTGGGTCCAGGTAGTACCCGACCGGGTAAATACATAAGCGGCCCCTGTACCATTGTTTTTCTGATCGGCTCCTACGATGGTGTAATCCCCTGAAATGGAGACGCTAGCGCCAAAGTTGTCGTCAGTCACCCCATCGAGTGCAGTGAGTTTAGTTTGTTGGGTCCAAGTAGTCCCTGTTCGAGAAAACGTATAGGCCGCACCCATACCATTGTTTTTCTGATCGGCCCCCACGACGGCATAATTCCCTGAAATGGAGACGCTGGTGCCAAACTGGTCGCTAGTTTCCGTGTCCGACGCAGTGAGCATGGCTTGTTGAGTCCAGGTGGTGCCTGTGCGCACAAACACGTAGGCCGCACCCGTATTGTTTTTCAGATCGGCCCCTACAATAGCATAATCTCCTGAAATGGAGACACTGATGCCAAATCGGTCGAAAGTTGCCGCATCAGATGGGGTGAGCTTAGCCTGCTGGGTCCAGGTAGAGCCCGTACGAGTAAATATATAAGCCGCCCCCATGGAGTTGTTTTTCTGCATGTTTCCTATAATGGCATAATTGCCCGAAATGGAGACACTGTTACCAAAAGCATCGCGGGAAGATGGGTCAGATGCCACCAATTCACTTATCTGATCCCAGCTTTGAGCGGTGGCGGGCAGACTGATGGCTGTCAACAGCAGGCTCCAAAGTAGAAGGGATGAGCGGAGCAGCTGGGTAAAGGAAAAATGTTTCATACATGAGTAAGTAATGGTTTTCAATCCTGGCTCAACCTTGCCCCTGGAGCCTCAAAGCCGTCGTGAGGCAGACCGTGCTAAGACTAGCCCTTAATTGAGCAGGGCAACTCAAGCCGCCCTCATTGGCCGGTACAGAGCCTACCTGATTAGCGTGGAAACGCCCTCAATGTGTACACGGGAGCTAACCAAAGCATGATTTACGGCTGCTACAGTCCAACCGATGGGTAAGGGGTTGAGAGTATGATCAAATGTAAGATTGGGTTTGGTGAAGGGTAAAAGAAATCCATTGGACGGTTACTTTAGGTATCAATAATCTCTTTAGTGTCGAGTAGTAGTAGCCTAATTTAGATGTGTGTAAATACGGGTAGAGTTAAAACGGGGATGATTGTGGTCAGAACTGTATGACACTCCTCGATCGGGCCGGGCCTCCTTAGCAGTCCGAAAAAAGTAGCAGGTTCACTGTGATGGAACATCTCAAGATGCTCCAGGGGTCTGCTGAAGATAGTGTCCGAAAAGCAAATGGATTTGGCCAAAATGCATAGCATCTCTGATGTAAAACCAGACGTAAATGGCCTAAAGTCAAAGGCTTAACCCGTGTTGATGCTCCACCTTTGTCATGACCTGCTACTCATGTAGCGACTCACCAAACGCCTTTCTTTCAGAACGTTACGGTCATGAAAAAAATGATAAAATTCCTGATGGCTATAAGCATGTTTAACTATGCGCAAGCCCAAACTTCCTTAACGGGGGTACTAACAGATCCCAACGGAAAGCCACTTCCTTTCGCCAGCATAGCCTTGCTGAAGACCCCGGATTCCAGTTTTGTTAAAGGTGCATTGACTTCCGAACAAGGCCAATATCGCTTTGATAAGGTTTTGCCGGGGCAGTACCGGGTTCGTGGCTCCATGGTAGGGTATCGGTCGGCTAGTAGTGCGCTCTTTACGGTAACAACCTCGGCGGTTACGGTACCTATATTGTCGCTGGATCAGGCCAGCCAGCAACTGAACGAGGTGGCAGTTGTGGCGCAAAAGCCTTTGTTTGAGCAACTGATCGACCGCATGGTTGTCAACGTGCAAAGTAGTATCATGGCCGCGGGCAGTACCGCCCTGGATGTGCTCGAACGTTCACCGGGTGTTACGGTCGACCGGAATAATAATGTGCTGGCCATGAACGGTAAACAGGGCGTGATGGTGATGGTCAATGGCAAACTCTCGCGCATTCCGATGACCAATCTGATGCAACTTCTGGGCAGCATGAATGCAGGCAACATCGACAAGGTCGAACTGATTACCTCACCCCCGGCTCAATACGATGCCGAAGGCAATGCCGGGCTAATCAATATTGTCACCAAACGTAATACCAGCCTGGGTACCAACGGCTCGTGGTCAGCTAATTTCGGTTATGGTCAGTGGGGACGCGTGGGTGGGTCGGGAAATATAAACCACAAAACCGCTAAGCTGAGCCTCTTCGGCGATTATTCGGCGCAGATGAACCACTTGATCCGACTCTATGATTCGTATCGTCAATTGACAATACCCATCCCGGTACGCACCGACCTGACCATTCGTCGGGATCAGCGCGACTGGATTCACAGTGGGCAGGCGGGTATGGAGTGGCAGATGTACCCGCGCACCACGCTAAGTAGCCTGATTACGGTACAAAACTACCATTCGGACCAGATTGCCCTGAATACCGCCCAGACAACCCAACAGGGTGTTCCATTCACCAGCGTGGCCATTCGCGACGACGAACTGAATAATACCTGGACGTATACCGGCAATATGAACCTGCGCCAGTTGCTTCCGAAGGGGGAATTAAGTGCCGACGTAGACCTGATTCATTTTTTCAATACTGATCCACACCAATACCAGTTCAACACAACGTATCGGCAGGAAGGCCGTAGTGAAGATGTGTTGGTGCGAAATACCAAGCAGACACCGATTCGACTATGGGTCGCTAAAGCCGACTACAGCCGAAACCTCCATAAAACGTTGACACTAACCGCCGGGGCAAAAGGCACGTTTGCCCATTTTGATAATAACATTCGCTTTGAACAGCAGCAGGGCCAGAATTGGATACCAGACACCGCCCTGAGTCAGCATGTGCTGATGGATGAAACCATCCTGGCCGGTTATCTCAATCTGAACGGGCAACTCACCCCCAAAGACCGCGTGCAGGCTGGCCTTCGCTACGAACATACCCAAACCGACCTGCGGAACATTGACGGGCAATCCTTGGTGTACCGAAACTATGGCAACTGGTTTCCGACGGTTTTCTGGGCGCATACGCTATCACCCTCCCGCAGTATCCAATTGGCGTTTAGTCAGCGCATCAGCCGACCATCGTTTACGCAACTGGCCCCGTTTCTGTATTATGTCGATCCCAGCTCGTCGGGGAGTGGCAATGAACGATTATTACCCGTGTTGTCTACCAATGTGCAGGCGACCTACCGCTTCCTGAAAAATTTCCTGCTGACAGCCGAGTACACCCGCTTTACGCATCCCATCGTCTTTAACCTTACGGTGCTGGTCAACGAAAATCGGCAAATCTCCCGGCCCGAGAATCTGGATTGGGGCCAGAATCTGTCGCTCAGCTTTAGTTTCCCGCTCACCCTGACGTCGTGGTGGCAACTACAGAGCAGCCTGTTGGGGGTTCGTCAGGCAACCCAGTTTACGCAGGATGGTAACGTCCAGCAGCAACAGCAAGTCTTTAGTCGCATCACGCACTCGGAAACCTTTCAGTTGGGCAAAGGCTTTTCGGCGGAGTTGTCGGGTTTTTATCAGAGCAGTAGTCTGATGGGAGTTATGGTTCGTCGGCCGTTTGGCGTGTTGAACCTGGGCGTAAAAAAACAACTCCCCCACAATCAGGGCTCACTGCGCTTAACTGCCGAAGATGTGTTCTGGAGTAATTACCTGGTGTATGATGTAACAAACGCTACTCAGGGCTATACGGCTCATTTTGGAGGTCGGGGCAATAACAACCGACTGCTTCGGCTGACCTACACCCGGAGTTTCGGCAACCAGCAGGTGAAGGTAAACAACACCCGCGTGATGGGCTCTGCTGAAGACCGCCAGCGGGTAAATTAATCCAGAATACGCGTCAGCCAACTTACCCATTCAGACACCTCCCGGTCAACTGATTATCTGGAGCAGGAGGTGTCTGATTTTCATACGTTTTTGTCCGAAAATCAAACGGGTAAGTCAAGGCAAATGGCTTACTTGAGGGCCTATTTTGAAGAGTTTCCTGAACCTACCGAACTATGAAAACACGCTTACGCCTTGGGGTACTGTTGCTACTCGGAGCTTATTCAGCGTTGTTTGCCCAGCATAGCCTACCACCAGCGTATCCAATCGTAACCGACACCATCAGCACCTTAACTCTGCCCGATAGCTGCTGGCAGTGGCTGGATGATACATCAGAGCAGGCAACCATCACCACCGTCCAACAATCACCGCTTACCGGACAATTCCGCTCGTTTACGGCTGAGAGTCGGCAATCAACTAATCTAACCCGAATGTACTGGATTCGATTCAGGCTAAAAAATACCCTGAACCGCCCGATACAAGTAGCCCTTCGGTTTCCGGGTGGGTTACGTACGGATTTATATTTTTTTGGACCAGGAGGCCGCCATAGCCATCTTAAAAGTGGGTTACTAGTTCCCTGGAGCCAGCGCGATGGGTATCGAAAGCAGATGCAGAATGGGAGCGATTTCGTATTGATTACGCTCCCCGTGCGGGATGAGTTACTCATTTACCAAAAGACAATTGCAGGCGTAAACGCATCTCGCATAAGTCTTAGCCTTTTTTCCGTTCCGTTTGTAGCAGATACGCTGGAAAAAAATAGTGAAAAGGCTTACTCCGAAGTCATTGGTTTGGCCTTTTACCTCGGCGTTATGGTTTGGGTGGCTCTGCTGAATCTCCTCTTCTTTTCCATCGTTCGGGAGCGGGTATACGTATACTTCGCGATTTATGTGTTGACGTTGGGATTGGCCCGTTTCGATGCAAGCCAGCACTTGTTTCATTTATTTTTTCGGGAATCTCCCCAAACATACCGTATAGTAAGCCCCTTATTTTATGGGTTTATTCCCTTTTTTTTAGTGCTGTTCATTCAGCATTTGTTTCAGGTGGGTACCCATTTCCCTCGCTGGAACCGGGTGTTACGCATTGGTAATAGTACAGCTCTTAGTACCTGGGTAATCTATTTTTGGGGAATACGCTATTTTGCTCCAATCCAATGGGCCTATTACACGAATCCTTTGGCGGGTGAATCGGCTGTCGTCATTTATTGCCTGCTACTGGTTACCATAGCTCTCTTTATCAGAAGTCCGCAGAAAAGAAGCCGGTATGGGGCTGTAGTACTCTTGCTGTTCTTTGGTACCTGGGTAGTGTGCTGGTCAATGTTGACTATCTTAGATCATTTAAATAGGTTATTTAATACACCGCTACCAGCCTTTTATACACCATTGGCGACAGCCTGGCCCACCATTGAGATGGTTTGCCTATACGCGATTGTCTTCTACTTCAGTTGGGTACTGCTTCAGCGATTCAGCGAATTACGCAAGCAGGTTTTGCAAAAAGAGTTAGAAAAGGAAATGGAGCGCAATCAACTGATGGCGCAACAAAATGAAATCCTCGAACAGCGCGTCCAGGAACGAACCGCCGAGTTGAAGCAATCGCTCGACACACTGAAAGCCACCCAAACCCAGCTCATCCAGAAAGAGAAAATGGCCAGCCTGGGCGAACTAACCGCTGGCATCGCCCATGAGATTCAGAACCCCCTCAACTTCGTCAATAACTTCGCCGAGGTCTCCGTCGAACTGGCCGATGAGTTAGAGCAGGAATGGAAGCAGGGTCGGACCGGCGCACCGGACAAAAGAGACGAAGGGGAGGAAGCCGACTTGTTGCGTGATCTTCGGGCCAACATGCACACCATCGCCCACAACGGCCAACGGGCTAGTAACATCGTGCGGGCCATGCTCGAACACAGCCGCACTAGCAGTGGCGAACAGCAATCCACCGATCTCAACGTCCTAGCCGAGGAGTACCTGCGGCTGGCTTACCACGGCATCCGGGCTAAAGACCACACCGGCTCGCCGGACCGCTTCATTTGTGAACTCATCACCGACTTGGCCGCCGACTTGCCTCCAGTGGAAGTCGTACCTCAGGACATGGGCCGGGTGCTGTTGAATCTGTATAACAATGCCTTCTATGCCGTGAGCCAGAAAGCCAATCAGCACTTGGTAACCACGGCTGAAGAAGATCCCTACCAGCCCACTATCTGGGTTAGCACCCGGCTGGTAACTGCAAGGCTTGGTCGTCAGGCAGTGGAGCTACGAGTACGCGACAACGGTCCAGGCATTCCTGAAAGTATCCAATCGAAGATTTTTCAGCCCTTTTTCACGACCAAGCCCACAGGCGAGGGCACGGGACTGGGCTTAAGCCTGAGCTATGATATTGTGACCAAAGGGCATGGGGGCGAGATGCGGGTGGAAAGTGTGGAGGGGGAAGGAACTGATTTTGTGGTTGACTTGCCAATTAAAACAGCGACACGATGAAAAGAGCTTATTTAGTCCTCGTGCTACTTCTGGTTTGGAGAAGCAGTTATGCTCAGCAATTAAATATCGACAGCTTACGGCAGAAGCTGGTAGAAGCTCGGCACGACACCGACCGGATTCAGAAAATGTGGCAATTATCGTTTGGATATGATGCCATCAGCTTCGACTCAGCCCAATTTTACGCTCATAAAGCCTTGAATTTGGCCCGACAAATCCAAAACCGCAAAGAAGAATCCGGAGCACTGGAACGAATAGCCCAGTCATACTGGATTGCAGGCAATTACCCCCAATCGTTGATAGAAGCCTTTCAAGCGTTACGAATTGCCCAGGAGTTAACTTATGCCCGTGGAATCGTCAGAAGTTTAAATGACATTGGCAACGTTTATCTAGACCTGGGCGATAACAAAAAGGCTATTAATTATTTTAAACAGGCTCTAAAGATCACTAATGAAGCAGAGAAAGGAAAATTCGCACAAACACTTGAAGTGAACCTGGCAAGGGTCTACCAATATGAGCACCAATTAGATTCGGCCTGGTACTATGTGCAGAAAGCTTATAGGCGACCAGAGAGAGTAGGACCTCTATATACGCACTTTATTCATATCGGGATAGGGGGTATACAATTTGATCAGGGGAATTACCAGCAAGCTATCAACAGTCTTCACCGAAGTATTACCATTAACAATCTCGAAAAAGACTACAGGCTTTTAGCTTCGTCTTACAGCGAATTAGCTCGATTTTTCAGGAAACTGAACCAGCCTGATTCCGCTATTTTATATGCCAGAGCAGCACTACAAAATGCGCAACAGGTGGGTGCGAAACAAGTGGCCCTGAAGAACAGCAGTTTATTAGCTGAACTTTTAGATGCACGTAACAGCCAAGAAGCCTTAACATATTACAGAATTGCCAAAGCACTCAATGAAGAACTTTATGGTGCTGATAGGGTTATTGGCCTCCAGCGCATTCTGGTTAACGAGCAGCAACGTCTTCAAACCATTGAACTCGAACGGGAGGCCAATCGGTCTACACTCAGGCAGCTTACACTATCGGCTATTCTTGGAGTCGTATTACTGATCGCTTTCATCCTCTACCGCAACAACCGTCAGAAGCACAAAGCCAATCAACTGTTGAATGAGCAGAAGACTAAAGTCGAACAAACGCTGGAAACGCTGAAAGCCACTCAAACCCAACTGATTCAAAAGGAGAAAATGGCCAGCCTGGGTGAACTGACCGCTGGCATCGCCCACGAGATTCAGAACCCCCTCAACTTCGTTAATAACTTCGCCGAGGTCTCCGTCGAGTTGGCCGATGAGTTAGCGGAAGAATGGAAGAAGGGTCGGACCGGCGCACCGGACAAAAGGAACGAGGACGTGGAAGCCGAACTGCTGCATGACTTGCGGGCCAACATGCAGACCATCGTCCACAACGGTCAACGGGCCAGCAACATCGTCAGGGCCATGCTCGAACACTCCCGCACCAGCAGTGGCGAACGGCAACCCACCGACCTTAACGCCTTATGCGACGAGTACCTGCGGCTGGCTTATCATGGTATTCGGGCTAAGGATAATGAGTTTACCTGTGAGCTCATCACTGATTTTACCACCGACTTACTGCCAGTAGAAGTCGTTCCACAAGACATGGGTCGGGTATTGTTGAATCTGTATAATAACGCCTTCTATGCGGTTGGCCAGAAACAGAAACGCCAATTAGTGACAACTCACGGCGAGGAGATGTTCCAGCCCACGGTTTGGGTGGGCACTCGGCTGGTGGCGGGTGGCGCAGAAATCCGAGTTCGGGACAATGGCCCCGGTATTCCTGAGAGCATCCAAAGTAAGATCTTTCAGCCTTTTTTCACGACCAAACCCACGGGGGAGGGTACAGGACTGGGCCTCAGCCTGAGCTATGATATTGTGACCAAGGGGCATGGGGGAGAGATGCGAGTGAATAGTTTGGAAAATGCCTACACCGAGTTTGTTGTCATCTTTCCCATCATTAATGGTTTATGAAGCGATTACCCCTTTTGTTTTTATTCTTGGCCTTTTCTACCGCTGTGGCTACTGCCCAGTATGCGCAGTATGGACTAACGTACTCGGTTGACAGCCTCCGGCAACGTTTGGCTAACCCTCAGCAGGACACCAGCCGAGTACTAGTGTTGGTGGAGTTGTGTGCACAATTACGCTGGACTCGACCCGACTCTGCCAGGCCTTATGCCCGGCAGGCACTTGTATTAGCGCGTCAGCTTGGCTTTCGTCGGGGCGAAGCCCTGGCCCTGGCCGAAGAAGGATATGTCTTCCGAGAAACGGGCGATTTGCCTAAAGCCCTGGCGTTAACCCTTAAAGGTCTCAGCATAACTCGGCAATATCATTACCGGCTGGAAGAGGCTCTATGCATCCAGCGAATCGCCAATGTTTATACAGACTTAAGAGATTACCCTAAAGCGATACAGTATAACTGGGAAAGTCTTAAGATCGCCGAAGCGATCCATAATGAGCCCTTCATGACTATCCAGCAACAGAATCTTGCTGCTGCCTATTTATACGCCAACCAGTTGGATTCGGCCAAGAAGTTCCTACAGGTAGCTTATGGAAATATAATTAGGTTAAAGTTAGACAGGTCACTTTCTGGTATCCTGAGAAACCTGGGTTTTCTGGAGGAAAAAACAGGGCATTCAGCCAAAGCCTTAGCCTATTATCAGCAAAGTGTTCAGTCGGCACTTCAGATTAACGATCATCGAAATGGTGCTTTTAGCTTTTTTCGGATTGCCAGCTTATACACTCACGCAAATCAGCCCGAATCGGTTATTATGTATGCCCAGAAAGCACTAGCTCAGGCACAGGCCGGTCCTTTTTACATTCATGTCTTCAATGCCAGCGGGCTGCTGGCTGCTGCCTACCAGCAACAGCAGAACTACAGACAGGCGTTTGCTTATCAGGAACTGATGCTGAAGGCTAAGGAAAAACTGTTTGGGGCGGGTAGCATTCAAGCGATGCAGATAATTGTGGCCAACGAAGAAAAACGCCAACGTGAACTGGATGAAGCCCAAAAAATGTACCAGGCCCAAATTCGTCAATATGCGTTGATAGCTGGTCTTTTGGTTGTTCTTCTTATCGCTTTTATTCTCTTGCGCAATAACCGGCAGCAGCAAAAAATAAACAGGCTTCTGTACCAGCAAAAGACCGAAATCAGCCGACAGCGAGCACAACTTGAGGAAGCCAATACAGGCTTGGAACAAACTCTCGCCGACCTGCGCACCACACAAACCCAACTCATTCAGAAAGAAAAAATGGCCTCCCTGGGCGAATTAACCGCGGGCATCGCCCACGAGATTCAGAACCCCCTCAACTTCGTCAACAACTTCGCTGAGGTATCCGTCGAACTGGCCGAGGAACTGGAGCACAGTGTACAAACCGATGATCAGGCTACTGCGCTGGAACTAGCCACCGACCTGCGGGCCAACATGAAGACTATCGCCCACAACGGCCAGCGAGCTTCTAACATCGTCAGGGCCATGCTCGAACATAGCCGCAGCAGCACCGGCGAGCGCCAACTCACCGATCTCAACGCCCTCTGTGACGAATACCTGCGGCTGGCCTATCAGGGGGTGAGAGCCAAAGACAGTACCTTAAACGTGACCCTGGAAACCCATTTTGATCCTGCCCTGCCGCTGGTTTCGGTGGTGGCTGGCGACCTGAGCCGGGTACTTTTGAACCTGTACAACAACGCCTTTTATGCCGTGAGCCAGAAAGCCAAAGGGCAGCTGGTAATAAAAGGCAAGGAAGAGATCTATGAGCCCATGGTTTGGGTCAGCACCACTCAGGTTAAGGGGCATGTGCAAATCCGGGTGCGCGACAATGGTATGGGTATTCCAGCTTCGATAAAAGAGAAGATTTTCCAGCCATTTTTCACCACCAAGCCCACGGGTGAGGGTACGGGACTGGGGCTGAGCATAAGCTATGACATAGTCACTAAAGGGCATGGCGGGGAGATGAGGGTGGAGAGTCAAGAGAGTACGTTTACAGAATTTGTCGTTAGTCTACCTCTTACTTCACCTGTCAGACTATGAACTATACGCTATTTGTTCTAATGCTGTTTGTTGCTTCAACTACGAATGCTCAAACTCCCGAAATCGATAGTCTCAAGCAACGCTTAACCCATTCTATTCCGGATACCTCTCGCGTAAAGGTATGGGTGCAGTTAGGCGATTTGAACCAAAATTCATCCTTTACCGAAGCACTTCGGTACGGGCAGCAAGCTCTGAATTTGGCCAGGCGAATAAATTTCGCATCCGGCGAAATGAACGCGTTGATATTAATTGGTCGGGTTTTGCGGAATCAAGGTGACTTGCCAACTGCCTTGGAATATACTACGCAGGCATCTCATCTGGCAGATTCACTACAGTCACCTCGTGGTAAAGCAACAGGCTTGTTTTTAAGAGGTATTATCTACATTGACTTACAGGATTTTATTAAAGCTATCCATTTCCTGAAACAGGCTCAAAGGAGCTTCAATGAACTGCGGGATGAGCCTGAGGAAATTAGATCAGTGTTGAATCTTGGAGTAGCTTATCGGCAAAATAAACAGATAGATTCTGCCTTAATGGTCTTTGAGCCTATTTATGGCCGAGTGAATTCAACGAATTTTCGAATAGATAAAGCCTTTATTTTTTCAGAAAAAGGCTTCATTGACTATGAGTTAGGTAACTATCTGGAAGCCTTAACGAATGAACGTAAGGCTATTAAGCTCTACAGTATTTCAGGTAATAAACGTAGGCTATGCGCTGTGCTGAATGGCATGGCGGATATTTTTATTAAAAAAAATCAGCCTGATTCCGCGATTTATTATGCCCAAAAGTCGCTGGCTTCTGCCCAGGCGTTAGGGTTTAAACGGGCTATCTTATATTCTTCGAGGCTTTTATACAGCCTGTATAAAAGCAGGGATTCCGCCAAGGCTCTGTACTATCTCAGCATTGCCATGGCTACCAATGAGTCTATGTTTGGAGCAGCCAAAGTGCAGTCCCTACAACGGGTAGTATTAGAAGAACAGGAGCGTCAGCGGCAATTTGAAGCCCGGCAGGTGGCTTATCAAAACCAGGTGCAGCGCTACTCCCTCTTGGCGGGATTGGCAGTTGTCGTCCTGATCGCGTCTATCCTCTACCGTTACAGCCGTCAAAAGCATCGTGCAAACCGAGTCCTTCAACAAACACTCAGCGAACTGCGCACCACCCAGACCCAACTTATCCAACGAGAGAAAATGGCCTCCCTGGGTGAGTTGACGGCGGGCATTGCCCACGAAATTCAGAACCCGCTCAACTTTGTCAATAATTTTTCGGACGTGTCGGTCGAACTGGTGGCAGAACAGAAAGAAGCCTTAGCCAAGGGAGACTATCAGGAGGTTGGCATTATTGCCGACGATCTAAGCCAGAACCTCCAACGCATTACCCAGAATGGCCAACGCGCTAGTAACATCGTCAGGGGTATGTTGGAACACAGCCGGACCAGTACTGGCGAGCGCCAACCCACCGATCTCAACGACCTCTGTGACGAGTACCTGCGGCTAGTCTATCAGGGCGTTAGATCTAAAGATAATAGCTTCAATTGCCGCTTAGAAGCCCACTTTACCCCAAACCTGCCGCTGATTTCGGTCTTGCCTTCCGATCTGAGCCGGGTGCTGCTGAACTTGTTCAACAATGCATTTTACGCCGTGGGCCAGAAGCGGAAAACGGCCTCGGCCGATTACCAGCCCACGGTTTGGGTCAGTGCGGGACTTAGTGGTGCTACTACTATTGAGATTCGGGTTCGGGACAACGGTACGGGGATACCGGAAGATATTCGGGCAAAGATCTTCCAGCCCTTTTTCACCACCAAGCCCACGGGTGAGGGTACGGGGCTGGGGTTGAGCTTGAGCTATGACATTGTCACCAAGGGGCATGGAGGAACACTGATGGTGGAGAGTGAGGAGAATACGTATACAGAATTTATTATCACTTTACCTTTTACCGAACCGTTATGAACCGCCTGATACAATTACTCCTGTTATGGGTGCTACCACTGTATGCGGCTACCGCTCAAGAACTTCAAATCGACAGACTTAAGCGCCAATTAGCCTCTGCCCGGCAGGATACAGGCCGGGTATTGTTGATGACTCAATTGTGTGAAGCGATACGGACGCGTAGTCCTGACTCCGCAAAGCTATTTGGTGAGCGGGCTCTAAAGTTGGCAAACCAGATCAATTATCCTAAAGGCCAAATACGGGCAACGAGTTATCTGGGGCGGGTTGAGGTAGATTTAGGCAATCTGCCCAAAGCCTTAGCAATGACCTACAAAGCTCTTGATATGGCTAATACTAATTCATTAAACGCCGAGAAAGAATACATTTTCTCCCATATCGGTACGGTTTACTACAGTTTACAGAATTACCCTATGGCGATAAGCTATGTTAAGAAATCGCTGGCGGTTAGCTATAAGTATGGCATTGACTCCCGGATCAGATCATCGCACATGAACCTTGCTCTAAATCTGGCTGAAACTAATAACCTGGACTCGGCGATGTACCACGCTCAACGGGCACTCACACTTAGTGAGCAAGCTAAACTCAGAATTAATCCATTGATTTACCGAAACATTGGCATAATCTATTTTAAACAAAAGAACTTTAGGAAAGCCCTGACGTATTGGGAAATGGCTCGTCAGTTGGCTCAGCCTCTAGGTGAATATCGAACGTTAGCTATTGTGAATTTCCTGAGTGCATCGGTGTATCGGGAGCTACATCAACGAGATTCCTGCCTCTATTTCGCCAAAATATCGCTGGTTAATGCTCAACGTATTACCTATGGACGTGGTATTCTGGATGCAGCAGCTTTATTATCAGAGTTATACGAGCCTACTGATGCTCGCGAATCGCTTCGC
The DNA here is from genome assembly GCF_054776815.1 of Spirosoma gilvum. Lineage (NCBI taxonomy): Bacteria > Pseudomonadati > Bacteroidota > Cytophagia > Cytophagales > Cytophagaceae > Spirosoma > Spirosoma gilvum. The sequence continues at coordinate 11,996 of NZ_BAAHBH010000024.1, read as the reverse complement.
TACTATAAATTGGCAGCAGCTGCTAAAGAGAGTTTATTTGGTGCAGGCAACATCCAGGCAATTCAGGAAATGATTGCGCAGGAGCAGGTCCGGCAACGTGAAGTTGAACAGGCTAAAGTCGATTATCAAAACCAACTCCGCCTATATTCGTTATTGGCGGGGGTAGTCGGCTTACTTATCATTGCTTTCATCCTTTACCGCAACAACCGCCAGAAGTACCGGGCCAATCAACTGCTGAATGAGCAGAAAACCAAAGTTGAACAAACGCTGGAGACGCTTCGCACCACCCAAACCCAGCTCATCCAGAAAGAGAAAATGGCCAGCCTGGGTGAGCTAACGGCAGGCATCGCCCATGAGATTCAGAACCCGCTCAACTTCGTCAATAACTTCGCCGAAGTCTCCGTCGAGTTGGCCGAGGAGTTAGCGGAAGAATGGAAGCAGGGGCGGACCGGTGCACCGGACAAAAGAGACGAAGGGGTGGAAGCCGACTTGTTGCGAGATTTGCGAGCCAACATGAAGACCATCGCCCACAACGGCCAACGGGCTTCTAACATCGTGCGGGCCATGCTCGAACACAGCCGCACCAGTAGTGGCGAACGCCAACCCACCAGCCTCAACGCTCTGGCTGAGGAATACCTGCGACTGGCTTACCACGGCATCCGAGCTAAAGACAACCAATTCCATTGTGAGCTTATCACCGACTTTGCCGCTGACCTGCCACTGGTAGAAGTCGTTCCTCAGGATATAGGCCGGGTGTTGCTGAATCTATTCAACAATGCCTTCTACGCTGTGAGCCAACAGGCAGGTAGCCTGGTGCAGGGAGCCTGGGATGAGGAGGAAACCTACCAGCCTGTGGTCTGGGTCAGCACCGCTCACGCTAACGGGCACGTGCAAATCCGGGTTCGGGACAACGGTACTGGCATTCCCGACATCATCAGGGAGAAGATCTTCCAGCCTTTTTTCACCACCAAGCCTACGGGTGAGGGCACGGGGCTGGGCTTGTCACTGAGCTATGATATTGTCACCAAGGGCCATGGAGGAACGCTTAGGGTGGAAAGTGAAGCGGGCGAGGGTAGCGAGTTTGTCATTGAGTTACCGATTAAAGCCCAATCTGTTTGGTAGTGAGTGGACTATAATCCATTTATCAGGCTGAAAATCAAACAAAAATGGCCAGAAATCAAACGTTCTTGTTGCTGCTAACCTTTACGTTTGAGTGAAAAATTATTTCTAGACCTCTCATGAAAACTACGTCAAATCCCAACCGCCGAAACTGGCTCAAATTAAGCCTCGGACTAGCCGCTGGAACTGTTGGTACGGCCTTTACCGGTATCGAAACGGACAAAGACGCCTGCGGCCTTACTCCCCGACAGGAACTCGGGCCTTTTCCAACAATGAAATTTCGCACGCAAGCCGATCACGATATCGACCTGACGCAACTGGCCGGACAACCGGGCAAAGCAACGGGTGAGGTGATTCTCGTTCAGGGTAAAGTACTCGACGCCAATTGCCACCCCATTTCCGGAGCTATTGTCGAAATCTGGCAGGCAAACCACCACGGAAAGTACCGCCATGAGTTCGACGACGAAGGCAAATCAGACCCCAACTTCCAGGGCTGGGGGCAGGCCATCACCAACGCCCAGGGCGAGTATCAGTTCAAAACCATTATACCCGGTCTGTACGGTCGCCGAACCCGGCATATTCACTACAAAGTGTCGAAGCGGGGTTACCACGAACTCATCACGCAGCTTTATTTTGAGGGTGAAGAACGCAACCTGACCGACGGTATTCTGAACTCGTTTACGCACGAGGAACAGATGAAACTAATCGGAAAACTGGACCGGACTGCCACCACACCAACCATTACGTTTACCATCGGCCTGGAGGCTGTGCAAGCCAACTCAGTACCCGAAAAAGTACTGGCCGAGTATGTGGGCAACTACGAATTGAATGTGAAAGGCAAAGGGTATGAATCGGTGCTGAAAAACTACCTGGGCGGCCCGTACGAGAAAGTCACGGTGTCGGTTAGCAGCGAAGGAGGATTACTGTATCTGACCACAACGAACGCGCCCAAAGCCGAACTCTTCTGGAAAGCCAAAGACCACTTCGATGCGGCTGCATTCTACGACCGGGAATTGTTTTTCACCCGCGACGCGATGGGTAAGGTCAGTGGCCTCACGTTTCGCAGCCGAAAGGGCGAGGAGATGACAGGAACACGGGCTTAAGCAGAACACGCCACTAATGAAATCCGCGCTGATTGCCTTGCTGCTGTGTCTTCATTATCCGGCAGTTTACGGCCAAAAACAGGTGATTGATAGTTTACGGCAACGGCTGGCGAACACGCATGTAGACACTAGCCGGGTGTTGCTGTTGGCCCAACTGTGTGAACTGAATACCGACTCTAACCTTGATTCGGCCTTTTCGTATGGGAGTCAGGCATTAGTGTTGGCCCAACGGATTCGGTTTCCGTATGGAGAAGCAAAATCGTTACAGCGTTTAGGCCGGGTAGTACGCATTCAGGGTGATTTTCCTAAGGCGCTGGCCATGCAGATGAGCGCACTGAAAAAAGCAGAAGAACAACGGGCAGTGGGCGAAATGGCAGCCTGCTTTTTTACGATCGGGACAATCTATCTGGACATGAAAGACTATGCCAAAGGCATTACTTATGTCCGAAAAGCCAATAGCCTTTTTGCGTCTGTCGGCAATCGGAAGCAGGAGATGTCAACGCTGCTCAATATTTCCGTGGCCTGTCGACTGAATAAACGATTGGATACCGCCCTGATTGTTATGCAACATGTTTTTCCACGAATCATGGCAACCGGTTCGGATGGGGATAAAGGATTTCTTTTTCTGGAATGGGGAAGCCTCCAGTTTGATCTGGGGAACCATCAGACGGGGCTTGCCTATGAAAAAAAAGCCATTGGGATATTCCGACAATCGTCAAACCTACGACGGCTCTCGGCCATCTATAACAACATGGCTAACTTTTTTGAGCAGCTACACCAACCCGATTCGGCCATTGATTACGCCCAACAGGCACTAACAGCCGCTCAAACATTAGGCTTTAAACGGGAGATTTTAGGGGCTTCTCAGCGACTAGCGAAGTTGTATGAACCGAAAGACCCGGCTAAAGCGCTGCATTACCTGAAAATTGCCACGGCTACCAATAACGATTTGTTTGGCGCTACCACCGTTCAGTCCTTACAAAAAGTAATTCTGGTGGAACAGGAGCGCCAACGGCAGGCTGAAGCCTACCAAAATCGGTTGAAGCAATACATGTTATTGACTGGCTTAGTTGTGTTTTTGGGCGTTGCTTTGACCCTCTACCGAAATAACCGCCAAAAACAACAGGCTAACCAGGTATTAGCCCAAACGCTTTCCAACCTCCGCTCCACCCAACAACAATTGATTCAACGCGAGAAGATGGCCAGCCTGGGTGAGCTGACGGCGGGTATCGCCCACGAAATCCAGAACCCGCTCAACTTCGTCAACAACTTCTCCGACGTATCCGTGGAGTTGGTCGAGGAATTGAAAGAAGAAGTTCAGGCTGGGCGTACTAATGATGTACTGGCCCTTGCCGACGACCTGGCTCAAAATCTGCAACGTATCACTCAGAACGGCCAACGGGCCAGCAACATTGTTCGGGGTATGTTAGAGCATTCTCGAAGTAGTACTGGCGAACGGCAATCCACCAGCCTCAACGCTCTGGCTGAGGAATACCTGCGGCTGGCTTATCAGGGCATGCGGACGAAGGATAACAGCTTTACCTGCCACCTTGAGACCCACTTTGCTGCTGACTTGCCGCTGGTAGAGGTGGTGGCTTCTGACCTGAGCCGGGTGCTGCTGAACCTCTACAATAACGCCTTCTACGCCTTGAGCCGGAAAGCTCAAGGACAGTTGGTAATGACAGACGATGACGAAGCCTATCAGCCCATGATCTGGGTCAGCACTCGACAAGTGGCAGGCGAGGTGGGTCGTCGGGCGGTAGAGCTTCGGGTGCGTGACAATGGCGTGGGTATTCCTGACACCATCAAAGAGAAGATCTTCCAGCCTTTTTTCACGACTAAACCCACGGGTGAGGGGACAGGGTTGGGCTTGAGTTTGAGTTATGACATTGTGACCAAGGGGCATGGAGGAACGTTGGCGGTGGCGTCAGTGGAAGAGGAGTTTACCGAATTTATTATCACGCTGCCCTTATCAAACTGACATGAAAAAGTGTATCACGCTGCTAATGGGTGTTTTATGCTGTTCCTGGGCATTGGGGCAGAACGCTCAGATTGATAGCCTCAATCGCATACTAATCCATGCACAGCCGGATACAATCCGAGTCAAGGCGCTAACGGAGCTATCGTATGCCTATGTCATCCACTCACCAGGTAGGAGTATACAGTTGGCCCGACAGGCCCTTACGATAGCGCAAAAAATTAGTTTTCTCAAAGGGGAAGCCCAGGCATTAAGTGCGATTGGTTATTGTCAATTCATGCAGGGCGATTTTCCGCAGGCTTTAACTAATGAATTTAAGGCGCTTGAGCTCGCTCAACATCATAAGCTTCAAGCCGAGGAAGCCTTGATTTTGAGCAATATAGGGTCAATTTATTTCCAATTGAGTGAAGCCAAAAGAGCCCTCGTCTATTTTAGACAGGCAAAAATAGCCTACGAATTGGTTCGCGATACATTAGGGGTAGCCCGGACTTGGACCAATATGACAAGGGATTATATTGCTGTCAATCAATTGGACTCAGCCCGCTATGCCAATCAGCAAGCGTATCAATTAATCGAACAGCAGCCTAAGCAATCGATGTCATCACACCAATTCTCGTTAGCTGTTGTAAAAGCAGGCGTATTGAGAAATTTTGGTCAACTTGAGGTACTGCTTAGCCACCAACGTGACGCCCTAACCTATTATCATCAGGCACTACGGACGGCAGAACTGGATAACAATCTACGTACGCGCGCCCAGACTCAAATTTTGATGGCTCGGTTATTTTATGCGCTTCATCAAAGTGACTCCACCTTATACTACGCTCGGCTGGCACTCATCAATAGTCAGCAGGCAATCAAATCAATTACCCCATCGGCGGCAAACTTATTAGCTAAGTTATTTAAAGAGCAAGGGCGGTTAGATAGTGTTGTGCATTATCTGGAGATAGGGCAGGCAGCAACGAATAGTTTATTCGGACCTGAAAAAATTCAACAACTCCAATTAACCACCATAGCTGAACAACAACGTCAGCAGGCATTAGTGAATGAGCAGAAAGACTACCAAAACCGGGTTCGCTTTTACGCCCTACTGGCTAGTCTGACAGGGGCCTTACTCATTGCATTGATCTTATACCGTAATAATCAGCAAAAGCACAAAGCGAATGAACTGCTTCAACACAAGAACGGAGAAATTCAACGGACACTAAGTGAGCTCAAAACGACTCAAACCCAGCTCATCCAAAAGGAGAAAATGGCCTCTCTGGGAGAGTTGACGGCTGGTATTGCCCACGAAATTCAGAACCCCTTGAACTTTGTCAACAACTTCGCCGAGGTCAGCGTCGAACTCGCTGAAGAGCTTGACCAGAGCGTTGAGGAAGGTAATACTCAACTTACCAAAGAACTTACTACCGATTTGCGGGCCAACATGCACCACATCGCTCACAACGGCCAACGAGCTTCAAACATCGTTAGGGCCATGCTCGAACACTCCCGCACCAGCAGTGGCGAACGCCAACCCACCAATCTCAATGCCTTAGCTGACGAATACCTCCGGCTGGCCTACCACGGCATTCGAGCCAAAGACAACCAATTCCATTGCGAACTAATCACTGACTTTGCCGCTGACCTGCCACTGGTAGAAGTCGTTCCTCAGGATATAGGCCGGGTGCTGCTGAACCTCTACAATAACGCCTTCTATGCCGTGAGCCAACGGGCAGGGAGCCTGGTGCAGGGAGCTTGGGGTGAAGACGAAGCCTACCAGCCTACGGTTTGGGTCAGCACCCGGCAAGTGGCATGTGAGGTGGGCCGTCGGTCAGTAGAGCTTCGGGTGCGGGACAACGGGTCGGGTATTCCTGAAAGCCTTCAATCGAAGATCTTCCAACCCTTTTTCACCACCAAGCCCACGGGTGAGGGTACGGGCCTGGGGCTGAGCCTAAGCTATGACATTGTAACAAAGGGACATAGGGGTGAGATGCGGGTGGAAAGTCAATATGGACTGTTTACGGAAATTAGTATTACCTTACCAATAACTCAGTAAAATCATGAATATCTTAGTTGTAGACGATGAATTACAGATTCAACCCCTTTTTGAACAACGCTTCCGGCGCGAAATCAACCAGGGGCTCATTCAATTAACATTTGCCCATTCTGGCGAAGAAGCACTGATGAAGCTGGCCGATTCTGAACTTATTCTGATCCTGTCCGACATTAACATGCCTGGCATGAGCGGGCTGGAACTCCTGCGTCGAATCCGACTTATTCATCCCCACCGTCCACCCGCCGTTGTTATGATTACCGCTTATGGCGATAGCCAAAACCGGCAGCTGGCCGCCCAGTTTGGTGCCGACGATTTCCTGACCAAACCCCTTGATTTTGCCTTTCTGAAACAGAAATTGACTGAATACGCCTAACCTGGCCTACTTATTACCCCATTCCTACTCCCTTATCTCATGAGTACTACCATCCTGGTCGTTGATGACGAAGTCAGTTTACAACCTCTGATGCAACAGCGTTTTCGTCGAAAAATCCAGGCTGGCGATTATACATTCCGCTTTGCGCTGAGTGGTCAGCAAGCCCTGGCCATGCTAAGCAATGAACCGGAGATAGACGTGCTCCTGTTAGATATAAACATGCCTGATATCAATGGGCTTACCCTACTTAGCCAACTTCCCGAACTGGCCCCCAATAGCCGGGCTGTGATGGTGTCGGCTTATGGTGACCTGACCAATGTCCGGACAGCCATGAACCGGGGCGCCTTCGATTTCGTAATGAAACCCGTCGACTTTCAGGACCTGGAACTGACTATCGATAAAACCGCCCAGTATGTGCGACAATTGCGCGACTCAATTCATGCCAAGGCTGTAGCCGAACTCAAAGCCCGTTTTTTCGACAACATTACCCATGAATTTCGAACTCCGCTCTCATTGATTCTGGCCCCGGTGGATCATTTGTTGCAGAACCCCCGCTTCGATGAGTCGACCCGCCGGAGCCTGCTCACCGTTCGGCGCAACGCCTACCAACTGCTCACGCTGATTAATCAGCTCCTTGACCTGGCCAAACTGGAAGCTGACCAGTTGCCGGTGAATGAGTCGCAGGGAGACATTATCACGTTTCTGGAAGAAGTGGTCAACTCCTTCGGTGCCATGGCCGACCAGAAACAACTTCAGCTGAATTTTAGCTGTAACGTTCGCCAGCAGGAAATCCTCTTCGATGCCGATAAATGGCAGAAAATTCTGACTAATCTGGTCTCCAACGCTATCAAGTTTACACCCGCCAACGGGAAAGTAGACGTGGCCTGCATGGTTGGTCAGCAACAGTTACTACTGACGGTCGCCGACACAGGCATTGGCATACCGACCGAACACCAGAGTCGTATTTTTGATCGATTTTACCAGGTAGATGCCTCTATGACCCGAGCTTACGAAGGGTCGGGTATTGGTCTGGCCCTGGCCTATGAACTCACACGACGGCTGGGAGGGCAGTTATCTGTTGAAAGCCAGCCCGGTAAAGGTACAACCTTCACGGTCGAACTGCCCATTCAGAAGGTAATAAGTATCAATCGGACTAAGCTGGCCATTCAACCGCAACCCAGCCTTCCGCCCTGGGAGGCTGTTTCGGTAGTCTCCTACGAGCACGAAAATCTAACCCAACCCCTGATTTTGTTGGTAGAAGACAATGTTGAGCTGGTAACGTTCATTGCCGAATCGCTGACGAGTCAATACCGGGTGCTGACGGCCTCGAATGGCCAACAGGGACTGGAGATAGCCCTGCGCGAGTTGCCCGATATTGTGGTATCGGATGTGATGATGCCCGAAATGGACGGCTACCAGCTTACCCATGCCCTGAAAACTAACATCGCAACCGACCATATCGCTGTGATTCTGCTGACCGCTCGGTCCGCCGTCCAACACCGCCAGGAAGGCTTGCGGGAAGGGGCCGACGACTACCTGACCAAGCCCTTCGACTTGACCGAATTGCAGTTGCGGCTGCGTAACCTGCTGCGACGACAGCAGAAGTTGCAGGACTATTATCAGCGGCAGTTGAATAATCCCAACGAAAAGGCGGCTCCTCTGGAAGTGAAGTCGGCGGAACGGCTGACCGGGCAGGATACTTTTCTAAAGAAGCTCTATGAGATTATCGAAGCGCACCTGGACGAATCGACCTTCCGGGCGGAGTCGCTGGCCGAAGAGGTGGCTATGAGTGTACGTACGCTGACGCGCAAGCTGGGTACGCTGGTAGGGGTAAGCCCCGCCCGGCTGATCCGGACGTATAGGCTAAGCCGTTCGAAAGAATTGCTAAAAGCAGGCCATGGTGTCTCTGAAACGGCTTACCTGGTGGGTTTTGAGCATCCAACCAACTTTGCCACGGCCTTCAAAGAAGTGTACGGGCATACCCCTACTGATTATGCGCATAGTGGGAGTTTAAAGTAAGTGTTTTGGAAGTTTCGTTTAATTGATCGATCCCCTCGTTGGGCGGGGAAACCGGCTTGAAGAATAGTTTTCCCAAACTTGGGCCGGAGACATAACCATTAGGCTGACCCTAACGATTTTAACAGATTCTGGTTGGGCGCCCATACTAATGCGTCTTGAATCGCCGAGACTACTCGGAGAACTGTGACACGGCTAATCCCATGGTTGATAATCAGACGCTTATATCAGCCGTGCCACAGTTGAATAGGCACCCTCGAATCACCCCAACTTTGAAGCAGACGCGTGAACGGTTGACCTTCTCAGACAGGAGCGTTTGCTGAGAATGTTAAACTACACGTGCAATATGTTTTTCAAAGCCTTCAATTGCCAGGCGCAGTAATAATACCATCCAAAATGATCTGGGTTTAAGTAGTTCAAAATACTAGCCTTATTAAATTAACTAATTATTTAGTTTTATAACTAATAAATAAGTTATATATTTAACCCATACCAATTCAGATAAAGCTCAAACTCATTATCAGACCATTAATTCACGCTGGCTATGTTACGGAATTATATCACAATTGCTTGGCGGAATCTGCTGAAGTATAAAGCGATTTCGTTCATCATGATTGCTGGATTAGCCAGTAGTATAGCGGCTTTTCTCATAATTTCTCAGTATGTTTTCGCGGAGTTTAGCTATGATCAATTCCATACCCGTGGAGCTAACATCTATCGTATCCAACTGGACGATTACAAACAGGGCGTTCTGACCAATAGTAGTATAACCAGTTACTACGCCGAAGCGCCGGCCATAAAAGAAAGATTTCCTGAGGTCGAGAATTTCGTTCGGTTACACCGGGCAGATGGTATGATCAGTTACCGCAAACCAACCGGCGAACTAGTTAGCTATCACCAGAAGAAAGCATTTTATGCCGATTCTTCTTTATTCACTATATTCTCATTCCCACTGCTGAAAGGAGCTGCCAATCGAGTGTTACGTCGACCTGAATCCGTTGTGATTTCAGAAAGGATGGCACTGCGGTATTTTGGTCGGCAAAATCCAATTGGCAAAACGATTCGGTTAAGTACAGAATGGCAGGGAGGTGATTATGTAGTCGATGGCGTTTTCGCTGATATTCCCACGAATAGTCATATCCATTTCGATTTTGTTTTTTCCATTCAAAATCTGCTCAAAAACCAACAGTTTGCCACGGGAGGCTGGTACTGGACCAATTTTATTACGTATCTGCTGCTGAAACCGGGTATCTCACCAACCGCAGTAGAAGGCCGACTATCCAGTGTTATCGAAAAGCACATTGGTAAGCAACTCAAGAGATTCAAACTCAAACAAAGGTTCGTTTTACAACCCCTTCGTGCTATTCACCTTCATTCCCAAACGGCTTCAGAAGTTGAAGCAAACGGAAAAATTGAACTCGTTTATGGACTTATCCTCATTGCTTTGCTGATTCTGGCCATTGGCTGGCTGAATTATATCAACCTATCCACGGCGAGAGGTATTGAACGAGCCAAAGAGGTAGGACTCCGCAAAGCACTGGGGTCTGAAAAACGACAGTTGATTCAACAGTTTTTTGTTGAATCGGTAGGTACCAATCTCCTGGCTGTAATCATTGGCATCGGCCTTTTTTTACTGGCACGGATCATCTTTATTGACTGGAGTCAGGCTGCTAATGGCTCTACCATGCTTCAGAAGCCCCTTTTTTGGATCGTATCCTTGGCGATTGTTTGTCTGGGATTCTTCCTTTCCGGATTCTATCCCGCTTTTATCCTTTCCTCATTTAAGCCAATTGCTATTTTAAAAGGGTATTTGCCGAAACAAGCGGGTGGTGAATCGTTCCGCAAAGCCTTAGTCGTGTTTCAGTTTACCGCTTCGATTTTCCTGATCATTGCCACTCTGGTTATTGATCAGCAACTGGATTTCATGCAGCAGCAGGATTTAGGGATGAACATCGACCAGAAGCTGATTATTAAAGCGCCCAAAGTATTACGAACCGATAGCTTTACTAATGACATTCGTTTTTTTAAGGATCGATTAGTTGGGCAGACAGCTATTCTGCAGGTGACGACCTCATCCGAAGTACCGGGGCAGGAAATTTCCTGGGCATATGAATTACAACGGTTCCATCAGCCTGCCGCCGACTATAAATTGTGTAGTATGCTGGCTGTTGACGAAGATTATATTCCAACGTACAACATCAGGTTGTTAGCAGGGCGAAACTTTACGAAAGAGTTAGTGCTGGATAACGACGCGGTTATCATAAACCAAAGTGCGTTAAAGGCTTTTGGCTTCGCAACCGCCGAACAGGCCATCAATCAGGAGATTGGCGACGTACTACCTAAAAAGATTATTGGCGTCGTGAATGACTTCCATCAACAATCGCTGAAAATGGCAAATCGCCCAATTGTTTTTCAGCATATTCCCTGGAATAGTGCCTTTCTGACGATTGCGCTAGGTAGTAATCATGTGCGGCAATCCATAGCGATGCTGCAAAAAACCTATCAGGAAGCCTTTCCTGGCAATGCGTTTGAGTTCTTTTTTCTGGATGATCATTTTCAGCAACAATACGAATCAGATGAACGGGTAGCGACTCTACTAGGTTGGTTTGCGCTGTTAGCGATTAGCATTGCCTGTTTAGGTCTTCTGGGTTTGGCCATGTTCACCGCTAAACATCGCATCAAGGAAATTGGTATTCGAAAAGTGCTGGGAGCCAGCGTTGGAAGCGTTGTCATGCTGTTATCGAAGGCTTTTCTTAAGCCAGTTGGTCTGGCTATTCTACTAGCGTCCCCGCTTGGCTGGTACGCGATGACTTGGTGGCTACAGGACTTCGCTTATAAAACGGATATCAAGTGGTGGACATTTTTAGTGGCTGGTGGGTTAGCCACTGGCATTGCCTTGCTAACGGTCAGTTTTCAAAGTGTCAAAGCCGCGTTGATGAACCCCGTTAAGAACTTACGGAGCGAATAAGTTTTCGGGTTTCTTACGTTGTCCCTCGTTTAGCTGGCTAATACGTTTAGTCATTCTTCGGATAAACGCCCTATTTATACAGCAGATAAATGAATGCCTTACGTCTCAAATAAGGGCGTTTTTGCGGGGGTGTTTCCGGGTGTAAATCGGAGGTCATATAAACACTCCATGCTTACTTATTACCGGACAGCTTTTGTACGGTTTCGGACATATAAGTAATGCTCACCAGTCTATTCTGCTAATAATTAGTTAGTTACAGAATTGGCACTCTATTTGTTCAACAAGTACTAAAGAAATATGCCTTTTTAACCTGCTTGTCATGAGTCGAACCTACCTGGGCGAGTTTGAAGAATTGGTCTTACTCGCCGTTGCCCTCCTCGAACAACAACCCACTGGGGCTTATG
>NZ_BAAHBH010000023.1:0-56511 GCF_054776815.1 Spirosoma gilvum | reverse complement strand
ACCTTGAAGTCTATTATAATAGGGAGAGAAAGCATTCGTCGCTGGGCTACCGAAGCCCTGAACAATTTGAACAGGAGTATTATACAAATCTGACAAATTCAGTGTGCCGCTAAATCGGACCACCTCAAAGAGTGGTCAACTGTTGTCAGGAGTGTTCAAGTGTAGTCAGGTATAGCCAAGCATGGTAATGGAACAACACCTGACTATTCCTGACAACAGTTGACTACCCTTGACCACTCCTGACCCTTTTCCTTCACACCAGTGCTTCTATAGAAAACACATCCAGTTTCGATTTTCTGAAATTTCGGACACGGCTCAGGACGGCGTTTCCATTGTTTGACCCGCCGTCGTTGGTATTACCTTCAATGGTTTCGATAATATCGTCGCCAATGTGGGTTATCAGGCCCGCATGAATCCAGTCGTTTGGTGTTTTTTGCAAAAGAAAAATGTCGCCGGGTTTCATCAGCGCTGGATTGGCCCGAATCTGGGTATATCGCGAAAGGGCGCCCGTTTGCAAACCCGTTGTACCAACGACATCGCAACTATAGGTCAGCGGCATGAGCTGTTTGAAATTTTTCCCAAGTAGTGAGGCCGCCTGATCTAGAATGGTCTGCACAAAGCCCATGCACCAAAGCCACTCAGCCCCTTCATTGCCGTCCATATACGCCCTCACCCAGGGCCCCGAGTTCGATTGCTGATTGATGACCAGTTCAAATGGACGGTTTAGTAAATGATTTCGGGCCGCATTGACCATTAACCCACGCAGTTCAGTTCCGACTACATTTCCTAAGAAAGCTGCCCGCATGGGAGCCGTTAGTAAATCGAACGTGGGCTGATCGACAACACCGTTTTGAGCCACTCCTTTTGCCTTCTGAAAATTTTTGACCGCCTGTTCAGTCGCTTTGCCAAAATCACCGTCGATGCTCGTTGCTGTCGTCGCTCCAGCGTTAGTCATTGCGAATAACGTAAGCCAGGATTGAATTTTCCGAACGTCTTTTTTAGTATTGTTCGCTCCGTTGCGCTGATGAACAGCGCTGATCGTCAGTTCATTCTGAAAAGCTATCTTCTGCATGTCGGTGACCCATTAATGGTGTCCTGAAAGTCGTAAGTACAGATTATGGTCAGCATAATACAGTCTCTACCCTTGCCGTATTCTATTTTTTGAGTGAAAGGCCTAACCCTTTATTTATCGAAGAATCTCAGCAATCAGAATGCCCAAATAAGTGCCGATCGCATTGCCCAATGTACCGACCAATACAGCCGGCAATTGCAAATCAGAGCGATTCAGGCTGCGGGCTAACGCCAATGCTGAGGTAGCTCCCCCGATATTTGCCTGAGAAGCAATACCAAGAAGATCCCAATCCTGCCTTAACAATGCGCCGATTCCAAACACGATGAGGGCATGGACAAGTACCAGCAGCAAAATCATCCCGAACAATACAAAAGCCAGTTGCCCATCATGAATTAAGGCTGCAATGTCGCAGTAAGCCCCTATAACAGCCAGGAAGACATAGACACCAAACAAACCAAGCAGTCGGCTTCCCTGCAGTCTGTTGATTACCCGAAACTGCGCCAGTCCTAAGGCCATCGTCGTCAGAATCAGGACGAATGGGATTGCGGGAAACCAGGCCGCCAATTGTTTGGCAAGAAAAATAGAGCCAAATCCGAGTGTCAGCAAAATGGCCAGATCATTCGGCGTCATCGTTTCAGAATCTGAGAACGGATCACCGGCGGATGTCATTTCAGGATTTGATGCTTTACTTGACTTTTCCTGCGGAAACCGACGCTGTAACCAATTGGGAAGGAGTATTGTCGCGATCATCCAGAGGGCGGTAATGATGTTGTCGGCGGCTGTAGCGGCAATGAACAAATTACCCGCCTTCGACACACCGTAATGAAGTGCAACTGCATGAAAGTTAATGCTGCCACCAATATACGTACCGGTAAACATGCCCGCCAGTGCATAAAATAGCGTACCCACTGTTTGCGGTGCCGAAAACACCCAAACACTCAGAAAAACGCCGATGATCGTCCCCAACGACCCGATCAAAAACATTGTTAGCATGGGCACACCAGCCTTACGCAGATCTTTGAGGTTTACACTTAGCAGTAGCAGAAAAAGTGAAAATGGAGCGAGGTAACTAAAAATGCTTTCGTAAACCGGCGTTTCGGTTGTCGGGATCAGTCCCAGATTGGCTTCGATAGCCGTCACAATAATCACCAGTAAAGCCGTTCCGATATGGCGAAAGCCTGGTTTTTTGTCAAGCCATTCACAGATAATTACGTTCAGACACAGAATGAAGAGGATAAAAATCGAGTCAGACACGGAAGAGACAGGTTATGTCTCTAAACTAGTCAATAATAGCCAACAGAGCGAAGATTAGTCGGCAATACTGATCTTGAAATAGAAGAATCATACTAATTCGCGTTCTATTGGGGTAAAAATGACCTAGATTCTGGTTTATGAAAAGTCAATCTTTCACACTTTTTTTACACGATCGGGAATTATTATCAAGTTAAATCTGTAACTATAAATATTACAGTAATGAATGGACGGTTTGCCATATCGATGCATATTTTAACCCTGCTGGCCAAAGCTAACGGAGAATGGATAACGTCTGACTTTCTGGCAGGTAGTATTAATATCAATCCGGTTCTGGTTCGTAAGGAAATTATCAATCTGCGAAAAAAAGGATTAGTGATTAGCCGGGAAGGGAAAAATGGCGGCACCATACTGGCTAAACCGGCCAGTCAGATTCGGGTATCGGATGTGTTTCTGGCTACCCGACAAGGGATGGTGTTAGGCAGCGCCCGGAATTCGCCCAATCCCGATTGCCCAGTCGGTAAGCAGATCAATCGCCATCTGGACAATCTGTATCAGGAAGCCGAAGAAGCACTGATACGCAACCTGGGAGTCAGTACACTGGACGATTTTGCTCACCGTTTCGATTAATTTTTTTACTCAAAACTGTAACAATTTTTATTACAATAATCAATTTTCAATCAACTAAGTATCACTATGAAACTGGCAATTATTGGTGCATCTGGGTTTGTAGGCTCAGCCGTTTTAGCCGAAGCACTTCAGCGGGGACATAACGTAACGGCTATCGTCCCTCATCCCGAAAAAGTCACGACTGTTGACCCAAACTTAACCGTCAAGCAAGGAAATGCACAGGATGCAACCGCACTAGCTGACCTCGTTGCGGGGCATGATGCGGTAATAAGCGCCTTCAACGCGGGCTGGACCAACCCAAACCTGTACGACGACTTTTTGAAAGGAGCCGAGACCATCGAACAGGGCACGAAGCAAGCGGGTGTGAAGCGGTATTTGTTCGTGGGTGGCGCGGGTAGTTTAGAAGTGGCTCCCGGTGTGCAACTGGTCGACACTCCCCAGTTTCCGGCCGAATGGAAGCCCGGAGCCCTCTCGGCACGGGATTACCTGACCCGTCTTCGCCAGAATACCACCCTCGACTGGACCTTCCTAAGCCCAGCCATCAACCTGACCCCTGGCGAACGCACCGGCACGTTTCGCACGGGTACGGATCAGCCCGTTTTCGACGAAAAAGGTGAAAGCAAAATTACCGTCGCTGACCTGGCCGTGGCCATTGTGAACGAAATCGAGCAGCCGCAGTTCATCCAGAAGCGATTTACAGTAGGATATTGATAGCTAGCACTGCACTTCCCGATAGCAAGACGCTTCAGGAAGTGCAGTGCTAACTAAATTTCCGGCAAGGTCAGAATCAGTTTGGTTTGGTCGCCGAGGCAAGCAGTTTCAATTGCCGTAGCCAGCTTGTCAAAAGACTCTTTCGCTGAAATAATACGACTGGGCTGCAGAAATCCACTTGCGATCAGTTGAATCGTCCGTCGGAAATCAACGGGGTGTTGGTAAATGATGGAGGTAATTATATTGATGCCCTGACGGGTGATGCTAAACTCGGTTAGCGCACTGGGTTTATCCGACAAGCCAGCTACCACCACATTCGCCCCACGTGGAGCAGCCTCAACAGCCATTGTAAACGCTGGAGCGGCTCCGGCACATTCAAAAACGGTGTGAACCTTTGCTTCTTTCCAAATGCTGGCGATCTGATCAGTAGCCGACTCCGGCGGTATCCCGAT
The DNA here is from genome assembly GCF_054776815.1 of Spirosoma gilvum. Lineage (NCBI taxonomy): Bacteria > Pseudomonadati > Bacteroidota > Cytophagia > Cytophagales > Cytophagaceae > Spirosoma > Spirosoma gilvum. Next base: position 52,395 of record NZ_BAAHBH010000023.1, on the reverse strand, counting down.
TGCGCCAAATGTAACCGCTAATGCCACTTTCTCAGGCACCCGGTCGTAGGCCAGAACGGTGTAGCCCATTTGTTGAGCCAGATGCGTAACCAGCAGCCCGATAGCCCCTAACCCCACAACGGCAATTGTATCACCGGACCGGGCGGGCGACGAAAATAGTGTATGCAGCGCTACGGCAGTCGGCTCAATTACCACCGCATCGTCGTCGCTGATTTGTTCAGGCACTTGCCAGGCAAACTGGGCCGGGACAACCGCATACTCGGCAAAACAACCGGCTTCCAGTACACCAATGATCCGCTTGTTTGGACAGATATTCCCGCGCCCCTGCCAGCAGTAATCGCATTGCCCACAGGGATAATTGGGCTCAATGACTACACGATCACCGTGTTGATGCGAATTTACCCCTTCGCCAAGTTTATCGATATAGCCAATCCCTTCGTGACCCAGTACCAGCGGAAAAGCCAGATCGGGCCGGTGTCCCTGAAAGAGCGATACGTCGGAGCCACAGATGCCCACCGCTTTCATCTTGATCCTGACTTCACCAGGGCCGGGCTCAGGAATTGGCCGCTGCTGTAGGTCAATCGACCGGGGAGCCGTTAGCACCCCAGCCAGCATAAGCGTTTTTTCGTCGTTCATTTAAGCATTGTCATTGATCGTCATTTGTGGTCATTCCGAGTCTTCATTGTATTGACAACCTGAATGAAGAGTCGTATTAAACGGTAGCTTCGAGTCGTTCGGGCTGTGTTTCGATAGGACGAAGAATAGGCAGGACCAGATGAATAACAACCAAGCCGATCAAATACGAGCAACTGGCAAATACAAACATGGGTTTATACCCAAACGTAGCCACAATGAATCCGGTAGCTGCTGCCACCCCCATGCTAACCATACCACCCATAAAGCCACCAATACCCGTCGCGGTAGCCACTGAATTGCCCGGAAATAAAGTTGTCGATAAGGCATATACATTGGTTGACCACCCCTGATGCGCAGCCGTTGCCAGCGCTAACATAGCGACTACACCGGCAAAGCTATGTACCGACGGAATCAGGTAGATGGGTGTAACCGACAGGGCGCAAAGGAGCATGGCCAACTTGCGGGCCTTGTTTTCGGACCAGCCGTTTTTCATCCAATAGGTTGCCAGCCAGCCGAAGAATACACTACCGATGTCAGATACCACGTAAATGATCAGAAACGGGATGCCGAAGTTTTTCAAATCGAGTTTTTGGTCGAGCTGGTTGTTGGTGAGCAGGAAATCGGGCAGCCAGGTCAGGTAAAAGAACCAAACCGGATCGGCGAAGATCTTACCGAAACAAAACGCCCAGGTTTGTCGATGGCTCAGCAATTTCCCCCACGAGTAGCGGCTGGTCGAGGCTGGTTTTCGGGATGGCTCCCGCTCTTCCAGAATATACTGATACTCCGACTCGGAAAGTTTCGACGTATCTTCTGGTTTCGCATAACTCACCCACCAGATCACGAGCATCAGCACGCCCAGCACCGCCGAAATCAGAAAAGCACCCCGCCAGCCAAACTGCTGCATCAGAAAAGGAACCAGCAAGGCAGTGGTAATCACCCCCATATTGGAACCAGCATTCAGGATACCCGTCGCCGTTGACCGTTCACGTTTAGGAAACCACTCGGCAATGGCTTTCATCGCCGACGGAAAATTAGCCGCTTCGCCAAGCCCCAGAACGGCCCTCACCAAAGCAAATTGCCCGGCCGAAGACACAAACCCCGAAACAATGCTAGCCAGACTCCAGACGGCCATGCCAATCGAAAAGCCTTTCTTCGTTCCCACCCGGTCAATGAGCCAGCCAATCAGCAGGAAGCCAATGGCGTACGTAGCTTTAAACGCCGAATCGATCAGGCCCATCTGAATCCTGAACTGCTTCAGGTGTTCGTCGGTCAGCAAGACATCTGGTGCCAGCCCCAACAAGGTTTTCTTAAAGCCTTCGTCCGTCATCACGAACGAAAGCACCTGCCGGTCAACGTAATTGATGGTTGTCGCCAGAAAGAGCAGCGCAATAACCCGCCACCGGTAATTTGTAGAGAACAATAGAACGGATTAGTTTAGGGTTGTCAGTGTTGTAGGTAAGCCGCTATCCTGCTTTACTTACTGGTTGAATACAATACTCGCGCCATTTCCAGAGGACGGTCGGTTGACATAATATCGGCTCCGTGCTGAACGAATGTATTGTATACCTGATCACCTTTGGCTGCCGCCTGTTTATCAAGGTTACCGAGCGTGCCGAGGATTGTTGCAATGCCTTTCTGATGCAGAAACTGATACAGTTCCACATCCGGCTCTTTCACGCCCACAAAGGCAACCATCCGGTTATCGGGAACGCCCACTTCACGCAGTCGGTCGTATTCGGCCTGGTTTCGAATCGTGACCGAAAGCATCAGGTTCGGATCGAGCTGGTGAATTTTGGCCGCATCCTGCGCATTGTACGTAATCACGCAGGCAATATCGCTTGTACCCGTCTTGTGAATCATATCGACCACTTTGGCAAACGACACGTTCCGTTTCACATCGAGCGTAAACCGAACTTTATTTTTCCCCCAGCGAAGCACTTCTTCCAGCGTGGGAATTTTGTAGGGTGTTACGTTGCCCATGTTGTCCTCCAAACGATACTGGCCCAGTTCGGCATAGGTTTTATCGATCAGTTTGCCTGTACCATTGGTTGTTCGGTCGAGCGTAGCATCGTGCATCATCACCATCACACTGTCTTTGGTCAGGTCGATGTCGCATTCGATAATGGCCGGATGCGCTGGCGAACCAATCTGCTGGGCTACATACGCAAACGATTCGATGCAGTTTTCAGGATAGCCTTTCAAATCGCCACCTCCCCGGTGTACGGAAATGAGTGGAGCACGATTCGGCTTGTACTGAAAAAAGTCCTCAGCACCACTTTTCAACAGATTTGTTGAGGTTCGGGGGGAACAGGCAGTTATCCAAACGATGACCCCGGCAAGAAAAAACTGAGATGAACGCATTTTACCAGAAAACGGCCGGTTTCCTTCAGGATACTACAAGCTTTCCGAAGGAACCGATCGAATAAGATGTATTGTTTATAAAAACACAAATGTACGCTGAATCCGGCCGGATTCAGCATTGGGAACGGCGTCGTTCCGCACACATCACAAGCTTATCCTGTTATGATTCCCTTTTCAATTCTGGATTTATCGCCCATCGTTGCTGGCAATACCCCAGCACAGGCGTTACACAATACACTCAATCTGGCGCAACATGCCGAATCGCTGGGCTATCATCGGTACTGGCTGGCCGAACACCACAATATGCCGGGTGTGGCCAGTGCGGCTACGTCGGTCGTGATTGGTTATGTAGCAGGCGGTACCAAAACCATTCGCGTGGGTTCGGGTGGTATCATGCTGCCCAACCACTCGCCCCTGGTGATTGCCGAACAGTTCGGTACGCTGGAGTCGCTCTATCCGGGCCGGATCGATTTGGGACTGGGCCGCGCTCCGGGTGCCGATCAGGCCACCGCTCGTGCTTTACGTCGGGATGCGACTGGTCCAGATACGTTCCCGCAGGATGTAGTTGAACTGATGCGGTATTTTCAGCCCGACGACTCTAATCAGTTTGTGCAGGCCGTGCCGGGAAATGGGCTCAATGTTCCGATCTGGATACTCGGTTCCAGCTTATTTGGTGCGCAACTGGCGGCTATGCTTGGCTTACCCTATGCGTTTGCTTCGCACTTCGCCCCGAAAGATCTGATGCATGCCCTGCATGTGTATCGCACTCACTTTACTCCATCAGCCCAATTGGATAAGCCGTATGCAATGGTGGCCGCCAATGTGATTGTGGCCGATACCGACCGGGAAGCGGAGCGATTGTTCTCCTCGGTTCAACAGCAATTTTTGTACATCCGACGAGGAAAAGCCCGCCAAATGCAACCGCCCGTCGATGATCTGACCACTCAATGGCCAGACTACGAACTGGCAGGCATCGAGTCTGTATTCAAATATGCGGTCGTTGGCTCACCCAAAACCGTACAGCGGCAGTTAGAGACTTTTCTGGAGCAGACACAGGCTGATGAATTGATTCTCTCCGCCCCTATCTTCGACCACGAAGCCCGGAAATATTCGCTTACTCTGACCGCACAGGTACGCGACGCTCTTGCCACTCAGCCGACCAAGTATATGCCCGTTTCGTAAGTTTTTGTATATTTGCTTAAAGCCAAACGCCATGATACAAGCGTCGAACCCAACACGTCCCCAAACGCTCGAAGCCTTTTTAGATTGGGAGCCCGGTGATGGCTTCAAGTATGAATGGAACAATGGGGAAATTATCCAGTCTTCAGGCATGAAGAAGAAGCAATATTACATCTACGATGTACTGAACGCGCTATTTATTGAAAAAGGGTATTATAAAACCGGAACCTTCATTGCTGAGCCGGATGTGATGTTAACTGCCTTTCAAATGCGACGACCTGACATTGCCTATTTTACTAAAGATCAAATCCAGCGAGGTCGAAACGGCGAGGATGTTATACCGGCTTTTGTGATCGAAGTATTATCTGAAACGGATCATGCGTATCGCATTGAAGAAAAAATTGCTGAGTATTTTAAAGCGGGGGTACAGGTCATCTGGAACATACTTCCAGAACAGGAAGTGGTGTACGTTTATACTTCCCGCAAACAGGTAACCATTTGCCTGGACGACGATATTTGCTCAGCAGCCCCTGTTTTGCCTGACTTCATGATTCGTGTAAATACGTTATTCGCCTAACCTGACGATTTATAAATTAAAAAAGGCGGTTCACTGAACCGCCCTTTTTAATTATATCACGACGTTTACTATGCGTTTTGGAACGACGACCACTTTTTTGGGCGACTTTCCATCCAGCCATTTCTGTACGATTTCATCGGCCAGTACTTCCTTTTCGATCTCGGTAGGTGCGCGGTCCAGCGAGAAACTGATGGTGGTGCGCACTTTCCCATTGATCTGAATCGGATATTCGAAGGCGTCTTCGACCAGATAAGCCGGGTTGAATGTTGGGAATTTCGCCTTAGAAAGGGTTCCCGGTTCATTACCCAACGCAGCCCAAAGCTCTTCGGTAATGTGTGGCGCATAAGGCGACAGAATCAGAACTAAATCCTGCAAAACAGCTCGTTTGTGGCAATTTAACGCTGTTAGCTCATTTACGCAGACCATAAACGCACTGACCGATGTATTGAATGAGTACAGTTCAATGTCGCCTTCAGCCTTCTGAATCGTCTTGTGCAGAATCTTCAACTCGGCAGGCGTTGGTTGCTCATCGGTTACCAGCCAGGTGCTGCTCCCATCGGCGGCATTGTCCTTATAAAACAACCGCCAGAACTTCCGAATAAATCGATACACCCCGTCTATGCCGTTCGTATTCCAGGGTTTTGCCTGTTCCAGCGGTCCCAGGAACATTTCGTACAGCCGAAGAACGTCAGCGCCGTATTTCTCAACAATCATGTCGGGGTTGACAACGTTGAACTTCGACTTCGACATTTTTTCGACAACTGGCTCTAGCTCAACCATACTATCCAGAAAAAAATGTTCTGCCTTTGGTCCAAAATTGAGAATAATGGCATTGTCATCAATACCTGTCCTAAAAGGCTGCGTTATTGTATCAAGAGTAGCAATCATGTACCCTTTAAACCTAGGTTGATCTTCAAGCAATCTCTCAAGCCCTTTGACAGTTAACACATTTTTTCCATCTATAAATTCAACAAAATCTACAGGAATATGAGTATTAATAACAGTAAGGTTTGCGCCTTCAAGCAAGTTATCTATATTTTCTTTATGAGGTATTAGATAATATTCCGTTTCGCTCTCGTCAATTTCTTTACCCCCTAGCAAGAACTCAATATCAGTTTTTTTGTGATAGATCAACACCCTTGCCATCATACTCATTCCCTGGATCATGCCCTGGTTAATCAGCTTTTTGAAGGGCTCCTCCTGCGGTACATAGCCCCGGTCTTTCAGGAATTTATTCCAGAAACGGCTATACAGCAGGTGCCCGGTCGCATGTTCGGTACCGCCGATGTAGAGGTCCACATTCTGCCAGTAGTTGATGGCGTCTTTGCTGGCAAAGGCCGTGTCGTTATTTGGGTCCATGTAGCGATACCAGTACCAGGATGAACCGGCCCAACCCGGCATAGTGCTCAATTCATACTCATACTCTGCTTTATATTTCCATCCCTCTGCACGGCCCAGGGGTGGCTCGCCCGTTTCGGTCGGCAGGTATTTGTCAATAGCAGGCAATTCCAGCGGCAGATCACTTTCATCGATCAGATAGGGCAACCCACCTTTGAAATACACGGGCACTGGTTCGCCCCAGTAGCGTTGGCGACTGAATACGGCATCCCGCATCCGATAATTGACCTTACCACGCCCCAGTCCACGTTCTTCCAGCCAGGCAATTAGGGCGGGAGTAGCCTGCTGATAGGTCATGCCGTCAATAATTCCCGAGTTGATGTAGCGGCCTTCTTTGGTATTATCAGCCTGTTTATCGATGTCTTTCTGCGCATCCAGAATTGGGATGATGGGCAAGCCGAAATGCGTGGCGAAGTTCCAGTCGCGCTGATCGCCCGAAGGGACCGCCATCACGGCACCCGTGCCGTATCCGGCCAGCACATAATCGGCCAGGAAAATAGGCACCTTCTCGTTGTTGAACGGATTGATACAGTAGCTCCCCGTAAATACGCCCGACACGGCCTTGGTGTCGGCCATACGGTCGCGCTCGGAACGCATTTTGGCCGCATTGACATAGGCTTCTACAGCCTCGCGCTGTTCGGGCGTTGTCAATTGGGCCACCAGTTCGTGCTCAGGAGCCAACACCATAAACGTAACCCCGTAAATGGTATCCACACGAGTGGTAAACACTTCAATATAGTCGTTAGAAGTGAGGAGTGAGGAGTAAGGAGCTACTGCAAATTTTACACTTGCGCCTACACTCTTACCGATCCAGTTGCGTTGCTGTTCTTTCAGCGATTCGGTCCAGTCGATGGTGTCCAGACCAGTCAGTAAGCGGTCAGCATAGGCGGTAATACGCATCATCCACTGACGCATCAGTTTCTGCTCGACTGGGTAGCCACCCCGCTCCGACACACCATCTTTCACCTCGTCATTTGCCAGTACGGTACCCAATGCCGGGCACCAGTTCACGACCGCATCGGCCAGATACGTCAATCGGTATTTCAGGGTAATCTTATACGATTCTTCGGCCGACATGGCATTCCACTCGGCGGCTGTAAACGTTGTTGCCGGTCCGCCGTCGCGGTCGTCATCACAAACAGCGTTGACATCCGTGGTGCCGTTGGTCGCGAATTTTTCCAGCAGCGTTTCGATGGGTTCGGCCCGGTCAGTATCGCGGTTGTACCACGAGCGGAACAATTCCATGAAAATCCACTGCGTCCATTTGTAGTAGACTGGATCGGACGTACGTACCTCGCGGCTCCAGTCAAAACTAAACCCGATATTTTTCAATTGCTCAATATACCGGACCCGATTTTGTTCAGTCGTAATGGCCGGATGCTGTCCGGTCTGAATAGCATACTGTTCGGCCGGAAGCCCAAACGAATCGAAGCCCATCGGATGCAGGACGTTATATCCTTTCAGTCGCTTGTACCGTGACACAATATCCGACGCAATATACCCGAGCGGGTGACCAACGTGTAGTCCGGCTCCTGATGGGTACGGAAACATGTCGAGCACATAGTACTTAGGTTTGTCGGTGTTGGCTTCGGGCTGGTAGGTTTGGTGTTCGTCCCAAAACCGTTGCCATTTTTGTTCGGTTTCGCGGTGGTTATAGTCGGCCATAATGGTAGTGCGGCTTTTTAGCCGCAAACGGTAGCAAAAGATTCGTCGGCTTTCCAGCCGCATTACTTGTTTTCTTGCAAAAATAGCCGTTTGCAAGCACTTTTGTCTATCACTTGTGCCGGTGATTGCATAAACTTCCTGATGAATCGCGTCCGTCCGTCTGTTTCTCCTGCTCTAACCAACTCATCAGCCACCTTCTCAGATCCATCAAATTGGGTCTGGCTGATCGGTTTAGGATTACTGACGACTGGGCTGGGCTGCGGAATTATTGGCGATTTTAGCCATCCCCTCTCCGATGGGAACGATACGGACCAGTTTGAATATGTGGGTTATTTTTTCACGAAGAACCTGTACTTTACTCCGTTCCCGCATCTGAATCTGGTCAATACTCAAACGTTTTATCCGTATGGCACGAATCAGGTTTTTCTGGACTGGGGATTCGAGCGGGATTACTGGTACCGAGCCTGTTATCTTCTTTTGAATGGGCCTGGACCTTATCTCCAATCCTACTATTTATATACCCTTCTGGTGGCATCTATCGGTACATTTCTGCTGCTACAATCCCGCTTTGGTCGATTCAAAGCCTTTCTGGCTGGCCTGATCGTATCGGTATTTAATTTTTATGCAATCTACAAATTCCCCGTTCACATGAATGTTGGGGTGGGGCACTGGACAACGCTTTGTATGGTAGCTACTTACCGGCTGCTATATGATGCGGTTGAACAGAAACCCATTTCCTTATCGTTTGTGCTGGTCTGGGTATGGCTGCATATACAAGTACTGGGGCAGGAACTCGGTTACGTAGCCGGTTTTGCCCTTACGTTCACGACACTTGCAAGTCCGTTTATCGTGTTTACGTTATACCGAAGTCTATCGAACGAAGTCTCACGACAGAACAAATCGGCAAGCTGGCTTACCTTACCAATGGCCTATCTATCAGGGCAATGGTATCACCATAAAGTAGGTATTATAGCCTGGTTGGCACTTATCGGCATCAGCCTTTATTTGTACTTACCGCTTACCTTACAGATCGCTTTTACAGCCTGGGAATTCGACTTCGGTGCTGTTCCCGAAATCCGGGCCTGGTCGCATCCGCTTCGCCTACTGATCCCTCATTTGCCGGGTTTGCATACCTATGCTCTACCCTACCACCAATGGTTTAAGGATGCTTTCGAAAGCTACGGGCAAGGCAGTCCAGGCCTTTACCTGATTTTAGCAGGAAGCATCGGTTTCTGGCAAATTCGACATCGTGCTACGCTCTGGCTACCAATTGCCGTTATGCTGGTTTTATGCCTGCTCTACCATCCGGTGCTTGTACCTACGCTAAAAGTTTTTCCCTGGTTTAGCTTCAACCGGCATGGGGGAAGGGCTAGCCTGATCTATCCCGTTTTGTTTTGTCTCCTGGCTCTTCCCATCCGATGGCCACATCAGTTGACCAACCAACTACTGCTTTTTCTGTTGGTTGGATTGATGCTGATCGAATGGCGAACGGGCTACTATCCACGCTACCGGTATCCAAGTCACGTCGTTTCCAATAATGTACTGGATTACTGCTCCGTAGTCCGCCAGCAGCCCGGTGTAGCCGTACTCGACTGGCCTTTCTGCGCCATTGGAGCCAATGGGCCGGGTGGGCCGGAAGGGCTATGTCCCTATTATGACCAGCAAAATGCAGTGTTTACGTTCCGACGGTTCTACGACAAAAGTGGCGCAGGACAATATTTTGGCCGACTACACCCCGATCAGATTCAGCCTTTTTTACGGGATGGCTGGCCCCGGCTTCTAACCCCTGGCCGACGATTTACTGAACAGGACTGGCAGTTTCTTGATAACTTCCTTAAAAAGAATCACTTCGCTGGAATAAACGTATATCCAGATTTATTGACACCCGACCAGGTTGCTCAATTTTACCAACGGTATGGTCAGCCCATCGCCCAAACGACTTTCCCCGCTGCCGGACGGGTTGTTTTCCTGCCCATTCAGGCAAAAAAATAGTCTGCCAATCAGCACGAGTTGCAACGGCGATTTCGTTTTATACGTATAGGTGATAAAGTGGCTTTTACGTGCCAGAACCCTTCTTCCTGCTCCAACACAATCTGCTAAACAATCGCCCGTCTATATGACCTAACGTTCTACGAATCTGCTTTTTACTTATCCATTTTCGTACGTACGTTATGCGACGTTTTCTCCCATTCGCGACACTTTTCAACGTCGCTGTAACTGGCATTGGTTTGTTTGGTTGTCAGGCCGATAGTAGTGTAGAACCAACCAGTATTTCGGCTGATTGTCTGGTCAAAGCTTCATCCAACAGCGGTGTTGCCATTGCCGGTTCTTACATTGTTACGTATCAGCCGACTCAAACACTGTCAGGAGTGGCAGGGGCTAGAGTGGCAGCAACCGAAGCCCGTTTCGAACAGCTTCTGGCTGATTATCAGATTGCCGATACGCAGGCCGATGTATTAGCCTCGGATGAACAAACCAGCTTTCTGGCCCACCTAACCGAGAGCGAATCCGAGCAATTACGCCATGACCCCAATGTGGTAATGGTAGAACCCGACCGGATCATGTCGATCTGTAGTTGTGTCGATGTAGCCACCACGTCAACCTTGTCCTGGAATATTAAGCAGACCGGCTACGGGCGGGGCGATTTACAAACCGGCAAAACCGCCTGGATTATCGATACAGGCATCGATCTCGACCATCCCGATCTGAATGTAGATGTCAGTCGAAGTAAATCCTTCGTTAGCGGCAATACCTCGGCCGATGACGAAAATGGCCACGGTACGCACGTTGCAGGCATCATCGGTGCCAAAAACAACAGCATTGGTGTAACAGGCATTGCATCCGGCGCTACCCTGGTTTCGCTCCGCGTATTGGACGATGAAGGCGAAGGCCGCCTTTCCGGCATTATTCAGGCCATCAATTACGTAGCCCAAAATGGGAAGTCGGGCGATGTGGTCAACCTGAGTTTAGGTGGAGAAAGTACCTCCTCGACCCTCGATGCGGCCATAACCCGAGCGGCCAATCTGGGGATTCTGTTCGCCATTGCAGCCGGAAATGACGGCAAGAATGCCGACAGCTACTCACCATCGCGGGTCAATCATGCCAACGTATTCACCGTTTCGGCCATGAACAGCCAGAATCAGTTTGCCTCTTTCTCGAATTTTGGCAGCAGTGTCGACGTATGCGCTTATGGGGTACGCATCACCACTACCTATAAAAATGGCGCTTACGCTACCCTAAGCGGCACCTCTATGGCGGCTCCCCACGTGGCCGGCTTACTCTATATTCGGGGAGCGAACCTGCCTACCCACGGTACGGTCACGGGGGACCCTGACGGAAAAGCTGACCCGATGGCCGGCGAAGGCAATTAGACCCGACCAGCCTCTCTCTATCGCTTGGTTCTGCCGGGTATCATTGGGATAAATAGAAAACAATTGGGTCTCATTGTTAATGTACTCAATTGTTTTCTTGCAACTTTCTTTATTCGTATTGTATCTTTGTGGCACTTTCAGTTCGACCTCAACGTTACGAACGGGAAAACACTTCAGCACTTGCGGCACATCGATGTGCCGTTTTTCATAAATACATTACCCCATTTATTCGATAGGCTTTATACTGTATGAGTCAACTATTTGCTCCCCCTCCCAATTCAGAAGTCAATTCGATACCGCTGACTAAGCCTGAGATCGACCTGAATGGACTCACTATCAGCCTAAAAGGAGACAATGCTGCCAAACAGGCTGAGATTCTACAGGCCGCCTTTCCAAAAGCTACTATCGAAATGGGTAGCTTGCAACCGCTACTTCGCCGTCGTAATCGTACCGAGATTGCGATTTACGTTTTTGCAGCACTTGCCCTGATGATTGTCGGCCATCTGCTCTTCAGTTACTTTACGCTGGACCGACTGACACTTATTGCGGATACCATTCATGTCACACCCGACATTTTCTATTTCATTATGGCTGGTTTTGTGGCCCAGATGATTGATGGTGCGTTAGGAATGGCTTACGGCGTAACGGCCACAACGTTTCTGACGAGTGTGGGTATCAGTCCGGTATTTGCTACGGCCAGTGTGCACAGTTCAGAGATTTTTACCAGTGGAGTTTCGGGCTATATGCACCTGAAGTTTGGGAATGTAAATAGTCGTCTGTTCAAAATTGTCCTGATTCCGGGGGTTATTGGTGCTGCTTTAGGTGCGTTTCTGATTACGAAACTGGCCGATATGGAGCTGGTTGCCAATTACTTAAGTCCGGCCATTTCCGTCTACACGGCCATTCTTGGTATCTTGATTCTGAAAAAGGCCCTGGCAAAACACCAGAAGAAAAAACCTGTCCGCCAGATTGGTTTGCTGGCCTGGTTCGGTGGATTTGTCGATGCGATTGGTGGTGGCGGCTGGGGCCCTATCGTCAACTCTACGCTTATCGCTGCCGGACGGCATCCGCGTTATACGATTGGTTCAGTTAATCTGGCTGAGTTCTTCGTTTCCTTCGCATCTTCGGTTGTCTTTGCCTTATACGCTGGTCTCGATAACTATGGGCTGGTAATCATTGGCCTAATCCTGGGCGGTATGATTGCCGCTCCCATTGCCGCCCGTCTGGCGCAGAAACTACCCGTTAAAACCATGATGATATTGGTTGGTATTGTCATCATCATCGTAAGTTTGCGAAAAATTATCAAGTTTTTCTGACAGGATTAACAGGATGTACAGGATTCAACTACCGAAAAATCCTGTACATCCTGTTAATCCTGTCAAAACAAGTCTATGAAAAAACAAACCAAAGCCATTCGTATTCAAACGGATAAATCGCAGAATCGCGAGCACTCCGTGCCATTATACCTTACATCGAGTTTTGCTTTTGACAGTGCTGAACAGGGAAAAGCGCTGTTCGACGAAACCGAAGCAGGGAATATTTACTCGCGATTCTCGAACCCGAACGTTTCGGAGTTTGTCGAGAAGGTGTGTATGCTGGAGAATGCCGAAGACGGTATTGCCACAGGAACAGGAATGGCTGCGGTATTTGCCAGTATGGCTGGTCTGTTAAAATCGGGCGATCATATAGTAGCCTGCCGGGCGTTGTTCGGTTCCGCCCACCAGATCATCACGCAGATTTTGAGTAAATGGGGCATTACGCATACCTACGTGGATGCCACCGCCACCGAAGCCGACTGGGAAGCAGCCATACAGCCAAACACGAAGATGGTGTACCTCGAAACGCCGTCGAATCCTGGCCTGGAACTGGTTGATCTGGAAATGCTGGCTCGCCTGAAAGCAAAGTACGGCTTCATTCTGAACGTGGATAATTGCTTCGCTACACCCATTCTGCAAACCCCAATCGATTATGGCGCTGATCTGTCGGTACATTCGGCTACCAAATATATGGACGGACAGGGTCGGGTATTGGGCGGTATTGTTGTAGGTCGGGCCGATCTGATCCAGCCAATTCGCTTCTTTGCCCGTCATACAGGCCCATCGCTCTCACCGTTCAATGCATGGGTGCTATCGAAAAGTCTGGAAACGCTGGATTTACGTATGGAGCGGCATTGCCGGAATGCTCAGCAACTGGCCGAAGCCTTAGAAGCGCATCCTGATATAGAGCGTGTGCTCTACCCATTTTTGCCATCACATCCGCAATATGAGTTGGCCAAGAAACAGATGAGCGCGGGCGGTGCTATCGTTACGATTGAACTGGAAGGCGGTTTCGAGCGGGTAAAAGCATTTTACGATGCGCTGACGATTCCAACGCTTTCCTCCAACCTGGGTGATTCGCGCACGATTGTGACCAACCCAAACACAACCACCCACGCGAAACTGAAACCCGATGAGAAAGCGGCTTTAGGCATTACACCCGGTCTGATTCGGATTTCGGTTGGTCTGGAAGCTATTGACGATCTGATCGAAGACTTTACGCAGGCTGCCACAAAATCGGCTGAGGTTCTCAAAGAGAAAGTAGCCTGATTGATGGTCTGGCTTTTCAAATAGAAAGTCTAACGGCTCTGTTTGACGTAGTATTGGCGTACTGAACTGATTTACAGGAAAAAGTTTTATTGTAATAAAATCGCATACTTACCTTGAAAACGCTGACCATAGACATACCGGATTCGCTCGACCCCGCGCAGGCTCGCTGGGAGATTGCTCAGGCTTTGTATGAAAAAGGTAGCCTAACGCTCGAACAAGCAGCTTCATTAGCCGAGTTGGCTCCTACGTATTTTAAGATGCGTCTTAACGGCATATTGACGGGTGTTCCTCCAAAAACCGATGGGCCAATTCGTAAGGGGTTAGATATTAAACGCATTGAGGAAATTGCGAAGGAAATGGATATACAGGAGTCATGGGAAGACCTTGTTGCTATGGTTGGTAAATGAGGTACTTCTTAGAGACTAATATTGTACTTGGGTTTGTCCGTCGAAGTGCCGTTGCACAGGCGGTAAGCGAGATTCTTCGATTAACTGACGATAATGAAATTTTTGTTTCGGTCGTATCAGCAGGTGAACTTTGGTCTATAGCCAGACAAAGTAACTGGGGAGTTGCCCGACGAGATAGTTTACTAAGGCTTCTGGCCGAATACCAACGAGCCGATATTAATACTGACGAGCTTATCCAGCGTTACGCCGATATTGATGCATTTAGTCAGAATAAATTAACTGACCGTCCGTTGGGCGTTTCTGCCCGTAACATGGGTAAAAACGATCTTTGGATAGCGGCTTCAGCTTCATTAGCCGGAGCGACTCTGATTACAACCGATAAAGACTTCGATCACTTACATGGTGAATTTATTGAGGCAGTCTGGGTTAATCCAGATTTTTACAAATAAGTCAACTGACCAATGGCTCTCAACTGGCAAACACTCGTATCTGTACTCCTACTAACTCAGTTAGCCATCGCTCAACCCGCTAAGAAACCACTTCGGGTGGGTGTCGTGGGGCTGGTGCATGACCATGTAAATGGGATCATGAATAAGGCGTTTAAACAAAAGGCGCAAACCGATATTGAGATTGTCGGTATAGCAGAACCCAACCGTGAACTGGCTGAGAAACTAGCCAAACGGTTTGGTTTTAGTCTGGCGCTGGTTTACCCGACCGTTGCCGAGATGCTCGACAAAACCAAACCCGAAGCCGTTACAGATTTTAGCAGGATCGTTGACCATAAGAAAACGGTAGACCTCTGTGCACCACGAGGCATTCATGTCATGGTTGAGAAGCCATTAGCCACCAGTTTTGCCGATGCCAAACAGATGGAAGCCCTGGCCCGGAAGCACAACATCCAGTTACTAACCAATTACGAAACCACCTGGTATGGTAGCAACCATAAAGCCTATGCCATTGCCAATACCGATAAATCCATCGGCGATGTGCGTAAGATCGTCGTCCACGACGGACATCAGGGGCCGAAAGAAATTGGCGTGAGTAAAGAGTTTTTCGAATGGCTGACCGATCCGGTTACAAACGGGGCCGGTGCCTTGTTCGATTTCGGCTGTTATGGAGCCAACCTGTCTACCTGGTTCATGCATAACCAACGACCGTTGTCGGTTCTGGCCGTAACCCAGCAAATCAAGCCCGACATCCATCCGAAAGTTGACGACGAAGCCACCATTATTCTGACCTATCCGAAAACGCAGACGATCATTCAGGGATCGTGGAACTGGCCGTTTGGTCGGAAAGACATGGAAGTGTATGGCCAGACGGGCTACGTTTTTACACTTGATGGCACGCGGATGCGCGTTCGGATGAAGGACGACAAAAGCGATCAAACGACCGAGGCCACGCAAGCCGACGCGCCTTCCGGCGATCCGTTTGCCTACCTGGCAAAACTGATTCACGGGGAAACTAAACCCGACGCATTAACGTCATTAGAAAATAATATAATCGTCATGGAAATCCTGGACGCTGCCCGCCAATCGGCTAAAACTGGCAAGGCAGTGACCTTGAAAAAATAGTTAATTATGATTGCCGAACCTACCTCACATACGCTCGAAAGTCTTAGCGAGCAACTGCGCGGCCTGAGCAATGTGGAAGCCATGCAGACACTGGCCGAACTATTTCCGGGCCAGATCGTCTTTTCGACCAGCCTCGGGTACGAAGATCAGGTCATTACCGACCTGATTGCCACAAACGATATTCCCGTCCGCATTTTTACGCTCGATACGGGCCGGATGTTTTCAGAGACCTATTCGGTCTGGAAAAAAACCAACGACCGCTACGGTATCAACATCGAAACGTACTACCCACAGGCCGATGCTGTTGAAAAGCTCATGACCGGCAAAGGTCCCTATAGTATGTACGAGTCGGTCGAAAATCGGAAAGAGTGTTGTGGTATCCGTAAAGTTGAGCCACTAAACCGGGCGTTGAAAGGTCAGAAAATCTGGGTCACGGGTATACGCGCCGAGCAGTCAGCCAACCGTCAGGGCATGACGCAACTGGAATGGGATGAGGCTCACCAGCTTTTCAAATTCCACCCCCTGATGGACTGGACATTTGATGAGGTAAAACAATATGTGAAAGACCATAATGTACCCTATAATCCCCTTCACGACCGGGGTTTTGTCAGTATCGGTTGCCAGCCCTGCACGCGGGCTATTCAGGAGGGCGAAGATTTCCGCGCTGGCCGCTGGTGGTGGGAAGATAATTCCAAGAAAGAATGCGGTCTGCATACGCATGAGGAAGTGTTTAAAGCTTAATGATTGAATGATTGAATGATTGAATTGTTGAATTGTTGACTCGCGTCAATTCAATCATTCAATCATTCAATCATTCAGCAATTCAATCTTCAAATGAAACTCGATTATTTAGATCAGCTCGAATCAGAAGCCATCCACATTATGCGGGAGGTTGCGGGACAGTTTGAACGGCCGGCACTCCTTTTTTCGGGTGGCAAAGATTCCATAACGCTGGTGCATCTGGCCTTAAAAGCGTTCCGACCGGGCAAATTCCCATTTCCACTGCTTCACGTCGACACGGGTCACAACTTCCAGGAAGCACTCGATTTCCGCGATAATCTGGCCGAACGGATTGGCGAGAAACTGATTGTCCGCTACGTAGAAGACACCATCCGCGAAAAGAAACTAAAAGAGCCGACTGGCCGCAATGCGACGCGCAACGGCCTGCAAACCTTCACGCTGCTCGATGCCATCGAAGAATTTGAGTTCGATGCCTGCATTGGTGGCGCTCGTCGGGACGAAGAGAAAGCACGCGCTAAAGAACGGGTCTTTTCGGTACGTGACGAATTTGGCTCGTGGGACCCCAAACGGCAACGCCCTGAACTCTGGAATCTCTACAATGGTCGTATCCACAAAGGCGAAAACGTTCGGATATTCCCGATTTCCAACTGGACCGAACTGGATGTCTGGAATTATATCCGCCGGGAAAAAATAGAACTGCCGAGCATTTACTTTGCACATGAACGCGAACTGCTTATTCGGGATGGCAAACTGATGGCTACGGCGGGCGGGGTGATCAAACCCGAACCAGACGACCAGCTTGTAACCCGTCGGGTTCGTTTCCGTACAGTCGGCGACATATCCTGCACAGCGGCCTCCGAGTCGGAAGCCGATACGCTCGATGCCGTTATCAACGAAATTCAGGCTACGCGCATCTCCGAACGGGGCGAAACCCGCATGGACGACCAGCTCTCCGAAGCCGCCATGGAAGACCGCAAGAAAGGCGGGTATTTTTAATGAGCGAAAGAGTGAAAGAGTGAAAGAGCGCTGGTAGCTAATCACTCTTTCGCTCTTTCGCTCTTTCACTCTTTAATAATGGATCTTTTACGTTTTATAACCGCCGGATCGGTTGACGACGGCAAAAGCACGCTCATCGGGCGGCTTCTTTACGATTCCAAATCCATTCTGGCTGACCAGCTCGAAGCCATAGAGCGCGCTAGCAAAAGCCGCGACGATGGTGAAATCGATCTGGCTCTTCTGACCGACGGGCTACGTTCGGAACGTGAGCAGGGTATCACGATTGATGTTGCTTACCGCTATTTTCAGACGCCCCAACGCAAGTTTATCATTGTCGATGCGCCGGGACATACTCAGTACACGCGGAACATGGTTACGGGTGCGTCGAACTGTCAACTGGCTATTGTACTTGTCGATGCCCGGCATGGTGTAGTGGAACAAACTCGTCGGCACTCGCTCATTGCCTCGCTGCTGGGTATTCCACACATTGTGGTAGCGGTCAACAAAATGGACCTGGTCGATTACTCACAGGATGTATTTTCTGACATCTGCATCCAGTATGCCGAACTGGCCAAAAAGCTGAATGTTCATCAGGTGACGTATATTCCGATGAGTGCCCTCAATGGCGACAATGTCGTGGATAAATCGTCGGCTATGCCCTGGTACGAAGGCGCTACCTTGCTGGAACATCTGGAGACAGTGGCTATTGATGATGACGCAACTGGCGAAACAGAAGATCATCACCCGGCCCGTTTTCCGGTTCAATTCGTCATTCGCCCACAAACGGCTGATCTGCACGATTATCGCGGCTATGCCGGTAAAATTACCAGCGGTATGTTCCGGAAAGGTGATGCCATTACGGTACTTCCTTCCGGCGAAACCTCAACGATTGATGCCATCGAAATTGCCGAAAAGCATTTTGACGAAGCCGCTACGCCCATGTCGGTCGTTTTGCATCTGGCAACCGACGTTGATATTAGCCGGGGCGATCTGATTGTCCGCACAGACCGTCAGCCCATCGTCAGTCAAACGGTGGAAGCCATGCTCTGCTGGATGGATTCGAAAGAGTTTAAGGTTGGCAACAAATACCTCCTTCAGGTCGGCACGTTCCGCACGCGCTGCTCGGTACGCGAGATCGCTTACCAACTGAACGTCAATACCTACGAAGAGACGGAAGATGTCGAAAGCCTGAAACTGAATGATCTGGCAAAGGTTGTTCTACGGACGGCCCAACCCATTAGTTTCGATCCGTATCAGAAAAACCGCGCTACTGGTGGAGCCATTCTAATCGACGAAACATCGAACGTAACCGTCGGGGCACTCATGCTCGTTGGCGAAGCGTAATGTAAAGTGGGTTGCTGCCAGTTTTACAGCAAAATGAAAATCCCCAACCTGCGCAGGTTGGGGATTTTCATTTTATAACTTCCCGAAACCGGGCCACCGGAGCAGCTCAATGTTTTTGGGAAGTTGACGGAGTCGCTTTTATAGCTGTTCCAGAATCCGCTCCATCGACACCTCCTGGCCGATGCGTGCTTTCAGCTCGCTGATGGGGATACGGATTTGTTCGGTTGTATCGCGGTAACGGATCGTAACAGTATCGTCTTCCAGCGTTTGATAATCGACGGCAATGCAGAATGGTGTACCAATCAGATCCTGACGGGTGTATCGCTTGCCGATAGCATCACGTTCTTCATAAACCACTCTGAATTCCGACCGCAGACTTTTTACAATGGCTTCCGCCTTTTCGGGCAGCCCATCTTTCCGAACCAGCGGGAACACGGCGGCTTTTATAGGTGCCAGTGCCGGATGCAGTTTCAGGTACGTCCGCTCTTTCTGCTGATCGCCTTCACCTACGGTCTCTTTCGTAAACGCATTGCAGAACGTAGCCAGGAAAAGCCGGTCGGCCCCGACAGACGTTTCGACTACGTATGGGATATAGTTTCCGTACGGTTTGCCTGTCGCTTCGTCGATGTCGTTATCGAAATACTGCTGCTTCTTCTTACTCAGCTCCTGATGCGACTTCAGGTCGAAGTCGGTACGGGAGTGAATACCCTCCATTTCGCGGAAACCAAACGGGAATTCGTACTCAATGTCTACGGCCGCATTGGCATAGTGTGCCAGTTTTTCGTGGATGTGGAATTTCAGCTTTTCGGCTGGTAAACCCAAGGCCTGATGAAATTTCATCCGGGTATCGCGCCAGCGCTCGTACCAGTTCATTTCGGTACCGGGACGCACAAAAAATTGCATTTCCATCTGCTCAAACTCACGCATACGGAAGGTAAACTGCCGGGCTACAATTTCATTGCGGAACGCCTTACCGATCTGGGCAATACCAAACGGGATTTTCATCCGGCCGGTTTTCTGTACGTTCAGGAAGTTAACAAAGATACCTTGAGCGGTTTCGGGGCGGAGATAGATCAGGCTCGCATCTTCGGCTACTGAGCCCACCTGCGTCGAGAACATCAGATTGAACTGACGCACTTCGGTCCAGTTGGCCGTTCCCGAAACCGGGTCTTTGATCCCCTCGGCTATGATCAGATTGCGCAACCCTTCCATATCGTCGGCACTCTGCAAACGGCCAAGCTCGTTGCGCAAGGCCTGCCCCCGACCCTGATCACCAGCCTTTTCATACTCTTCGGCTTTAAGCTCGATCAGTTGGTCGGCGCGATAGCGTTTTTTGGAGTCGCGGTTATCGATCATAGGGTCGTTGAAGGAATCAACGTGCCCTGAAGCTTTCCAGGTAAGCGGGTGCATAAAAATGGACGCATCGATTCCCACCACGTTATCGTGGAGTTGAGTCATGGCCTTCCACCACAGCGTTTTAAGGTTATTTTTCAGTTCAACGCCATTCTGCCCATAATCATACACAGCCTGCAGGCCGTCGTAGATTTCGGACGATGGGAAAACAAAGCCATATTCTTTGGCGTGTGCGATAATATCTTGCAGCGATGTAGCTGGCGCCTGTGTAGTATTCATACGTGGGCGCAAAAGTACAAAAGTTCTTAATGTACCTCCAAGACACTCAGTCGGCTAATTCAGGAGTATTAGTCAATAAAGTAGCATAACTTTTTATGATTAACTTTAGATAGTCTTTTTTGCCACAAAGAAACTTTACGCGATTCCAGCAGATTGCTCATTTTTTCCGTACCTTTGCGCAAAATTTGGGAGGCACCTATGGCATCGTTTAATCCGGTTAAGATTTTTTCGGGGACTCAATCTACCTACCTCGCCGAGAAAATTGCCCATTACTACGGAAAAGACTTAGGCGGGTATACGTGTCGCCGATTCAGCGATGGGGAGATGTCGCCCAGCTTTGAGGAATCGATTCGGGGATGCGATGTATTTCTGATTCAATCGACCCCTCCGCCTGCCGATAACCTGCTGGAGTTGCTCCTGATGGTCGATGCGGCTCGTCGGGCGTCTGCCCACTACGTTACCGTCGTGATACCTTATTTCGGGTATGCCCGTCAGGACCGGAAAGACAAACCCCGTGTATCGATTGCCGCCAAGTTAGTTGCCAATATGCTGGCTGCTTCGGGAGCCGACCGGCTGATGACGATTGACCTGCATGCGGGCCAGATCCAGGGTTTTTTCGACTTCCCGGTCGACCATCTGGAAGGTACGTCGGTTTTTGTACCGTATATCCGTAGCCTGAATCTGGACAATCTGGTGATTGCCTCGCCAGACGTTGGTGGTGCTAACCGGGCCCGTGTCTTTGCCAAGCATTTCAACGCCGATATTGTCCTGTGCGACAAGCACCGCAAACGGGCCAATGAAATTGCTTCGATGCAGGTCATTGGGGATGTAGAGGGCGCTAACGTCGTACTGGTCGATGACCTGATCGATACGGGCGGTACCATGGCGAAAGCAGCCCAGATCATTATGGATAAGGGGGCGAAGTCGGTGCGGGCTGTGTGTACTCACCCGATTATGTCCGGTAAGGCACACGAAAATATTTCCAATTCGGTACTAGAAGAGCTGGTGGTTGCCGATACACTTCCACTCAAACAATCGAATGAAAAAATACGCGTGCTGTCGGTGGCTGAGTTATTTGCCAAAGCGATCGGCCGCATTCGAGACCATGAATCTATTAGTTCACTGTTTATAAAAAATTAACGAGCGAACGAGTGAACGAGTGAAAGAGCGTTGCTATAGCGTTTTTCACTCGTTCGCTCATTCGCTCTTTCACTCTTTAAATTTATTTGTCATGAAAAAAATCGAGATTGTAGGGTATAAAAGAGCGAATCTCGGCCGCACAGAATCACAGGCGATTCGGGCCGAGGGCAATGTTCCCTGTGTATTGTATGGTGGTACCGAGCAGGTTCATTTCTATGCACCTGTTATTTTGTTCCGTGATTTAATTTACACGCCTAATATTTTTGAGGTTGCACTCAACATTGAGGGCGATGAATACCGGGCTATTCTTCAGGAAACTCAGTTTCACCCTGTTAGCGACGCGCTGCTGCACGCTGACTTCCTGCTGGTTACCGACGATAAGCCTGTGAAAATGGCTGTTCCTGTTCGACTGACGGGTTCGGCTCCGGGCGTACAGAAAGGGGGTAAACTGGTAACCCGCGTACGGAAACTGCGCGTAAAAGGTACCGTTAACAACATCCCTGATTTTATCGATGTTGACGTGTCGGGTCTTGACCTGGGCAAGTCGGTTCGCGTAGGCCAGATTCCAGTGAAAAACATTGAGATGCTTGAGCAAGCATCGAACCCAGTAGCCAGCATCGAAATTCCACGGGCACTGCGGGGACAACTCAAATAAGCTTGACCAATCGGTCAATTTTACTACTAATAGATTTACAAAAAAGCCCTCCAAAATTTTGGAGGGCTTTTTTTATGTAGCTTCTTCAAGCGTTATCAAAGCTTCATTTGCCGTAAGCGCAAACTGTTACTAACCACGGAGACCGAACTCAGTGCCATAGCCGCCCCGGCTATCATCGGATTGAGCAAAAAGCCAAAGGCGGGGTACAATACACCTGCTGCAATGGGAATACCAATCAGGTTATAAATGAACGCCCAGAATAAATTCTGGCGGATAACGCGTACCGTTTGGCTTGACAACTGAAGCGCTTTGGGTATGCTATTCAAGTCGGCGGTGATGAGTGTCATCCGGGCAACGTCCATGGCAATATCCGAACCTTTCCCCATCGCAATACTAACATCGGCCTGCGCTAGTGCCTGAGAGTCATTGATACCATCGCCGACCATAGCCACCAGTTTACCCTGCGCCTGCAGTTTCTTTACAAAATCGGCTTTGTCGGCAGGCATTACCTCGGCTTTAAACTGATCTACACCCACTTGCTTTGCTACGGCACTGGCCGTTTCCGTATTGTCGCCTGTGAGCATATATACGGCAATACCTCTGTTTTGTAAGGTCTCAATAGCCCGTTTTGAACTAGACTTCACCGGGTCGGCAATGGCGATAATAGCCAGCACGTTTCGCTGATCATCTTTTAACTGGGCAAAAAACGTAACGGTTTTAGCCTGTTGCTGAAGCTCAGTAGCCTGCTGAGCAAGGTTTTCGGGCAAGTCGATCTGATGCTCGGACAGTAAGCTCCGGTTTCCAACCAGATAGTGCATATCCTGGTAACTGGCCATAACTCCCTGCCCGGTAACACTCTTAAACGAATCGAGCTCAACTGACTGCTTATCAAGGATATTCGTGGTTATGGCCTCAGCCAGGGGGTGCTCTGAACGCGATTCCATCGCATATAGAATAGCCTGAAGCTTCGCCTGGTCGTTCTCAGGCACAGTCCAATACCAGTCTGTCACTATCGGTTTTCCTTCGGTTATGGTTCCGGTTTTGTCGAGCACAACAGCATTGATGCGATGGGCCAGTTCAAGACTTTCAGCGTCTTTAATCAGGATATTGTTTTCGGCTCCTCTACCCACCCCAACCATAATGGCGGTAGGTGTAGCCAGTCCTAACGCACAGGGGCAAGCGATGACCAGCACTGTTACTGATGTCAATAATGCAGTAGTGAAGGGATCAGCACCCGGCACCAGATACTGACCGAACGCCAGCCAAACCGCAAACGTCAGCAAGGCAAGACCCAGTACAACCGGCACAAAGATCCCGGCGATCCGATCAACTAATTGCTGTACAGGCGCTTTACTTCCCTGCGCTTCCTGTACCATGCGAATAATCTGGGCCAGCAACGTATCGGCCCCTACTTTTTCGGCACGGAACTGAAAACTACCTTTCTGATTGATCGTACCGGCAAAGACGGTCGTACCCGTCTGTTTCTCAACAGGTACAGGTTCACCGCTGATCATGCTTTCGTCCACATACGAGTGGCCCGACTCCACTTTCCCATCCACCGGAATCCGTTCACCCGGTCGCACCAGGAGCAAGTGCCCTACCTGAACAGCGGCAATGGGAATCTCTCGTTCAGTAGTTCCATCGATAAGCCGAACCGTTTTGGGTTGCAGCCCCATCAGTTTTTTAATAGCCGACGAGGTATTCGATTTAGCCCGCTCTTCCAGTAGCTTACCCAGTAAAATAAAGGTAACGACCACCGAAGCCGCTTCGAAATAAACATGAGGGTGGAGTCCGCGCTGATGCCAGAATTCAGGGTAAAGTGTGTTGAATGCACTGAACAAAAAGGCAATACCCGTACTGAGCGCCACCAGCGTATCCATATTAGCTTTGCCATGCCGGGCCTGTTTCCAGGCATTGACAAAAAACGGTTGCCCTAATCCGAAAACAATCACCGCAGACAACGCCATCGAGATGTAGTTGCCGTAGGGCAAACCCATCAGGAACATACCGATCACCACCACCGGCAATGAAAGTCCTGATGCCCAGAGCGTCCGTCGTTTCAATTGCTGATAGTGCTTTTGCTGAGCTTCGGCCTGCACCTGCTGAGGATCTTCGGCTTCTACAACCAGATCATATCCGATGGACCGAACGGCCTGTTGTAGACCAGCTTCCGATACCTGTTTCGGATTGAAGGTAACTGAGGCTGTTTGATTGGCATAATTCACCCCAGCCTCGCTAACACCAGGTGTATTTTTTAGCATGGATTCCACACTCACCGCACAGGCAGCACAGCTCATCTCCAGTACCGGAAATGTTTTTCGTATCTCCGACGAGCTGGTTTTTCGAGTGGCTTTTGTGGTGGCTGTAAGTATGTCCGTTGACATCGTCTTAGGCCAATTGCTCGGCTTTATAACCAGCTTTTTCAACTGCTTGCTTCACCAGGGCCGCATCGGTGGTTTCAACCGTCAGTAGTTTATCTGGATTTTGGGTATCGACATTCCAGTGACCCTCCCCCACCGCATCGTTCAGAAATGGTGTGACCGTGGCAATGCACCCACCGCATTTAATATTTGTCTTGAATTGAATGGACTGATTCATAGCTTTTTGCGATTAACTCTACAAGGTTTACCAGCTCTTAAATGTTTGGCTACCTTTTTATATAACAAAGGTCGTAAGCAGTCCATTCAACTCTGTTACACAATTGTTGGCCAGGCTTATAAGATTATCAATGTTGAGTCTGGCAGTCTACGGATCGAACCTCCCCTTTCTTTTAACACCCTTTTAACGAGGTGTTAAGGTCGATTTAAGTCGAGGAGAGGATTTTTGCCCATGTAAAAATACCCGTACTCGCATCGCCACAGGCATGAATAAGTTCATCAAAAGCATCCTCTCCTTCTCGCTCAAGAATAAGTTTTTTATCTTTTTCCTGACGGCTCTGGCCATCGTAGCGGGAATAATCAGTTATCAGAATACCCCTATCGAAGCCTTTCCAGATGTTACTAATACCCAAATCACGCTGATTACCCAATGGCCTGGTCGGTCGGCTGAGGAAGTCGAGAAATTCGTCACGATTCCGATTGAAATTGGCTTGAATTCAGTTCAGAAACGGACCGACATTCGCTCCACGTCTCTGTTTGGACTGTCGGTCGTAAAAGTAATGTTCGATGATGGCGTTGACGATGCTTTTGCTCGCCAACAGGTGAACAATCTGCTTAGTGGGGTCGAACTACCCGAAGGCATCCGACCAGACGTGCAGCCACCGTATGGCCCAACCGGCGAAATTTTCCGCTATACGCTGCAATCGCCTACCCGTACGGCCCGTGAACTAAAAACCTTACAGGATTGGGTCATTGACCGTCAGTTGAAGGGCGTACCCGGAGTAGCGGATGTAGTGAGTTTTGGTGGTGAAGTCAAGACCTATGAGATTTCGGTGGACCCACGCCGATTGATGGATTACAACATTACCCCGCTGCAATTGTACCAGGCCGTTGCCAATTCGAACGTGAACGTAGGGGGTGATGTCATCGAGAAAAACTCTGAAGCCTATGTCGTACGGGGCATTGGTCTGTTGCGGAATCAGCAGGACATTCAGAATATCATCATCAAAAATGCGAACGGGACGCCTATTATGGTGCGAAATGTGGCCCAGGTATCCGAATCAGCACTCCCCCGGCTGGGGCAGGCCGGCCGGGACCGGCAGGACGATGTGGTCGAGTGTATTGTGGTTATGCGTAAAGGTGAAAATCCCAGCGAAGTTATCGAACGGGTAAAAGACAAAATCAACGACCTGAACAACAACATCTTACCATCGGATGTCCAGATCAACACCTTTTATAACCGGGAAACACTTATTCACTTCGCCACCCATACAGTCACGCACAACCTCATTGAGGGGATCATCTTCGTAACGGTTATCGTGTTTATTTTCATGGCCGACTGGCGGACTACCGTCACGGTATCCATCGTGATTCCACTGGCGTTGTTGTTCGCGTTTATCTGTCTGCGGCTCAAAGGCATGTCGGCCAACCTACTCTCGATGGGTGCCATCGACTTTGGGATTATTGTGGACGGAGCGGTGGTAATGGTGGAAGGTATTTTCGTAACGCTCGACGAGCTGGCCCATAAAGAAGGAATGGCAAAGTTTAACCGACTGGCCAAACTGGGTCTACTCCGAAAAACCGGCACCGAAATGGGTAAGGCGATTTTCTTTTCCAAACTTATTATCATTACCTGTCTGGTCCCCATTTTCTCGTTCCAGAAAGTAGAGGGCAAAATGTTCTCTCCACTGGCCTGGACCCTTGGCTTTGCGCTCCTGGGCGCCTTATTATTCACGCTGACCCTTGTACCGGTACTGGCCAGTATGCTGCTCAATAAAAATGTAAAGGAGAAGCATAATCCGTTTGTCAATTTCGTGACAAAATATGCCACACAAATCTTTGGGTTCACCTTTACCCATAAACGGGTCAGTCTCCTCGTAACGGCTATAGTGGTGGCAATTGGCCTCTCCGGTTTCAGTCTGCTCGGCACCGAATTCTTACCCGAACTGAACGAAGGCTCCATTTATGTACGAGCAACCATGCCGATGGCGATTTCGTTGCCGGAGTCGGTCAGGCAAACCGTACAGATGCGGCATATCTTCGAAGAGTTCCCGGAAGTAAAGGGCGTGATTTCGCAGACGGGCCGCCCCAATGATGGTACTGATCCGACGGGCTTTTACAACATTGAATTCCTGGTCGACATTTATCCGCAGGAAGACTGGAAGCGGCCAATCACTAAAGAAGAACTCATTGATCAAATGCAAGCCAAACTGTCTGTTTTTCCGGGTGTAAACTTCAATTTCTCCCAACCGATCATGGACAATGTGGAGGAAGCCGTTTCGGGCGTGAAAGGGTCAATTGCCGTAAAAATCTACGGCCCCGACCAAACCATTCTGGAAAATAAAGCGATCGAGATTCAAAAGCAGTTAGCAACCGTAAAAGGAATTGAAGACCTGGGCGTAATCCGTACGACCGGACAACCCGAGATGCGTGTTGAGCTGGATGAACGAAAACTGGCTCTGTATGGCGTCAATAAATCCGATGCTGAAGCTGTAATCGAAATGGCCATCGGCGGTAAAGCCGCCACCCAAATCTATGAAGGTGAACGAAAATTTGACTTACGAATTCGGTATGACCTCCCCTTCCGCTCCAACGAAGAGCAGATCAGCCAGTTGATGGTACCTACCGAAACGGGTAGTATGATTCCGATCAAAGAGATTGCTCACGTCTATACACAGACAGGCCCAGTGCTCATTTTCCGGGAAGCCAACCAACGATACGGTGCCGTGAAGTTTTCGGTTCGTGGGCGCGACATGGGGGGTGCCGTGGCCGAAGCCCAGCAGAAAGTACAGGCAAACGTGAAGCTCCCATCCGGTTATACCGTAAAGTGGGCCGGTGATTTTGAAAACCAGCAACGGGCTACGGCCCGGCTGGCGCAGGTTGTACCGATCAGTTTGCTAGCGATCTTTTTCATTCTGTTTGTGCTATTTGGGAATGTGAAAGATGCGGGGTTAGTACTCTTCAATGTACCTTTCGCCATTATCGGCGGCATCGCGGCTCTGCTTGTTACCCACACAAATTTCAGTATATCAGCGGGGATTGGCTTTATTGCCCTGTTCGGGATTTGTATTCAGAACGGTGTTATTTTAATCTCGGTCTTTAAGAAAAATCTGCGCAGTGGTATTCCCCTTAACCAGGCTATTCGGGAAGGGGTAGTGTCACGGATCAGGCCCGTTGTAATGACGGCTATGATGGCCGGTATTGGACTGATTCCCGCTGCAATTTCTCACGGAATAGGCTCCGAAACAGCTCGGCCGCTGGCTATTGTGGTGATAGGCGGATTGATTACCGCTACTTTGCTGACGCTGTTTATCTTTCCGCTTATTTTCTATGGATTTTATCGACAGAAATTAGATGAGAATTAAAATTATGCCGTTAGGTAATTTTGCACTCTATTTTTCCGTTTTATTTGAAATATAGTTTAACATTTGCGTAGGTATATAGTGCAACATTTTAACGGCTAAAAAGCCTTTTAAAAAAAATTCTTGCATTGTATTTAAAGAAATTGCGTAGTTTCGCATAACAATCCTTTACAAAGGGAAGGTTGAACATCAAGATCCGGCGGCCGCCCGGTCGTCGATCTTGAAATGGTGTGGATAGAAGCGGAAAGCCGCCCCGATTTTCGGAGCGGCTTTTTTGTTTTTGTATGATTTTTCTAGAACAATAATCATGTGAACATTAAAATAGCTTTAACCCTCTTTTAATGTTATTTTCAATTCCTTTTAATTCATTAAGGCGACCTTGATCCCATAAGCGGCACGTACTCGCCTTTCTGCTCTCTCTTAAAATCAGCGTACGTATTGCTTTTTGGAAACTAATAATTTGTTCTGCCGTTTTTAAATCAGACAAGAGCTATGTATGTTGCCGACATGAAAATTCTGGTAGTAGAAGATGAGCCTAAACTGGCATCCTTTGTCAGAAAGGGATTGGAAGAACAATCCTGCGAAGTGGATGTCGCTTATGATGGTCAGCTAGGCCGTACTATGGCCCTTAATAATCCCTATGATGTGATTATTATGGACATCAACCTACCTAAAATGAATGGGTTTGATGTCGTTCAATCCATTCGTCAGGAAAAAAATCGTACGCCCGTTCTGATGCTGACGGCAATGGGCTCTGTGGATGATAAATTGACCGGCTTTGAAGCGGGTGCCGACGACTACCTGGTTAAGCCGTTTGAATTCCGTGAGCTTATGGCTCGGCTGCGTGCCCTCACCAAGCGCAACAGCGAAGGTAGTATGCAAACCAATGTTCTGAAAGTAGCAGATCTGGAACTTGATCTGAATGAGAAAATAGCCCGTCGGGGAGCCAAACGTATCGAATTGACGGCCAAAGAATTCGGTTTGCTCGAATACCTGATCCGCAATCGCGGGCGGGTGGTATCACGTGTCGACATTGCCGAAAAAGTTTGGGATATTCATTTCGATACCGGCACTAATGTGATTGACGTATACGTAAATTTCCTTCGTAAGAAGATTGACAAGGACTTTCCGAAAAAACTGATCCATACCGTAATCGGAATGGGGTATATGTTAAAAGAAGAGTAAGTAGGAGTTCGTAGCGAGAAGTGAGAATGGCTGGCGCAAGCTTTTTATATTGCGCCAGCCATTCTCACTTCTCGCTACGAACTCCTCACTCCTTAAGAACTATGAACATCCGTACTCGTCTGACGTTGCTTTTTGTGCTGCTGGTCGCTTCGATTATGCTGCTCTTTACGATCTCCGTTTATTACCTGTACGATCAGTTCCGACAGCAGGAGTTTGAACAGCGACTCGAAGAAAAAGCACTGACAACCGTTCGACTACGGGAAGATGTTGGTGAAGTTCCTCAGAATGACCTGCCCATTATGGCTGATGAACAGGTTACGGTTTATAATTCGCGAGGGGTCATCTTATATAATCAATACCACCAGCGCCCACGCTTTCCAATTACGCCAGATTTTTTATCTAAAATCACCCTTCGCCATCCCCAATATGCCCGTGCCGGTGACCTTGAAGCCATTGGTGTACGGCATATCAATTCAAGGGGAGAATCATTATTCATCGTAGCCTCGGCAAACGATCGCTATGGGTTTAGTAAGCTGGATCGGTTGCGCGAGATTCTGTTCTTTGGCTGGTTACTAAGCTTGTTTATTGTAGGCATTGCTGGTTATTTGTTTGCTACCGATGCCTTACGCCCGGTCGCTGAACTGATCACGCAGGTAAATTCCATATCGGCTACCAACATCCATGAACGATTGCGGGTAGGTCGTCAACGCGACGAGCTGGCTGATCTGGCCCGTACGTTCAACGACCTCCTTACCCGACTCGAAGAAGCCTTCGTTTTTCAGAAAAGCTTTGTGTCGCACGCATCACACGAGCTACGAACACCCCTGACGGTTATGATGGGGCAGATTGAAGTGACACGCCTACAAGCCCGTACCACGCATGAATATGAGGTTGCGTTCGATGCGTTGCTCGATGAGGTAAAAAGTATGATCCGGCTTGTCAACGGACTCCTTGAGTTAGCCAGAGCCAGTTCAGACGTCGTTACGTTGAATAATCAGCCTGTTCGAATCGACGAATTACTATGGCAGGCGCAGAGTCTGTTGGTCAACAAAAAACCCGACTACCAAATCGACATCGACTTTGACAATTTACCCGATCAGGAAGAAGAATTAGTAATTAACGGGGAAGAATCACTACTGCAAACTGCCTTTCAAAACCTAATGGAAAATGGCTGTAAATATTCGGCCGATCAACGCGTATCGGTTCGGATTGCCTTCGAACCCGGCCAGGTGCAGCTTACCTTTGCCGACAACGGCTATGGCATACCAGCCCGTGATTTACCGCATATTTTCGAACCTTTTTACCGTTCCGAAACCACTATGACCGTTAAAGGACATGGGATTGGGCTGGCCCTTACCCAACGCATTATTGAACTACACCGGGGCCAGCTTAAGGTCGAATCAACGGTTGGTGTCGGTACTACCTTCCGTATTATCTTGCCCAGCGCACAGGGTCTCTTACCCAGCCCTAACGAAGTACGACCCACCGAAGAGAAGCCTGCGAAATCATATTCCTGAGCTTGCGTTTATAAGTGAGTCAAGTAAACCTATACGATCTCACTTCAACCATTTAAGCGCCTGCCCTCGTAATTGTATCTCTGCTTTGGGCGCTATGTCCCGCTCGAACGTCTCAATTGGCGTATTATTCAGTAAAATCCCGCTCGAATCGCGCACCGTTGTTCGCATGGTTTTGTACCGATCTGTCTGGTCAAGTACAGCAAAGCTATTTTGCTCAGCCATAAGCTCCAGCGAATTGGCTATCGTTAGCTTTGACGTACGTAACCGGCTATTTGTCAGGGCGATGGCTAGTGTATCGGCAGATAGGTTGCCAATCGTCACGCGCCCATCCTGAACGCTTACCTGCCGCAGATTGGGCACACGAAGCACCATCGCTACATGCAATCGATAATCGGCGGCCATACGAGGTTCGCCATGTCCGCCCATGTAATCTGGTGTAAAGGCAACAAACGTTGTATCACCTACCTGTCGTTGACGAAAAAATTTAGCCTGCTCAGGCTCAAGCAGCACGTAGGGTTTATCGTTACTTTTCTCGACGAGAATCTCCATTATTGGTGTTCCTTCAATAACCCAGTGTCTGGTATTCGGTATTGGGCGTTTCTCAAACTCCTGATAGGGATTGCTCCAGTCGATTTGTTCATACTGCTGTTTCAGCAGGACATCGGTTGCTACCATGCCCGTGAGTGTCAGAACGGTAATAACGATTAAAAGAATATAACTTGTTTTCATCCTGAATTCGGTCAAGGTTGCTGATAAGTAGTGGATACAAATTGTTCGTAACGCGTTTCTATCTCGGTTAAATCAATCCCCAGTAAATAGAGATTTTTGAAGAACACAGGTAAATCATTTTCCAGAAACTGCTCACGTCGATAAGCCCGAATGCGGTCTGCCGCATCATCGGTCGGGAAGTATCCGATACCGCGCTTGTTGGCAATGACCCCTTTCTGGCTCAGAAAATCATACGTCCGCATCACGGTGTTTGGATTCACCTCCAGTTCAGCGGCCAGGTCACGAACCGAAAGAATTTTCTCTCCATTCGGCCACCGACCAAGCAGGATCTGTTCACTTACATGCTCAGCTATTTGCAGGTATATCGCTTGTTTATCTCGAAAATCCATCGTTATACCTCCCGTTCTTTTAGCCGGAAATAGGCTGTAGTGTAGAGTAAACTAATGATTACAATGCCGACCAGATAGCGTAGTTGATTGCCCAAAGCGGTTGGTAGGTTAACCGTTCGATACACGTCCTGATCGATTGGTGATTCAGCCATAGCGTTCAAAAATGGGAATTTGCTGTTGATCGATGTCCAGCCCGTCAGAGTGTGGAGCAACATATTGTTGATCAGGCTGCTCAACATGATCAACGTACCTGCAATCGCTATCACCAAAGGCAGGGTATTACGTCGGACAATCAGCGCAAACGCCATTGTAAATGCGTGTAAGAGTGCCGTAAAAATCCACAAGGCTTCAGGAACATTGTCGAAGCTCTTTTCTTTTAAAAATGGCCTGAGTTCATAAAGACTTCCCATACGGCGCATCATGGCCAAATTCTCTGGAGCCCAGTCACGATGGTTTATAAAAGAGATTCCAATGGCATCGAGTAACGTAAATAGAGCAATGTAAACCACAATAAAACCTAGTCCAGACACCAACCACACGAGTAGAACTTTTTCGAACTGGGAAGCAGGTTGCATGAGGTAGGCTATCGCCTGCTCTTTTTGGTTCAGTTGAGTCAACTGCTGCACCGTAAATACGTACCAGCCTATCCATCCCACCAGAAAAAAAATAACATACCGAGCGTCGTCAACCGCCCTCGGCGATTGGCTGTAGAAAAAGACATTCAGGCTAATTAATACACCCGCCAGCAGGCCAACGTTTACCAGCAAGGTTCGTCTAGTATCCGTAAAATACTTTCGAAATAATCGACTAAAGCGACTTATTGAAAACGTCTGATTCATAGCTGTGCGTAAGTGGATGGAACTGAAAAAAGTTGTTGAATTCGCTCAGGTTCGGCTTGTACAGCATTAAACAGCCGCTCCAGGTCCAACCGATTTGGCTCGCCCAGCTTGTTTTCAGCGACTATAGCGTAGCCGCCTACTGCTCGTTCAGAATAAAGAATTGGGCGGCTACGGTCCAGTTCGGGCACAAGTCCAAACCAAAGGCGAGCTGTGATTTCGTCTACCGAAGCATTCAGCGCTACTCCTTGCTCCGACAAAATGACAATCGGGTCAATCAATGTTTCCAGATCCCGTACCTGATGTGTCGAAATAATCACTGTCCGCTGTTCGTCAACAGCACCGGCAACCAATCGTCGAAACTGACTTTTTGATGGAATATCGAGCCCGTTGGTTGGTTCATCCATCAGCAATACAGACGTATTGGTTGCCAGCCCAAACCCGATCAGAATTTTCTTTTTTTGACCATACGATAGTTCATTCAGTTTCTGATCGTCCGTCAATCCGAATTCCCGGATATACGCTGCCATCTCCGACCGATCAAAGCGGGGGTAAAAGGGAGCATTTGTCTCCACAAATTGCCGAATACGAACCGAAGGCAGATAAAACTCTTCGGGTACCAGAAATATATCTTCCAGAAAAGCGGGTTGTCGATGGGCCGGGTTATAGAGTCCCACCTGAATAGTGCCTGATTTTGGGTAAAGTAATCCCGATACCAATCGAAGCAGTGTGGATTTACCAGCCCCGTTCGGTCCAAGCAGGCCATATATGGATCCTGGCGACAACGATAGAGTTAGCCTGTCGTACAGTAGTTTCCGCTGCCGATAGCCAAACGTTACATTCTTTAGTTCTATCATAAAAGGAAAGCGATCTAGTGTATTAGATAAATAGTACACTGCAATAGTATAGTAAGTTCTATTATAAACCAAACAGTTGCCTAAGTTTATTTTTTGCTTATAAAAAAAGCCCCTGAAATCAGGGGCTTCGGAAGTGATAAATAGTCTACTCTTTATTGGTTCGACATCTTTTTAGCATCTTTCTTCATCATTTTAGCGTCGTGCTTCATTTCTTTAGCCGCATCAGCTCTCATATGGTCGTTTTCCATTTTGGCCTCTTTCTTGGCTATTTTAGCATCATGCTTCATCTCTTTCGTTTCCATTTTTGCTTCTTTTTTCGTTTTGTCCTGAGCAAAAACTGACCCTGACAGGATCATAACCGCAGTGGTGGCAATCATCAACGTTTTCATAACATGCTGTAGTTAAGTGAATTTACTATAATCAACTTGTAAAACTCACTACAGGTCAAAAGGTTATTTCGGCAACGCTTTCGGGCTTGTAAGCGTTTCTAACAGAGTTACTTTCTGCCATTTCGATTGCTAAAGGCATAAAAAAACCTCCCTGGTTGGGGAGGTTTCGGTTATCCTATCCGAAGAGCTATTGTTTAGCATCTTTCTTCATCGCTTTCGCTTCTTTCTTCATATCTTTTGCTACATCCGACTTCGCATCGTCGCCTTCTTTTTTTGCATCCTTTTTCATCATCTTGGCGTCATGCTTCATTTTCTTATGCTCCATTTTGGCGTCTTTCTTCACCTCATCCTGCGCATAAGCCGCACCTCTCATCAGCAGAACAGTCAGAGCAGCCATCAGTACTTGCTTCATTCGTCTATCTGGTTTTAGTGATTCATTACACCGATAGAACCGGGTGATTGCTGAAAGGTTGATTAAACTTCTATTAAAGAATGACCTCATAAACAGCCGTGCTGTCACTCTTTGTTTCCTGATTTAGGTGATTTCTTCCGGGCTTTCACCGGCGATGGTCCCGTTCGAACACTGCTACTGGCATCCACTTTCGTAGTTTTATCGGTCGAATTATCGGCCGCCTGCGTCTGGTATTGATCGTTCGTCAATCCGGTTCCGCCAATAGTCCCCTGCGAATCTTTTTTCGAATTTGTCGAAGCCGCATCCGTCGCCGACTCAGTAGTAGCCGGTTTATTCTTCGACCAACGTTTAGGTGGTTTTGGCTGAGCTACGGCCGTTCCGGTTAGCAGTAGAGCCACAGCTAAGGTTGCAAGTGTGTGTATCATAGGTATGTCTCGTTTTAACGTGAGTAATACCTATAACAACTCGCTATTGGCTAATGAGTTTTATCAGCACGGCAGAAACTCTATAAAATCCCAAACCTACACCGCTACCTTAAATTCTGACGTCAGGTGGAATTGAATGTCGGGGTTATTCTGCTGGTTCATTCGCAGCATCCAGTCCGATTCCGCCAGGAAGACCGCATTTCGATCTTTATCATAGGCAATCTGATTCCCTTTCAACCGGATAAATTCAGCCAGCTTAGCCGGATTTTCGGAGGTAATCCAGCAGGCCTTGGTGTAGTTCAGCGGTACCCAGCGGCATTTGGCACCATATTCATTCTCCAGCCGGTATTGAATCACTTCAAACTGAAGTTCACCAACCGTACCGACAATTTTCCGATTACCTAAATCCAGCGTAAACAATTGGGCAACACCCTCATCGGTCAACTGCTGAATACCTTTGTCCAATTGCTTCGACTTCATTGGGTCGAGATTGACCAGTTCCTTGAAGATTTCGGGCGAAAAGCTGGGAATACCCTGAAACTGTAACTCTTCGCCTTCAGTCAGTGTATCGCCGATTTTAAATGTACCGGTATCATACAAGCCCACTACATCGCCCGGAAATCCTTCTTCGACCACACTCTTGCTATCGGCCATAAAACTGAATGGGCTGGCAAATCGCACATTTTTATCGAGCCGGGTATGATGGTAGAACTTATTCCGTTCAAATACACCCGAACAGATGCGTAGAAAGGCGATTCGGTCGCGGTGACGTGGATCGAGGTTGGCGTGAATTTTAAAGACAAATCCACTAAACGCTTTTTCGCCGGGCTGAACTTCCCGCTTATCGGTTGGGCGAGCAATCGGTTCGGGCGAAATGTCGCAGAAGCCTTCCAGCAACTCCTTCACCCCGAAATTGTTAACGGCCGATCCAAAGAATACTGGGGCCAGTTTTCCATCCAGATACGCCTGCCGATCGAACGGATCATACACCCCTTCGATCAGTTCAACATCCTCCCGAAGTTGGGCGGCATCGCGTTCGCCAACTTTTATATCGAGCAGACTATCTTCCAGCTCAATCGGCAGTACATCGTCTTCAACTTTCGTTTTATTGACTTTAAAAAAATATAACTTTTTCTCGATCAGGCTATACACGCCCTTAAAATCCGATCCCATATTGACCGGCCAGGTCATGGGGCGAACCCGGATGTTCAGCTTATCTTCCAGCTCATCCAACAGATCGAATGGATTACGGCCTTCGCGGTCTAGTTTGTTAATGAAAATGATCACCGGCGTGTCGCGCATCCGGCAAACTTCCATGAGCCGCTCGGTTTGTTCCTCTACGCCTTTCACGCAGTCGATCACCAGAATGACACTATCGACGGCCGTCAGGGTCCGGTAGGTATCTTCCGCAAAATCTTTGTGACCAGGCGTATCGAGAATATTGATTTTCAGGTTATCGTACTCAAAGGTCATCACCGAAGTAGCTACGGAAATACCGCGTTGCTTCTCGATTTCCATAAAGTCCGACGTAGCCGTCTTTTTGATTTTGTTGGATTTGACCGCCCCAGCCGTTTGAATGGCTCCCCCAAAAAGCAGCAGTTTTTCGGTCAGTGTGGTTTTCCCGGCATCCGGGTGACTAATGATGGCGAACGTCCGCCGACGAGCGGTTTCAGCCTGTATATTCGTTTGCATTATTCTCAGAATCAGAGGGCAAAGTTACGAAGAGAATGATGAATTATGAATGATAAATGATGATTGCTACTTCTTGTAATCATCATTTATCATTCATAATTCATCATTCTAAACAAACGCCCACAATAAAAGTGCCCAACCAGCTATCATGGCCAATCCGCCTAAAGGAGTAATGGCACCTAACCACGTAATACCAGTGAAGCATAGCACATATAAGGACCCAGAGAAAATGATAACCCCGCCTAAAAAGGAGTATCCGGCCCAGTTTAGCAGTTTCACGATCGAAGGGTTGCTGCCAAATGTATGCATCAGCAATCCTACCAGTACTAAGGCTAGGGCATGATAGAATTGGTATTTAACGGCGGTTTCAAACGTGGCTGTCCGGCCCGACGCTTCCAGCATTGTCCGCAAAGCATGTGCTCCAAACGCACCCAGCGCAACGCCCAACAACCCTAACAGGGCACCTGATTGAAGGAAAAATTTCATATTGTCTGAACCGCTTCGGCGGCCCGGCAGGATTTTTATGATTTTACTGATTAGCCTGATTTTGTTCTGACTGCGAATAGACGAACAAAATCAGTGTAATCAAAAAATTACCTAGATCTTACCAGGCTGTTAATGCAGTTCAAGCGCGACTTCCAAAAATTGCACTCCCAACCCGAATCATGGTGCTGCCTTCTTCCAAAGCAATCCGATAGTCCCCACTCATACCCATCGAGAGTTCGCGAAACCGTACGAAGGGGTGCTCGATCTGGGCCAATCGGTCAAACAATTGTTTCAGTCCCCGAAACTCCTGACGAATCTGTGCCTCATCGTCGGTATTCGTGGCTAGTCCCATCAGGCCAATCAGGCGAATATTCGATAGCATATCCAATTCCGGGGCTTTGAGTAAGGCTTCTGCTTCGTCGGGCGAAAGGCCAAATTTGGTTTCTTCGTCAGCGATGTAAATCTGTAACAGACAGTTGATAATCCGGTTGTGTTTGGTGGCCTGTTTGTTCACCTCCTGTAGGAGTTTCAGGCTGTCGATCGAGTGAATCAACGCAACAAACGGAGCTATGTATTTAACCTTATTGCTTTGCAAATGCCCGATCAGATGCCATTCAATATCGGCGGGCAACTGCGGTTGCTTCTCCACCATCTCCTGCACTTTATTTTCACCAAATCGATGGCAACCGGCAACGTAGGCTTCCCTCAGCAGGGCTACTGGCTTAGTTTTTGTGACGGCAATTAATTTAGCATTGTCCGGCAATGAACCCTCAATCTGATGAATGGCTTCGGCAATCATAGGTGCTTATTTTATGACCTTCTACGAATCGTTTAGTATTATTGTGCAAAACAAGACAATAAACCACCTTCCGGGCTAGTTTTGGTAAGGATTTTAACCATAACTTGATCATTTAACCCATATTCCATGGAACCCAGACCCCAACCACGAAATAATAGTCGTAGTTACTTACTGGTCGCATTGCTCGTACTGGCGGCTCTTAACGTACTGCTTTTGTATTTCTATTATCAGGAACGGCAGGATAATAAAACCAAAGATGCTACGATTGCCGCTAAAACGGAAGAAGTCCTGATCGCAAAAACAAAGCTTGACTCAATTTCAGCTCAGTTGGACGCTAAAATCGCAGAGATTCAACAGCTTGGCGGTAATATCGATTCCTTAATGAAAGTGAAAGCCCAATTGGAAGTCGATAAAAAAGAACTACGGAATGTTGGCTCCTTCGATAGCAAAAAATACGACCAGAAGATACGAAATTATCAGGTATTGCTGGCCCAGAAAGACCAGGAAATTGCTCGTCTGAAGGAAGAAAATGGCGTTCTGACCCAACAGAATGCCACCCTTGCCGAGGAGAACACGGGACTTAAAGCCGAACGGCAAACCCTAAGCGATTCTGTCGTAGCAGTGTCGACCAAAAATCAGGAATTGGCTGAAAAAGTGACCATAGCGGCTGCACTACGAGCCGAAACTATTTCGGTAGACGCTATCAACAAGCGTGGTAAGGAGAAAGATGGTGGCACCTACAAAGCCAAACGAATCGATAAAATAAAAGTATCGGTTCGCCTGGCTCCTAACGGACTGGCCAAGCAGGAAGAAAAAGAACTGTACATGCGAATTCTGGACCCTAATGGCGCTGTCATTTCGGACCTGGCTACTGGTTCCGGCGAATTCACCTATGGTGGTCAGGGCATGATCTACACCGCCATGCAGCGGTTCAATTTCGACAACAGCCGCCAAACAGTAGATTTCATCTTCGGGCGGGGTGCCCAACGCTTCAACGAAGGAAAACACGTCATCGAAATCTACTGCGAAGGCTTCCGTATTGGTGAAGGCGAGTTTACGGTGAAATAGCAAAGGGCAAGGGGGATTGGGCATAGGGTGAAAGATTGTTTTCACCCTATGCCCAATCCCCCTTGCCCTTTGCTATTTTTTTTCATATCTTTGCGCCCTCATTTCAACCAATTCAAAAAATGTTTCTGAATAACTACGAAACGGTGTTCATTTTAACTCCCGTTTTATCTGATGCTCAGATGAAGGACACCGTTGACAAGTTCCGGAAAGTGCTCACCGACAACGGTGCGGAACTTGTTCATGAAGACAGCATGGGTCTGCGCAAACTGGCATACCCAATCCAGCACAAGAACACGGGTTACTATCAACTTTTCGAGTTCAAGGCTCCGGGAACCCTCATCGAGAAACTCAACACCGAGTATCTGCGCGATGAACGCGTGATCCGTCACCTGACGATTTCGCTCGACAAGCACGCTGTTGCCTACAACGAAAAGAAGCGCAATGGCTTAGTGGGTAAGAAAAAACAAACCGAAAACGCCTGATAGGTCCCGATCATGAGCTTACAAAACGAATCTGTCTCGAAAACCGAGAACCGCAAAAAGTACGACCGCTTCAAGAAAGCCGGTATCAAATACATCGATTACAAGGATGGTAACTTCCTGCTGAAACTGCTGAACGAACAGGGTAAAATTCTGCCCCGTCGGCTGACCGGCACAAGCCTCAAAAACCAGCGTAAAGTGGCCCAGGCTGTCAAACGCGCTCGTCATTTAGCCATCCTGCCTTACGTAGGCGATTCTTTAAAATAGAGTTTTAGAGTTATAACGTTGTCTGGTAATAAAGTTTGCTGACGCACACTAACCATACAACTATATGACTTGACAACTTGACAACTTTTTCTAAAAATGGACATCATTTTAAAAACTGATATTGCCGGCCTGGGCTACAAAAACGATACCGTTACGGTGAAGCCCGGTTACGGCCGCAACTACCTGATTCCTCAGGGGTATGCAGTGATGGCAACTGAATCGAACAAAAAGATTGTTGCTGAAAACATCCGTCAGGCTGCTCACAAAGCCGAGAAAATCAAGAACGATGCACTGGCGTTAGCAGAAGCTATTGGCGAAACCACCCTCACGATTCCTGCAAAAGCGGGTGAAAGCGGCAAAATCTTCGGTCGGGTAACCAACACGCAGGTAGCTGAAGCCCTTCGTGAAAAAGGCTTCGACATCGACCGGAAGAAAATTACCGTTGACGATGTAAAAACCTTGGGTAGCTATGAAGCGTCACTGGACCTGCATAAAGATGTGAAGCACAAAGTGAAATTCGAAGTCGTTTCGGCCGAATAAGCGCTCACGACTTCAAGCCTAACCGACCCGCCTGTCAGCCGACAAAGCGGGTCGGTTTTTTGTTATATTTGAGTAAAACACCGTTCTAATGGCCACGCTCGATTTAGATCACCTACTAGAAGCACCTAATCTCAAGCTGCTTATGCAACAGGCTGAAGTTGCCCTACGTGAAGAGGAGCAGCAACGGCAGGCTTTTTACAACTGGATTCACGAAGACCATAAGGCCGAGTTTATTAACGGAGCCATCATCATGCAGTCGCCTGCTAAAGAGCGCCATTGGGCCGCCGTTGGGAATTTATATAGACTACTTAGTACGTATGTTATTAAACATAGGCTAGGCCGTGTCGCTTCAGAAAAAGCGCTGGTTTCCCTGACACGCAACGATTATGAACCCGACATCTGTTTCTGGACAGCCGCTCGTTCGCAGGATTTTGATAGTGAAATGATGCAGTTCCCTGCGCCGGATTTGGTCGTTGAGGTTCTTTCTAAGAGTACTGAGAAGATTGACCGCGGCATCAAGTTCGAGGATTACGCTGCGCATGGGGTTCGAGAATACTGGATCGTAGATCCGCGCAAGCAACTCATTGAACAGAATAGTCTCGACACGGATTTACAGGCTTTTGCCCTTGACAATACCCACAGAATTGACTATAAAATTGAAAGCATTGTGTTACCAGACTTCCGGATTCCTGTACGTGCGGTGTTTGATGAATCGGCTAGTAACGAAGCGCTTCTAGCCATTCTTACTATCTGATTATCAGTGCATAGCAAAGCAAAAATTCCAATAATAAACGGACCTAAATGGCCCGTTTATTTGTTTAAAAAGTATGAAACTTCATACTGATTTTTCGCCCGAAATCCTCCCCTGCCAGCTTAATTTGTCGAGCCGAATTGTAACCCTGGGCTCCTGTTTTGCAGAGGCTATAGGAAGCCGATTAGCCAATCATAAACTGGCGGTTTTGACCAATCCGTTTGGGACTATTTTTAACCCTGTTTCAATAACCAAACTCCTAACGCTGGCCTTACATGGCAAAGAGCCTGATGCGGATTTGTATGTTGAACGGGATGGTATCTGGTTCCATTATGATTTTCATTCATCTCTCTGGGCGACCAGTCGGGATGAACTCCGAACAAAGCTGATAAACACGCTGACCAACACAGCCGAAGCCATTCGGAAGGCGAACTTCTTGCTACTTACGCTTGGATCAGCAATCGTGTACCGACATATTGAGACTGGAAAGGTGGTTGCCAATTGCCATAAAATGCCGGGGCAGTTTTTCGAAAAATACCTGTACCAGATTGATCACCTCCGCGACGATCTGGCAAGATTGCTGAAACTGCTCCATAGAGCCAGTCCGTCCCTGAAAATCGTTCTGACGGTAAGTCCGGTTCGGCATACGCGCGATACACTGCCGCTTAATAGCGTTAGCAAAGCTACGCTACGCGTCATTGCGCATGAGCTTACGATTTGGAACAACTGGGTGTTTTATTTTCCAGCCTACGAACTGATGATGGACGATCTTCGGGACTATCGGTTTTATGAAGCCGATTTGATCCACCCAAACTCGCAGGCACAGGATTATATTTTTGAAAAGTTTGCCGAAAGTACATTTGATCCTGAGCTTCGGAGCTTTGTTGCCGAATGGGCGCAGGTGAGCAAATCAATGGCCCATCGCCCACTGTACGGCGAAGCGAGTCTGGCACATCAGCAGTTTCTGACAAAATTACTGTCGCAATTAGAAACATTATCGAACCGAATAGACGTCTCGGCGGAACTGGCTGAGGTACGTGGGCGTTTAGAAAAATGTATAATGGATAATGTTCAATGATCAATGGCCCTTATGCCACTGATTTCTTGAATTATGCATTGTACATTATTCATTATACATTTTCCGGAATGTCCGATTACCGATTATCACAAGAAGCCGTTCTGCGGGCGCTCAGTACCGTTGAAGAACCTGATTTAAAGCGCGATATTGTTTCGCTTAACATGGTCCGCGATGTAACGCTTGGCATTGGCTCCGTTCGTTTTACTGTCGTATTGACCACACCTGCCTGCCCACTGAAGGAAGTGATCCGAAAACGTTGCGAAGACGCCATTCATACACATATTGGAGCCGATATACAGGTAACAGTCGATATGACGTCCAACGTGACCTCAACCCGAAATAATGCTCCTACCCTGCCGGGTGTAAAAAACATCATCGCCGTTTCATCGGGCAAGGGGGGTGTAGGTAAATCAACGGTCACGGCCAACCTGGCGATTGCGCTGCATAAATCCGGGGCAAAAGTTGGGATTATCGACGCCGATATTTACGGTCCCTCGATGCCTACGATGTTTGGGGCTGAGAACATTCAGCCGCGTATTTTTCAGGTAGACGGGCAGACGAAAATGGAGCCCGTGCAGCAATTTGGCATCAAAATGTTGTCGATGGGCTTTCTGGTTGATCCCAACCAGGCCATTATCTGGCGCGGAACGATGGCCGGACGAGCTTTACAACAATTCTTTTCTGATGCCGACTGGGGCGAATTAGATTATCTTCTGATCGATATGCCTCCAGGAACGGGGGACATTCACCTGACGCTGGTTCAAACGGTGCCAGTAACCGGAGCCATCATCGTAACGACCCCGCAGAAGGTAGCGCTGGCCGATGCGACCAAAGGCCTTGCCATGTTCCGTCAACCACAGATCAATGTGCCGGTGTTGGGCGTGATTGAGAACATGTCTTACTTTACCCCTGCCGAATTACCTGACCACCAATACTATATCTTTGGAAAAGGGGGTGGCGAATACCTGGCCAACCAGTTCAGCGTTCCACTGCTTGGTCAGATTCCGCTGGTGCAGAGTATCCGGGAAGCTGGCGATGAAGGTCGTCCTGCCATCAGCGTTGGCGAGCCAATTGCCAGTGAAGCCTTCCGGGCAACGGCCGAAGCGGTAGCCCAACAGGTAGCCATCCGCAATGCATCCCTCGACCGTACCGAACGGGTACAGGTTGCATAAATCGCATAGAACGTATAAATTTACCGTAAATCAACTTTTTAATGGAAACGGTAGTTACCAACGACGAACTGATTACGAAAATAGAACGCGCCCTCGACAGCATGCGCCCGTATCTGGCTGCTGATGGCGGTAATGTGAAAGTACTGGAAGTTACCGACGACAAAACCGTCCGGCTCGAATTGATAGGCTCATGTGGCTCATGTCCTATGTCGGCTATGACCTTTAAGGGCGGCTTAGAAGAAGCTATCCTACGAGCAGTACCCGAAATCACCAAAGT
Source organism: Spirosoma gilvum (assembly GCF_054776815.1). Classification (NCBI taxonomy): domain Bacteria; kingdom Pseudomonadati; phylum Bacteroidota; class Cytophagia; order Cytophagales; family Cytophagaceae; genus Spirosoma; species Spirosoma gilvum. The sequence continues at coordinate 8,830 of NZ_BAAHBH010000023.1, read as the reverse complement.
CGAAGCTGTCAACATTACCCCTGCGTTTTAAACGAGTCTGGCTATGTTACCGGATGTTATCTCAATAAATCCAAAAGTTATGGGAGGAATACCCGTGTTTAAAGGAACACGGGTGCCTGTCCAATCCTTGTTCGACCATTTAGAACTAGGAATATCAGTAGATGATTTTTTAGATGACTTCCCAACTGTATCAAAAGAGCAGGTCATTGCTACATTGAAAATAGCGGAACGCTTACTAACGGCACACAACCTCAATAGTATATATGAGGCTATTGCTTGACGAGAACGTACCCAAGAAACTCAGGCAAGATTTAGCTGACCACGATGTATATACAATTCGAGAATTAAGGCGAGACGGGAATGAAGATGAAGATGTACTTCAACTATTAATTGACTTCAATTTCGATGCCTTAGTTACGTGTGACAAAAATCTTAGGTTTCAGCAAAATCTTGTTAAGTACCCAACTCCAATAATTGTATTGGATACCTATACGAATGCTTATCCTATTTTAAAATTGACCGTTCCACTATTGCTTGATTTGTTACAACAGCCGTTAGCCCCAGGCGCAACAGTCCTTAAACCTTCTCGTAATTAAGTTTAGACGCCCAAACAGGCGTTTTTTTTGTTTCTTTGCAACCGTAAAATCTCATCAATTCAGTGAAAGTAGGCATTTTTTTCGGTGGTCCGGCGCGGGAGCGGGAGATATCGTTTGCGGGTGGCCGCACAGCGTTAGCGAATTTAGATAAAGGCTTGTTCGAGCCGGTTCTTATTTTTGTCGATGGGCAAGGACGGTTTCGGCCGGTTTCGCCTGAATTTTTACAAGCCCCTTCATTACGGGATGCGCTGCCTCAGGATGATTCTGGCTTTTCGGTGTATGATGAATCACTAAGCCCAGATGCGCTAGATGCTACCTTACCTGAAATCCGTCCTGAACAGTTCCGTGAGCATTTCGATATGGCCTTTCTGGCTATGCATGGCCCAAACTGTGAAGATGGTGCTATACAAGGGTTGCTGGAATGGTACAAAATGCCCTATACAGGTCCTGGCCTAGTGGGATCGGCTGTGGGTATCAATAAAATCCTGCAAAATGAATTGATCGCACTCGCCAATGGTCAACAAAAGAAAACGGCAACCATTAGCCGCGATGCGTATGAACAGACCGACAAAGCGCAGTTTTTTCAATCGCTCACCGAACATTTAGGACTACCCATCGTAGTCAAAGCTCCGCACCAAGGCTCTTCTATCGGGGTAGCCATTGTACGGGAAGCCGATCTGGAGCAGTTTTGCCGAGCTGTGGAGCAATGCTTTTTCACCATGACCATCCAGCCCGACGGTTGGAGCAAGCTAAGCGAATGGGGCAATTTATCGGCGGATGAAAAACAGGAGCAGGCCCAGAAAATGGTGAGTCTGGACTCGGGCATTAGTTTCCCGGTGGTCGTTGAACAAACCGGCGACGTGATTAAACATCCCAAAGACTTCATCCAAAAATTTGATAGTCTTCAAAATGGCCCTTCGATTAGTCTGGCATCGCTGAATGCTGAAGATGAAGTGCTTTTTGAGGAATTTATTACCGGGCAGGAATTTTCCTGTGGCGTAATACAGGACGATGACCAGGTTGCCATAGCCTTACCACCGACCGAAATCTATAATGTCACGAGTTTTGACTTTGAGTCGAAATACAAACTCAATACCACCAAAAAGCGGATTCCGGTTGAGACAAGTTTAGAAAATAACCGCAAGATACAACTGAACGTTGAACAGGTATTTACCCGGCTAGGTATCAATGTTTATGCACGGATTGACGGCTTTCTGACTCCTGCCGGTGATGTACTGCTACATGATCCCAATACTATTCCGGGCATGTCGCCTTCGTCGCTGATATTTAAGCAGATGGCTGAGATTGGCCTTAACCTGGCCGATTCGCTGACCTACCTCATCCGCCAATCCCTACGCGAACGCATTCGCACTGGCAAAGATACCTTCCATCTAAAGGGTTTACTGGCCAGTCTGGATGCTCAGCTAGCCAGCCGAAAGGCAAACCCACTGCCCGAACGGGTGATTTCGTTTGGCACTAGTGATGAGCAGTTTGTGGCAGCCAAACAGCAGTATAATGAACTAGCCGCTTCGGGTACGGTTCGTCCATCGTTGATGTACATCAAAAGCAAACTGGAAGCACACGAAATACCGGTTAATTTACTCTTTAAAGAAACCATTGCCGAGCTGGAGACTGCCCTCAGTCAACCACGCCATCCGTTGTTAATTGAAACCACTGAACGGACGCGGCATATCACAGAACGGTATATTTAGTAGGTAATTAGACTAGAAAACAAGGGTCTCGAACTTTCGGGACCCTTGTTTTCTAGTCTGATTTAGCAACAAGCTCTCTCCTATTGAATCTGAGGTAGTTTAGCAGGGTCGGTCAAGAGAACAGACGGATCAATACGTATATTATGCCAGCGAACGCCCAGATGCAGGTGCGGGCCCGTTGCACGTCCAGTCGCACCAACTTCGCCTAGCTTCTGACCTTTTTTCACCTGCTCGCCTTTATGAACGGCGAACGATTGGAGGTGAAGATACATGGCAATCAGGCCGTTACCGTGATCAACATACACAGATTTCCCACCAAAGAAATGTTCTCCAACCAACACAACCCGGCCATCCGCTAAACTCAGCGTAGGCTCCCCTGCCGCTATTGGATAATCGACACCCGTATGGCGATTGCGTGGCTTGCCATTGAATGTCCGAAAAGCACCGAAATTATTTTCCGCTTTCGGAAGTGGGTTGGCCGGTGCGCCAAGTGGCAAATCGAAGGTTGCTTTTGCATCGGCTCGGCGAAATAAAGGCATCACCTGATTTTGTTCACGTCGCACGCGGGCAATGTTTTTAGGCGATACATCGACATATTCAAGCTTCGGAAAATCTTTAAAATCCTCGTGAATAAACTCCCGTTTCACAACTTCAACTGTGCCCGACTGCCGCCGTCCTTGCTTATTCCAACTATAAACCCGGTAATTACCGATGGATTTCGCCATATCAATCGGGAAATAACAACTGCCATTTAGCGCTTTCCAGCTTTTTGAGCCCATGGAACATCGCGTACAAGTTGATGCCCAACGCACCATGCCCCCTTGTTCAACTTTCACCGAAGCACGTTGTGGCTCAACTGCCATGGGAACCGTTGAAAATGCAGACAACAGACCTAAACACCCTACTAGAGCAATCTGATAAATAGTCTTTTCCATAGTGAATGTACATTTATATTTTGCTAAATGTACATTCTTTTTTACAAATCGCTGACTAACTAGCTAAACACGGTCTGTAAGCTTTCCCTCAGTTGCATATATTTGCCCTTTATAACATAACTGGCTGACCGGTTCGTACGGATTCATCGCAGGCGAAGGCAATTTGCAGGCTATTGACCGCGTCCTGCATATGGTCGGTCAGGTCTAGGTTTTCCTGAATAGCTCTCAGAAAATAACGCTGCTCCCGATTGCATAACTCCTGGTGATCGGGCTCATCCTGCATGTCGATCCAGGTATCGGCTTCTACAAATTGATCCTCCGAATTGAGTTTAGCCCGATGTACGCGTAGTGATTCTGTTTTCGTATGGGAATCTACATTATCCGACTTGCCAGTTGCTCCAGCATTTTTGGCCACAATCGATACGCAACCGTCCGGCCCGATTACGTCTTTCACAAAAAAGGCAGTTTCACTCATCATAGGCCCCCAACCGGCTTCGTACCAACCAACCGAACCATCTTCAAACCGAATCTGTAACTGACCGTAGTTGTAATTATTGGTCGGAATATCGTTGGTAAGCCTGGCGCCTATCGCGTTGACCTGCAACGGTTTTGACCGTGTCATCTGGCACATCACATCAATATAATGCACCCCGCAATCGACAATCGGACTTAAGCTTTTCATCAAATTCCGGTGTACCGTCCACATCGTTCCATGGCTCTGTTGATTGAGGTTCATCCGCATCACCAGTGGCTTTCCTAGCTGCTGAGCAATTTCAACAAACTTTTCCCAGGAAGGATGATGGCGTAAAATGTAGCCAACCACTAATTTTTTATCGGCATTCTGTGCGGCTTCCATCACGCGTTTTGCCCCGTCAACCGTATCGGCAATAGGTTTTTCCATAAATACATGGCATCCCTGCCCGAACGCCATCAGCGCAAATTGTTCATGCGTGTCAGGATAGGTCGAAATGCAAACGGCATCGGGTTTTGTGGCCTCCAGTGCGGTTTTATAATCATCAAAGAGGGTATATCCACCACCCAGACGTTCGTTCAGAACAATCTTACTGTTACCGGTAGATACGATACCACAAATCTCAAATCCACCGATGGTTTTATAAGCGATGGCATGCGATGCGCCCATGTTGCCACATCCGACAACGAGCACCCGTAGGGGATTAGTACTATTTGACATACTGAAGGAAAATCAATTTTGAATCAAGTCAGAAGCAACAAAAATAGCTTACCATTTTCACTTTATCCCGCTTTATGGCTAGCATATCATCAGCTACGTTTCAATCCGTACGTTTGATCTCCACACGCGTAATACCTGCTCTACTTTCGTCCGTAAGTGAACGACGTTTGTCCACATACGGACAACAAGAAGCTATAGCAATAAACTCAAACCATTGACTATCAATATATTAACTAATTGGCATGTCCTTTGGACCAAAGTGATTGACTAGTAAACAATCATTTTCTAAAATACTAAACACAATACAGCCATGTTAACACTAATGAGCAAAGTTGTCGCTTCCATTTTGGTAAGTGCCTCTACCTTAACCAACCCAACTACGCCTAAAGGGCTTTCATTTGATGCCAGTGCCTTTGTGACCGCCAATAATCAAATCCGGGTGGCGGTAAATAAGAATAGCGAAAAACCAGTTTTGATTATGCTGCGAAACAAAAGCAATGAAGTATTGTTCCGTCGGAGTATTAGCAAAAATGAATCCGTCTACGCCGTAAAATTGAATGTCGATAATCTGGTCGATGGTACGTATGAATTAGAATTCAAATCCGATGAAGGCAGTATCGTTAAACAAATTACCTTAGGGCCAGCACCTGTTCAAAAGATAACACGTATTGTCGCCATGCAGTAAGTATAAACTAGTGTGTTATAACAAAGCCCAGATTTGCATCTGGGCTTTGTTATTTCTAACGGATTCAGGTTTAATCTAACTAGGAAACCTGAACGTTTACTTCGTAATAATCGATCATTGGCGGACCAGCGAAGTAATTACTCATTTGCTTGATAACACCCTGCAAAAAGCCATTTGTTTCGGCCGCCTGTCGATTGGCTTCGGTATCCCAGAGGGTGACCATCAAGCCCTTATTCGTCTCTGGATTACTAAGCATCCGGCTACTTTTAAAACCTTCATGCTTTTGTAAAGCTGGGGCAACCGTCTCCTCAAAATACGTAACGGCCTCAGTAATACTTTCGGGTTTAAAAGGGAATTGGATAACGCGTGCGTACATTCGTTAATCAGTTAAACGTGAGTGATTTATTTATTGAGTAATTATGAAAATGCTTAAAATGCAAGCTGTAACTTATAGTAAGTCCGCTCCGACTTTTCACAAAGTGGAATAAATTGCTGATAGAAGTCTTTCCAATCTGCTTCATGGGTTAGCCGACACTGCGAGGGTTCGGCTTCGGCAAACGTTTCGTAGGATAATTCAAGTATGATCGTATAGCCACTTCCCGAAACATCGGTTAACAGGCGGGCAAAGATTTTATTATTTCGCTCATGGACGCGCTGTAAATACGCTTTCCACATATCGACAGCAGGTCTCGCACTGCCAAACTTCAAATAGAATACATTCCGTTCGACGTACATGGCTTCGGCTTGTTAACGAATGGATAATGTAGAATGATTAATGAATAATGGGTTTATTAGCGTTATTCATTAATCATTCTACATTATCCATTCTCTGTTACGAGACGCCTTTGAATTCGTCCTGTTCTATAAAGGGCTGACTACGTAGCCGTTTACCAGTGGCTTTGAAGATTGCATTGGCAACGGCGGCTCCGGCAGGAGGCAACGAGGGCTCACCAAGGCCGGTAGGTTCAATTTCGTTTTGTACAAAATGTACTTCAACCTCAGGGATCTCAGCCAGCCGAATCAGTCGATACTCGTTAAAATTTTTCTGCTGTGGGATGCCATCTTTAAAGGAAATGTTTCCATACATGGCATGACCAATACCATCGACTACGCATCCACGTACCTGCTGTTGAGAACCACTTTGATTGATGACCACACCACAATCGGCTGCCGAATATACTTTTTGTAAAACCGGTTTACCTTTCTGCATCACCACTTCGCCCACCTGAGCTACATACGACCGGTGCGAAAAATAGACACTGAAGCCTTGGGCAAGTGGTTTCCCATCGGGTCCTTTCTTTTTACCCCATCCCGATTTTTCAGCTGCTAGCTCAATAACCCCTTTCATCCGATCAATATCGTACTTGATCGCACCAACTGGTTTTTGCTTGGCTTTGTCTAACAATTCAAGTCGAAATTGAACCGGGTCTTTTCCGGCTGCCTGAGCAACTTCATCTAAAAATGACTGCTCGGCAAAAGCCAGGAAGTTAGTGATCGGCGCCCGCCATGGCCCTGTGGTGATTGGTGATTTATGGTCGACACTATCGATCAGGAGGTTATCGACCGCCCCCGATGGAAAGTTGTCTTCCCGCGTAGCGTTACCGGCATTGATGCTCACTCCCCGCAATTTATAGCCAGTCATATTGCCCTGGGCATCCAAAGCCGCTTCGAACCGATAGCGAACGGCTGGCCGGTAGCTGCCGCCCGTCATGTCATCTTCCCGCGTCCAGATGAGTTTAACCGGTGCTTTAACCAACTTCGATACCTGTACCGCTTCGAGTACATAATCGGCTTTCAGACGTCGGCCAAAACCGCCCCCCATTCGGGTAAGTTGTACTGTCACCTTATCGGGTGATATACCTAATAATTTAGCGGTTTCGTTACGGGCTAGCTCGGGTGTTTGCGTTGGTCCTACCAGTTCTACCCCATCTGGGCGAACGTGGGCGAAAAAGTTCATTGGTTCCAGCGGGTTGTGTGGCAGGAACGGACACTGGTATTCCGACTTAATCACCTTTGCGGCATTCTTAAACGCCGTTTCCACATCGCCATCCTTCCGTCGAACCGTAGCTTCACCACTATCCAGCATTTCTTTGAATAGCCGGTTATGGTCGGCCGTACTTTCCAGGGCATCGGCTTTTTCCCACTCAATTTTCAGCGCATCTTTAGCCTTTTTAACCTGCCAGGTCGATTTTCCTACAACCGCCACGTTATTATCGAACGTTACTACATCGATAATGCCGGACATAGCTTTTGCCGCACTGGCATCCAGCGACTTCAATTTATAGCCAAAGGCTGGGCGCTGCAACATGGCGAAGACCATGCCTTCCCGGTAGAAATCCAATCCAAAAAGCGGTTTACCCGTGATGATCTTTGGGTTATCAACGTTTTTGACTGTACTACCGATTAATTTAAAATCCTTAATTTCCTTTAGTTTCACATCAGCGGGCACCGTAAGTTGAGCAGCTTCCGTTGCCAATTCGCCATAGCTCAACTGTCGACTACTGGCTTTATGCATTACTAGGCCTTTAGCCGTAGAACACTCCGATACAGGTACGTTCCAGCGTTTAGCAGCAGCTTCCATCAGCATTTGACGAGCCGTTGCCCCAGCCACCCGTAGGCGTTTCCAGGAATGTGGAATCGAACCACTCCCTCCGGCTACCTGTCGCTCAAATTTCTTGGTATCGAGTGGCGCTTGCTCAACAATCACTTTCGTCCAATCGGCATCGAGTTCTTCGGCTACTATAATCGGGAAAGCGGTTTTTATCCCCTGACCCACTTCTGGATTGGGCGATAAAATGGTGATAATACCCTGCGGGTTGATGGACAGATAACTATTTAAATCAGCGCCCGGTACCGCAACGGCTCCAGTCTCAGCTAAGGGAACAGCAGCATCGGCACCCGTCCAGTTAAAGCCTAAAATTAAACCGCCACCTGCAAGCGATGCAATTTTCAGAAAGTTTCTCCGATTGGTATTCGCTATCGTTTGCATGACTATTTCGTTTTGGAGGGTTTAGTACCACTAGATACAGGGTGTTCAGCAGCTACCTTGACAGCCTCCCGAATTCGATGGTATGTACCACACCGACAGAGATTTCCGGTCATGGTTTCATCGATTTCGGACTGGGTTGGTTTCGGATTGCGTTTCAGAAGTGCAGCGGCCGTCATAATCTGGCCGGCCTGACAATAGCCACATTGGGGTACATCGACTTTATCCCAGGCTAATTGAACGGGATGGGTTCCATCTGACGATAATCCCTCAATCGTCGTAACTTTTGACTTACCGATTGCTGAGACTGGTAACACACAGGAGCGGATAGCCTCGCCGTTTAGGTGTACTGTACAGGCACCGCATTGGGCAATTCCACATCCATATTTAGTACCGACTAATCCAAAATGATCGCGAAGCACCCATAAAAGTGGTGTATCAGGATCTACATCAGCCTGATAGTTGCGACCGTTTACGAGTAGTTTGAAGAGAGCCATGAATTTGCTGAATTGACAATAGAGATCGAATGTAAGAAAAGGAACTGATTTTCTATCTCTACTTATTCAGAAGATTTTAAAACAGAAAAGGCCTGTCCGACTGGACAGGCCTCCTGATTTCAAAGGTGGCACCTACCTACTCTCCCGCTTGTGACAGCAGTACCATCGGCAGTACGGGGCTTAACGGCTCTGTTCGGGATGGAAAGAGGTGTTCACCCGCCTTAACA
>NZ_BAAHBH010000022.1:0-60393 GCF_054776815.1 Spirosoma gilvum | reverse complement strand
ACCGCCGAAGCGGCATCTTCGGTAGCTACAAGAATGCTGCTACCGAAGATGCCGCTTCGGCGGTCCGATTCGTTCCTCAGCATGACAAAAACACGCATGTTCGATTTTTCTTTAAACGTTTAAACAGCTTCAATGACAGGAAAATTTAAAGACTCAAATTGAACTGTACTAGTAGTCAACGAGTTATCTTACCGTTTCGCCAGCTCCACAATATCTTTCACCTCCATAATTTGCTTTTCGTAGCCTTTGGTAACGGTGTTGATCATGGCCTGGCCCACTTCTTTCAAGGTACAAAAACCGGCTGGATAAAGCGCCCGACCAATGGGATATAGCCAGGCAAAGTATTTGTAATAGGACAGCGTGTTTTTCTGGCCAGGAGTGGCTTTCATAAAACCCGGCCGGAACATATACGCCTTGTTGAATAATCGCATCACGGCATTTTCGGTAGCTCCCTTTACACGAGCCCACGCAACACGCCCTTGCTCTGAGCTGTCGGTGCCTGCTCCGGTAACGTAACAAAACGTTAAATCAGAATTTTGCTTGGCCAGAAGCTCCGCAAAGTTTAGGGTCAGGTCGTAGGTCAGGTGCTTATATTCGTCCTGACTCATGCCCACCGATGAGACGCCCAGACAGAAAAAACAGGCATTATACCCAGTCAGCTGATCGGCAATAGGAGTCAGGTCAAAAAAGTCTTTGTGGACAATCTCACGGAGTTTCGGATGAGAAAAACCGCTGGGCTTGCGGTTGACGATCAGGACTTGTTCCACATCAGGATGGCTTAGGCACTCGAGCAGGACACCTTCGCCTACCATACCCGTAGCGCCGGTAACTATAGCTTTAACTTTCATTAGCTTGTTCGTGAACGGTTTATCGGTTATTCATGCCGAAATAAATAAATTTACCAACCTGATTGAGCGATTGCGTGAATTAGTGATTGAGCGATTGATTATCAGGATATTGTTTACTCCGTCACTCAATCGTTCAATTTCTTAGTATCCAATCAGAACGGGCTGAAATTGGTTCACCATCGTTTATAGCTATTCCTGACAACAACCCCTTTCCTCCTATGCGAACCCTACTTTTGCTACTAACGGTCCCGTTGCTCCTGGCACCCTGCGCCACGCTCCCGGCGCAAACCCTCACCAGCAATGCACAACGTGAAATTGTGTTTCGGTCGGTAAATGTGATTCCGATGGATCGGGAGCGCGTACTGGACAATCAGACGGTCGTCGTGAAAAATGGTCGGATAACGGCACTTGGAAAGGAGGGAAGCGTAAAATTTGGCAGTGATGCGCTGGTGCTTGACGCGAAGGGTAAATACCTGACACCCGGCTGGGCGGAGATTCATGCACACGTTCCGCCGAACGACGATATTCAGGCCATGAAAGACGTGCTGATGCTGTATCTGACCAACGGCATCACCACCATTCGGGGTATGCTGGGGCATCCCAAACACCTCGAACTACGCAGCAAAATCAACAGCGGTGAAATTCTGGGGCCGCATTTCTATACGACAGGGCCATCGTTTAACGGACAAACCGTCAAGACGGCCGAGCGGGGTGCCGAAATGGTACGCGAACAGAAAGCGGCTGGTTATGATTTTCTCAAACTACATCCTGGTCTTACCAAAGAAACCTTTCCGGCTATTGCCAAAACCGCTCATGAAGTAGGGATTGGATTCGTGGGGCACGTGTCGTTCAATGTGGGTGTCTGGCGGGCTATTGATGCCGAATATTCATCCATTGACCATCTGGACGGGTTTGTGGAAGCCATTGTGCCACGCGCCGATACGCTGGCTGAACCGGAAACGGGTTTGTTTGGGTCGTGGATTGCTTACCGGGCCGATGCATCGCAGATTCCGAAACTGGTGAAAGGGTTACGCGACAAACAAATCCGGGTGGTACCGACGCAAGCCCTGGCCGAACGCTGGCTTTCGCCACTACCCGCCGATGCATTTGCCAATGCGCCCGAGTTCAAGTACATGAAACCGCAGGAAATAACGAACTGGATGAATCAGAAAAATAGCTACAACAGCAACGCTAGTTTCTCGAAAGAACATGCCGAAAAATTGATTCAGATTCGTCGGAAACTGATTTACGAATGCCAGAAAGGAGGTATCGAGCTATTGCTGGGTTCCGATGCGCCACAGGTGCTGAATGTACCGGGTTTTTCGATTCATCACGAGATGAAATACATGGTCGATGCGGGCCTGACACCCTACGAAACACTCCGAACCGGAACCGTTAACGTGGCGTCTTATTTCAACAAACCCGATTGGGGAACAATCAAAACTGGCAACGTGTCGGACCTCGTGCTGCTTAGCGGAAATCCCCTGAACGACATCACCCAGACCCGCAACATCGAAGGCGTTATGATCGGCACAAACTGGCTCTCGAAAGACTACATCCAGAGCGAGTTGAAGAAGCTGGAGAAAAAGTAACGCGGGTGGAAAGCCGCGATTAGCGCAAATAAGCGACATCCAACATCGCGGGTTTCCACCCGCGTTACGATTATGACTATAAAATACACCGCTGACCAGACCATTTGCGCAACGTGCGGAACGCAGTACCCTACCGGCGTTGCCTTACCCGAACTGTGCCCAATCTGCGATGACGACCGGCAGTACATTGGCGACAACGGGCAAACATGGACAAGTCTGGCTACACTGGCAAAAGATCGCACCATCCGGTTCAGTCCGATCGGCGACGGTCTATATGATTTGCGAATCACGCCCGCGTTTGCCATTGGGCAGCGGGCCTTTCTGATTCAGTCCGAATCGGGGAATGTACTGTGGGATTGTCTGCCGTTTCTGGATGAGCCAACCATCGCCTTCATTCGCTCTCTGGGTGGTCTGAAAGCCATCGCCATTTCGCATCCGCACTACTACAGCCTGATGGCTGAGTGGGCGCGTATTTTTGATTGCCCGGTCTATATTCACCAGAACGACGCCGTTTGGGTGCAAAATCCAACGTCGGCTGTGGCATTCTGGACGAGCGAGCGAAAAACGCTTTGGGATGGGATGGAGATCATCAATACAGGCGGTCATTTTCCGGGAAGCTGCGTACTGCTCCAACCCGATTTGTCCGGCAAAAACTACCTCCTTACCGGCGATACCATCTACGTAGCCCGCAGCCGACGACTCGTTACGTTTATGTACAGCTATCCGAATTTGATTCCGTTGCCCAAAAAGGCTATTGAGCAAATTCGGGATCGGATGGCCGGGGTTTCGTTCGACCGCATCTACGGCGCTTTCGAAGGTATGGTCATTGCGGAAAATGGCCGGGCCGTATTCGATGCATCCATCCAGCGATACCTATCTATCTTCGAATGATTAGACATTCGTCCGTCAATATTTTTATCATTGCGACCGGTCCGCCGGTGCGGAAGGAGCAATCTTCGGAGAAGATGTCTTAGTATTCCCGAAGATTGCTCCTTCCGCACCGGCGGACCGGTCGCAATGACAAAAAAACAGTACGCAAAATTTAAAACAGCCTTACTGTAATTACACTGTTTCCAAAAAGTGCTGTAAGTCGTTGGATTTTTGTTTGGTCTGCTCAACGCCCTGTTCCAATTGGGCCTTGAGCTTTGTTAGTTCTTTGACTAACTGATTTTCGAGTGCCTGTGCCGTTTGTGCGGCCGACCGAATGCGTGACTGGACCGATAAGTCAGTGAAGATGTTGTCGAAGAAAATATCCACGAAACGGGTGAAAGTATGGTCGAATCGCCACTCCGTCAGAAACGTTTGATTTAGATCGGCATATTCGGCTCGGAACCGTTCCAGACTTTGAGTGACTCGGTACGACTGATCGCGAACATCGTCCAGCTTCTGGTATTTGCCAATCGAGGCTAATGCCGATCCGCCCAGCATATCCCAGGTGCCCCAGTTACGGGCCTGTTCCAGCAATTTTCGAAGCCGAAATACTTCATCAAGCGCCTGTAATCCTGCTTTGTGAGCCTCGTCCAACTCCTGTAACTGACGGTTTTGTTCCGTAAGCTCACTCAAACGTTTTTGATACTGATTGCCCAAATAACCTGCTGAAAAACTTAATGCAATACGTTTTTCCTGAATAAACCGGTCATAGTCAGGATCGACGGTTGCATACGCCGTTAGTCGTGTTTCCTGTTCGGCAAGCTGTTGCTTTAGCTCATCAACAGAAGCCGAAACAACATCGTACCGGAGACGAGCCTGTTGCGCTTCGGCTTCCTCCTTGCTACGCTGTTGTGGCTTCGTATTCAGTAAGTCGTAATACAAACTGGCCCAACTGAGTCGGTCCAATCGGTCAACGTCGGCCTGTTCGCGCTGCCACTGTCGGCGAAGATCGGCTTGTTGCTGCTGGCGCGTAACTAATTCGGTTTTGGTCCGTTCCAGTTGCTTTTGCAATTGATCGCGTTCGTTTTTACGCCGGATTACGTCCAGTAAAGCTTCCTGTTGTGCTGCAGTCCAGTTCATCGTTTAGGGTATTTTGCAACAAAGCAATTATGTATCCGTCAGCCGTTCAACGGGTATTGGATAAGAGGATTTTGACCGTGGTGAACAGCTGAAAATCAGGATTAACTCAGGGCGATTGTCGAGTCAATGTTGATGGCATCAATGAAATACTGATCGTGCGAAATAACGACGACGGAACCCGCAAAGTCCTTAACAGCCGATGTGAGTACGTCCAGGCTCTGAATATCCAGATTATTGGTCGGTTCGTCCAGAATCAACAGGTCCGGTGCATTGTTACAGACGATCAGGCAACACAGTGTTAGTTTCATTTTTTCACCCCCACTCAACTCGTCGCATTTCCGATCCCAGGCTTCGTGCGGAAACTGGAAACGGAACAGCATCATTTTCAGCTCCGACTCCAGTAAATTTCGGCTGTTGTGTTGTTGAAGCTGTTCGTACACAGATAGTTGGCGATTGATGGCCGAATATTCCTGGTCGATAAATACATACTGAAACTCACCCCGGTACAGACTCCCGACCGACGGTTGAAGAACGCCCGTTATCAGGTTGATCAACGTTGTTTTGCCCGAGCCATTATTCCCGGATATACGGATTCTGTCGCCGGAGCGGATCTGAAAACTCAGCGGAGACGGCCAGAGCATCTGACTACCGTAGCTAAAATTGATGTCCTTCGCTTCAATCAACATCTTGCCCCGGTGTAGGCCCGATGGCTGAAGATTAATTTTCAAAACCTGATAGTCCTGAATCTGACTCCTGATTTGTTTCAGGTTATCAGACAGGTCGCTAATCTTTTCATGCTGAACATCTTTCAGCTTTGCCGTACTCTGTTCTGCCTGACTTTTTCGACCACCGGCAATGATTCGGGGAAGCGATTGGGTTTTGCCCTGTGCTTTGCCTCGGGCTTCCTGCTTTTGGCGTTGTTCGGCTACATCACGGGCTTTTTGCTGGGCCTGTTTCAGTGTTTTGGCATTCTCGTCTAGCTGAACCTGCAAGGCGTTTAGTTTTCCGTCTTTCTGCTCCCGGTAGAAATCATAGTTGCCACCGAAAACCTCAATACCGCTTTTGCTTAACTCCAGCGTAGTGTCGAGCAGATTCAACAAAGCCCGGTCGTGGCTAACCACCAGCATCGTCGCTTTGCTTTTCCGGATAAACGCATAGAGCAGTTCACGGCTTTGCATATCCAGATGGTTCGATGGTTCGTCAAGTAGGATAATACCCGGTTCATGAATAAGAATACCCGCCAGAAAAACCTTTGTTTTCTCCCCACCGCTCAGCCGCTTCATCGGTTCATTCAGGTCTACCTGCTCCAGATGCCAGTACGACAAAGCCGCCTGTACGCGCTCTTCGATGTCCCATTCATCGTTCAGTTGCGCAAATGTGTCGGTGCTGACGTCGCCTTTCAGAATGGCGTGCAGGGCATGTAATTTGGTTTCTATCTCCAGGATCTGAGCAACCGTGTAGTCGTCATATTGCCCTAAATGTTGCGGTACATAGTAGAGTTTTTCGGAAAGGCTAATCTCTCCTTCGGAGGGCATTCGCTTCCCGGCAATCAGTTGTAATAGTGTTGATTTGCCCGACCCGTTGTGGCCAACCAGTGCGGCTTTTTCGCCGGTATCTACCGACAGGTGAAGGTGCTGAAACAGGATTTCGTGATCGGGATAGATATAGGAAAGTGCGTTCACGACGATACTCATGAGGAAGAGGACTTTAAAAAATGAACTGAGGTAGATTAATGAAATAGCCATACAGGTCCGAAACAGACGGACCGTGCAGGGGAGTCGTAGCGTTTGCTGGGCGAACCGGCAAATGGGCTAGCAATGACTCGATTGTCGGAGATTAGATTACATGCTTTCTAAGTATGGGTCAACGCACAGATAAATCGTGTCGTTGACGATTTGACAAAGGGTCTGTCAAACGTTCCACTCAACTGGAACTCAGGATGTAGGGGATTATCCTGTTACTTAGATCTTACATGTTGGGAAAAGTTGTTTTGTGTTCGCCCTGCAAAGATAAGCATTTCACTTTGACTACAGTAACCCCGCATCGGGAACGAAACTTCGTTCCCGATGCGGGGTTATCTTGATAATCTTTGACAGTGTCTCTTCTTAGAACCTGTTTAAACTTTTCAAACTAGCTAAAAATGAGTGCGTTTTTGTCATTCCGACCGCAGGGAGGAATCTCAAGCTTGCTCATTGAGGAACGTTGAGATTCCTCCCTGCGGTTGGAATGACAAACACGATACCTATTCAATTGAAATAAAGGCGGTTTGACGTTTTTACCAAAGGTGCTGCTTAATTAATCGGCAAATTTGTACTTACGGCAATGCGGTTCCAGGCGTTGATAAGCACCACCGACATAATGATTTCGGCAATTGTTTCGGGGCTGAAAAACTGCTCGGCCTGCTGATAGGTAGCGTCCGAAACGCCCTGCTGATGGATCAGCGTTACTTCCTCGGTTAAGGCCAAAATCGCTTTCTCTTCGGGCGTGAACAGGTCGGTTTCACGCCAGGCGTTCAGCAAAAAAATCCGCTGTGGCGTTTCGCCCAGTTTTAGGGCATCCCGGGTGTGCATGTTCAGGCAGAAAGCGCAGGCATTGATTTGTGAGGCCCGAATCTTGATCAGCTCTTTCTGAATGGGTGTTATGCTCAGTTGGCTTACACTCGCCGACAATCCATACATGGCTTTCCAGGGCGCAGGCAGCGTTTTTTCGATGTTTACTCGTTGTTCCATTGCTTTTTCATTTGTGACGGAACAAAGGTAGATTTACTCGTAGGCTAGACTTCTTAAACTGGTTTAAGAAAGCTTTCGGCTTCTGATTTCGCTCAGATATTCGGGCGTAAAACCCAGATAAGAAGCCAGTAGATACTGCGGGATACGCTGCACAAACTCCGGAAAAAGCCGGACAAACTCGTGGTATAGCTCCTCGCGGGAATGATCGTACTGATACTTCATCCGATACTGGGCCGCTGCATGCGCCCGCTGATGAACAAGCCGAAAATAACGTTCCAGACAAGGGTGTTGCGCCAGCATGGTCTCATTGGCCGTATAATCAAGGGCTATGACTTCCGATTTTTCAACGGCCTGGATCGAAAACACCGCTGGCTTTTGCGTAGAGAACGACGTGTAATCGGAAAGCCACCAGTTTTCAATCGCAAACTGCACGGTTTGTTCAACGCCTTTATCATTGACAAAGAACATCCGCAGGCAGCCTTTTACCACGAAATAATTCGATCTGCAAACCTGACCTTCAACCAGCAGATTTTCTTTTTTAGACAGATTTATTGACCGGAAGAACGTCAACGCGTCGGCCAATTCCTGGTCATCGATGGCAATGAATTTTTGGATATGTTTCTGTAGCGAATCGGACATGACTCGGTGTTAGCTTGCGGAATATGTTGTTTTCAGCAAGTTATTCGGTTTCAGGTAAACGTATTCGCGTTTCGCATCAATGATGATGTTGAATCGCTTCAGAATATCGCCACCTATAATGCTCATTTTCTGCCGGCTAAGGGCACCTTTGAAGAAACCAACGGGCACATCGGTTAAAGTCTGAGTTCCGATTGTCAACGCTGGCAAAATGGCTTTTTGTGTTTTAATGACGTTACCGAACGAATCCTTCAACGCCTTTTCACTGATGACGGTAAGGCTTTTGTCCAGGTTATGGTCAGCAACAAACTGATCGTCCAGCAAGACAGCACCCGAATAGCCCGAATGCATCAAAAACCGGTTTTTTAGCGTCCGATTGCCGACGGTGCAATTAGCTTCCAGAAAGAGCATATCATTGTCAAATACGAGTTTAAGCCGCTCGTATTGACTGGTTTTGTCGGGAAGATTCGCGTGAATGATCATCTGGTTTGTGTCGAAATCCAGCTCGATTACCTTGCCTTCGAAAAGATCAATACCAAATTTTCCATCGGTTTGCGGGCCAGAGTTTTTGTTTTCCCAAATGGGTGTATTAGCCCACGTTTGTCCACCAATCTGGAGCCGATTGCTCTTACTGAACCGCGATGTATTATTGGAACCGCCCCAGCTTTTTACGCTATCGGCTCCATCGAAGCGAAGACTTTTGACGGTTTTGAGCGCGTCTTCGGTCAGCGTAACCGCGTTGGCCGCCGTATGGAACATCAGGTTTACCGTATCCTGTTGGTTCAGTATCGCTTTGATCGATAGGTTATTATAGCTCGTTAGTTGAAAGGGAATTTTATAAGAGGACGAGTTGAGGGATTGCCCAAAAATTGCCTGACTGAATAAAACAAAAAGTAATGCCAGTACTTGTTGGTAATACCGCATGGTTGTATGGTGAAGGGTAGCCCTGCTTCGATAGTGGTGATGGCAAAGTTGATTTTGAGCTATATAGCCGCAGAGAAGCTGGTAATGGTTTAGTTATTATCAACTTGTTGCTGAACTTCACGAACAAACTCAATAGTAACGCTATTGTCCTCCGCTATTTCTGCCATTGTGAGTTTTCCTCGTTTAAGTGCTTTTTGAATAGCAGTTTTTTTTACTTCTTCGATCCGTGTCTTCTCTGCTTTTACTGCTTCGGCATTAGCCGCTGTTACACGGGCGAAGTACGCTCGTTCCTCTGGAGACATCTTTCGCGTATCTAACTCATCAATAGCTCGCTTGAGCCATTCCTCATTCCAGAAAGCGGGGTACTGAGTTGGTTCAGTTGTATGTAATGTTTTCATGGTATAGACCAGCTTTTCCAAATCCGTTTTCACCTCACTTGCAGACTTATCAAATTTAGCCAATTCTATCGTGATAAACGACATTTGGTTATCAATGATTTCGCCTTGTTCGCTTCGCAGATTAGCTACTGTATGAAATTGAGCCGATGGCAGGATACTTTTCTCTAGAAATGCAATAGCATATAGTTTAGGCAGGTTTGCATAGTCGAATTCTCCCCGCTCCACTAAGGTGTTGAACTTATGTAACGCATAGAATTTCATGCGTTGTACAAAATAGGGAGCAAAGCCCATCTGCATTTCGACAATAAACTGATTCCCGTTGTCATCGGTGCAGGATAAATCAAAAATGCCGCTGCGACCATCAATTGTAAGAGCCTCGAAAGCGTTTTTGTCGAAATGCACTTCGCGAATCGGTGTTTCTGATTTAATAAGGGCTTGTAAGGCTACACGCAGGAACAAACTGTCTGCTTCATTCCCAAAAGTAGCTTTGAATCCGTAATCTGAGATAATTGGAATGTATATGCCTGTTTCCATGTGTCAAAAATGCTGGAAATATATAAAAGTGCACTCTGTGCTTAGTTTATAGGCCTAAAAAGTCCTCACTCCATCCACTCCCACGCACTTTGGTAGGTATCGAGGGCTTCGGAATAAGTGATGAAATCGGCGTAGAAGGGCAGACTGGCCAGCGTAGCGCTGTCGCCGATGATCACCAGTTTTTTGCGGGCGCGGGTCATGGCGACGTTCATCCGGCGAATATCGGACAGAAAGCCAATGTCGCCTTCGGTGTTGCTCCGAACCAGTGAAATGTAGACGATGTCGCGCTCCTGTCCCTGGAAGCTGTCGATGGTATTTACCGAAATTTTATCGCCATAAACCAAGAGATCAGGGTATTGCAGCAACTGCTCTTTCAGGATGTTGATCTGCTGTTTATAGGGCGAGATGATGGCAATACTAGGAAAATTGTTTACGGTATAATGGGGACTTAAATCGGCTACCTGCCGACTCAGATGGCGCATCAGCAGGGCTGCTTCTTCGGGGTTGGTCGAACTGGTACCGTCCAGCTTTTCGTCGAATCCGCAACCGGCCGTATCGACAAATACCAGCGATGTGTCGCCCTCGAACAGTGAATGACGGGCCACCGATTCATGCGCTTTCAGCTTGTTTTCGTAAAATACCTGCGACGAGTAACCCATGATGTGTTCATGCATCCGGTACTGCTCATCCAGCAGGGATACGGCTTCGGGGTGCAACTCCACGCATTTTTCGAGTAAGGTTTTGGCCAGCCCCTTGCGAGCCGCTTCGGGCGATTTGATGGTGGGCGGGAGCTGACAATGATCACCGGCCAGCACCACTTTCCGGGCTTTCAGAATTGGAATCCAGCAGGCGGGTTCGAGAGCTTGTCCGGCTTCGTCGATTACAACGGTATGGTACGTCAGATGACGGACGGTGTAGTGGTTGGCACCGACCAAAGTCGCTGTTATTACCTGCGCTTTGGCAATCAGATCGTCAATCACGTACTGCTCCGTATTGGCTACGTCCTTCATAATTCGGTACGCTTCGTCGAACAGGGCTTTGCGTTGGTCGCGCTCGGCTTTGCCAAAATTTCGCTTGTACTTATGGGCCATGTTCCGAAACTCATTCGCCTGTTTTTTTAGCTTTTTCGCTTCTTTCATGGCGCTATGTTCCGATACTTTATGATCCAGCGTGAGGGCCATTAATCGGTCAGATACGCGGGCCGGATTGCCGATTCGCAGTACATTGAGTCCTTCGCCGTGCAACTTCTCGCTGAGCAGATCGACGGCCGTATTGCTGGGAGCCACCACCAGTATTTTCTGATGATCCTGTTTAATCAGCGTTTTAATGGCCTGAATCAGCGTAGTGGTTTTGCCGGTACCGGGAGGACCATGCACAATAGCCAGTTCGTTGGCGGCCACTATTTTCCCGACGGCGGCTACCTGACTTGGGTTCAGGCGGGGGAGTGTCAGTTGGGGTACGTTTGACTGGAACGTAGGTACTTTTTCGCCCGTCAGAATCTGAATAAGGCGATTATCCGATTTGTCGCGCTGAGTTTTGCCCGTTTTCAGTGCCTGTTCCATTTCGTCGTAACTGTTTTCGTCGAACAGGACTTCAATACCTAATTTCCCATCCCGCGACCAATCGGGAAGTTCGTCGGTGCGGAGGGTTATTTTGGCTCGGTTACCACCCTGATAGGTAATGGTGCCTTCGACCCGGTCTGCTTTCGGATCGTGGTTGCTGAACAGAACGGCGGGAGCCCCAAACCGGAGCTGATGCGGAATGTCCTGATGAGTGGTGCGTTCGACCTCTACGGTCAGGTAATCGCCCCGGCTCATTTCAGAACCTCGAATAGCAATTGGATACCAGGTCAGGCCGTTGGCCCGTCGGTCGGCGATGGAAGTAGTTTCGGTCAGTTTCTGGTATTGGGCACGGTCTTCAGCTTGCTCGATCTTTAGTAAGTCGAGCAAATCGTCAAAGTAGTTCATTCGTAAAGGTAATGCCTTGTGTTATTTTAGGCGATGTGCCTGATTTTATGCGTGTTTCCGGCTGATTGAAAGAGGAATTAAGCAAGTTGTGACTATACTTGTAGAGCACTACCACCGCATTACTTATGCTACCTCCCTCTACCCTCAAACGGCTTCTGGTTCTCCTTCTGGTCTGTTTAAGCAGCTATCGTTTAACGGCTCAAAGCGCGCCCGATACATTGTCAGCTAAAGTAGATAAGCTATTTTCGGAATGGAATGGTTCCGGTCGGCCGGGCGTTGCGGTGGGCGTTGTTCATGGTGGCAAACTAATTTACGCTAAAGGGTTTGGGGATGCCGATGTAGAAACGGGCGCACCGATTACGCCCGAAACCATCTTTCACGTAGCGTCGATCTCAAAAGAGTTTACGGCTTATGGCATTGTATTACTGGCGCAGGAGGGAAAGCTCTCACTCGATGATGATATCCGAAAATACCTGCCCGAAGTGCCTGATTTTGGCCAGAAAATCACCATTCGTCATCTGATTCATCATACCAGCGGCCTGCGCGATCAATGGGCGTTGCTGACCATGGCTGGTTGGGATATGAGCGATGTGATTACGAAGCAGCATATTTTTAACCTCGTTCGGCGTCAGCGGGAGCTGAATTTTGCACCGGGAGCGGAATATCTCTACTGCAATACGGGTTATACCTTACTGGCCGAAATTGTGGCCCGAGTTGGCAAACAACCCTTTCGGAACTGGATGCAACAGTATGTTTTTAAGCCACTGGGTATGAAAAATACGCTGTTCTACGACGATGATGAGCGGATTGTAAAGAGCCGGGCTTATTCGTTTCATCGATCATACGATCCCTCTGCTGGCTTCTACAAGAAAAGTGTGTTGAGTTACGCCAACGCGGGCGCTACCAGTTTATTCACAACCGTTACCGATCTGGCTCGCTGGATCGACAACTTCAAAAATCCAGCGGTTGGCAATGCGGCTACCATGAAGCAGATGCTGGAACGGGGTCGCTTGGCCAAAGGGGACAGTATTCCGTATGCCTTTGCACTGGTGCATGGCAACCGTAAAGGATTGGCCTACTACGGCCACGATGGAGCTGATGCGGGTTTCCGGGCCAACCTAACCTATTTCCCGAAGGAAGATTACGGATTTATTGTGTTGAGCAATCAGGCTGAAGCGAATACGAATGCCAAGGCTATGGAAATGGCTGACCTGTATCTGGCGTCCTATCAGCAAAAGCCTACCGATACACCACCTGCGCCTAAGCCGCCTACAACGGAGACCAAGCCTGATAAAATGACGCCTGCCGACTATGTCGGACGCTATTATAGCCCGGAGTTAGAGGCTATTTACACCATCCGTCAGAAGGGCGATGAGCTGGAACTGGTGCATGTGCATCACGGTGAAACCGCCCTGAAGCCTGTAGAAAAAGATCGCTTTTCAGCGAATTGGTGGTTTTTTTCGTCGATTAAGGCTGTACGTAACGCGCAAAATGCCGTTGTTGGGCTGCGGGTATCGAATGGTCGGGTGCGGAACTTGTGGCTAAAACGACTAGCCGATGACTTCGACGCTGCCGAAAAGAAATACTAATACAACCTGAACTATGCTAAAAAACGTGTACGTACGCCAGCAGGCGAGCCTACTCATGATCGTTTGGTGTCTGCTGACTAGCTTGGTAGCCAGCGCTCAGCAAAAGCCCATTCCCAAACCCGAAGAAACGCTCGGCTTTCCGGTCGGGGCTGACTATAAACTGGCGACCTACGAACAGGCGCTCAGTTATTTTAAAAAGCTCGATGAAGCCAGCGACATGCTGAAATTGGTTTACGTAGGCGAAACCTCCGAAGGTCGTCCGTGGTATTTTGCCCTGATCTCATCGCCCCAGAATCTGGCCAACATCGACAAATACCGGAGCATTGCCCAGCGACTGGCACACCCAGCCGGACTGACGGATGAGGAAGCGAAAAAACTTTCACTCGAAGGTAAACCGCTGGTGCATATCGACGGGGGATTGCATGCGTCGGAAGTTGCCGGAGCGCAGCATACCATTTCGCTGGCGTATGACATGCTGAGTAAAGCATCGGAGCCTAAAATGAAGGGTATTCTCGACAATGTGATTCTGCTGCTGTGGCCGTCGCTCAATCCGGACGGGCAAACGATGATTGGTGATTGGTACAAATCGAATGTCGGAACGCCTTACGAGATTGCGCCACCCCCGTTTTTGTATCAGAAATACGTTGGTCACGACAACAACCGGGATGCGTACATGCTCAACATGATCGAGTCGCGGGTGGTGGCGCGTACCTGGCGCGAGTGGGAGCCGAACATCATTTTTGTGCATCATCAGACCTCGCCATTCCCGACCCGAATCTGGTTGCCCCCCTTTGCCGAACCCATTGCGCCACAAACGCCACCGATTATTGCCCGTGAAGTGAATATGATCGGGATGGCGATGGCGCAGGCGCTCGAAAGTAACGGACAGAAAGGCGCTACACACATGGGAACGGGCTTTGATGCCTGGTATCCGGGATACATCGACTACATGCCGGTGATGCAGAACATCCCGTCGTTCTGGACCGAAACGGCCTTGTATAACTATGCAACGCCCCATTTTTACACCATCCGCGATTTTCCGCAGGACAAAAAAGACTTACGAGCCGAATCCCTGTATTCGAGTCCGTGGCCGGGTGGGTGGTGGCGGATCAGCGATGCGATGGCGTATATGCAAACGGCTTCGCTGGCGACGCTCGACTATGCGGCCAAATACAGCGATGTGTTACTGTATAACCGCTATCAGGCAGGACGGAACACCATCAAAAAATATGAGCAGGAACCACCCTATGCGTACTTCATCCCGCAGAAACAGCGAGATCCGGTTCGACCGGTTGAACTCCTGCGCCGACTGGCTTTCCATGGCATTCGGATTGGGCGGTTAAGCAAGGATATTCAGCAGGATGGGCATACCTACCCGAAAGGTACCTGGGTGATTCCGATGAATCAGGAATATGCCGAACTAACCCGGCAACTGCTGGATGTGCAGGTTTATCCTGATCTACGTGAGTTTCCTGGTGGTCCGCCTGAGCAGCCCTACGATGCGGCTGGCTGGACGTTACCGCTGCAATTTGAACTGAACGTACAACCCGCCATGACACCGCTGACAGCCGATCAGAAAGCGGCTATTCAGCTAGTTTCGGGAACGGCTAAAGACTGGCAGAAAGATGATAAAAAAGATGCTACCCCCGCCGATTTCGTAACGGGCATTGGTTTTGATACGAATCCGATTTCAGTTGGCATCAAAGCTCCCGAAGGTCGATTGACAGGATCTGGAACTGTGGCGTTGGTAAGTCCGGTCCAGAATAATTCGTTCAAGGTGATTGGCCGGACATTGAAATCGGGCGGAACCGTGAAGTACCATGCCGATAGCCAGCACTATGCAATTAGTGGCGTCAATACTACTACACTGGAACAATGGGTGAGCGAACTGGGTATAACGGCTGAACGGACCACCAATACCGCTGGAGCCACCGTAAAACCGCGTATTGCGCTTTATAAACCCTGGACGGCCAGTATGGATGCCGGTTGGACCGAATGGGTGCTGGAACAGTTTGGTATACCATTCGAGAATCTCACCAATACGGATATGATTTCCAATGACCTGAGCGACCGTTTTGATGTGATCCTGATGGCTTCCGACCGCCCACAGACCATCAAAAACGGATTTGCAAAGGGCGCTGTTCCTCCTGCATATGAAGGTGGTTTAGGGGAATTAGGCAGTGCCAGTTTAACCAAATTTGTGAGTCAGGGCGGAACGCTGGTCTGCCTGAACGCCAGTTGCGATTATGCCATCGATGCTCTGCATCTGCCTGTTAAAAATGTGGTGGCTGGTGTTGCCCGAAAAGATTATTTCACGGGTGGCTCATTGCTGGAAGTCGAAACCGACCCGACGCATCCGGTGATGGCGGGCATGCCCGGTAAAGCTATCGTATTTGTAGATGGCAGTCCGGTATTTGCCACACTGGATGGATTTAAAGGGCAGGCACTCGCTAAGTTTGCATCAACAGGCTCACCCTTACGGTCGGGCTATTTGCTGGGCGAAAAATATCTCCAAGGTTACGCGGCTTCGCTGGATGTTCAGCAGGGGAGGGGGCATGTTGTTCTGATCGGGTTTCGTCCGCAATGGCGTGGTCAGCCGCTGGGAACGTACCGGGTTTTGCTAAATTCAGTGCTGTACGGTGGCGAGGTAGCGAGAGGCAAGTACGGTATGCCCGATTTCTGGAAATCGCCCTCTTTGAAGCTGAAAGAGGAGGAGAAAAAGTGATATGGAACCTGTTTAAACTTTTTGAAAGTGAGCTATATCAAGTGTATTTTTTGTCATTGCGACGCAGGAGCAATCTTGGGAATAGGGTCTTTTTTATGAATACCCGAAGATTGCTCCTGCGTCGCAATGACAAAAACGCCTATTGCACAAAAGTTTAAACAGCTTCGTATTTAAACCGCAAAGGCGCTAAGAATTTAATTTTTATTCCTTTGCGTCTTTGCGTCCTCGTGGTTTAACGTATTGATAGTTATCCCCTTCGCTGAATCCGGGTCAGTTCGTCCAGCAAGTAGTTCAGGCCGTTCAATTTGATTTCGTACATGGTTTGCAGTAGCATACCCAGTTTACCGGCTGGAAATCCCTTTTGGGCAAACCACTCCAGGTACGAAACGGGTAATGCCCGGATTAACTGGCCTTTGTGCTTGCCAAAGGGCATCTGATAATGAAGTAATTCTTTGAGCAGTTCTGGGTTTCCTTGTGCTTCAGTCATAGGTAGCAACGATTACATTAGCTAACGGCCGATTCCAGCAGGCGAATCGTGCCAGTGGTCGCATCGATTTCGGCGTCGATGCCTAATGGGACCGTAAATTTATCGCGAATATGACCAATCATGGCTCCCGAAAAAGCAGGTTTATCCAATGTGACGATGTGTTCGGCCAGTATATCGTCGAGCGTGAGCGAGCCATAGCCACCACTACTGGGGTTACAGTCGCTGCATTTGCCGAACACAAAACCGGCTACCTGATTCAGAATGCCCGCCAGTTTGAGGTGGGTCAGCATCCGATCCACGCGGTAAATATCCTCGTGGGTATCTTCCAGAAACAAGATGGTATTTTTCCAGTCAGGTAGGTAAGGCGAACCGATCAGGTGGCTCAATACGGTCAGGTTACCGCCGACCAGACGACCACGGGCTAAACCGGGTCGGAGGGTAGTGATTCGATCTTGTACCTGGGTCAGGTTATCGCCCTTTTCGGTTGGGTTGCGCATCGTCAGGGCTTCCGCATCCATCAAAAGCCGTTTGAACCAATCGACCGTATAGGCATTGAAGGTAGCCGACCCAACTGGACCGTGAAACGTTGCCAGACCAGTTTTGGCGTAAATGGCCAGCAATAAGGCGGTTACGTCGCTATAGCCGATCAGTACTTTCGGATTTCGCTGAATCAGATCATAATCCAGCAGGGGTAATAATCGGGCGCAACCCCAGCCGCCATGAATAGCCATGATGGCTTTGACGCTCTGGTCGTTGAAAAAGGTGTGTAAGTCCGATACTCGGTCAGCATCGCGACCAGCCAGATAACCGTATCGGTCATAAATATGTGGCCCAAGTTTGGTCTGGAACCCCAGTGCCATCAGCGATTCCTGCGCAATCTTTACCGTTTCCTGGCTATAAGCTGGTGCGGCTGGGCAAAACAAGCCCACCGTGTCGCCTGGTTTTAAACGAGCCGGTTTGATGAGCGTCGGTGGAGTTTGAGCGGGAAATAGTGACAGAAAAGGAGCCAGACTACCAGCCTGTAGAAACGAACGACGTGAGGGCATAGGAAATGAAAGGTCAAGTTCAGAAAGATAGCCGAAAACGCTGAAAATGACACGTCGGGAGACGGAGAAGCCTGTTTTTTCTATACTTGTGGGTGGTCCGGAATCACAAAGCTGATCCATTCACTCAGTAGCTTTCGAGGCAATTTACTTTTTAAATAGGGCAAAGCTTTAGCTGTGTAGCCACCAATTACATCACTCACTAACCAACCAACACACATTTATGCAGAACAAATTTCGGTTACCACTTCTTTTCGCTATCCTATGCCTGTTTGGTACGATGGTCGTTCAGGCGGGTGCTCCGCTAATGACAGTGTCGCAAATGACGGCTGACTGGCAGCGGGCCAAAGAGTATACCAAAGAATACCTGGACGCGATGTCGGAAGAGGGTGTCAATTTTAAACCGACGCCCGAGATTCGGAGCTTTGCCGATCAGATGCTGCATCTGGCGCAGGCCAATTACAATTTTGGGGCATTGGCTAGCGGAAAGGCAAACCCTATGCAAGGGAAAAAAATGGAAGAAATGGCTGATCTGAAGAATAAAGCTGCGCTGACCAAGGCCGTTATGGACAGCTACGATTACATGATCGATGCCGTAAAAAGCCTGAATGATGGACAACTGGGTGATATGGTGAAGATGGGACAGCGTGAAATGAGTCGGGAGGTTGTTTTGGCTAAAGCCTTCGAACACCAGACGCACCACCGTGGGCAATGCACCATCTACATTCGGATGAAAGGCATCAAGCCACCTAATGAGAAATTATTCTAAAGCATAAAGGCTCGCCATTCGCGAGCCTTTTTTGTTAGTTGCGAAACCCGCAAGGATATACTCTATTCTAAGCCGTTAAGCTTT
The DNA here is from genome assembly GCF_054776815.1 of Spirosoma gilvum. Classification (NCBI taxonomy): domain Bacteria; kingdom Pseudomonadati; phylum Bacteroidota; class Cytophagia; order Cytophagales; family Cytophagaceae; genus Spirosoma; species Spirosoma gilvum. The sequence continues at coordinate 42,058 of NZ_BAAHBH010000022.1, read as the reverse complement.
ATTTCATACATTGTCTGGAGCAATAGGCCTAACTTTCCGGCCGGAAATCCTTTCTGGACAAACCATTCCAGCTACGAAACGGGCAATTGCCGAATCAGCCGACCTTTGTATTTAGCAAAAGGCATTTGATATTCAACCAGATCTTATAGAGTGTTTGGATCTCCATAGGGTACCTCTTCGGCCAAATACTACTACATATTTAATGGGGTGTTGATTCTAATATCCTATTTATCAGTTGCAATCTCGAAGCATAGATTAAATTAAGATGTTGGTTAATTAGTCAGCGTATAGGGTCTGGTTATGCTTGGCTCAATTCATTAAATTCTAAAGAAGATTTATCACAGTGTAATTAGTGGTCTAAATAAAATTATGCCATAATTCAGTTTCTAATTAAAATCTATTGAATAAGTAGGGATGCTAAAATCAATTAATCCTGGTTTGGTCTAGTGATAAAATAAGTAACAATATAAGACTAGTATACTGTTACTTATTTGTGTTAAACATTCTTGTTTTGGCTGTGTTTTTTTACAATATAGTTAAGGTGTAGTATAATGGTGTCTTCTAATTGTTTATTTGTTTTTTTAGTTTTTCTATGCTGTTAATATCTTTTACATTAAAAAATAATGGAATTAATTTGTACCTTTCGCGATGCAATAGCCTGTTTAAGTGTTTTAAATTTAAATGAAAATGGAGAAAGAAAGCGAGGTTCGCTTACAACTTGATAAGCTTGTCAAGAGGCAGTACCATAAACCTGATTTAATAAAATTTGGCAATGTTAAGCAACTAACATTAGGAGCCGGTAGTGCAGAGTTTGATGAAAGCTCTGGAATAGAGGACCTCTTCTAGAGTGCCTATAAATAATGTGAGTTAATGAATAGCGGTTTACAAACGCTTGTTTCTTCAACCAGCTCTTTTATTTTTTGCGATTATAATTGGCAGGCTGAGCTTGATTCGTCAGGAAACTCATCTGCCAATTATATTATTAATTTTCAGTGTACTAATAGCATATATGTATGGGAGTGTGGTTATAATTCTCAGGACTTAATTCTGTCATCATATTTAAAATATGGCAAGCAGTTTATTGATCACATGCAACTTGGCGATTCGTCATTCATCGTTTATGACGCCAATACTAATACAATAATCGCCGTTCGTGATTTTATGGGAAATTTTCCTGTTTATTATTACGAATCACCAGGAGAAACAGGGCAAAGGGTTTTTTCTTTCTCGATGAAAGCTTTGACTGTATCAGGTAAGGTCAATAGTAATATTAACTATGCAAAAATAGTAGAATATATAGGTGCTAATGTTTTTGAACTTCCTAACAACCATACGTTCTATCGCGATATATACAGGTTACTGCCTGGTTATATTACACTGATTGACCAGGGAGATACCAAAGTATTGAAACGATATGGTAGATTTGATATAATAAAATATAAATCTTTTACAGATGAAGACTATATTACTACTTTTCGGGATCTATTTGTTAAGTCGGTAAAGAAAAGTACGACACATTCAGAGAAAATAGCCGCATCGTTAAGTGGTGGTCTGGACTCTTCATCTGTGTGTTGTGTGGCCCAATCATTACAAAAAAAACCTATTTATACGTTTAATTTTAAGCCAGAAACTAATGAAGCCCAAGAGGATGATTATATAAAGGCTGTTGTAGGTAAATGGGGAAACATACACAGGACTATTCAGTCGGGCCTTTCCAGTTACGATGCTATTAAGGCAATCATAGAACAAACGGGTCAACCTCTATTCGTAATTAACCATACTATTCAACTTGAGTTAATAAAGTCCGCAAAAGAGAATAATTGTAATGTAGTATTGTCTGGGCATTGGGGCGATCAGGTAGTTGACTACGGTTTATTGTATCCTGAAGAACTGTTTATTAAACAAGACTGGCCTGCCTTAAAGAAGGCGGTAAGCCAATTATTCAGCAATTCTATCTATACTAACAAGATTGTAAGTTCCGAAAAAAAGAAGGTTTCTATGGAGAGAGCTTACACAATAAAGCTTTTTCTTAAGGGGGCTAAGAAGGCCAGGGCATGGGGACGTATGCCAAAATTAATCTGGTTATTAATACGATATTTTGATTGTTCTATTTTGGATTTCTTAAAATTACTTATCGCTAAATATAAAGTAAAACCGCTCAGACCTAATGCTGATCGATTGATACATGCAGACATACTTTCTGAAAGAGAACGAATTTTAACTAATTACCCGTTCGAGCAGCTTGTTGTAGCAGATACTACTAATGCATCTCAAAGTTTTTTTCAAAAACACCAGTTAAAAACTATCTTTAAAGGAAGCCAGGCATATGGTCAGGAGGAGTATTTTGAATTGTACAGGCAAAATAATATGCGAACGTTCCACCCCTTTTTCGATAGAGAGCTGCTTGAGCTTTGTTTGAGTGTACCACTACGAATTAAGTTTGACAATGGGCGAAAACGAGGAACAGTCCGAAAAGCATTAAGCAATTATTTACCAGAAGAAATTAGTAATCGGACGACCAAAGCTGTGTTTACTACGCACTATGCCGCTTTGTTTAAGGATTTATGGAATGATTTTGAAAAGCAGACACCGCTGAATCACCCAATCTGGAAAATAGTAAATAGAGCTACCGTTATGGAAAATATAGCGCTTCTTAATAAAGGAGAGTATGCGGCTATGCCTCCGCTTGTACGAATCATAAATTTGGCCATTTGGCTTGACTATCTTCAGAAGCAGGAACGAGGTGAAACTGCTATTAATGGCGGAGCTAACTAGGTTTCTCAAAAACAACTAAATAGGAGAGAAGTTAACTATAGTGAAACTGCTTAAATTCAGGCTGATTGATTGCTTGCTTTCTGCAGTAAGTCACTACACGTTAATGAAATCGTCCGAAAAAAATCTGTTGTTGCTTTCGCTGGCAATGTGCCTGTTGTTGGGCCAATGCCAGACCAAAAAAGCACAGCCTCCGCAGGCCGAAGGCTTTGATCCGCCCATTCCAGAGACCATCTCATACGTGGCCGGTCCTATCATCTTTCAGTTGGATGAGCTTCAGGAAAAAATCAACCGGGAGCTTGATCCGGTATTGATCGGGAAGGAAACAAAAGATGGTAAAGTAAAAGGCATTATATCGTTTCGGGTCAAGCGATTAGGGGCCGTTCAGGTTCAGTATGCCAATGGAAAAGTAAGTTTGTCGGCTCCACTACAAATGTGGCTTACCAAGCCGTTCAGTAACGACACAACGCCCCCTAAAAAACCATTCTGCGCCCTTCACGTCAATTTTCAGACACCTATTGGGGTAACGTCCAACTGGCGGTTTGCCAGCCAGACCAAGTTTACTGACTATACCTGGATTAAAGAACCCGAACTGCGGCTGCTGGGCAAGGGTATTTCGCTGGCCAACGTAGTTCAGAACATCCTCGATAAGCACCGTACCGCCATCGAAACTATGATCGATTCGGCCATTCATCACGATTTGCGGCTCGATCAAATGGTGAGGCCAATCTGGCGCGACATGCAAAATCCGCTGCTCATCAACCGCGATTATGGCCTCTGGCTGGTACCCACACCCATTAGCGTTGCCGCTGGCCCCGTTACGGGCAATGCCAACCAATTGACAACCCATATTCGGATTGCGTTTCGGACAAAGACCGAATTGAAACCTTCCACACCTGTACATGCCAAGACATCGCTTCCCCGGTTACAAAAGCGAGATACAGTTTCGCAGGTTTCTGATTTGCACCTGATGAGTTTTATCCCGTATGCCGATATTAACCGAATCATGAAACTAACCATCAGTAAGGAGCCGAAAAAGATGGCCCTGGGTTCATTTACGGTTAAAGGTGTATCGGTCTATGGAGCGCAACGCAACCTGATTGTGAAAGTCGATATGGATGGTCTGGTCGACGGACCGGTTTATCTGCGTGGTCGGCCCGAATTTGATACGTTAACGAATACGCTGAAAGTGGCCAATCTGGATTTCGACGCTCAGACCAGTAGCCTATTTGCCAAAAGTACAAAACCAGTCTGGCACAAACCGTTACAATTGCTATTGAAGGAAATACTCACGATTCGGCTGGACGATGATATTGCCCAATTGCCCCGTAAGATCGACACGGCTTTTGAGCAGGGAGGAGCTGGAAAAAAGACGGATCTGGACATTCGTTCGTTTCGATTTATACCCCAAAAAATAGCGATCCGTCCCGATGGTATTCAGGCTCTGATCAAAGTAAATTCGAAGATTGATTTAAAAATCAACCAGTTATAGATGGCAATGTCGCCTACTGTAGTACATCCCGTCATAATGGACAATCAACAAGCTGTTTGAAAAATGATGTTTCTACTAAGCGTACCTGTTCTTCTCCTGCTGGGTTGGCTCATCTGGCAATATGCACAACCCCGAACGGTAGAAACTCCTCCCGGCACGGATACGTATTCGCAATTACTACAGCAGCATGTTGATTATTATCGCTCATTGAGCGACGACCAAAAGAAAGAATTTGAAAAGCGTATCGCTCATTTTCTGAGCCATACCCGAATCGAAGGCATTGGCACTACGGTCGATGAACTGGACAAGGTGTTGGTTGCCAGCAGCGCTATTATCCCCATATTCGGGTTCAGCGATTGGTATTATCCTCTCACGGATGTGTTGCTTTACGCCGATCGATTCAATGAGAAGTACGAAACAGAAGGTGACGATCGGGCCATTCTGGGCATGGTAGGTGAAGGAGGAGCGTTACAAAGTACGATGGTTCTGTCCAAACCAGCTTTGCATGAGGGTTTTGCCAACAAGACCAGTAAAGGCAATACAGGTATTCATGAATTTGTACACCTGTTGGATAAGGTGGATGGCGCAACCGACGGATTGCCAGAATATTTACTCCCCAAAGACCACATTAAGCCATGGCTACAGCTCATTCATAAAAGTATTCATGACATCAGGGCCAATCAGTCGGACATAAACCCGTACGGGATTACAAATGAGGCAGAGTTCTTTGCTGTCGTATCGGAGTATTTTTTCAAACGCCCTGATCTGCTGCAAGAGAAACATCCGGCCCTGTTTGCCCGTCTGGAAGAAATATTTCATCAAAATCCGCTAGCCGCTGATAAGGCCGCTAACTAGCCATCGACGGGTAAATACTGTCGATTGATGGCTTATGGTAACGCACATAAACCTGTCGACTGCCTTATCATGAAACTCGTTATTATAAATTCATCCATTATTCGTCAGGCCCTGTTACTCACTGCTTTTACTGGTCTTGTTTTTACGCAGACACTGGCTCAGATTGGCGTAGGGGCTAAACCAGCCAAAGGAGCCGAAGTGATGTTTGATGGCTCCCGCAAAATGCTTGATGAGAAATGGACGTATTGGGAAGGCCCACGACTGGCAGCAACGTTGCCTATTAAGTGGAAAATTGAGAAAGACCCGGCCGGACCAGGTACCGTTATGAATACCAATGACCCGGCGGCTGCGGGCGGTAAGTATGGCTCAGCCGATATTGTCACAAAGGAAGCCTTCCGTGATTTTCGGCTGCATATTGAGTTTTACATCAGCAAACCCGGTGGCAATAGTGGGGTGTATTTGCAGAACCGCTACGAAATTCAGGTGCTTGATGGCGACTCTACCAGCCATGGTCTGGCGGCTGTGATCAACGAGACACCATCGCCTTACTACGCGTATAATGGCGTCGGAAAATGGAATGCCTATGATATTCAGTTTCGGGCAGCTCGTTTCGAGAATGGCAAACAGGTCGAACCGGCTATGGTAACTATGTATTTCAATGGCAAAAAGGTGCATAGCAACCAGAAGATCAGTCAGGTATGGGGTGGGCCTAACTCCGGGATCGATGGCGGAAACGATGGTGGCAAAGGGATTACCGATACACCGGGTGGTTTAAAACTTCAGGCCGAAGGTCACGATGTACTCTACCGCAATATCTGGATTAAGCCACTGGATTTGAAAGCCGCGAATACGGATTTTTGAATAGTAATAGGAGTGAGGAGCGAGAATGGTTGACGCAACACCACAAATACGCGTCAGCTATTCTCACCGCTCCGGCGGCCCGGTCCTCACTCCTCGCTCCTATTACTTTTTACTTTATCTATAACCGAATACACAAAATTACTTGGTGAATCGAGTAGATAGGTGATAGGTTTGCTGCTCTGGTAACTGACATATCCTATTGCTTACCAGAAGCTTACAGATTATGGACTTAGATAAACTCAAGTATATTTTTTTAGGCCTCTTTGCCCTGGTGGGGACTATTTTCCTGATTGTGGCCTACATGACCTGGCAATCGACCCAGAAAATCGTGAATACAGGTATCGAAACGAAAGGCGTTGTGGTCGGGAATCGCTACAATTACGACAGCCATGGCCGAACAACCAGTTCGCAGGCTCCGGTTGTCCAGTTTACGACCCAGCAGGGCAGGTCGATCACCTATTACTCAAGCACCTATACATCGCCACCAAGTTTTGACGTGGGTGAAACCGTTACGCTATGGTATTTGCCCAATAATCCACAGGAAGATATTATCCTTGATGGGGTTGATGGCTGGATTTTGCCTGCTGTGTTTGGCTTTCTTGGGGTTGTGTTTTCGCTCATTGGGTATCCTCTGCTGATTAGCTCTTTGCGGAAGGATTTTAAAACCAGAGCCGTAGCGCAACGTGTTTAAGTACGTAAAGTAACCTTGTGACCTGACAAATGTAGTTACTCTATCATCGAATATGCTCTCTCGTTCGCATACGTAGCCCAAGCATATTCCAACATACTAAATAGCACGGACTGTCTGCCTGTAAATTGCTGTTTTACAGTTCGTTATTGATTGTGCCGGGTTTTGGCCTAATTATTGTCATTTCGGTGGTTAATACTATTGGCTACTTTAACCACCGTTCTAGCTACATTAATTACCTAACCATGGCCATTGGCACACAACTCGTCAAAATTCGTCGCACCAGCGATGGACAGGAAATTTATCAGGCAACCACCACTCGGGATACCGACGTGTATCCGCTCACTAGTGCCGGGCAGGCAGCTTTTGAAGCTGCCGCTAGCGCCGGTGGATTCACACTTATGCTCGACAATGGGGCTGTAGTTGCGGCAGGAACTCGCCCACCTCTGACCAAACCGGGTAGTAGTGCTAACCCGCCTTTTTTCCGGAAACTACAAGCCGAAGACGCTACGGGTACGGGCGCCTTTACGGAGCAATCCGGCGATAACAACCTGCGCGGGCCTTATACCTCCAGTAGTGATTATTTGCTTTACGCTATTACAGATGTGCCCGTTACGGCATCTAACTACACACTGACGATACGGTATCAAACCAATTCGCAAACGCCCGGTTTGGCTACCATTATCGTAAATTCAGGTTCGTCGATTGATTTTCCGCTGGAAGGAACCGATGGAGGGAAACGGATGTACAACCTGCCAATTCAGCTTAATGCAGGTAGCAACCGAATCCGAATACAGGGTAAGTCAGGAACTTCTTTCTACCAGGATTATATCATCGTTACTCGGCCGATTAGTTAACAGCAGACATAATCACGCATTCGTTTACCGCAAAGGCGCTAAGACGCAAAGATGAGGTTTGATTAATAGCCCTTGCGTCTTCGCACCTTTGCGGTTTAATTCGGGTAAGCGGATTCGCTAAGATCTCAACAAACGCTCACCTGCGTATCTATGAGTAAGGGAATACGAACGCCAAAGTGCGTGTTGGTCTCTTCGATTTCCAGTTCCCCATTGCCTATAGATCGGTACCGGGCGGCTAAGTTGGTTAGTCGTGCCTGAATCTGTTCGACCTTGTTGATTTTGCGCTGGAGATTATTCTGGACCAGTAATTTACCACCTGACGTTGTTTTCAGGTGAATTATCAGGGGGTTATTGGTGGCCATGCTGTTGTGTTTCATTGCATTATCGACCAGCATCTGCAAGCTCAGTGCTGGTAGGCTATACCCCTTATATCCCTCATCAATCTGGTAGGAAATCTGTAAACTGGTTCCGTAACGGGTCTGGAGCAAATTGCCGTAGCTGGTGATAAAGTCCAGTTCCTGATGCAGCGTTACCAGTTCGTGCTGATTGGCCTGCAGTAAGTATCGATATACCTTCGAAAGCTCATCCACAAACTGACTGGCCTGTTTGCGATTTTCGCCAATAAGCGACGAGAGCGACGTTAGGCTGTTGAATAGAAAGTGCGGGTTGATCTGCATTTTTAACGCATCGAGCTGGTTCTGATACGTAGCCTGCCGTAGCTGCTCATTTTCGGTCTGATCGTTTGACCATTGCCTATAGGCATAAAATGCGTTGAGGGTAATACAGAGAAAAATATCAAAAATGATGTCCAGCAAAAACAGAGCCTGGATGGTAGGCCAGTTGAACTGAGTACCAAACCAGGGGACAAGGCTAAACTGAAACAGTGCTGCTGTCGTGATAAAAACCGTCAGGATCAGTACCAGACCCAGCATGACCAGCGTACGAGCCACCGTCTGCTTTACACCGGGAAACCAGCTAATGATTCGACGGACTAGTAAGGTCAGTACCACAATCGACAGAACATAGTTAATGCTGCCAATCAGAATACCCAGAACAAAGACTCGCCAGTCGGACAGAAAAACCGGTCCTATCAAATAATAAAGTCCAAATGGAAACAGGATGGGCATCACTAACGCATGATACCAAAGCTCCCATTTCGAAAAGAAGGTAGTCAGACGTTGTAAACTAGTTCGAAACATGTATCGCAGTGGCCAGACAGTAAGTCTGATCTTCAAACTACTAAATTACTAGATTTTTCGCGAATATAAATTGATTAGCTGGCCTTACCTGCGATCATTTAGGCATCGGTTAAGAGTGGTTGTGGAAATTTTTCTACAGTTAATAGGGTGATTTGGACTTACTACAATCCCCTTTACAATTCATACATCTTTTCTCACAATTCATACAGCCTTTTTAACAATTCGCGCAGAACTGGCCCAGGGGTTAGCACAGGATTAACCAATTTCGGATACTCGCTTCGGCTTCTGATATAGGCCGATCGTTCCGATAGCCAGTGCCTCTTCGTCGACCGCGTTTTTTTTCCAAGTACGAATGGTGGTATCATCTGCTGATGATGCCTATCCTGTTCCCGATTGGTAATTATTACTTCATCGGGCCAGCGTACTTTAGCGATCCTGTCAAATTCGTTGTCGGAACGGGTATCGTATTTGGGCTATATTGGCTCTCGATCATCACCCTCACACTGACTGTCTGGTGGGCCATCCGTCAATACCCCGCTGCGCATCAAACCATCCGCCGTTCGTTGGTTATGCTTTTGAGTGTTGTGAGTCTGACCATCGCGCTGGCTATTTTCGACGTCTGGGTGTATAGTCTGGTACCAGCTACGGGCGTTCGATTCAGTTGGGCCGCCGTTAAGCCAATCTGGGTGTTAGGCGTTATTTTCGATGCGTTCCTCTGCCTGGCGTTAGGTCTATTTTATACGTATGCACGCTGGAGGCAGGACATGGCCGAAAGTGAGCAGTTGCAGCGGGTTTCTTTACAGCAGCAGTACGACACACTAAAAGGACAGTTAAATCCACACTTTTTGTTTAATGCGCTCAATTCACTTTCGGTATTGATCAGTGAAGAACCGAAGCAGGCCGAACGCTTTGTGGATAAGCTGGCCGTTGTATACCGCTACATGTTACAGGCCGACCGTCGTAATGGCCAATCCTCGATGAAAAATACGGGTGAACTGGCTACGCTACAGGCCGAACTGAACTTCATTCGTTCGTATACCGACCTGTTGGGGGTTCGCTATGGCCAAAGCCTTCAGGTTCGATTGCCTGCCCCGGCGGATCAGGCATATACGGCCTGTATAGTACCCACGCTGAGCCTGCAAACGCTGATCGATAACGCCATAAAATTCAATGCTATGTCGGCAACTACTCCGCTGTGCATCTCCATCGATGTAAATGATTCAGACTGGGTAGAGGTGACCAATAACCGACAACCCCGAACCATTCGTCTGGAAACGGGAGGGTCGGGATTAGGGAGTTTGACGGCCAAGTATCGACTGTTTACAGAGAAAGCAATTATGGTTGAATCCAACGAAGTACAATTTCGGGTCAAACTACCGCTTTTAACGCCTAATCTACTTTGAGCTACCTGCGCAGAAAGACAAGGTTTGCGAATGACTACTTTCTACAAACACATTTATACAATTCACAACATTTATTCATCAATTGACACAAACTGGCCTGTTATTAACTTCACACTGACTGTATATTTACCATCAGTGACTTCAAGTCCAGGTTTCAGCAATCAGTTTAAACAGTTAGTTATCTGTCCACATAAAATCTCATGAGAACGACCCTATTTGACCGTATTCGCCGTTGGCTGCGTCTGACGACACGCGGAGGGTGGTCGTATGTGTTCCTGATGCCTTGGTTCGTTCCGCTAATTACCTACTTCCTGGTAGGAGAAGCTTACCTCCATCATTGGGTCAATTTTCTGGGTGCTACTGTATTTGTCTGGCTGCTGTCGACCATCGCTTTTATCTGCCACGACTGGGCTGCTGACGCCATTGCCCGACGCTATCCCGAGCTAGGCCAGACATTGGTGCGGGCGGGGCTCATGTGTTTGGCGTTCATTGGGCTGTCGGGTGCTTTTCTGACGATATACACCTGGCTGTTTATCCGGTTTCGGCCGTTCAACTCACAATTGACCTACGAAACTGTACCTGCTGTATTTGGCTTTGACCTGGTGGCTATTTTTCTGTTGGTTGGCATTTATGAAACCTCTTATTCAATGTATCGCTGGCAGCAGTACCAGATGAATAAAGAGAAGCTGAAAAAAGAAAACCTGCGTGGTCAATTGCAGGGGTTGCGCAGTCAGGTGAATCCGCATTTTTTGTTCAATAGCCTGAATTCGCTGTCGTCGCTCATTGCCGAGGAACCCAAACGTGCCGAACAGTTTGTGGATCAGATGGCCCGCGTTTACCGCTATATGTTGCAAACCAACCAACGATCGGGTTCCATGCGGGATACAGTTCAACGACCGGTTGGCCCTACTTACCTGTTTGGCCCTAAAGCAGTAACGGACGATGATAGTGATGAACTGACGCCACTCGACGAGGAATTAGCTTTTATCGATTCGTATTTCCATCTGCTGAAAACCCGGCATGGCGAGGGGCTGCAATTGACGGTCGAGGTGGCCGATCAATACCGGCAACACCGACTACCACCCCTGACGCTCCAACTGTTGGTCGAAAATGCAGTTAAGCATAATGTCATCCTGGCGAGTCGGCCTTTATGCATCGATATTCTGACGACCGATCAGGGGGATCTTGTCGTCCGCAACAATCTTCAAAGGAAAACCAGCCGTTCGGGGCCTGTGCCCATGGATTCGACGCAGGTTGGCTTAAGCAATATTCAGGCTAAGTACGAATTACTGGCTTGTCCGGTGCCCATCATTGAGCCGGGCCCCGATTATTTTACCATAACATTACCGCTGCTGGCGAAAAAACAAACAAACGCATGAATGCCCTGATAGTCGAAGATGAAGAATTAGCTGTACGCAAGCTTCAGAAATTATTGCAGGAAGTAGCCCCAACACTGACCGTATCGGGGGTGACGGCTAGTATTGACGATACAGTAGCCTGGCTGGAAAATCTTCGCGCAACCGGTCAGGCCGATCCCGATCTGATTTTCCTGGATATTGAACTGGCGGATGGGCAAAGTTTCGAGATTTTTGAACGGACCACCGTTCGCAGTACAGTCATTTTCACGACTTCCTACGATGAATATGCGCTTCAGGCATTTAAAGTCAACAGTATCGATTATCTGTTGAAGCCCATTCAGCGCGACGACCTACAGCGCAGCCTTCAAAAATATGAGGATCTGCGAAGCCGTTCGGCTGTTTCGCCCGGGTTGAATATTGAAAAACTATTGCAACAGCTTCAGAATCAGTCAACCCGCGATTACCGGCAGCGGTTTTTGGTCCGACAGGGGCAACGGATGCTGTCCGTTGAGGTAACCGACATTGCTTATTTTTTCACCGAAGATCGCTACAGCTTTTTTACGATGCATACCGGGCAAAAATTCCTGGTTGATTACACGCTGGACGAAATTGCTGATGCGCTTGACCCTGCCCGTTTCTTCCGCATCAATCGGGGTGTCATCGTAACGCATCAGGCTGTCGATCAGATTCAACCGTATTTCGGCAATCGGCTGGCGTTAACCCTCCGGCCTGTTTTCGACAAAGAGGCCCTCGTCAGCCGCGAAAAAGTCAGCGATTTTAAATACTGGATGGGGAAATAGGGTTTACTTCCCCTCTCCTGTCACAGGAGAGGGGTAAGGGGTGAGGTCTACTGTAATGCCTCAACCATCAACTGGCCTGCCCGCTCGGAAGCTCCTGAACTACCCATTTTCTGCTGAATAGCCACATAGCCTGCCAACTGTTCAGCCCGTTTTGGACCACCGGGCAAAATCTGCTTTAGCTCAGCAGTCGCCTGTTCGGACGTAAGATCGTTCTGGATCAATTCTTTAACGACTTCAGTCCCTGCAATTAGGTTGACGAGCGAAATAAACGGTACCGCAATGAGTCGCTTGGCAATGGCGTATGAAATTGTTGTGGTTTTGTAGCAAACAACCTGTGGAATGGAAAGCAGCGCCGTTTCGAGCGTAGCCGTTCCCGACGTGACCAGAGCCGCTACCGACACATGCAACAGGTCGTAAGCCGCATCGTTTACACGCTTAACGGCTGGATAAGCGGCTAGTAGGCTGTTATATAAAGCCTCGGGCAGATTGCTCACGGTACCGACAACAAACTGATAATCGGGAAACTGTCGGGTTACCTCAAGCATGGTGGGCAGAATCCCCGTAATTTCCTGACGACGGCTTCCGGGCAGTAACGCAATAATGGGCTGATCGTCCAGGCCAGATTTTTGCCGGAACATCGGGTCGGGCTGGAAATCGGCCAGCGCATCCAGGAGCGGATTACCGACATAATCCACTTTGTAATCGTATTTGGCAAAAAACTCGGTTTCGAACGGTAGAATCGTAAACAACCGATCTACACTGGCTTTGATTTTCAGCGCCCGACGTTGATTCCAGGCCCAAACCTTTGGCGAAATATAGTAAAACACCCGAATACCGTGCTGTTTGGCAAAGCGGGCCATACGCAGATTGAAACCGGCATAATCGATCAGAATTAGTACATCGGGTCGGTGAGCCAGCAAGTCAGCCTGACATTCCCGCATAATCCGGCGGATGGTTCCCAGGTTTTTGACCACCTCCAGAAATCCCATAAACGCCATATCCCGGTAGTGTCGCACCAGTACTGCGCCCGCTTCTTCCATCTGCTCCCCTCCATAAGCCCGAAAGGTTGCATCGGAATCATGACGACGAATCGCTCGAATCAGGTTGGCACCGTGCAAATCGCCCGATCGTTCGCCAGCAATCAAATAATAGGTCATGAAATGATGTATGATATATGATGTAGGATATATAGGGTAGTTGTCGTATATATCCTACATCATATATCATACATAGAAACATTATTCACCAAAATAATCGACTGAATTTTTTGGGGTTTCAACGAGTCGGATCTGATGCAAATGGGCTTCTGTAACGGGAGCGAGGGCGCGTTCGAGAATTTTCCAGATTTCCATCACCAGAATCTCGCAACTGGCCATTTTGCCCTGCATAAAGTCGACGTCGAGGTTCAGATTTTTGTGATCAACTTTATCGATAACCTCCCGCCGAATAATATCGCCCAACAGCTTCAAATCGATCACAAAACCCGTATCCGGATCGGGTTCCCCTTTTACGGTTACGATTAACTCAAAATTATGCCCGTGCCAGTTTGCGTTGGCGCAGGGACCGAAAACTTCCTGGTTTCGCTCTTCCGACCAGGCTGGATTATGCAGCCTATGAGCCGCATTAAAATGCTCAATTCGATTGATATATACCATTGTTCTGGTTTATATGGGGCGGTTGCCAGAAACGCCCATGTGAAAATGAAATCACAAAAGTACGAATCGAACTTGCCTTATAAAAACATAACTGATTTCGAATAAGTGTTAGAGTGACATTTAAAAATGGCAATTATTGGAAAAATACAATTTAATCACTGAATCCGATAGTCGATTGTCCGATAAAATTGATGTATCTTTACAGCCAATTTCACTTCATTAAGGCTGACACCCATCTAATTGCCAGTATAAACACGTTTACGACTACCACTTTATGATTATAGTTACGGGAGCCGCCGGTTTTATCGGAAGTTGCTTAATCAGCAAGTTAAATCAGGAAAACTTCAATTTTATCATTGCAGTCGATGATTTTTCATACCCGGAAAAAGAAGCAAATCTGGCTGGAAAACGAATTCAGGAACGTGTAGATCGGGAGGAATTTTTCGATTGGCTTGATCAAAATTACCAGGAAGTAGAGTTCATTTTTCACATCGGTGCCCGTACGGATACAACGGAATTTGACCGCCAGATTTTCGAGCATCTGAACGTTGAGTATTCCAAGCAGATCTGGAATCGATGCATTGAGTATCAAATTCCGCTTGTGTATGCGTCATCGGCCGCTACCTACGGCATGGGCGAATTAGGCTACGATGATAACGAGTCACTAATCCCACAATTAAAACCGCTGAACCCCTACGGCGACTCAAAGAATGAGTTTGACATCTGGGCGCTGGAACAGGAACGCAAACCATTCTTTTGGGCTGGCTTGAAATTCTTCAACGTGTATGGTCCGAATGAATACCACAAAGGCCGTATGGCGTCGGTTATTTTTCACGCCTTCAATCAGATAAAGCAGTCGGGTCGGATGAAATTATTCCGGTCGCATAACCCTGACTTTGCTGATGGTGAACAGATGCGTGATTTCGTGTACGTGAAAGATCTGGTTGACGTGTGCTCGTTTCTAATGCATCATCGGCGCAATTCGGGCATCTATAACCTGGGCAGTGGCAAAGCCCGTACGTTCCTCGATCTGGCCAAAAATACATTTTACGCCCAGAATCTGGAACCCCAAATCGACTTCATGGATACACCAGCCGATATCCGCGATAAATACCAGTATTTTACCCAGGCCAATATGGCAAAGCTTCGGTCAATCGGCTATGATCGTCCGTTCTGCACCCTTGAAGAAGGCATTGCAGATTACGTCAAAAACTACCTGAGCAAAGGCGAATATCTTTAATTAAGGTGGCTTACCATTTTTTGAAGATAAAAAAGACTGCCACAACGATGAAGGCGAATCCGACCAGATGATTCCAGGCCAGTTTGTCGGTTTTAAAAAAGAATACGGTAATGAGCGTAAAGACGGTCAGTGATACGGCTTCCTGAATGGTTTTGAGTTCAAAAAGTGAGAATGGCCCTCCTGTTTCCTGAGACCCGATTCGGTTGGCAGGTACCTGAAAAATATATTCGAAAAAAGCTAATCCCCAACTCAGCATAATCACGCCGAAGAGCGATAGTTTGGCTAGAAGTGGGTACTGTTTAAATTGGAGGTGGCCATACCAGGCCAGTGTCATGAATACATTCGATAACGTTAATAGTAGAATGCAATAAAGTCCTTTCATGGATGAGTGATAACTTACTTTTTCGGTTCAACCGGCAAAGTTAAAGTACTTGTAAACGTGAAATCCTGCCAGTTAAGACGTAACTCGCCGTTGAGTAAGGTTGTTAGTCGAAAACTTATCCAGAGCCCCAGGCCGTGACCTTCTTTAAGCGGATCGGCACGAAAATACGCTTCTGTCAGATCAAGAGTTGGGCCACTTTCCCGAGCGGTTCGATTCTGTACAGCGAGTTGCCAGTTAGTCTCCGTACGCTCTAACTGAACGCTCACCACACTGCCAGCTACGGCGTATTTGATGGCATTTTCAATCAGGTTAAGCAAAATATGTTCCAGTTTGACGGCATCGGTCCGCAAACTTTCTTCAATCGTTTCAGCTAAATCAAGCTTAGTTTTTACCTCGTAGTCGGTTGCGATAACGGTTAGTTGAGCCAGGCAGTTGGTCAGTAAAATGGATAAATCGACATTCGACAGCTTAAGTGGTTGCGTCAGCGCATCCGGTCGGCTTAAGACTAAAAATTCATCGATAAGCCGGGCCAGGCGACTAACCTCGTCCAACTGTCCGGTTAGAAAAGCGATTGTGGCTGAGTCAAGCCGGCCATTGCCCAGGGTTACCTCCAGGCCGGTTTTCATAATGGTAAGTGGCGTTCGTAGCTCGTGGGCGGCTGCGCCAAAGAAATTCCGCTGTAACTCAACATTTTCCTGAATACGGGCCAGCATCTGGTTTAAGGTGTCGGTCAGTTGATAGAGTTCATCACGACTTTGGGGTAGCTGAATCCGGCTGCTGTTGCCGGTGGTACTGATGGTATTGGCCTGATCGACAATGGCCTGAATTGGCCGAAGTAACCACCCTGCTACGCCATAACCCGCTCCGAAAGCCAGTAACAGGCTAACTAGCCAACCGATGCCAAAAAGCCATCGAAGTTGATCAATATCCTGTTGCAGGGTGGCATCGGGTACCGCCAGTGTCAACAGCACCTGACCATCGGGTAATTGATTGCTGGTCGTTTGTGTCATGACGGACCGATAGGAGTAGGAAAAAGATTGTCTATGACGCCCTCGGCGTACCGTATTGGGAAAACCGGGACTCCGGAACAATTCGCGCGTAATGCCGTAGGTTTGATAGCTGACCAGCATTCGTTCCCGATCAGTAGGGAGAGGCAGTACTACAGGATCAACGCTGACTAACGAAAGCAGCCAGTCGGCCCGTGTTTGAATGGCTCGGTCGAAGGCAATTTGGAGGCTTTTTTCCGCCCGATTGAGCATGAGCCAACCGGCCAGCAGACTTACTCCTGCGAATACGACCGTAACGGCCAGCACAATCCGGCTGCGCAGACTCATGCCGTTTTGAGCCGATAGCCCCGGCCAATAATGGTTTCGATCAGCCCTGGTTTGCCAATTGCATCCAGTTTTTTACGAAGCTGATAGATATGCACCTCAATCACATTGCTGCCCATATCGAAATCGACCGACCAGACTTTTTCCGCAATTTCGGTTTTGGTAATCAACTGCCCCGCCCGGCGCATGAGCAATTCAAGCAATGCAAATTCCCGGTTGGTTAAGTCGAGTCGTTCGCCATGCTTCAATGCCTCATGGGTAACCAGCCGCATTTCCAGATCAGCTACGCGTAATACAACATTGTCGCCGGTGGTTGTTCGACGTTGGAGTACCCGGATACGGGCTAATAGCTCATTGAAATCGAAAGGCTTACGAAGGTAGTCAACAGCACCAAGATCCAGTCCCTGAACTACTTTTTCGGGGTCGCTCAGCGCCGATAAAATCATGACAGGGACCGTTAACCCAAATGTTCGGAGGTTTTGCAGGACTTCGAAGCCGGTCTGTCCAGGTAGCATCAGGTCGAGCAGGACTAGATCGTACAGACCACTAGCCACATAATCGAGCCCTTCGGAGCCCGAGTGGGTTAGATCGGCAACATGGCCATGCTGCTCCAGCCCCTGTTTTATAAACCGGGCCAGTTTACGCTCATCTTCGATAACTAGAATTTTCACATGTCTAATGATTGAATGATAGAATGATTGAATTGTTGAATGAGTTTGCGTCAGCTATTCAATCATTCAACAATTCAATCATTCTATCATTATCTAACCAGATATTGTTGTCCGTTGATAGTCAGTACCGACGCCCGCAGGATGTTGAGTTTTTCGAGTTGTACCTGCCCATCATGCAGCGATTTTGGGTAACCCTGCACGGTCACCGTGTTGCCTTTCTTAGCCAGGTTGGTAAGCTGATAGGCTACATGTGGAGGGATGGTTACGATCGTTTTGTCGTCCAGCACCAGACCATTCACCCGTCCTTCACGATCCAGTCGGTAATCAGCAATTTTGCCAGTCGCCGTAGTGAGGGCTGGTGGTTGGGGTGGGGTGGTGGGACGAGTTGGGGGCGTATGGGTAACGGTGGTTTTTCCGGCTGTCAGGCTATTCAGCAGAAAGATAGTTTCTCCTTTGGGCGTTGTATCCGAATATCCTGTTACACTAACCGACGTGCCGGGTTTAACAGCCTGTTGTATCTGTTTGCCTAAGTGCGAAGGAAACTTTACCGTTGTGGCGGCCGACCCCGTTCCGATGGTGAATCCGTCCAGTACAGAGTCGTCGTTGGTAATCCATTGCCCTACTGTACCCGAAACCGTCGTGAGCGAAGTAAGTCCATGCATTTGAGGGCCAGGTCCGGGACCACGTTGACCACGAAGGTTATCTGCATGCCGACCATGTCTGCGTGGTCCAGGACCACCAGGCTGATGTGGGCCATGTTCAGGAGCATTCAGGGCAATTCCCGGCATAGGGGCGTCGGGAGGGATAGGGAGTGCTTGTTGGGCGTAGGTAAGGGGAGCGGTTAAGGAAGCTGCCAGGATGGCAAGGGCCATTAGTTTTGTGTTCGTTTCCATGTTCAGTTGTGTGTTACTACGTGATTACGGAAGCAAACCTATACCCCCCGTTTAAGGTCTGTCTGAAACGGAAATTAATTTTTCTTCATACGGTTTAGTTTAATGTTTCAGGTTGGCTCACGCACCAGTCAACCTGAAACATTAAACCTGAAACTAAAAATATTTATTCCCAAATCACCTCTACCACTTCTTTCTTCAAATCAATGGTTGTTTGTTTTTCGCCGGATGAACGACGTAGACTCAATTGGCCATTATTCACTTTGGCGGCTTCCTGCTGCAAGACGTGCGTAGCATCTTTCTTGTGAAAGACCGATACCGTGGCGTCATTACCCTCAATCGGTAAATGAAATGTTTTGCCGCTAGCCTTTACAGACCGGGTCGTGGCTGGTAAATCCTGATTCCGAAGTAAGGCCAATGCCCGCGATGCCTGGGGCACCCCATACCCGACATAGTTGTTGCCGTACGGGTACAAATGCGACGATTTTTCAATGATTTCCATGACCTGCTTATTGGTCAACTTCGGATTGGCCTGCATGATACAGGCGGCAAAACCCGTAATGACCGGTGCCGATAGCGATGTGCCATAAAGCGAAAAGCAGGAGACGTTGGGTTTCAGATAAGGGAGATTTTCGGGGCCAATGCTGCTATAGCCAATCCGGTTCCAAAGCCGACTGTTGGTAGCGCCAATGGCCAGCACCCCTTGCGCATCGGCAGGCGTGCTGATAATTCGCCAGGAGCGATCATCACCCTCGTTTCCGGCCGATACAATAATCAGAATTCCTTTTTTGTCAGCCGCAATCTGAGCCGCCCGGCTGATCAAACTCGTGTGGCCATCCATTTGGCTGGGCTCGTAGTTGTCTTTCGGATTGCTCATCCCTTTGGCATAACCCAGCGAGGTGTTGATCAGCCGTACGCCCAGGCTGTCCATCCATTCCATAGCGGCAACCCAATTGTCTTCTTCACCCCGGTATTCGCGGTTGCCCTGATCAGTACGAGCCAGATAAAACGTAGCGTCGGTTGCTAAGCCAAACTGAATATTTTCCGTTGGATCACTACCGGCAATGGCGGCCAATACCTCGGTACCGTGAAAATCGGACATGGTTTCGAGGGTACGGAACAGGTTATTCTGGGTTTTCTTTTCATTGACATAGTCGCGTACACGCTTAACGCCCTGGCGTTCAAAAACATGCTTTAACGAACTGGCGGAGTCGGCTCCAAAGAAACCGGCATCGATCACCCCAATATTGACAAAACGACCAGTAAGACCTGCCTGCGCGAAATTCGGTGCCTGAATCTGGGTCATAACCGGAGCCATTTGCAACTTCGACGGCACATCGATGCTGGTAATCACAATGGCCGGATCGATAGCCTGAATCCCTTTTACAAACGGCATGGCCATTACCTGAGCATACTGCGCATTAGTAAGCCTGACCGATACGGCATTTAACCACCGCGATTGGCAAACAGGCTGAATACCCGCTTGTTTTAGCGCATTAATGTAAAGCCCCGATACCGGAAGGTCGGTCTCATCGAGTGGTAAGTGTTGCTGTTGCCGTTGAGTAATCGACTGTTGGGATAAGGCCAAAGATGATGAATGGTCTTTATCGCGAAGCAAAACCCAGTATTTTGGCGCTTCGGATCGGACCTCATTCGACTGTGCCTGTACCAGATTTAGGAACAGACAGAAAAACGCGGTTAGGCGTATAATCATGGTTCGTTTAGGTAAGAAAAACGCGTGAGTCCATAGTACGGGCTCGAACTAAATGCTAAACTCAAAAACACACCGAAACTGTTCTGGGTTTTGAGTTTCTTTGCAATATAATCAAAAAAGATAAGTCTACACGGTCTGCCGTATGCGTTATTTACCAATCGATAATCAGCTTTTTGTTCAGAATCGCCAGCGGCTTACCCGGCTGCTGAAGCCTAAATCATTAGTTGTTTTAAACGCTAATGACATCATGCCAACCAATGCCGATGGGACGATGGGCTTCCGGCAAAACAGCGATTTATTTTACTTAACGGGCGTCGATCAGGAAGAAACTCAGTTGGTGTTATTTTCCGACCATCCTGACCCGAAATTCCGTGAAGTGCTCTTCCTGCGTGAAACCAGTGAACTTATCGAAATCTGGGAAGGGCATAAATTGACCAAAGCAGAAGCGGAGCAGGTAACGGGTATACCACAGAAGCAGATTTACTGGACGCACCAATTCGAGCAGGTGTTTATTCAGATGATTTTCGAGGCCGACCATGTTTATCTGAACACCAACGAACATACACGGGCGGGTATCGAGGTACAAACCCGCGATGCCCGTTTTATAAATGAGTTTAAACAGAAATATCCGTTACATCATCTGGAGCGGCTTGCCCCGTTGATGCATTATCTACGCGCCATCAAACAGCCGCTGGAGGTGCCGCTGATTCAAAACGCCATCGACATTACGGATAAGATGTTTCGGCGTTTACTCAAGTTCATCAAACCCGGCGTATGGGAGTATGAAATCGAGGCCGAAATGATGCATGAATACCTCAAGAACCGCTCAAGAGGGTCTGCCTACAGTCCAATTATTGCGTCGGGAGCCAACGCCTGTGTATTGCACTACGTCGACAATAGTCAGCAGTGTCAGGATGGCGACATTGTGTTGCTTGATATTGGGGCCGAATATGCTAATTATGCTGCCGATATGACTCGTTCGGTACCCGTAAATGGTCGATTCACGGAGCGTCAGCGTGCCGTATACGATGCCGTATTGCGGGTCATGAAGGAGGCCAAACAAATGCTCCGCCCTGGTAATCTGTGGGATGATTACCATAAGGAAGTGGGTAAGGTCATGGAGTCGGAGTTGATTGGACTAGGCTTGCTGGACCGGACTGCGGTAGAAAAGCAGGATCCGGATGCGCCAATGTACAAAAAATACTTCATGCACGGCACCTCACACTTCCTGGGCCTAGATGTGCACGACGTTGGGAATAAATATCGGCGGATGGAACCCGGCATGGTCTTTACGGTAGAACCGGGCATCTATATACGCGAAGAGAAACTCGGTATTCGTCTCGAAAATAACGTCTTACTTACCGAGTCCGGAAATATCGACCTTATGGCCAACATCCCCCTCGAAGCCGACGAGATTGAAGCGTTGATGCATAATTAATGAATAATGTAAAATGGATAATGCGTAATGGAACAGACTCCATTACGCATTATCCATTTTACATTATTCATTAATTACTTCGCTTCTTCTTTTTTCGAGTTTTCGCGATCCAGCGCGATGTTCAGACTGGAATAGATTCGGCGAATGGCTGTTTCAAGGCGTTCCCAGCCCGCTTCAGAGCGAAGATCGATGTCGCCAATATGGTCGCGGTGATTGCTGGTGAGCACCAGATGCGTCACGGCGGCAACCATCAGGCTGGTGATGGCAATGGGATCGAAGGCAGCATAAGGAGCCAGCTTGCTTACCATCGTTTTGTAAGATTGGTCGCGGAAATCAGCGAGACGACGAGCCAGCTCGGTTTCTCCATTGGCCATCTCCCAGCGAATCAATTCCTGTGAGGATTTCCGGTTGCGGAATTCACGCATAAACTGGATAGTATATTCCGACCAGGCTTTACTGCGTGCTTCAGGAGCCAGATTGTCGGGCACCGAATCCAGGAATTTGTCATTGAACATGGAGAGGAAGAACCCACGGTGTACATAGGCTTCCAACAGACCATTCCAGCCACCGAAGTAGCGATAAATAAGAACTTTGTTTACTCCGGCACGTTCAGCAACGGCATTAATGCCTGCTTTCTCGGTACCACGTTCCGCCATTACTTCACCCATGGCGCGAAGGATTCGCTCCATGGTCATCTGGCGATTTCTTCGCTTGACGACTTTCATACGATTGGGTCGTTTATGTTAAAGAGGATTCAGTTATATTCGTTTGTACCCTATTGAAGTTAAATAGCTTGCTTAATCGGTTGCAAATCTACTGTAGCTACAAATATGGTTATAACCATTGATGTGTCAAACAATAGTTACATAAAAAAATAAAAATAATTACCTAAAAGATGTACAAACAACTCGGTGGCATCCTCAATAATATACCCTTATAACTCACCCCGAAGCCAAAAACTGGGCTCTCATGAGAAAACAAAAAATTAGCTAATGGTCCGGCTATAAATGTGTTAAAACTAGCCTGATTACCGTTCGGGATAGGTATCTACCTGGCCAGATAGCTCCTGAATAGCTTCCTGAAGCTGATTTCGATTAAGAAGGATATCCATTTCCAATGGAAAGTCAGGATAATTATGCCAGGCAGGAGTTAATTCATGATCTAGCTGAATCTGCAGCCGATACTGATCATTAGATAGGGCTTTGGCTTCTACGCTTAAGCCGGGTTGGGAAAAATTCAGCGTAATATGATTGGATGCTTTATTCCAGAGTGAGCGTAAGCTGACCAATAGTCGTTTTACTTCCCAGGTTTGTAAAAGTGCTGATCTCGTATCGGTTTTTTGCCGCCAGAATGTTGAAAACCGGCACTGGAGTCGGTTGCGCTCCCGCCAGGTAGTCGTAGTTTTACCATAACCGACAATAGCGAGTTCGAATGAATCGAGAGAACCTGTGGAAGAAACAAATTTCATAGCGTGAGTAATAAGGGAGTAATTATTTGTCTACTTAACAAATATACTAATTATTTGTTAGGGAAACATAATTTTTTCGTGATTTCTTGAACTTTTCGAGTGTAGGAGGTGATCGACCTTTAAACAACCCTTCCCTGCTTTGCCTATCTTTGCAGTCGAAAACGAAACACACAAACTTTTAGATTCAGATAGATGGCAAAGGTGCTCATTATTGGGGCGGGGGGTGTTGGTAGTGTGGTAGCGCATAAGTGCGCCATGAACAGCAACGTATTTACCAGTATTATGCTGGCCAGCCGTACCAAAGCGAAGTGCGACCGGATCGCAGCCGAGATTCAGGAAATGCATGGGGTAACGATTCAAACGGCGCAGGTTGATGCCGATGTTGTGGCGGAGACAGTTGCTTTGATTCGGTCGTTCAATCCGGTGCTGGTGATCAATGTGGCGTTACCCTATCAGGACCTTCCTATCATGGATGCTTGTCTGGAAGCGGGCGTTCACTATATGGATACGGCCAATTACGAGCCGAAGGATGTTGCCAAGTTTGAATATAGCTGGCAATGGGCCTATAAGGAGCGCTTCGAGCAAGCTGGCCTGATGGCATTGCTCGGTTGCGGCTTCGACCCCGGTGCTACACAGGTATTTACTGCCTATGCGGCCAAGCATTACTTCGACCGGATGGATTACCTCGATATTGTCGATTGTAACGCGGGCAATCACGGGAAGGCATTTGCAACGAATTTCAATCCGGAAATCAATATTCGGGAAATCACTCAGCCCGGCCGCTACTGGGAAAACGGCGAATGGGTAGAAATTCCGGCCATGAGCATCCACAAACCTATTGAGTATCCGGGTATAGGGCCGAAGGAATCGTATGTGCTTTACCACGAAGAGTTGGAGTCGCTGGTAAAAAACTTCCCAACGCTGAAGCGGGCCCGCTTCTGGATGACTTTCGGACAGGCGTATCTGACACATCTGGAAGTGTTGCAAAACGTAGGAATGACCCGCATTGATTCCATCAAGTTTCAGGGTATGGATATCGTACCGCTGGAGTTTCTGAAAGCCGTATTACCAGCTCCTGATTCGTTGGGTGAAAATTACACGGGTCAGACGAGTATCGGTTGCCAGATAAAAGGCGTGAAAGATGGCGAAGAGCGTACGTATTTCATCTGGAATAACTGCGACCATGCCGAAACCTATAAAGAAGTTCGCGGCCAGGCGGTTAGTTATACAACAGGTGTTCCGGCCATGATTGGGGCCATGCTCATGCTGACCGGCGTCTGGATGAAGCCGGGCGTCTGGAACTGCGAGGAATTAGACCCCGATCCATTTATCGAACAAATGAATAGCCAGGGCTTACCGGTAAACGAACGGGTAAACATCCCGCTACCCCACGAATACCCAGCCTGATTAAATTTTCTTAAATCGAAAAATCCCGCAATACACGAAAGCGGGATTTTTCGTTACTTAGGCAGTCATTACTAAACCACGCATCAAATGAAACGTTTGTTACTATCCGCTATGGTCATGCTGGCCTGCACAGCTAGTTATGCCCAAAAACCAGATTCGACCAAAACAAAGCCTGTCAACCAACCACAATACAATCCCAATGACCGGCGGAATGGGTACGAAACCTACCAGTCGACCAGTCAGATTGTGGGAGCTGGGCCCTATACCATGGTCAATACCATCGACCATCGGTATGAGGGTTTACGGGGAACACCGTATTTTCTGCCAGAGTGGAATAAAGGACAGATTGAAATGGTGGCCGGACAGAACTACAAAGAAGTGCCTATCAAGTTCGACGCTTATCGGCAGCATCTGATTTTGCTGCGGACCTGGGCAGGTAGTGACTCCATCATTGTGAATGCTGATCAGGTGAAGTCGTTTCAGCTGAAAAACAGTGATGGCCAATTTTATCTGTTCCGTCATATACCGACCGTTAAAACCAGCGATCAAACCTTAAAAGAAGGCTATTTTATGGTACTCTATCAGGGGAAGTCTGCTTTGCTCAAACGGATTGCCAAAGCGTTCAAACAGGCTGATTATAAAAACCCCTATTCGAACGGCACGCGCTACGATGAATTTCGGGATATAATCTCCTATTACCTGCTAAAGCCCGATCTGACGTTGGAAAAGGTGAAACTATCCGACAAATCGTTGATCGAGGCCTTGGGCGATCATAAAGACGAACTGAAAGCGTATGTGAAACAGGCAGATTTGAATTTTAAAGCCGAAAACGACGCCATTCAGCTTATTCAGAAGTACGATAGTCTTTGAACAGAAGTCTCAAAATCAGTCGGTTATGAGGGTGGTCACATTGTATAGGTTTTTGTCGATGTGACCATTTGCTGTTTATTGCTTCTTATTAAGGGTAAAACCATGTCTGCTATGAAACGACTATGCCCTATAATGCTATTGGCCGTGGCCTGTACAACCGGCGTGGCACAAACCACCGACTCAACCAAAATACGGAAGCCTAAGCAGATAGGCTATAACCCGAACAGTCGGCGAAATGGGTATGAAAATTATACCAGTTCGGATGCCGTAACGGGTGCTGGACAAGCACCTGGGGCAATTGTTAATACGGTTGATCTTCGGTATGAAGGGTTACGAGGAACGCCTTATTTTTTGCCAGAATGGAACAAAGGGCAAATTGAAACGACAGGTGGTCAGACATATACCGATGTACTCCTCAAATTTGACGCCTTTCGTCAGCAGTTACTCCTCCTCCGAACCTTGGCTAACGGTGGTGCATGGCCTGGCCGGGATTCAACAATTGTCGATGCTGATCAGGTAAAGTCATTTCAATTTGTAGCCGATAACGGACAGTTGTATCGGTTCAGAAAATTGCCCGAGCCGGTCAAAGCCGATAACGGTACGTTAAACGAAGCGTATTTTCAGGTGCTTTATGAGGGGAAAACCAGCTTACTGAAGCGGGTTGAGAAACGATTCAAGCCCGCCGATTACAAAATGCCCTATTCTCCCGGTATTCGGTATGATGAGTTTCGAGAGTATGAAAGTTACTTTTTGCTTAGGCCCGATCAAACCCTGACAAAAGTTAAACTCTCAAAGCAGGAATTGCTGAACGCATTGAGCGACAAAAGGGAAGCACTTAAGGCATTTTCTACAGACAAAAAGCATGCGTTGAAAACAGAGAGCGACGCAATTGCTCTCCTGAAACAATACGACAGCTTGTAAACAATTTGTGGAATTGGGCGTGCACAGACATCAAAGCGGTATAAACCGTTTACCGCTATGCTTCGCTCCAATACATCTCTTTCTGTCGCGCCCACGTACGACGACATTATTTTTCAGGCCCGTAATCAGGCCTATGGTGCATTTGTGCTGCGCCAGCAATACCGACCGACGCTCAGCCGTGCTTTAGGGCTGGGTGTCGGTTTGTTTTTAGCCGGGTTAGTCGGGCCTATGCTATATGACCGCCTTTGGCCCAAAAGTTTGCCAACTGATAATCTGGTAATGACTGAAGTCTCACTAACGAAGGTTAAGGAAGCACCAGTTGAAAAACCTATGAAATTGCCGGAGCAGAAATCCGCCCCTACAGTAAATACCGTTCGAAATCTACCCCTCGAAGTTAAGCCTGAAGACGAGGTAATCGAGGATAACCTGCCGCCCACTACCGATGAATTAAAAGACGCTACATCAGGAACCGAAACCGCCGAAGGTACTGGTGAAGAAGAGGTAATTATGGCGCCGGAAGCTTCCGCACCAACTGTTCAGGAAAAAGCGGTTGAGGTCGAAAAAGCTCCCGAAACGCCCTTTATCACGGTCGAACAGCAACCCGAATATCCTGGTGGGTTAGAGGCTCTCAAAAACTTTCTGGGTAAGAACCTGAATTACCCTCGTTCGGCGGCATCGGCGGGGGTTGCCGGGCGGGTTTATGTCAGCTTTGTCGTCAATACGGATGGTAGCCTGACGGATATACAAGTCCTAAAAGGCATTGGCTTTGGTTGCGATGAAGAGGCTGTTCGGGTCATGCAGAAAATGCCTCATTGGAAACCGGGGAAACAGTCGGGCCGGGCTGTTCGGGTCAAATTTAATCTGCCCATTGCATTTACGCTGGAATAAGCACTTCGTTTTGAGCTATGCAAACTATAACTTCTTGCTTGTTGATAATCAGTATGTTTGTTTCCTCTGTGCATGCCCTATCAGCACAAGCGACAGGCCCGAAAAAAAACAGATTCAGCGTAGGAATGGTCTATGGTTGTCGTCTAAGCTAAAAACGATGATGAACCATGAAGAAAATACCCACCGTACTTTTCGTTCTATTAAGTCTGGCCGCCTGCAAGAAAGACGCCGAAGTTACTAGCTCGACCAACACCAGTACCGATGGTACCACTACCAACAATTTTTCACGTCTGTACAAAAAAATGTACAATATTACGTCCATTGATACCAGTGGTACAGCCAATGTGATTATCAAAACGACCGATCTGCCCGATCATAAAAGTCCGTTTTTCGGAGTGGGCAACGCCAAGTATGAAGCGTATAATGGCGACAACCCGAATTTTAGTACCAAGATCAATCTGAACGGGACCATTAACGACCCTACTTTGCTTTCACAGTCGTTGACGTTTACACTACCACGTTATCCGGCCGTAACTTCTAATCATGTATCCACAACGGGTGGCCCAATCGGTATTGGCCGAAATGGGGTCGTGTTTTTTAATCAGTATAATGGGGCCAATGCGGCTTTGGATGAACTCGAAATCAACAATGCCGATCAGTATCTGGGGCACCCGACACCTTCAGCCGCTGGAGCCCAGTATCATTACCATTACGAGCCTAAATACCTGACCACCAAATTCGGAAACTCGTCGTTTATGGGTTTTCTGCTGGATGGGTTTCCTGTGTATGGTCCCTACGAAAATGGGGTAAAAATTACGACCTCTATGCTCGACAGCTACAATGGACATGTGAGCGCAACGGAAGATTTTCCGAACGATAAAATCTATCACTACCACGTTATTTCGGCCACATCCAGCAAACCCACCGATCTGAAACTGGCCGCACCGTATATCAACGGAGGTAAATATTATGGCACAAAAGGCACCGTGAATTAAATCATGAGGACGTGCTGGATAGGAAGGTGCCTTTTACGCAGCGATGTACTTAGCTACATCGCCTACATCGCTGCGGCCATATTTATGTTGCTTTTATCATGTACTACATCGCCTGATGCACCCATACGTTTGCCGCCAGCCATAACCATTGAGCGAACCAATCCAGCTCTTCAACAACTAAATGGAGTTTGGCTATTTCGACAAAAACCGTTCAATGGGTATATCATCGAAAAAGATCGGCATCGAATAATAGCCAGATTACCGGTGGTCGACGGGCGCGAAGAGGGCGTTGCCCTAGGCTGGTATGCCAATGGACGAAAGAAATACGAACGAAGTTTCCGGAGGGGGAATCGGGAAGGGGTACATCGGGGATGGTATCCGAATGGCCAACTGGCATTCCTGTACTGGTTTGACGATGACAAATACGAGGGAGAGCAAAAGACATTTTTTGAAAGCGGCCATCGCTGGCAAAGCCTCCAGTATGTTCACGGGTATGAGGAAGGCAAACAAAAAACCTGGAACGACAGCGGACGGGTTGTTAATAACTTCACAGTAAAAAATGGGAAATTATATGGCGTTATTGGTCGATACGATTGCATGTCGATTTATCAAAAATAGCCTGCTGGGATTTCTGGTGCTGATGGCGTGGGCTTGTCAGAAACCAGCACCAGATGAGCAGGAAACACTGCCTTTTTATAATACCGCCGAATTTGATGCCGAATGGATTAGTAAAGAGGATGCTCGTTACCCGACCATTCATACCATAGCTCCTTTTGTGCTAACCAACCAGTTGGGTCATACGATTACCAACGACTCGCTGGAAGGCCATATTTACGTGGCCAATTTCTTCTATAGCGTTTGTCCGGGGATCTGCCCTAAAATGATGGGGAATTTCAAAACCCTTCAGGATACGTTTGCTGCTAATCCGCGAATAAAACTGGTTTCATTCACGGTGATGCCCTGGGTTGACTCGGTTGGTCGATTACAAAAATACGGACAAAGTCGCGGCATCGATCCAACTCGCTGGTACCTGCTTACCGGCCGTAAGGAGCATATTTACACTCTGGGAAGAACATCATATTTTGCCGAAAAAGGATTAGGGTTACAAAAGGATTCAACCTCGTTCCTGCATACCGAATCGATGCTGCTGATCGATAAAAAAGGCCGGATACGAGGTATTTACAACGCTACTCAAAAGCCCGATTATGAACGGGTAATCGACGATGTTCACGTGTTGCTCAAGGAGGAGGATGCCGATAAGCACGGAGCAGTATAACGTAATTCCTAACAATTTTGCCCGTGAACCATGTACCTTTGCCGCATGAATACAAACCTGCTGCAACATCTGGCCGATCCGGCAATTCCATCCCCCTGTTTTATCCTGGAAGAAGCTAAACTCCGTCGAAATCTGGAACTGATTGATTCCGTTCAGAAAGCGGCTGGCGTAACGATTATCCTGGCCCTGAAAGGGTTTTCGATGTACAGTGCATTTCCATTAGTACGCGAATACCTCAGTGGTGCCACGGCCAGCTCGCTCAACGAAATCAAACTTGTTAATGACTACATGGGCGTAAAAGCACATGCCTACATACCCGCCTATCGGGACGATGAATTTGATGAAGTGGTGGAACGTAGCAGCCATCTGACGTTCAATTCGTGGAACCAGTGGGTGCGGTTTAAGGATCGGGCTGTCGGGCGCGTGTCGTGTGGCATTCGGGTCAATCCACAGTATTCGGAAGTGGCAACGGACATGTACAATCCGTGTGTACCCGGTTCGCGGCTGGGCGCTACTCGCGATCAGTTACCCGATCAACTACCCGACGGACTCGAAGGCATTCATTTTCATACCCTTTGTGAAAACGACTCCTTCACACTCGAACGAACACTCGAAGCTTTCGAAACGCGCTTTGCTGATTTGCTCCATCAGGTAAAATGGGTCAATTTTGGGGGAGGTCATTTGATGACCCGCGAAGGCTACGACACGGCACACCTGATTGGTCTGCTTACAAAATTCCGTCAGAAATATAATGTCGATGTGATTCTGGAACCGGGTTCAGCCATTGCCTGGCAAACGGGCGTTCTGGTGTCGAGCGTTTTGGATGTGCTTGATAGCCAAGGGATTCATGTTGCAGTTCTGGATACGTCTTTTGCGGCTCACATGCCCGACACGCTCGAAATGCCGTACAAGCCCCGAATCATTCATTCGTATCACGAGCCTGTGGCTGGAAAACCAACCTATCGGCTCGGTGGCATGACTTGTCTGGCTGGTGATTTTATGGGCGATTATTCGTTTGATGAGCCGTTAAACGTGGGCGACAAAATCGTGTTCGACGATATGATTCACTACACGATGGTGAAAACTACTACCTTCAACGGAGTGAACCTACCCGCTATTGGCATCTGGAAAGAAACAGAGTCATTCCAACTGGTGCGAACCTATGGCTACGAAAGTTTTAAAGATCGGTTGAGCTAAGTGGGATAAACCTAAAAAAACGGGCCAAATTCATCATGACGAAGCAGCGGCTGAGTTAGTCTGGAAACGTACGATTGACTTTTTCAACGCAAAAATTAACATAACCAGTACTTAAGTATAGTGATTTAAGCAGGGCTGCTGGCTTTGAAAAGCAACAGCCCTGCTTAACCATAGCCCCTTTACTTGACGGGTAGAGCCAGTGTACAGGTCTGCCCACCAAAATTGAGCGCAAAATTGGCTGTACCCGCTGCTGATGGCGTTCCCGTGATGTTATAGACGATACTGCCAGCACCATTGGCCAGATTACCCGATACTAAGGTCGCATTCAGACCTGTTACCCCGCTTGATGCGATGGCACTACCCACGGGATACGATCCGCCATTGCCACCTACATAGGGCACCGTAGCAGTCGCGGTATAAGCTGTACCGCTAACGGCAGAAGTAGAAAACGTGGCTGATGTGCAGGTAAGGCCAGTAATCGCTGGTGATACGGTAGTGGAACCGGGTGCCGTGACGGGTATAGACAGTGTACAGGTTTGTCCGCCAAAATTGAGCGCAAAATTGGCTGTACCCGCTGCTGATGGCGTTCCCGTGATGTTATAGACGATACTGCCAGCACCATTGGCCAGATTACCCGATACTAAGGTCGCATTCAGACCTGTTACCCCGCTTGATGCGATGGCACTACCCACGGGATACGATCCGCCATTGCCACCTACATAGGGCACCGTAGCAGTCGCGGTATAAGCTGTACCGCTAACGGCAGAAGTAGAAAACGTGGCTGATGTGCAGGTAAGGCCAGTAATCGCTGGTGATACGGTAGTGGAACCGGGTGCCGTGACGGGTATAGACAGTGTACAGGTTTGTCCGCCAAAATTGAGCGCAAAATTGGCTGTACCCGCTGCTGATGGCGTTCCCGTGATGTTATAGACGATACTGCCAGCACCATTGGCCAGATTACCCGATACCAGGGTCGCATTCAGGCCTGTCACCCCGCTTGATGCGATGGCACTACCTGCGGGATACGATCCGCCATTACCACCTGTATAGGGTACTACAGCGGTAGCGGTGTAAGAGGTACCACTAACGGCAGAAGCAGAAAACGTGGCTGATGCGCAGGTAAGACCAGTAATCGCTGGTGATGCGGTAGTGGAACCGGGTGCCGTGACGGGTAGGGCCAGTGTACAGGTTTGTCCGCCAAAATTGAGCGCGAAATTGGCCGTGCCCGCTGCTGATGGTGTTCCCGTGATATTATAGACGATACTCCCGTCACCATTGGCTAGATTACCGGATATTAAGGTCGCATTCAGGCCTGTCACCCCGCTTGATGCGATGGCACTGCCCGCGGGATACGACCCTCCATTGCCATTCTTATAGGGCACCACAGCGGTAATGGTGGTAGAGGTACCGCTAACAGCAGTAGCGGAAAACGTGGCTGATGCGCAAGTAAGGCCAGCAATCGCTGGTGATACGGTAGTGGAACCGGGTGTAGTGACGGGTAGAGCCAGTGTACAGGTTTGTCCGCCAAAATTGAGCGCGAAATTGGCCGTGCCCGCTGCTGATGGTGTTCCCGTGATATTATAGACGATACTCCCATCACCATTAGCCAGATTACCGGATACCAAAGTCGCATTCAGGCCTGTCACCCCGCTTGATGGGATGGCACTGCCAGTGGCATAAGAGGCCCCATTGCCATTCTTATAGGGCACTACAGCGGTAATAGTGGTAGAGGTACCGCTAACAGCAGTGGCAGAAAACGTGGCTAATCCGCAGGTAAGACCAGAAATTGATGCCGAAGTAGGCGTTAAGTCAGTTTCTGTTTTTTTGCACGAGATCACCGTCGCGAGCCCTAACAGAAGGGCTATCAAAATTGATAAATACGTGGTTCTCATTTTCATAATCCAGTAATATAATTAGTGATTAGTACGATGAGGTAAACTCCATCTGGGCAATAATGTTAGATACCTTGTTCCCCACTCAGGTACTTTTAGAACATAGGTAAGTAAACCGCGTAGCTAATAACGATTGAATAAATAGCCTGGTAACCCAGCTCCTTTAATGAGTCATTTATAAACGTAGCTAGACTTTTGTGGTATATTTTGGAAGAATAAATACAGAAATCGCCTTATTGCGAAGTGGCTAAGCGTATAAGAGCCTATGCCTATAACTTGATCAAAGCTAGGTATTGACCACCTTTTTGCTGCGAATGCGGCCTTTGTCAGCCCACCAGTTGCCCGCTGACTCCTCGCCACGGAAGATGTGTTATTACATAGACCACCGTACCTGTAAGCGTACCAAGGTGGGCATTGGCAAACGAACGTTTGCTTGTGTACGAAAAAGCAGATCTGCGACGGTCGTTTCTAGTTCCCAACCCACTAATAGATTCTCAAAAAAGTTTCCTTTTCTGATCACGGCTTCTCACCGGGCTGATGCTATGACTGTAACGACGGAGTATGATTTATCTCCATTTTCGGTAAAAATACCGCAAACCACGAATTTGGTCCGTTTTTTTAGATTTATCCTAAGTGGTAAAGTAAAGAATGAAAAGTGAAGAATAGTTTGCGTCAGCCTATTCTTCACTTTTCATTCTTCATTCTTATTATCCAATCACGCCCGTTTCTTCCCAGCGCTTTAGCCAGTCTTTTTTGACGCCGTGAACGGTTGAGAAAAACTCGTAGAAGGGAACCATATCGGCTTCGTAATTGCCTGTCACGTAGAACGGTTTGCTGAAAATGACAACCTTACGAGGCCAGTCGAAACCAACTAGTATTAGAGGAACATTGGCTTTTAGGGCGATGTAATAAAAGCCGGTCTTCAGCTTGGCTACATTGCTGCGGGTGCCCTCAGGAGCGATACAAACGTGGAGTTGATCGCTCTGGTTAAAAACGTCTACGATCGCGTCAACCAGATTGTGCGACTTATCCCGGTAAACCGGTTTTCCGCCCAGCGCACGAAAAAGCCAGCCTGAATACCACGTAAAGAGTGAACTTTTGGCAAGGTATTGAATCCAGACATGAGTGGCCGCCCGGGCACCGAGCCCCACGAAAAAATCCCAGTTGGTGGTGTGTGGAGCTACTACCCAAATATCTTTTGGAAGATGAGGAACGGCACCTTCTAATCGCCATCCGGCAACTTTGAACAACCAACGTGCAATGGCACTGAGCATAGTTAGTCAATAGTCGCTGGTCGTCAGTCAATAGTAATTAATAGCGCACAGTGAAACGGACTAACGACTATTGACTGATGACTAGTGACTAAAATTAATACTTCCGGTCATTACGCTCCAGCCAACGGCCCGTAATAAACGAAGCAGTTAGCAGGACAACGTAGAACAGAATGGTCAAAGGAGTTGATAAATCCATGTCGATGTTCGGTTGAATTCAGATGCAAAAGTAATAGGAAAAGTCGACAGTCGCTAGTCGTCCGTCAATAGTCGTTTACTTCTAAAATCGCGAATGGCTATTGACGGACGACTAGCGACTATCAATTTAAAGAACTCCCTTTGTGCTAGGCAGATTATCGAGTTCTTTGATGTCGCGCCGGACGGCCATTTTGATGGCTTTGGCAAAGGCTTTAAAAATCGCTTCGATTTTATGGTGCTCGTTATCACCTTCGACCTTGATATTCAGGTTACAGAGTGCCGTATCGGAGAACGATTTGAAGAAATGAAAAAACATTTCGGTAGGCATATCGCCGATCTTTTCCCGACGGAACTCCGCATCCCAGACGAGCCACGGACGACCCGAAAAATCAATGCCTACCTGGGCCAGCGCTTCATCCATCGGCAGTAAAAATCCATACCGGCTAATACCCCGTTTGTCGCCTAGAGCGCGCCGGTACGCTTCACCAAGGGCTAGTGCCGTATCTTCAATCGTATGGTGTTCATCAATATGCAAATCACCATTGACATGAATACTCAGGTTCGCGCCCGAGTGCTTAGCCACCTGATCGAGCATGTGATCGAAAAAGCCCAGTCCCGTATGAATGTCGGCTTTGCCGGTGCCGTCGAGGTTCAGGTCGACGCGGATCTGCGTTTCTTTGGTATTCCGTTCAACCGAGGCTGTGCGGGCCGGTAATCGCAGGAATTCGTAAATCTGGTCCCAGTCGTTGGTAGTGAGCACGATGGCTTCCTGCATGGCTGGGGTCAGACCAGCTACATCGGCTGTTTGTACCGTTGCCAGCCCATTTGGAGGAAGAAATAAAATAGCTTTTGCGCCCAGATTTATCGCTAGCTGTACATCCGTGAGTCGATCGCCAATCACATAGCTGTTAGGGAGGTCATAGTTTTCGGAAAAATAGCCAGTCAGCATACCAATGCCCGGTTTACGCGTAGGCGAATTGTCGCGCGGAAAATGGCGATCGATATGAACTGCTTTGAAATGGATATTTTCACCGGCGAAGGTGGTCAGCATTTTGTTATGGGCTGGCCAAAAGGTGTCTTCAGGAAATGAATCGGTGCCGAGTCCATCCTGGTTCGTAACCATAACCAGTTCATAATCTGTTTCTTCGGCTATGTTGCGCATGGCCGAAATTGCTTTCGGAATATAATCGAGTTTAGCTAACGAATCGACCTGCTGATCGGGTTGAGGTTCAATGATAAGAGTACCGTCACGGTCAATGAATAATATTTTTTGCATAACACGCGGGAATAAGCGGACAAAGATACGGGTAGGGTAGAAAGCATTTAAAAAATTATTATGTTTGCATCATATTCTTTACCGTATTTTCATAATTTCCGCATTGATTAGCCTTTTTCTTTGTTACCTACGGCAACTATTAAAGTCTATACAATAAAGTTCATTGCTTAGAGATTGAGTAACTTGTTCTTAAGTAGTATTTAGTACGAATAAAATAGAATTCAATACGTCTTTTTCTTCGTAGCATACCATCCATATACCACCCGTCAGCCCCATACAAAAGGATATTTTAAAGAATTCTTTTACATAGTCATACAATTATAAACATCCAAGTACAGCATGCCAGCAGAATCAAGATTAACCCGTATTGGGGTTTTCTATGACGGTAATTATTTTCTACATGTAAGCAACTACTATAATTATTCGCACGAACGTCGCAGCCGCATTAGTATTTCAGGGCTTCACGCGTTTATCCGGCGTCAGGTAGCAGAGGAAGAAGGGGTGAACGAACGCCTGTGTCAGATTGTAGATGCACACTATTTCCGTGGGCGGCTAAATGCTCATGAGGCTAACCAACGTGGTAATCAGCTTTTTTATGATCGATTGTTCGACGATATCCTTATGTCGGAGGGAGTCGTTACTCATTATTTGCCCGTAAAAACGTATCAGGGATACCGGCAGGAAAAAGGCATTGATGTATGGCTTGCCCTCGAAGCTTTCGAGCTGGCTCAGTATAAAAAATTCGATGTGGTGGTACTGATTACCTCAGATGGTGATTATGTGCCGCTTATTCGTAAACTTAATACGCTTGGCTCCCGAATTATGGTGCTGAGCTGGGATTTCGAGTTCCTGAATGAACAGGGCGAAAAACAAGTGACCCGCACCTCACAGGATTTGCTGGAAGAAGTGTCGTATCCGGTAGCCATGCATGGCATCATCGATGATCGTAGTCGCCGGAATGATGTAGGTATTCAGAATTTGTTTGTCAAACAGACCCCACGGCCAACGTTTTCGGCTGTCAGTGGCAATGGCCATGGGTACACGAATGGCGTAGCGTATGATGGACAGGTATCACTGGATAGCGATTATACGTATGACTCATCTGTTGAGCCTAATTATAATTTGGCCGATGATGACCCGGAAGGGCGTAAGATCAGCACCATTCGCAGTTTAAAAACAGGCTATGGCTTTGTGAATTACCCGCCCAACAACCTGTTTTTTCATTATACAAGTTTAGTCGATACGGATTTCAATGAATTGCAGATCGACGATGAAGTTGAGTTCTCAATTGGTCAGAATGCCGAAGGTAAAGACATTGCTATTGACGTTCGGTTATTGCGTCAGTAAAGCATGAATGTCCTGCGTATAGCTGTTGACGATATTGAATCGGTTCGTTGGCGGGCGTTGGCCTGGGCTGTTACACAGCAGGATGACCAGGCTGGTTTTGTCGCTTTCCTGTCCAATAATGGTATTGCCTATCCGAATGACCCGTTTCCGAATCGACTCTTTGTCGGGGCAGAACGGGTCATTTCATTTTCGGAGGATGTGTTTTATGACTTGGCGGAGGCACATGCTCAGCGGCCCTCGTTTCTGGTCGGTTATTTTGGGTATGACCTGAAAAATCAGCTTGAAGCGCTGGAAAGTCGTAACCCAAATCGGTTGGGATTTCCCGACGTTTATTTTGTTGAACCTTTCTGGATTATTGATTTCGAATCGTCTGAAAATCAGACCGGTCATGTACTAATTCGTGGTAACGGAGATGGTCATGCGTTGTGGAAGCAACTTGTAGATTTTCAGCCACTTTCTGTACTAGGAAGCCTAAAATCACATTCCCAATCTGTTCAATGCCGGGTTTCGTACGAGGAATATCTGGCCAATGTGCGTCGGATTCAGCAGCATATTCTGGCAGGCGATGTCTATGAACTGAACTACTGCATCGAGTTTTTTGCTGAAGCTATTGAGTTGGACCCGCTGACAATTTACCGGGCTCTGTCCCAACGGTCGCCCATGCCGTTTTCCAGTTTTCTGAAAATCGGTGAGCAGTACATTATGGGGGCATCGCCCGAGCGGTTTCTGAAAAAAGAAGGGTCGAAAATTCTATCGCAACCCATAAAAGGAACGATTCGGCGGGGCCAAACACCCGATGAGGATTTGGCACTTCGCGCTCAACTGCTGCAATCTGAAAAAGAGCGGGCTGAAAACCTGATGATCGTTGACCTGGTTCGTAACGATCTGGCCCGCAGCGCCGAAACGGGTTCTGTGCAGGTTGACGAACTGTTCGGCATTTACGGCTTTCAGCAGGTGTATCAGATGATTTCGACGGTTTCGGCAACATTGCGGAACGGCATAAACTGGGCTGAAACAATTCGGAACGCCTTTCCAATGGGGAGCATGACCGGAGCGCCTAAAATTCGGGCGATGGAATTGATCGATGAACTGGAAGTGAGTAGGCGAGGGGTTTATTCGGGAGCCATTGGTTTCATTACTCCTGAGGGTGACTTTGACTTCAGTGTGGTTATCCGCACGCTCCTGTATAATGCACAAAGTCGTTATGCTTCGTTCTCAGTAGGTAGTGCCATTACCTACGATGCCGATCCCATACAGGAATGGGACGAATGCCTGCTAAAAGCGAAGGCGATTCGGGAGGTGATTGAGCGATTTACTACCGTTTAATCAATACTTTCTGCGGCTTTATGCAATCTACCTCTGTTTTTTCTCTTCACTAATCAGAGGATGCAACCTTTTTATTGGCAGAAGACTCTTTCACTTATTTGAGCAAGTTATTGGGTTTATTCCTATAAAAATAGTTAAATCACTAAGGATTTAGTTAAAAATCGTTAAGATTGTAATCAACTTATCAACCGATTTTTATATTTGCTCTCATTATCCCGTTATCTTCTATTCGATCCCCCATGAGAAACCTTTCCCTGCTGGCCTTATTGTGCCTGCTTACGGCTTCGCTTTTTGCGCAAAGCCCACCGGCTGCCACTCGTTTTACGCTTCAGGGCCGCGCTGTCGATACCGCATCGGCTCCGCTGCCTTCATCGACGGTTATGCTGCTCAGTGCCAAAGATTCGTCGATGGTCAATTTTACCCGTACGGGCGACAACGGTGCGTTTACGTTTAAAAATATAAAGGCCGGTACCTATATTCTTAAAATCTCGTTTGTGGGCTTAATTCCGTACAATCAGCTGATTAAGTCGGCGGGGGAGCCGGTCATGGACTTAGGGCCGCTGAAGCTGAAGCCGATCACACGCGAGCTGATGGAAGTGGTGGTCCGAACGGCAAAAGCTCCGCTGACCATCAAGGGCGATACCATCGAATACAATGCCAGTTCGTTTAAGGTCCCCCCCGGATCAACGGTGGAAGATTTACTGCGGAAACTACCCGGCGTTCAGGTCGATCAGGACGGAAACATTCGGGCGCAGGGGCAGGAGGTCAAGAAAGTAACCGTCGATGGGAAGAGCTTTTTCGGGGATGATCCGAAGCTGGCGACCAAGAACCTGCAAGCTGAAGCTATCACCAAAGTGCAGGTCTTTAATGATAAGACCGAACAGGCTAAAATGACGGGTGTTGACGATGGTAAAAAAGAAAAAACCGTCAACCTGCAACTCAAAGAAGAATTTAAAAAAGGCGGTTTCGGTAAAGTAACGGCTGGTGCAGGACCTGCTTCGAATAACGTATCGACCCGGTTTGAGGGCAAAGGGAGCTACAACAAGTTTGACAGTAAACAACAATTTTCTGCCTTACTTCTTGGGAACAATACCAACCAGCAGGGAATTTCATTTAATGATTATCAGGACTTTAGAGGGAGTAACTCGTTCAACTGGAACGACAATGCCGATTTTGGATTCAGCGGCTCGAATCGCTTTCTTTACTTCGGCGATGACAATGAAAGCCTGACTATCCCGATCAGTGGGGGCAATGGACGGGGCTTTACCAAAAACGCAGCAGGCGGCCTTAACTACAACTACGATACCAAGAAAACCAAGCTGAGTACAAGCTATTATTTCAACCAGACCCGGCTAAACCTGGACGCGCTTCGGGAAAATAAAAGCTACCTGCCCGGCTCAACCAATTTGCGGAAAACGGATACCAGCAGCCAGGCTAACCTGACGACGAATCACCGAATCAGTTTCCGGCTGGAAAAGCAGCTTGATTCCATGCAAACGCTGTTGATAATTAGTAACAGCCGGTTTGGGGTCAACAGCAGCAACCTGCAAAGCCAGCAGCGGGTGTTCCAGAGTGTAGCCAATAGCGCAGAAATTCCGACTACGTACAGTCAATCGACCAACAACACCTCGGCTAACCAGTTCGCTATGGCCAATACGCTGCTGTATCGGCTTAAATTCAAGAAGAAAGGGCGCAACTTTGGCGCCAGTGCAACCTTTCAGGTGAATAAAAACGATGGCGATTTACTGCTGAAAGCCCGGAACGAATTTTATCAGGCAACCAGCGTTAACGAGATGCTGCGGATAATCAATCAGGATCAGGCAACCAACTCGACCAGTAATCAGTATAAAGCCAATCTGCTCTACGTAGAACCCTTCGCCAAAAAATTCTTCTGGGAGACATTCTATAACTTCAACCTTCGTTCCGATGAAGTAGACCGCGATGTATCGAATCTGAACGACAGTCGTCGGCAGATTGATTCGCTGAGTTTGTATTACAAGAATAATTACCTGTTCAATCGACTGGGAAGTAGTATTCGGTACTCCTACAAAGGACTGAATATATCGGCCGGTGTAGCGGGGCAGCAATTCCAGCTTGACGGGAAGTTTGCCCGCGACCAGAGCCAGCCGCTCCAGCCCATCAACCGGACGTTTACGACGGTCATTCCGAACTTCTCGCTCAACTACGATCTGAAAAATAACCGGTACCTCAACGCCAGTTATGATGTAGGGGTGCAAATACCCTCTTCGCGCGATTTGCAACCGGTAACCAGCAACAGCAATCCCCTGGCGATCACCCGTGGCAATCCGAATCTACTGCCCCAGTTGGGCCATAATCTGAGCGCCTATTTTAGCTACTTCAATCCTGGCAGCTTCATTAACTTCTGGTCGAATATCTATACGACTTACTTCGTGAACCAGATCATATATAGCCAGACCGTTGATCCGAAAACCCTGATTACGACGACGATGCCCGAAAACCTGACGGGTGGTAGAAATCTGGGATCGTATATCGGATTTGGCTTCCCACTGAAAAAGACGAAGGCAACCCTCAACTTAAATACCCAGTTGAATTTTGGCCATAACCTGACCCGAATTAATGAGGTGCTCAATGAGACGAACAACCAGAATTACTCGTTCGGTGTTCGGCTGGAGTTAACCCCTAAAGACTGGATCACGTTTTACGGCAATGCGAATATGAGCATTACCAATACCAAGTATTCGATCAATACGACGCAGAACCAGACCATTTACAACAATAGCGTTCGGGGTGATCTGAACCTGAAATTGCCTGGTGGTTTTTATCTCAACACGACGCTGAACTACAACGCGTACAAAAACGAGAAGCTGAATTTCAATCAACAGATTCCCTTGTTAAGTTCGTCACTCTATCGTATCGTTGGGAAAGCAAAGAAAGCCGAGGTTCGTCTGTCGGGCTTCGATCTGCTCAACCGGAATGTGGTGGTGTCGCAGTATGCCGGGCAGAACTACACCAGTACCGAACGCATTCAGTCGCTAGCCCGGTATTTTATGCTGAGCTTTACGTACAACATGCGCGGTGTTCAGGCAAAAATGCGTCGTGATTATTATTGATCAGGACTTTCGCAGAAAGCCGTGCCACGGTTGTTTATGGGTTAGAGAACCGTGGCATGGCTTTCTGCGAAAGTCCTGCTGATTTTAAGTGTTTCTAAACATACCTATCAACTATGAAGAAATTAGTGCTATTCCTATGCCTCCTGGTCAGCTCGATGGCTATGGCTCAGAAAACAGAAGGTGTAGTGACCTACGTTCGGAAAGACTACTGGAGCAAAATGATCAATCGGCTGACGTTCCTGAATCAGGAACAAAAGGACCGTCAGACGCAGCTACGGAAGAACTGGGAAGAGAACAACAAAGGCACAAAAATGAAGATGGCCTTTAATGCCAACGAAAGTCTGTATACCTATTTCAGTACGGAGCCCGAAGAGGGTGGGTATTCCTGGCGGCAGTACGAATTGCAGTTGTATCGAAATTTCGAAAAAGATCAGAAAACCGACATCATCGAAATGCTGGGTAAAACCTACGTTGTTGAAGACTCGGTGCATGCGCCTGTCTGGAAAATAGGCAATCAGATCAAAGAAGTCTCGGGTTTCATTTGTATGAAAGCCGAGACTGAAGACCCCATAAAGAATCAGAAAATTACAGCCTGGTTTGCGCAGGATATTCCGGTTTCGGCTGGTCCCGAGCGGATGTGTGGATTGCCCGGCCTGATTCTGGAAATGGATATCGATGATGGAACGGTGCTTATCGAAGCGACAAACGTTACGTTCCGGCCCCTCACGCCAACGGATCTGAAGCTGCCCAAGGTAAAAGGGAAAAAAATTAACGACGCGGCTTACGATAAAGTGATACGCCAATACATTTCGGAGCAAATGGTTGTGCATAATAACCCGTATTGGGAAATACGGTATTGAGCAGCTGTGGAATTCACCTCACCCCCTGCCCCCTCTCCTACAACCTAATCTTGTAGGGGTTTTAATTGGGATTAAGTCCATAGCCTATTTTGATGTAATAAAAACGCTCCAATGCCTGGCATAACACCTTCACTCCAGGCATTGGTTGCTTTGGGCAGCCAGCAAACC
>NZ_BAAHBH010000021.1:0-100819 GCF_054776815.1 Spirosoma gilvum | reverse complement strand
TGAGGCAGGTTGCTTACGCGTTACGCACCCGTTTGCCACTGACCTTGCGGCCCGTTCGACTTGCATGTATTAGGCCTGCCGCTAGCGTTCATCCTGAGCCAGGATCAAACTCTCCATCGTAAATATTGTTTGTCACTTACCCTCTAAAAAGAAGAGTGACGATGTTGTTCAACCGGGATGCGAACATCCCCAGGTTGAGTCGTATTGTGCTGTCAGTTTGTCAAAGAACTTGCCGCCTGACCCATTGGTCGAGCGTGGTGAGAAGTAGTATT
This sequence comes from Spirosoma gilvum, assembly GCF_054776815.1. NCBI lineage: Bacteria > Pseudomonadati > Bacteroidota > Cytophagia > Cytophagales > Cytophagaceae > Spirosoma > Spirosoma gilvum. The sequence goes on along the minus strand of NZ_BAAHBH010000021.1, from coordinate 100,547 downwards.
TAAGTGCTTCTCGATGTTTGGGAGTGCAAAGGTACGTCCCTTTTTGCGGTTTGTCAAGTGAAATCTGAAAATATTTTTTTGACTTGATTTTCAGGGTGTTGCACTTAACTGACTGATTAGCAGGCCATTGCCTTCTTATTCAGCCCCATTTCTTTCGATTTGGGACTGCAAAGGTAGGGCCTTTTTCCACCCTTGTCAAGACCCTTTTCCAAAATAATTGAGGGCCTACCAAACAATATTCGGTAAGCCCCCCACTATCAACCACTTAGTAGAAATAAAATTTTTAAACTTTTTTCAAAAGATGATTTTTCTTGCCTTTCGACACCAGGATATACCGCCCTTGTAGCCATTCTAACGCTACTGGAGCCATCGGATCAGACACTTTTATTTTATTTAAACTTACCGCATTTTGTGAAATAGCCCGACGAGCTTCACCTTTCGATGCGTAGACTTCACCCCGGCTGGCTACCGACAGCAAATCCGTAATGTCCTTGCAGCTGGCTAGTTCATCAACCGTCACTTCTGTTTGCGGTACTCCTTCGAAAATAACGTCAAATTCATGAGGCTCTATGGAGCGTAATGTATCGAGCGTTGCCTTCCCAAATAAAACTTCTGACGCTTTCACGGCCAGATCATAGCCAGCCTGCGAATGCACTCGAATGGTAACGTCTTTAGCAATTGCTTTTTGCAAAATACGTAGGTGTGGCGCTTCGGTATGTTGTTGTTCCAACGCTTCGATTTCTTCTTTAGATAGGAGCGTGAACACACGAATAAACCTTGGGCAATCTTCATCCGTTGCATTAAGCCAGAATTGGTAGAACTGATACGGTGACGTCATAGCAGGGTCGAGCCATACGTTTCCTCCAGCCGACTTACCAAACTTTGTTCCGTCTGCTTTTGTGATCAACGGCGTTGTCAAGGCATAAGCAAGATGCTCTTCCGAAGCATCAGCCGATCCGCTTTCCTTCCGTCGGATGAGTTCAGTGCCGGTTGTAATATTACCCCATTGGTCCGATCCGCCCATTTGCAGTCGAACGCCTTTATTCTTGTAAAGCCAATAGAAATCGTATCCCTGAAGGAGTTGGTAGGAAAATTCCATAAATGACAAGCCTGTTTCCAGCCGCTTTTTTACGGAATCTTTAGCCACCATATAATTAACGGTGATATGCTGGCCTGCTTCCCGTAAAAAATTCAGGAATGACATCTCCTTGAACCAGTCATAATTATTCACCATTTCGGCCGCATTCTCGCCCGAATCAAAATTGAGAAAACGAGTCAGTTGAGCCCGTATTCCTTCCTGATTGCGACGTAATGTTTCTTCGGATAAATAATCGCGCTCCGTTGAACGGCCAGATGGGTCGCCAATCATTCCGGTGGCTCCTCCGACTAAGGCAAACGGTTTATGTCCGGCTCGTTGTAGGTGTACCAGCAGCATGATGGTGGCCAAGTTACCAATATGTAGTGAGGCCGCTGTGGGGTCAAAGCCGATATAACCGGCTATCATTCCTTTTTGTAATTGTTCTTCAGTGCCGGGGGTCATGTCGTTCAACATACCTCGCCAGCGAAGTTCTTCGATAAAATTCATAAAGAGCGAAAGAGTGAAAGAGCGAAAGAGCGGTTTGAGAAGGCGTTTAGTATCCGCTCTTTCACTCTTTCGCTCTTTCGCTCTTTAAATTCGTTTACAAAATTAGTGGTTTATGGTAAAAGGAGCGACGAATCGCCGTAACTCAGGAAGCGATAGTCGTTTTGTAAGGCTTCTTTATAGACCCGTTTCCAGTCATCACCGATAAGAGCGGCAATAAGTAGAATGAGCGTTGAACCGGGTTGATGAAAGTTGGTGATAATTCCCTTACACAACTTAAGTACATAGCCGGGTGTAATATAGATCCCTGTATGGGCAACGAGTGCTTCCTGCTGCGTCTCGATCAGGTGCTGCAACACAGCTGTCAACGATGCCTCTACAGCAGGTTGATCAGCTATCGGAAGCTGGTACGCATACAGTTGGTCAAGCCGAAACGGGTCAGGCTCTCCATTGATTAACCTGGCTCCCATCCAGTATAGGCTTTCCAGCGCCCTCATGGAGGTAGTACCAACCGGAATAATCTTCCCAACATGCTGAAGCAGGTTTCGCAGGTTTTGCTGCGTATAGACGACCTGCTCAGTATGCATATGATGTTGCCGGATATTTTCCGTTTTGATGGGCTGAAACGTCCCAGCGCCTACATGCAAGGTCAGGTAGTCATGCTCTATCCCTTGCTGAATCAGGTTATCAAACACAGCAGGTGTAAAATGCAGTCCGGCGGTTGGCGCAGCCACAGCTCCCTCCTGTTTTGAATAAACGGTTTGATAGGTGTCTCGGTCTGCCTCAGTCGGGTCGCGTTTCAGATACGGCGGCAACGGAATTTCGCCCGCATAGTGAATGACTTGGGCAAATGATAGTTCGGCTGGTTGCCAACTGAGCTGAACCAGTGATTGGTCATAATCATACCAACTGGCCATAATCTCTACCCCAGGCCCGACGCCCTCTGCCCCATGCAAGACCAGCGTTTCATCGGGCTTCCAGCGTTTCCGATTGCCAATCATGCCCTGCCAGATAGCCGAACTAGTCGCTTCCATTGCCTGTGTAATCGGTAAGTCGTTCGGATACGGGCTCAACAAAAACAGTTCGATAACTGCACCGGTAGATTTTGTAAAATGCAACCGGGCCGGAATGACTTTGGTATTATTGAAAACCAGAAAACTGTCCTTCGGCATCAATGCAGGCAGGGAGGAAAACTGCTCATGTGTTAGCTGACCACTGCGATAAACGAGAAGCTTTGATGCATCACGCTGTGCTAGCGGGAAACGGGCAATTCGCTCATCGGGCAGATCGTACTGAAACTGGCTCAGCAACAACTCCTTGGGTTCAGTCATCATGGCCGGGTTTCATGAACAAGCGAACGGGTAGCCCAACCAATACCGCAATAAGAATAACTGTACTGACCGGCAGTAACCAGGCATAATCAAAGGGCTGTAGACTTCGATCGCCCCGATTTAACAAGGATAGGACAAATAGACCTAAGGCTACTATTGTATTGACAGCCGCCATCAGGGCATAAAACCAATTGGTAAATATTTCGTTTAACTTCGAACGATGACTGGCCCAACTACCTGGATGAGGAACTGGAATCTGTGCTGTTGGCACTCGTAAAAAGAGCTTCGAAATTAACCTACCAACCGTATTAGTGATCAGAAAAATGGCTATTGAGAGGTAGAAAATAACTTCTCGATTGATGGTTTGAATGGGCTGCTTAAGATCATCGAACCGAACAGCGACCTCTTCGGGATACGAGATATAACTGGCAAATAAAGAACCTACAAAACCGATAATGGACAAAATACGCCATGCCCGGACAAAAAAAGTACCTGCGTTCATGTAAAAGAGTGAAAGAGCGATAGAGTGAAAGAGCGGGCCGCCGAAGCGATGAATAAGCCCTCCTCTTGAATCGACTCGTTAAAATCAGGGGGCAAAGGTAAGGCTGGAATGGGTGAAATCCGTTAGTTTCGTTCCCTCGAATCGTAGAACAATCTGACTCATGGCTTCTCCAACCAACACATTTTTCTCGCACGAGGCTATAACCGCTCTTTCACTCTATCACTCTTTCGCTCTTTACATACGATGAAGATTTACACAAAAACGGGGGATAAAGGGCAAACAGGGCTTATTGGGGGGCGGAGGGTTAGCAAGGCCGACTTGCGAATTGATGCCTATGGCACGATTGATGAACTGAACGCCTGGATTGGCCTGGTACGTGATCAGCCAGTAAATGAGAATCGGAAAGGATTATTAAAGGAAATTCAGGATCGGCTGTTTACGGTTGGCGCTGAACTGGCTACCGACCCCGAAAAGGCTACTAAACGCGCTATACCTGTTATTGTACCCGAGGATATACTGGCTCTTGAACAGGCGATGGATGGAATGGATGCCGAACTCCCTGAACTGCGGGCCTTTATACTGCCTGGGGGCCATCAGGCGGTATCGTTCTGTCATCTGGCCCGGACCGTTTGCCGACGGGCAGAGCGACTCGTGATTGCTCTCCATGAACAATCGCCGGTTGATGAGCAGGTACTTCAATACATTAATCGATTATCCGATTACTTATTTGTATTAGGCCGAAAAATGGCACAGGAATTGAACGCTGAAGAGGTGGCCTGGAAACCCAGAATCTAATCTTTTTCGACCACTGAAAAAAAAGTTGTCTTGACAACTAAATTTAGTGGATCTAATTTTTTAGCTTTGCCGCAGCCTGATGTTCAGCAGGCTAGCTCAAAACCACAAGCTGTTATGACGACGGACGTATTGCAAATTGAACTGCGGAAAGCGGAACGCTCCCGCCTTCAGGAGGTAGATTTTAATCATCTGCCTTTCGGAAAACATTTCTCGGATCACATGTTCGTGGCCGATTTTGTCGATGGTGAATGGAAGAACCAGATGATTGTGCCATTCGACAATTTTACCCTAAGCCCTGCTCTGTCGTCACTACATTATGGTCAGTCGATTTTCGAGGGGTTAAAAGCATTTAAAAATGATGCCGGTGAGGTGCTGATGTTCCGGCCACATGCCAATTTTGAGCGGATGAACGAATCGGCTCGTCGGATGTGCATGGCTACGCTATCCGAAGAGGTATTCATGGGTGGTCTGGAAGCGCTACTGCGTATTGATGCGGGCTGGGTTCCCAACACGCCAGACAGTTCACTCTATATACGGCCGTTTATGTTTGCGACCGACACCTATCTGGGTGTTGCTCCATCAAAAACGTACCGGTTCTGCATTTTCACTGGGCCAGTTGGCGCTTACTACACCAATCCACCTAAACTGAAAGTTGAAACCGAATACATTCGTTCGGCTCCGGGTGGAGTTGGCTATGCGAAATGTGCTGGCAATTATGCCGGGTCAATGTACCCAACCATGATGGCTCAGCAACAAGGCTACGACCAGTTGATCTGGACTGATGCCCGTGAGCACAAATACATTGAGGAGTCGGGTACCATGAACATCATGTTTGTGATCGACGGTAAACTGGTAACCCCAGCCACATCGGATTCGATCCTGAAAGGGGTTACCCGCGATACCATCATCCAGATTGCCCGCAGTTGGGACGTACCGGTTGAAGAACGTAAGGTATCGATTGAGGAAGTGATCAGTGGTATTGAAACCGGTCGGTTGACAGAGGCTTTTGGAGCTGGTACAGCCGTAGTGGTATCGCCTTATTCACTCATCGGTTACAATGGCAAAGACCATATGCTGCCGGAGTTTGCTCCTGAAGACTCGTTTGCTGTTCGCGTAAAAAATTATCTAACCGACTTACGGACTGGTAAAATCGCCGATCAGTTCGGCTGGGTATACAAGGTGTAATCAATCGCTTTTTTATCCATAGAAAAGACGCCTTAAAATAAGCAGAGGAAGTACGAAATCACAGAGTAGGCTTTGTGTATTTTGTGCTTCCTCTGCTTATTTTAATTATAATCGAATCCATTCTGTGAAATCGATCACCACGGCTTTCCTCGTACTTTTTACCTGTGTACAGACAATCGGCCAGCCAACTCGGTCAATCAAACGCTACTTCGGTTTGCATTTTGATTTTCATGCGACGAAAAACGATACGACAATTGGTAAAAACCTTTCTGAACAGTCACTCGATTCACTGCTAATCGCTGTTAAGCCGGATTTTATTCAAGTGGATTGCAAAGGCCATGCGGGCATCAGCAGCTATCCCTCGAACGTACCAACAGCAACACCATCCAGAAGTATCACCGGCGACCCGCTGGCTTTTTACCGACGTGTTACCCGCAAACATGGCGTCGATCTGTATCTGCATTATTCGGGTGTTTACGACGACGCAGCTATTGCCAAACACCCCAACTGGGCAGCACGAAAAGCAGATGGCTCAATTGATCGGTCAAAAACCTCCGTTCATGGGCCTTACGCAGATTCGCTGCTGACTCCGCAACTGAACGAGTTGGCCAGCTATGGTGCCGACGGCGTTTGGGTCGATGGCGAATGCTGGGCGACCATACTCGATTACTCGCCAACGGCGCTCCGTCGGTTTCGCGAATCAACAGGAATAACTACGATACCACGCTCCGAAAAAGATCCTGGCTACGTAGCCTTTCGGGAATTTGCCCGCCAGTCCTTTGTGCAATACATAGATAAATATGTCAACGGAGTACATCAGCAACACCCAACCTTTCGCATTGCTTCGAACTGGGCGTATTCCTCTATGATGCCAGAGCCAGTTAATACGAATATAGATTACCTGTCGGGCGATCTGACGCCGGGAAATAGTGTTAACTCAGCCGCTTTGGAAGGGCGAATTCTGGCTGCTCAGAGTCAATTGTATCGAAAACCCTGGGATATAATGTCGTGGAGTTTTTGGTACACTTTCAACCCAAATCGACAGGGTGACCAGAAATCAGCCGTTCATCTGATGCAGGATGCGGCCCAGATTCTTTCGCTGGGTGGCGGTTTTCAAGCCTATTACCAGCAAAGTCGCACGGGGGCTATTCCATTGCGTGAACTGTCAATCATGACCGAACTCAGCCGGTTCGTTCGGGCGCGGCAGCCATTTTGCGAAGGCACTACCCCTATTCAACAAGTGGCGGTGGTGTATGCCAATTCAACCGTTCGGGCGTTCAATCAATCGCTTTTTGGCAACGGACAAACCAGTCGGATCAATGGCGTACTGACCGCCTTGCTCGATGCGCAATTTCCCGTCGAAGTGCTCTCCGAACAGCATTTACAGGGGCGTATGCATGAGTACCCGCTCATTGTGCTCTCGCAACAGGATTCACTCAGTCCAAACTTCCGACGAGCTTTGCTCGACTATGCACAACAAGGCGGACATTTGCTCATCATTGGCGCCCGGAATACGCAGCAATTTGCCACCGAACTTGGCATAACGACGGGAGCTATTCAAAAGTCATCAACTCCCAAAACCATCTTGTTGAACGGTAAAACACTGATGCTCACGGGCCCATTTCTGCCCGTTTGGATTGCCAGTAAGACGACCCATCCGATTGCGCAATTTCTGGCATCAGAAGCCAACGAGCCCATTGGCGGTGTAGTGGCCTCCGAAACGTCGATGGGCAAGGGAAAGCTAACGGCGATCTATGCTGACCTTAGTGCTGATTATCGCATTCATCAATCTTCAGCTTTACGGAATTTCGTCGCTTCATTGGCCAGACCGTCATTACCCAATCCACTCGTTGAGGTTAGTGGCTCTCATTTGGTACATGTTGTGCTGGGAAAACAACATAATCGCTTGACGGTGAACTTGGTCAATACTGGAGGCCGTCATGCTGACCCACAGGTGTTTACGTACGATGAGGTGCCACCGCTTATCAATTTAGTTGTTCGCCTACGCACTGATCGGAAGCCGAAACGAATTGTTCAGCAGCCCGAAAATAAGCGATTATCGGTTCAGTATGCCAATGGTGTTGCCACCGTAACAGTACCCCAACTAGCTCTTCATTCGGTATTAGTTGTGGATTAATTGAAATTAAATTCGTCTACTATTTTGCCAGATAAATACCATTTGCTTATTTAGGCAAACATTCTATCTACCGCTATGAAAATCTGGTTTATTTTGTTGCTGTTCATCGGCTGGTCGCCAAAGTTATACAGTCAGTTTACAGTGTATCAGAATGAAAGCGGTCAGGTCTTTACTACGTTTGACACCTACTCAAGCGGTATCAACGCCAGTGCCCGAACGCAGACAACGTATCAGGGTAGCCCGTTTCTAACCTATCCGGTCTGGCAGCCCGGTACTGTGCTGCTGGATAAACATGGAAAACAGGTCGACGCCGAGCTGGCCTATAACCTGGTGACGAATGAAGTGCTTTATCGATTTCCGGGCGACTCCACAGTTAAAATCATTACTCCAGAAACGTTCACTATAAACTCGGATCGTTTTATTCATCCTCAGGGCACCGTATCCGCCACCAATTTCCGGCCTTACCTACTGGTGCTGTCTGACGGAAAAACCAAACTATTAAAAGGAATTACTCGACACCTTAGAGCCTATGGTAGGCTTGATAGCTACAGAAAGGACATTTATACGACTGGTGCTTATATTACCAAAATCGATTATTACATTCAGAAAGGGGAAGCCAAACCTGAGCTGATTAATCTGGCCAAGAGTAATACCATTCTGGCTGTTCTGTATGAACAGGCCGACAAACTTAAAGCTCAATTACCCGCTAAGACGCTTACACCTGAGGCACTCATCGACGTTCTGGGGTACTATAATCGTCTGATGGAGGGCGACCGCACAACTAAATCGCCATTGATGGCCAATCCTACCTTTATCCAGGTACTCCATCAAAAAATTACCTATCCGGCTTTTGCGCAAAATCAGGGCATATACGGGCGGGTTTATGCTGGCTTCGACATTAATAATCAGGGGCAAATTACAAACGTAATCATTCTGAGCCCCGACAATGCGGGTTTCCGGTTCGATTTGGTTGTAAAAAATGCACTGGCGAATATGCCACCCGTCAACTTTGAGCTTCAGGGCAGTTATATTTTGCCGGTTGCCTTTATCCTCACCAATACGAAGGAGTCGAGCGAGCCGCACATTCCGGTCAATCAACTGGCTGATGACCGCCTTGCGGGTAAAACGGTGCTGGAAGAATTTACCGTAAAAACGACCATTTCGAAACCCGGTATCTCATCGCGTGAAGTGTGGGGCTATTACAAATAACCCCTAACCTTGCTAGATAAGCTATTTTGCCGAAGCAGTAGCTGATCTATCGCCAACGGCCATCTTGATTTTCAGGCCAAAATCCTTGCCTTTCGACACGTCTTTCATGGTTACTGAAATTCCTTTCGGGCTCATCCATTGACCCTCATTTTTGCCAGGTTTTGGCGTTCCGTAATGAGCGGTAAAATAGGATTCCAGTTCTTTCTGGTAGGCCGTCACCGATTCACGATTGTTCAAAAATAAGTCTACATCAATGGCCGACACTTTTTTGGCCGTTTGATAGTAGAGCATATCGGCCGATTCAAGGTTCTTGAACTCAATGGTGTAACCGACGTGGTCAGCGTCATTCTCGAAGGGCTCGCCTTTTTCAGCTCCTTTAACCTTTTCAAAATCATCACCCAGATTAATGCCGCGCCAATCGCTATCGGGCGTCAGTCCTAGTTCGGCCAGCCGATCAGTGATCACCACGTCGGTAGCTGATTGTGACGAAGCCGTTGATGCAGTCGTGTCGGCCGTTTGCGTACTCGTTTGTTGGCGATTTTTGCAGGCTTGCTGCGTGAGCAATAAGGAAATACTGAGAAGAAGTAGAGCTGTTTTTTTCATATACTGATGCGGGTGGAACCCGAAATGGTGGTTTATTAGCGGGTTTCCACCCGCATTACACTAGCTCACCCGTTTATCATGCAACAGCATATCGACAGCGTCGCTGAGTGAACCGGCACGGGTAACCTGACCGGAGTTGATGAAAAAGATCTCATCAGCGCTTTCGATGGTATTCAGGCGATGCGCGATAATAATTCGGGTGGTTGTTTCGGGCAAATTCTGTAAAATCTCTTCCAGCAGTTGTTCGGTTACGGTGTCGATGTTGGCGGTTGCTTCGTCCAGAATGAGTAGTTCAGGATTACGTAATACAACCCGAATGAACGCAATCAATTGCTTCTGACCCAGGCTAATAGTATCACCGGTTGTCTGCACTTTGGTTTCCAGCCCTTCGTCGAATCGCTCCAGCAGTCCTTCCAGGTTGGCCTGCCGAATCACCTCCGTTAATTGTTCATTGGAGTACTGTCGATATTGTTCGTTGCCATACAGAATGTTTTCCCGAACGGTTCCGGTAAACAGAAATGGCTCCTGCAAAATGAATCCGATTTTCCGCGTCCGTTCTTCAGCGCTGTAGGCCCGAATGTCTTTGCCATCGAGCAATACGGTTCCGCTGCTTGGGTCGTATAAGCGGGCAATGAGCGAGGCAGTAGTGGTTTTGCCACCACCCGTAGGCCCTACCAGTGCATAGGTTTTCCCACGCTCCAGCGTAAAACTGATATTATGCAGTACTTCGTGGCCGTTGGGATAACCAAACGACACATTCTGAAACGACAGTAGTGATGAAGTCGGCAGTATAAGCGGGTTTTCTACAGGTTGTAAATTGGTTTGCAGGGCCAGCAAATGCGAGATTCGATCCCAGCCTGCCAAAGCCGTTTGGAAGTTAGCCCACAAGGCAGCCAGCTGCCGAAGCGGATTATAAAAATTCGTAACGTACGATAGAAAACTGATGAGCAAACCCACCGTAAACTGGTGAACCGAAATCAGGTAAATACCAAATGTGAGCACAATCAATTGTCCCATACTGGCTGCGAAGCTATATACGGGCATGAACACGTTATTGGCCAATCCAGCGCCGATGGCTGTCTGATAATTCTGTTGGTTAGCCTCTTCAAAACGTTTGCGAAAATAATCGCGCCGATTGAAGGCAATAATAACCTTAAAATTGGTCAGGCTCTCCTGGATTTCTGCGCTCAGGCTACCTATACTTTTTAGGTTGGTGGCATTCTTACGTTTCACCCAGGCCGAAGTTGCCTGCGTAAAAATCAGGATCAGGATCGTTGGGGATAATGTAGCAGCACCCAGTTTTAGATTAATGGAAAGCAGAAAAATACCCGCACCGATCATGGTAAAAATGCTACCCATGAACTGCATCAACGACTGTGAAAAAAACTGATTTAGCTTATCGGTATCGTTATTAATGCGCGAAATCAAATCCCCGGCTTTATTCTGATTAAAAAACGCGACGGGCAATTCCTGCAATTTGCTAAATACAGCATTACGAAGCCGGAATAATGTCCGCTGCCCAACCTCACCCATTAGTCTCGTTTGCAGATAGTTCGTACCAAAGGTGACGATATACATCCCAAACAATACTCCTCCATACAAAAGTAGTCTCTGATATTGTTTGGTTTGAATGTACCGGTCTACAGCACGACCTACCAATACGGGCCCTAACATGCTAAGACTCGAATTGATGAGGAGCGCTAAAAAGGCCAGAATCAGCGTTTTTCGCTCGTCTTTGATGAGTGTCAGTAGTTTACGAAGCGCCTTATAGGTAGCGTTTTTCTCTTCCTTCTGCCCAACAAACTGGTTAAGATCGTAATTCATACTGGTTTGTACTCCGCTGCGATTGATAGATCTGAACGTATTCGGGGCTGATGGCCATTAACTCCTGATGGTTGCCTTTATCAATGATTTCACCTTCCATGAGCAAAATAATTTGCTCGTAATTTTCAACAGCGGCAATCTTCTGCGTCACCGAAATCAGCGTCATACCGGGGTAATTCGTCTGCACATTGGCCAGGATTTTTTGCTCCGTATTGGCATCAACCCGCGCCGTAAAATCGTCCAGCAACAATACTTTCGGGTTCAGTGCAAGTGCCCGAGCCAGCATAATGCGCTGTTTCTGTCCGCCCGACAAACTACTTCCTCGTTCTGATACAACTGTTTCCAGCTTATCGGGCAGCGAATCAACGAAATCCTGCAATTCAGCCGTAGCAATGGCCTTATTCATCGACTCCTCGGTGACGGCTTCGTTGAAGGCAATGTTCTCGCGTAGACTCAAATTAAAAATAATACTGTCCTGAAAGACAAACCCAACCTGCTGATGGAAAACGTCTTCATCGTAACTATCAATCGGTTTTCCGTCATAATTCACGCTACCGTCTGTAGGCTTAATGAGTCCTGTCAGCAGAAATAGAAGCTGACTTTTTCCTGCCGCCGTTGGTCCAACAATTGCCGTTCGCGTACCGGCTTTCACGGCAAACGAAATCTCTCTCAATACGGGCTTATCACCATAATAAACTGATACATCCTGTAACGCTACATCGCCTGTCAATGTAGCATCGACAGTCCCGTTCCGTACCGTTTCTGGAGCTTGCAATACTTCATTTACACGCTGATACGAAGCAGATGCCTGAGCAATCACGTTGCTCATAAATCCGATGATAATAATTGGGAATATTAACAAGGCCAGATAGCTGCTAAAGGCCGCAAAATCTCCCAGCGACATCTGATCCGTGATAACAAAATGGCCACCCAGTATCAGAATAGTCAATCCTGCCATACTAGCGGTAAACGAGATCACGGGAATCAGTGTCGCAAACAAGCGTAAAATGGAAATTCCCAGATCTTTGGAATTCGTGTTGGCTGCCAGAAACTTATCATACTCAAGCTGTTGCGAATTAATAACGCGAATCAAGGCTGAGCCGAGGATGCTTTCGTTAATGACTTTATTGAGCCAATCGATGACTTCACGGCTTTTAATGAACAGCACGCGTACTTTTTTCAGGACCAGGTAAAAGGTGATACCAATAATCGGTACAATGGCCAGGACTGCCAACGCAAGTTGCCACTTGATCGTGAACAGTAAAATGCTGGTTCCGATAATAAGGCACAACGATGAAGCAATTGAAACCAGCGCTTGAGAAACAAACGTCTTAACGGAATCAATATCCGACGTCAGGTTCGTTAATAGTTTCGATGGATTGGCTTTCTGAATGTAGGCAAAGCTCTGCCGTGAAATCTTGTCTGCTAATTGCGTACGAAGATCTTTCGCGACCCGTTCCGATGCGCGCGTTTGTACGATGCTTTGCAGGTAGGAAAATACGAAAATAAACGAAGCTGCTCCTATAAACTGAATCAGTGTTGTTTTCAGCACAAAATGCCCTGCGCTGTACGCATCAATCGACTGAGCGATGATCATGGGCAGCACCAGGTTGATGCCGTTGCTGGCCAGTGCCAGGAAGATCAGCAAAAAAATCGTTCTGGAATAGGGTTTTAGTAGACCCAACAACGGAGATGGTGCCCTCTTTGCCGCTTCTTTTTTTTGAACAGGTTGGCTCATAGATAGCCTTGGGTGAAGGATGCGGCAAAGGTAGCAAAAAGCGTATCGGTTTGGGGTTAAAAATTTCAGGTTGGCTAACGCCACATGCAGCGTCGGCCAACCTGAAATATTTACTCTGTTTACTTCTTGTCGCCCGCTTTTGGTTCTACCACTTTGGACACATCAACAATTTTGGTAGCCTTACCCGTTTTTCGCTCTTCAATCTGTTCCAGCAGTTGCAGTCCCATCAGCCCATTCAGTGAGCCATCGGAACCGTTACCTGCCCCATTGATAATAATGTCGGGGATGACGCGGATTTGCCCTTTACCAATTTCTTCGGTGATTTTGAAGCGGGTAAAGTTTTCGTCGCCCATTGCCCGCACTTGCAATTCATAGGCTTCGGCCGTCGATCGACCAATGGCCAGAATTTTCTCGGCTTCGGCATTACCCGTTTTGGCAATTCGTTCGGCTTCGGCATCAGCGGTAAGTTTGGTGGCCTCGGCATCAGCTGCCGCCTGACGTCGACGTGCTTCAGCGTTGGCTTCAGCCCGAATTTTCGTGGCTTCGGATTCGGCCGCTACCTGTAGTTTCAGACTGCGGGCTTCGCCTTCCGATTTTTTTACGGCGGCATCGGCCGTACGCTGGGCAATTTCGACGCTTTGTTGTGCCTTCACCACTTCCCGCTGAATATCGGCCAGGGCCGTTTCGCGTTCCATGCCCTGCCGTTTTTCCTGCGCCATCCGTTGGGTTTCGTAGGTTTTTTCCTCCTCCTGGGCAATTTTCCGATCGGTCAGGGTTTTCATCAGGCTATCGGGCGGCACAATGTCACCGATCAGCGTATCGACGGCGTTCACGTTATACACTTCCAGTACGGCGCGGATATGCTCGCGAGCGGCTTCCTGCCGTTCTTTCCGGGTGCTCAGGAAGGCAATCACGTCGGAGTCCTGGGCCGAGTTACGGAAATAGTTACCGATGGTTGGTTCCAGCACCTGCGATACCAGGTTGGTCATGCTACCAAAACGGGCAATCACTTTCGGAGCCTCGGCCGATGGAATGTGAATGATCTGAGCCACGTCGAGGTTGAACGGGAAACCGTCTTTCGAGCGAACTGTAATGGTCGAGAGATTACGGTCGAGAGCGTGGGCTTCCGTTCGGGCGTTGGCCCAGTTGAGTACCAGGTTTGTGGTGGGTACACCTTCTACTTTCATAGTGTAGGTGTTGATCGGATATTTACCCGGCCCCAGAGGTTCCATCCAGACACCCCGGAATCCCTTCCGGACGATGTTACCGTGTTTAAACGATTCGCCGGTCAGGTCTTCGCCATCCTCGCCGATGTACGAGATCACGACGCCCACATGTCCAATCGGCACCTCGGTCATCGGAATTTCTTCGATCTGTATGGCCCATGGATTGATGTAGTACGAACCAGCCAGTACCACTTGAGGTTGTAACCCCCGATTACCGCCATGCTTTAGAAAGCTATCGACATCCTGGAAGTTATTATGCCCTTCTACGTTTTTACCGGCAATTTGCCCCGGCTGTAAGGGAGCGCCATCGAGCGTTGTAATGATTCCGACCATATTTTCCCGAATCACGGTCATGTCGGCAATAGTAATCGTAAACGCGAATGTATTGATCCGGTAGGTGCCCGGTGTCAGCATAGCCGTTTGACGCCCTTTCTGCCCGCCACTGCTCAGAAAGCGTTCGGTATCCTGAAAATTGTCACAATCGACCCGGCGAGCCAGAATGTTACCCGTTGGTAATTCAGCCCCATCATTCGACAGCACCAAGCCGATTCTCCCTTCGGGGATAACCGTAAAAGGCTGCATCGTAATGCCATATTGCCAGGGCCACATCCACCAGTACAAACCTGGCGCTAAGGTTTGTGCCTGATAACCGGCTTCACCTTTTGTAGCAATGATACGCCCATCGGGCAAGCCTTTATCGGTACCAACGAGTACATATTTTTTCGTGACCAGACCAATGCGGTCTTCCGGCACAATGACCATACCGAACAGAAAGCGAAGTACTAATTTGTAGAGTACAACAGCCATAAAGAGCAGGACTACCCAGCCCCACGTCGACACAAGCGGTAAAAATTCCATGAATAAAATGGTGTTAAATGGTTAAGAAATGAAATGTAAGTGGAAATACGTCAGAGTCGAATGACTCATTTAGCGATCGGAGAATGAAGACGTTAGGTCTACATTGGCGTAGTGATTTGACTGTCAGATTGACGGGTCAAATGTAGAAATACAGGGCGTTTCTGTGTATCAGAAATCGGATGATTGGTTACGCCAGGGCCGGACTGGACTGGGGAATTGATGAGCGGCTAATAGAAGCAAGCACAATAATGTGCGGAGTAGCCGATGCGGATAATCGGCTATTAGCAAGAGTCGATAGGCTTACCTGCCATCCCAGTGAGCGGGATGAAACCACTCCTCCACTAATCGTGGTGGCTGGGTAGTTTCCCCGTTGATGATGTATTGATTTGACTTAGCATCATACGAATAATAGCCCATCCACTCCTGCGTATGGGTAGCCATCCATTCCAGCGCATCCAGTATAAACGTCAGCTCGGCATCGGTCATAGTTGGGTGAAGCGATAGCCGTACCCAGCCGGGCTTGCTCAACATGTCGCCCGCCTGAATCAACTGCAAAAGCTGCGCCGAGCGCTCCTGATCGACTTGCAGCAGCCAATGTCCATAGGTACCCGCGCAGGAACACCCACCACGAGTCTGAATACCGAACCGATCATTCAACAATTTGACAGCCAGTTGATAATGAACGCCTTCGACCAGAAAAGAAATAATACCGAGCCGCTCTTTTTGACGACCTTCCAGCACATGAATCTTCGGAATGGTTGCCAGACGCTCAAATGCCCGATGGAGTAGTTCTTTTTCCCGCTTCAGCATATTATCGACACCCATAGCCTCCTTCAGGCGAATACACATGGCTGCTTTGATGCCCTGTAATATGGGCGGAGTACCCCCATCTTCCCGCTGTTCAATATCGGTGACGTAGGCATGGACCTGCCAGGGATTGCTATAGACAACAGTACCTCCGCCGGGTTGGTCTGGTATGTGATTTTTATAGAGCTTCTGATTAAATACCAGCACACCAGCGGCACCGGGTCCACCCAGAAATTTATGGGGCGAAAAGTAAATCGCATCTAAATGAGCACCTTCTTCGGGTGGGTGCATGTCGATGGTGACATAAGGGGCCGAACAGGCAAAATCAACAAAACAGTAGCCATCGTACTCATGGATTAATTTGGCAATGGCCTGATACGGGGTTTGAATCCCGGTTACGTTCGAGCAGGCGGTAACGGCCGCTATTTTCGTTTTTCGACCCCGGTATCGGTTCAGTAATGTTCTGAAATACGCCAGATCGACATTACCCTGTTCATCTGGTGGAATAATTTCGACGGTTGCGATGGTTTCGAGCCAACTGATCTGATTACTGTGATGCTCCATATAGCTTATAAAAACCACGGGCCTCAGTGCTTCGTCGATAGTCAGGTATGATTCTATAATCGAACGACCCGTATCAGAATGGCTAGTCTTATTCAGGTAATCGACTATGCGATCCGGCAACCGTAGGCCCAGGATCCGCTGCAACTTGGTAACGGCCGACGTCATGCCACTCCCACAAAAAAGCAACCGATCCTCAGTATCGGCATGAACATGCTGCTTAATAATTTGCCGGGCCGTTACGTACGCATGCGACATCAGGCTTCCCGTCAACGTCGTTTCGGTATGCGTGTTGGCCAGAAAAGGCATAACTTGTGTTTGCAGACATACTTCGATAGGGCCATAGGCTCGGCCACTGGCCGTCCAGTCGGCATAGAGCAGTTTTTGCTGGCCAAACGGCGACTCAAAATGTTGGTCCCGCCCGATGATGTTTCGGCGAAAAGGCGCAAAGAAATCCGCTAATGTACTTTCCATACATTATCCTGAGTACACTGTAATAAAAGCCTTTGAGTGTTTTCTGTCATTCAGACCGGGACGCGTAGTCGATGGCGGACTCTTCTTCCACGGTCTGAGTCCTCACAGAACGCTTATGCGCCAGCCCGATTTGCCTGCCGGACGAACGGTCTGTGAGGACTCAGACCGTGGGGTAATGCTAGATGACTACGTTTACATTACCCTGAATAGGTGTGAACAGATTAGGTCAGTTGACCGTGTTTATTTGGCCGCAGTCTCCGAGCGGGAGTTTCTAAACATATTGTGGGGCTTTTTACTAAACTGGTCGTTAAACAGAAAGGCGGTCAGCGTGATATACGCCACAAAACCCAATACGACCAGCCACTGAGTCCATGAGGTTTTCTGAATGGGTTGTCTGTCTTTCCGTTCGCATACCTCGCCGGGACAGTACTGGGCTTTTTCCTGATAAACCATCCGATAGAAACTACATCCCAGACAAATCCCAAACGCTGTTTCGAAGAAGAGAAAGATCAGACAGATCAGGCAAACCAGACCTGTTATAGGACTATAGGCATTGACAACCACCAACAGCATGAACATCGTGCTGGAAAGAACGATACCAATAATCCAGGCAAATTTCTTTTGTTTCGCCCCTACGTATTCAGGGACCTGGTTCTGAACAATCAAACGGCCGATGATTAAGGAAGGGGAAAACTTCGGATTTATGAATACCCGAACAAGCAGGTCTGCCAGAAATACGGTGAGTGTATATTTAACCAGTAAGAAGTCGCCTTTAAATAGGATAAACATCAAGGCCAAAAAGATCGTCACAAAATAAAGTCCGGCGGCTGCTCTGATTTCGCGTTCATTGAGTACCGGAATATTGTATCCTTCTACCTGTTCGCCAAAGGCAATGATCGGTTTCATGAGTTTTTCGATTGGCTAATGGTTTAAAACGGTTCAGGTACAGCCTTTGCCCTGATGTTCATGACGATCTAAAAGTAGATAGGGGCAAAGACGCAGAAAAAAAATTGTGATAACTGTCCGTTTCGCCTACATAACTGGACGATTTTCCCTGAAATCGGCTTAAGGCTTACAAACCAGTACGTTTCGGACAGAAACCACACTCATCTGGTCTTACAGGCGATAGTCAATTCGATAGGTTGAAGCTGTTTAAACTTTCGAAAAAATGTTGCGAATGAGCGTTTTTGTCATTCTGACCGGGACGCGTAGTCGAAGGAAGAATCTTACTGTTTCTCGACTAAAAAGTAAGGATACGTTAAGATTCTTCCTTCGACTACGCGTCCCGGTCAGAATGACAAAAAACGCTCTCAAATAAAAGCTCAAACAGGTTAGATATAAAAAATTTGTAGGATAAGATGCTCACATTGCTGGATAACAGGTAGGAATTTCGTGAAAAGTGGAATACCACCCATCTGACTTTTTTTGTTTGTGTAAACCATTCTATACATTTATCCAGACACAGGTTCTAGATCCGCCATGTTTTCCAAACGGTACAGTTATCAATTGCTCTTTTTGCTGGCTTATATCGGTGCCTTACTGATAGAGAAGCCCGTGTATACAGGCGATACAGTACTGAGCTGCTTTTCGTATCTGTTTACGATACTGGTACACTTTTCCTTATTTACCTTGCTGATTATCACCAACCGGTCGCTGTTAATTCCTTACCTGCTGGAAAAGAAACGGTTTAGTATCTATGCGGCTGGCCTCATTGGATTGCTGTTTTTGTACACCATATCAGTCGGTCACTACAATCCTTTCATTCATGGGTCTGTTTTTCACGATGATGTAATCCAGACTAGCGCGGGTTTCTGGGACACCTTTGTGTATGGCCTTTGCTGCACCGTCATCGTCTCCATGCTTTACATTACCCAGCAATGGTCGGACCAGCAGGAACAGATCAAAAATAGCCAGATTACCCAGTTGCAAACGGAGCTAAAATACCTCCGCTCGCAAATTAACCCGCATTTTCTGTTCAATGGGCTCAATTCAGTGTATGGGTCTATCGACAGAAGTAATGGAGAAGCACGGGATATGCTGGTACAGTTTTCCGATTTATTACGGTATAATCTATACGAAGCCGATGTGGATCTGATCGCGCTGGAGAAAGAAATCAATTACCTTCAAAATTACGTAGCGTTGCAAAAAGCCCGCAGCAACGATAATATGCAGGTCAACGCCAACCTGACTTATCAGAACGGTGGCGTCAAAATTGCGCCGTTGATTTTCATGGCCTTCGTCGAAAATGCATTTAAGTACGTTTCCCGCGACGATACTCTCCGCAACCAGATCAACATTCGGTTAAACGAAGAAGCAGGCCGAATCGATTTCGACTGCGAAAACTCGTATGAGGAAACCGAATCGGAAATAGGTGGAATTGGCTTGTCGAATGCCGTGCGCAGGTTAGAACTGCTTTATAAAGATCGGTATCAACTAGCCATCAATAAAGACCAGAATCTATATCAGGTGCATTTAACCCTGGCACTATGAAAAAACTTCGCTGCATCATTGTGGACGACGAGCCCATTGCCCGTAAACTCCTGCATGAATTTGTCGAGCAGGTGCCTTTTCTGGATTGGCAGGGTAGTTTTGAGAGTGCCCTGAAAGCCGAATTATTCTTAACAACCCATACCACTGACCTCATTTTTCTGGATATTGAGATGCCCAGAATATCAGGGTTGCAATTCCTCCAGAAACTGAACACGGATGCCCTGGTGATTCTGACAACCGCGTTTCCTCGTTATGCCCTGGAAGGGTATGAACTCGATATTATCGATTATCTATTAAAGCCCATTGCCTTCAGTCGGTTTCTTAAAGCAGTTCATAAGGCGAAGGATTACGAGCAGCTCAGGCAGGGCTCTACGGCCTCCCTGCCGATCTCGCATTTGTTTATTAAAAGCGACAAACGAATTGAAAAGCTGGCCCTGAACGACATTCTGTACGCTGAAAGCGTGGGCAATTATGTGCGTATTTATACAGAACAAAAAACGATCCTGGCATACCTGACCATGAAAAGTCTGGAAGCGCAATTGCCTTCGGAAACGTTTATCAAGATTCATCAGTCGTTTCTGGTCAATTGGTCCAGAATTGATGCCATTGAAGGCAATGAGGTTAAACTCGGCCCCAAAACCCTGCCCATGAGTCGTAACCATCGCGACACGCTGATGAAGCTGGTGAACCAGCACCTATTGAAGCGATAAACTGCTACCTATCAATAGTTTAAGACCTGCCTGGTATCTATCCTCCCCCTGAAAGATCTTATCTCACAACTCCTGCGCCAGATTGAAGAAAAAGCCGGTAGTCCCCTGGGCGTTGATGGTACCGCTGAAACGAAGTACCAGATTATAGAACGTAACAATATCGAGACTCATGCCTGTGCCTATCAGTAATTTATTGGCCAAATTGCTCTGATACTGCTCGGCAACGGTACTGCGAACATAACCTGTATCGCCAAAAGCTGTCAGATAAGCAGCAATAGGCACTGTATTGAACTGACGAACATGTAGCCAGTTAAGCTGCTTCCGCACATTAAAGAGCTGATACCGAAGGCTATTTCGCCAGATGATCGTCCGCTGCCCGTCAATGACATACAACTCATAACCCCGAATCATATCGCTGGAATTACCCAGTCCCCGGAGGTTAAAATAAGGTTGGTGATTCGGCCAGGTGGAGCGCCCCCGAAAATTGACGGCCCCATAAAATTTCCCTCCCAGCGGCCAGTATCGCGTAATCGACGCCGACATATCCAGAAATCGAAAATTATCGCTGGGCAGTAAACCTGACACGGTCAATCCGCCGACAAACAGCGTTCCCTGCAACGGATATACCACATTGTCGCGTCGGTCGTACCGGTAGCTATAACCAAGGGATGAGTATTGCTGCGTGGTTCGGCCATCCAGAAAATAATCGGGATTCAGTCTGGCAATGGTATCGGCAATGGTATTGCGGGTATAAGTGGCGTTGAGTGTATGATAATGATACAGACCCCTTCGGTGCGTCAGAATCACGGTGGCATAAGCCCGCTCGCGAAGTACATCTTCCGATTTCACATACACCCACTTATCGAACTGGGTTCGAAAGGGAATTTCCTTGTTGGTCACGTACACCAGATCGGCACGTAGCCCTATTTTCTGGGCCTTGTCGATATAGGGCGTGGCATACGACAGTACCGTTCGTTGTAAAAATCCCCGTTCGATAGCGACCTGAAGCCGGTCGTTGGTGCCGGTTACGTTTCGGTAGCTCAATCGCCCGCCATAAATTACCCGGTTAAAATCATGGCCCCGGTCATACCACCATTCGTTAAAGTTACGGTCGGCCAGATCAAACACCGGGTACGCGATGAAGTACCACCGTTCTTTCATGGTCACTGTCAGGTCGAGCATTGCCAGTTGAGTCGAGTCGGGCGATGGGCTCAACGCTGTTCCTATGTCGACCGTGACGAAGAGAGTTGTGTTATTGATATTGCGCTGGTCCCAGGCTAGGCGGTCGGGCAAGTCAGCCAGCTTAACCGAATCACCAACATGCAGGGTCATTTCCCGAAGGATAATCCGATCACGGGTACGATAATTTCCTTTGAGGGTTACAGAGCGTATTATAACTAGCTGAGTCGAATCAATCGACAAACCAGCAAAAGCCGTTTGAAAAGACACTAAGAACACCGCTACGACCAGTAAAACGGGTAGCCACATTTTGGGAATCATTCTCAAAAGTACGTCTTTTCAAAAAAATAAGACAAGAATATCTCCATATCCTGCAAATCGCTACGTATAATTGTGAATGGACACTGAAGAATGCATAATGTACAATGGGTAATGGATATTGAGTGAAACGGGATTTCCTGCTCATTCATTGTTCATTATCCATTGTACATTATGCATTCTTCAGTGTCCATTCCTTTACCTATGATTCTTTAAAGATACAACAATCCATGCAAACGGAAACTGTTCAAAAATCCTCTACAACGGACAAACCGAGTCTCACTTTCTGGCAGATCTGGAATATGAGTTTTGGTTTTCTGGGCATTCAATACGGTTTTGGGCTTCAACAGGCCAACATGAGCCCTATTTACCGGTACTTAGGTGCCGATGAAGCGTCGATTCCAGGTTTATGGCTGGCGGGTCCACTGACCGGCCTGCTTTTACAGCCCATCATTGGTACGGTTTCAGACCGTAGCTGGTCGCCAACCTGGGGCCGACGGAAGCCTTTTATTCTGGTTGGGGCGCTGCTGGGCAGTATTGCGATGGCCCTCATGCCAAACTCGTCGTTTGTGTGGATGGCTGCGGGTTTAATGTGGATGCTCGACGCAGGACTCAACTCGGCCATGGAGCCGTTTCGGGCTTTTGTAGGCGATATGCTCAATGATAAACAGCGGGCCACGGGGTTCGCTGTTCAGTCGTTTATGGTCGGTTTTGGCCAAACGCTGGCCAACCTGATGCCGTATATTTTACCCCTCCTGGGTATATCGATGGTTATGTCGGAAGGTCAACTGGCCAATGGTATTCCTAACTCGGTACGGTATCCATTCTACATCGGAGCTGCCGCCATTGTGCTTTCGGTTTTCTGGACCATGCGCACAACCAAGGAGTACCCACCCGTTGATGACAGCTACAAACAGCCACATGTATTTACCGATAAAGAAAAAAAATCGATCTCATTCTGGCATCTGTCTCTGACGATCGGAGCCGCTTTTCTGGCGTTCTGTTTCTCGGCTCGTATCAATGGAATTGGCGTAGGATTACTGTGGGGAATGGGCGTACTGGCTGGTGGCTATCTGGTGCTGATGATGCCTGTCTTCAAAGAGATTCTGGCTTCGTTGTCGGCCATGCCTACGGTTATGAGGCAACTGTGGTGGGTGAAGTTTTTTACCTGGTATGGGTTGCCACTCATGTGGCAATACCTGTCGCTGGCAACCGCTAAGTATGCCTTCAACGCACCTGATGCCGTTTCCAACAAAGCGGGTTTTGAAGCGGGCACCAAATGGGGTGGATTATGTTTCGCCATGTTTAGCGTTTCCTGCGCCATTATTTCTATTTTCATTCCACGTATTGCCAAAGCCATTGGAAGCGCCCGCGCCACGCATGCTCTTTTCCTGAGCATTGGCGCAGTCGGATTTTTTCTGACACTAACGACCAATGATAAGATGATCTATCTTATTGCAATGGCGATCATCGGCCTCGCCTGGGGATCAATCATGTCGATGCCTTACCTGATGCTTGCTTCAGCAGTGCCGAAAGAGCGGATGGGAGTTTATATGGGAATTTTCAATGGCTTCATCTGCGTGCCGCAGTTTATCGGAATGCTCACCGTACCGCTATACTACAAACCGGTACTTGGCGATGACCCCCGCAATGCCCTGGTATTGGCAGGTATTTGCCTGCTACTCGCAGCAGGCTCCTGTTTCTTGGTTAAAGAGAACCTAAAAATCAAAGACGTTCCTTTCCCTGTTGAGCCAGCCGGGCACTAGTGCTTTACGTTTTATTAGGCACGGGTTACGATTTATTGACGATACTGATCATATTCGCATCACAAATATTTCGTAACTCGTATCTGATAAAACGTAATTCCTTTACATGACAACTTCTACCCGCCCTTATGCCCTTCTTTCCGTTGGCGAACTGCTGGCTGACTTTATTGGGCATCATGTATCCACTAATTTAGTCGACGCCCAGGATTTCCGCCGGTATCAGGGTGGAAGTCCGGCCAACATGGCCGCCAATATGGCTCGACTCGGCAACCAGGTCGCGTTGGTGGCTTGTGTCGGCAATGACAGCATCGGAAAATACCTAACTCGGGAGATTAAGGAATCGGGCGTTGATACACAGTTTATTACAGCAGATCCATTCGAACCAACAACCATTGTGGTGGTATCGCGTACAGCGGGTACGCCCGATTTTGTCGCCTATCGACATGCCGATTGCCAGCTTAGTGCGGAACAGATTTCTGACTCTTTGCTGTCTCAGACTCAACTCTTCCATACCACCTGCTTTGCGTTAAGTCGTCAACCGGCACAGGATGTCATCGTCGATGCAGCCCGACGGGCACAGGCGGCTGGCTGCCAGATTAGTATCGATGCGAACTACGCACCAACAATCTGGCCTGATCGCCAGCAAGCCTGGCGTGTTCTGACCGACTATTTTGCGGCAGGAGCCCTGGTAAAGGTCAGTGAAGATGACATAGAACGGCTTTATGGCGAACGACAGACTCCCGAACGGGTTATTAACGATTTTCATCAGATGGGAGCGACGATGATATGCCTGACATTGGGAGCTGATGGCAGTCTCGTCTCCTATGATGGTGGAGCTAAACAAGCTCGCATTGCAGGTAAAAAGATCGATGTGGTCGACGTAACCGGAGCGGGTGATGCGTATTGGGCGGGTTTTTTGACCGCACACCTGGATGGCTATGCGCCCGGCAACTGTGCTCATGCGGGAGCCGCTTTAGCCAAAATGAAGCTCACCCGACAAGGACCTTTACCAGAAAAAGTAGACCGAAAATTGCTATATGAAAATTTTGAGTAACTTACTCCTTTTTAAGTAATAATACTTATTAAGTAGTAGTTTCTTAACATATCTCATTATGAATCGTTCTACCTATCAACTAGCCATCCGTACGATGGCTATTGCCGCCACTGTTTCCCTATCCATTGTAGGTTGTCAGCCTGTAGACCCAACTACTCCCGTAGCCTCATCATCGTCATCTGCCAACGCCCGACTTAGCGCCGGGACCGATTATGTCGATGGTGAACTGCTCATCCAGTTTTCAGAAGATGCGGATGACAAGGCTAAACAAAAAGCGTTTGATAAAATCAAAGGGCAACCCTTCGAAAAGATTTTAACGAAAGCCATGGAACGTGCCGGTAAAAAAGAAGGCGTTACGCTAGTTAAAGTGAATAAGAATGTATTAGAAGCTATTGACGATCTCAATGGCATGGCAGGAGTAGCGTTTGCCGAACCGAACTACATTTATACCTATACAGCCACAGCCACCGATTCCTATTTCACGAATGGCTCGCTTTGGGGAATGTATGGTCCGTCGACAACACCTGCCAATCAATATGGCAGTAACGCTGCTGCGGCCTGGGCTGCTGGCACTACAGGATCAGCATCGGTTTATATAGGGATCATCGATGAAGGCATTCAGCTAACGCACCCTGACCTAAGCGGGCAAGTGTGGGTTAACCCGAATGATCCTGTAAATGGCGTCGATAACGACAATGATGGCTATATCGATGACATTAATGGCTGGGATTTTGCCAATAATGACAACAGCATCTACGATGGGGGAACCAATGGCAAACTGGATGACCATGGTACGCATGTATCTGGCACCATCGGCGCTAAAGCCAACAATGGTGCTGGTGTGGTTGGACTTAACTGGAATATAAAATTGATTTCGGCGAAGTTTTTAGGCCGCAATGGGGGCACCACTGCCAATGCTGTGAAAGCCGTTGATTACCTGACTATGCTGAAGACAACGAAGGGTATCAATGTCGTTGCCTCGAACAATTCATGGGGTGGCGGAGGCTATTCGAAGGCGCTTTATGATGCCATCAGTCGTGCCAACAATGCCGGTATTTTATTTATTGCGGCTGCCGGAAACAGTGGTACTAACAACGACACACAAGCGAGCTACCCGTCTAACTATGACCTGCCTAACGTTATTGCCGTAGCTGCCATCGATCAAACAGGTGCCCTGGCCAGCTTCTCCCAATATGGCGCAACAACTGTTGACTTAGGCGCCCCTGGCGTGGCAATTAACTCAACCACTGCCTACAATACCTATTCATCGTATAGTGGCACGTCGATGGCTACTCCACACGTAACCGGAGCGGTTGCCTTATATGCCTCCACGCACCCTGGCGCTACCGTTGCCCAAATCAGAAACGCTATTCTGTCGAGCACAGTCGCAACGCCATCGCTGGCGGGTAAAACGGCCACGGGGGGTCGATTAGATGCCTTTGCTGCCTTGTCTAAATAAGAATTAGAACTGATTAGGGCATAAAAAATGGGTGGAGAACCAAATCCACCCATTTTTTATGCCCTAATCAGTTACTTCAACGAACCTACTTTATCGAGGTCAATGTCCTCAAGGGCCGATTTAAGTTTATCCATGCTAACGCCACGGCCTTTCGCTGAGACAATGAATCGTTTATTGACGAGTACGTTTATTTCCCCGTCTTTACTGTCATTGTCATATTTCTCGTACGACTTGTTATCGCCCATTGTGCTCGTTTTTTCGTAGCCATGTTCCGTTTCCTTGTCGATTTCGACCACCGACCAGGCCGCCAGTCCAATCATCATAGCCGTACCTCCTCCATCGACAATAGATAGTTCAATACTTTCGCTACCGTCGTCATTCGAATACTTGCCATTGGCGGTCGAGATCACAAAACCTGCCGCACCATTTTTCTCACCGGTTGCTTCTTTGCGGGGCAATCCATCTACATCGGCCGGAAGTAGTTCTTTTAGTTTTCGGAAATCAACCGTTTCGACTGGGCCGTTCTTCTGCATCTCTTCAGCCTTCGATGCAATGTCTTTCAGCGCGCCGACAGCACCTAAGGCCGAAACAGATTCTTCATCTTTTTTCTCTTCTTCCTCCTTTTCTTTACTTCCGCCACACCCGATCAGCAACATCACCGGTAGCAATCCGGCCCATAAAAAATGTCGATTTGTTCGCATAGTCAATTTAGATAAGAATGGGGTAAAGGATTAATTATCAGAAATCTACACTTTCTTCGGATACGCAAGCGTATCTTTTGAGTAAACGCGATTCTGATTTAATGTAGAATTAATCGATTAGATCGCGGATGACTGGTAAAAGTCACCGGGTCAATCAATTAACCTGTTTACAGTTTACGTAATAATTTGAGTCGGGCAACAGGGAGGTTACATCCTTAACCGAGACGGTTTTCCATTGGGTAGTTGGCTGTAGCTGTTGAAACGGCCCTGATTCATTAAAACATACCCGAACAGGCATCGAAAAGCCAGCCATACAGTTAGTCCAGCGGTACTGCAATCCTCCATCAACAAGCTTGTATTCAAGTGCCGGGATCCGAATATCACGCAAATACTGGTCGAAAACGGGTTTCAGATTCAGTCCCGTTTGTTGACTCATGTATTGCTCGATTTGAGCACTCGTCACGGTCTGATGATAGAACGTTTTGTTCATACCTCGCAGAATCTGTCGCCATTTGGCATCGTCGCCGACCAATTGCCGAATCATGTGGAGCATGTTTCCTCCTTTGTAATACATATCCCCGGAGCCTTCGTAGTTGACATTATAGATGCCAATGATCGGTCGGTCATTACGAATGTTGGCACGGCAACCGACTACGTACTGCGCACCAGCGTCCTTACCATAATAATATTCCGTAAACAGATTTTCCGAGTAGTTGGTAAAGCTCTCATGAATCCACATGTCGGCAATATCCTTGTAGGTAATATTATTGGCAAACCACTCATGGCCCGATTCATGCACGATGATAAAATCCC
This sequence comes from Spirosoma gilvum, assembly GCF_054776815.1. Classification (NCBI taxonomy): domain Bacteria; kingdom Pseudomonadati; phylum Bacteroidota; class Cytophagia; order Cytophagales; family Cytophagaceae; genus Spirosoma; species Spirosoma gilvum. The sequence goes on along the minus strand of NZ_BAAHBH010000021.1, from coordinate 73,225 downwards.
ACTTCAGCCCCCAACCCGTTCGCGATAGGTCCCGTCCTAAGTAGCCATTCCGAAAACGGTTGCCGTAGGTCACTGAGCTTTGGTGCTCCATCCCCAGATAAGGCGTATCAACCAGCTTGTAGCCATCGGCATAAAACGGGTATGGTCCGAACCAATACTCAAACGCTTTCAACATTTTAGGCACCTGCTGAAACTGTACTTTTGCCGAGTCCAGGTGCTCAGGCAACACATAATAATTCAGGCTTAACGGTCCTTTCTCACCCGCATAGGTTTCTTCCCAATGCTCATACCGGGCAATGTTCAGGTTGACACCATAGTTGTTGATTGGATTTTGCACGTACCAGTCAAACGTTCGGGTATGATCAGTGTTAGTTGTGACCCGCCGAAGCCGTCCGTTCGACACATCCATCAAATCTTCGGGTACCGTTACGCTGATGGCCATCGAATCGGGTTCATCGTACATATGGTCTTTGCAGGGCCACCACGCGCTGGCCCCTAGCCCCTGACAGGCCGTAGCAATAAACCAGTTTCCGGCTTTATCACGTTTCCAGACCATCCCACCATCCCAGGGCGGGCGCTTGGCTACGTGCGGTTTGCCCGCGTAAAAAACCGTGATCGATTCATTATGACCCGGAGTCTGTGCTTTTGACAGCGTTACAAACCAGGCATTGCCATCCTGCCGAACGGTCAATGGTTTTCCATCCTGTTCTACACGGGTGATGCGTAATGGACGTTGCAAATCGACCTGCATGATCTTGTTTGGCTTCAAAACCCGATACCGAATGGTAGTTGAGCCCGACAGTGTACTATCGGTGGGTTGCACCCGAACCTTCAGGTGATAAAACGTCAGATCCCACCATGCCCGTTCGGGTGTGATGGACCCTCGAAGCGTATCATCATGCGTGAATTCCATCCGCTGTGCTGAAGCCACAAACGGCAAAATAAGCAGGCAGACTGTTGCCAGTCGAATCAGAGCAGAACGGTATCGCTTCGTTTGTTGCATGATCTTGACTTTCTGAACCCCATTCGAGACTAATAAAAGTAGCCTTGATGGTTGATTTATATCCATTAACGGGCGCCGGGAGGGCAATTTTTCAGCAGATAGTTGGTGTATAATGTCCGCAAATGCAGCGTAGTCCCCTCTCCTTCCGAAATACCATGCGTACGGTTCGGATAGGGCATCACCTGAAACTGTTTGTTGTATTTAATCAATTCGTTGATCAGTACTTCAGCGTTGTCGTAATGCACATTATCGTCGCCCGTACCGTGAATGTACAACAGGTTACCCTTCAGATTCTTGGCATAGGTTACCGGCGATCCGGCTATGAAATCCTCACGATTTTCCTGGGGTAAGCCCATATATCGCTCCTGATAAATATTATCGTACAATAACTGATTGCCCACAGCCGCGATCGCTATACCGGTTTTATAGATCTCCGGATACCGGAAAAGCAAATGCAGTGTGGTGGCTCCTCCACCACTCCAGCCCCAAACGGCTACCCGGCTGGTATCCATATAAGCATGCTGCGACAGCAACTTCTTCGCCCCCATGGCCTGATCCTGGATATTGACCCGACCAATCTGCCGGTAAATGGCTTTCCGCCAGCCAGCACCTTTCAGGTTCGGTGTCCCCCGATTGTCAAGCGCTACATAGAGGTAGCCAGCCTTCGCCATATCGCCGTTGAACAGTTGGTTCTGCCCTACCGAAAATACATCGTTGACGGTGCTACTAGCAGGTTCGCCATAGACGTAAAAAACGACCGGATATTTTTTTGTGCTATCGAAATCAGTTGGTTTGGCCATCCAGCCATCCAGGGTAACACCATCGTCGGTGGTGACCTGAAAGAAACTAACATTTGGCTTGGGCGTCGTATTGGTTTTGATGGCCGCCTGCCCATTTATCACGGTATGAGCAGGCAGGGTCACCCACTCACGGGCGGGTGGCGTCTGGTAATTGGTAAAGGTGTGCTGGGCAAATCGGCCATTGGGCGAAACAACATATGTATTGGTACCCGAAAAATTGGCTGGTGTCAGACGCTCTGCTTTGCCTTTGCCATCCAGCCGGGTACGGTACAAATACCGCTGATTGGTATTCTGAGGAGAGGCAATAAAGTAAATCTGGTTGGTCGATTCGTCGATGTGACTAACTCTGGATACATCGTACGAGCCGGGCGTCAACAGGGTTTCTTTTTTTCCATCTGTACTGATTCGATAAATATGTTGCCAGCCATCTTTCTCGGTTAGCCACAAAAAGGCTTTTCCGCCATCGATCCAATCCCAGCTACCGGGTTCATTTTGCACATCGACCCAGGCCTTGTCGGTTTCGGTATAAATTGGCGTTACCGACTGGCCCGAAGCTGCACAAACAAAAAGCTTGCTTTCATTCTGTTTACGATTTAACTGCAGCACCATCAACGCACTCCCGTTGGGCAACCAGGCCATCCGGGGTAAATAATGCTGTTGCGGATCACCGGGAATGGCCAGCCAGGTTGTTGGTGGTACCGCATTCCGGTCGCCTGATATGGTAACTATACCAATGCGGGCCGGTGAAGGCAACTCCCCTACTTTCGGGTATTCGACCGGAACAACATGTGAATAGACGGAATCAGTGGTGTTGAGCATCAGGTAATCCCGAATGCCCGTAGCATCCACTTGCCAGTAGGCAATTTGTTTACTATCGGGGCTCCATCGGAAGCCATCGCGGCAATCGAACTCCTCTTCATAGGCCCAGTCGAAGGTCCCATTGATCCGTTTGCGCGTCCCATCCGTTGTGAGTTGGCGTGTTGTACCGTTTGCTACCTCTTCAACAAACAAGTTATGGTCGCTCACATAGGCAACGTTACGGCCATCGGGCGACAATTTGGCATACATCAGCGATTGCGATGGTCGCTCCTTTCCAACCTGCCGAACCACACCCGAGGCTCGATTGATCAGGTAATAATCACCACGCGTATTATAGCGCCAGACACGGGCCGTATTCGTAAATAAAAGGACGTTGCTACTGTCGTTGGAAAAAGCAAAATCGACGACAGCCATGGCTCGCTCCCGGCCTGGCAGTTGTAATGTAGCTTTCGGTAAAAGGGTCGTTTTCGTACCTGTCCGCAGATCGGTTTTGACCATTTCGCCCTGTTCCATAGCCACATAGGCGTTTCCATCGGCCGACCAGTGTGTCTGTCGACCGGGAATCTGTGCCCATAACGAATAGCTTACCAGATTAGCAACAAAAGCAATTGAAAAGAAGCGAAAATAATTAGAGGATGGTTTCACAGATGAAGTGTGATTTACAATCAGTAATCTCCAAAAATACACAGATTTCTCAATTCACCCGATAAAGCGGATTAGGTACTCACATAAAAAGCCAGCGATCGAGCCTGACTTCTCTGTCTGGCCCGATCGCTGGCTCTACTTAAATTAGATTTCAATTACGATTCTATTGGTTTCGACTCTTCGGGATCAGGTACAACAACGGGAGTCCGATAGCTGCGAATCAGGAAATAGACGCCCATTAATACGGCTGGAATACTCAGCCATTGCCCCATATTCAGTGGGAGGTTATCTTCAAAAGCCACTTGATTTTCTTTCAGGTATTCGTAGAAGAACCGCAGACTAAACACCCAGATCAGAAAAATCCCCAGCATACTTCCTCGCGGGGTCCGCTCTTTGGTCCGATTCCAGAACCACAACAGAATAAAAAATAGCACCAGACACGAAATCGATTCGTACAATTGCGCCGGATGGCGAGGTATTTTGGCGTATTCACTATTATTCATGAATACAAACGCCCAGGGCACATCGGTTGGCCGGCCTACAATTTCAGAATTCATCAGGTTACCGAACCGGATACAGGCCCCAGCCAGAGCAACCACAATCACAATCCGATCTGTTACCCATAAAAAGGTCTGATTGGTTAACTGACTTTGTTTCCGACGCGAATAAAGCCAAAGTCCGGTCAGAATACCGATGGTAGCTCCATGACTGGCCAGCCCCGCAAACGGCGGTGTAATGACCGTTAAAGGATGGTGTAGTAATACATCGGGCTCATAAAACAGGAAATGACCGATCCGGGCACCCAGGATAGTGGCCACTACCATGTAAATCAGCAGTGTATCGGTATCGGCAACTGGCTTATGTTCTTTTTTGTAGATATAGCTCATGATCTGCATCCCGATCAGAAAACCCAGCGCAAACAACAAACCATACCAACGTACTGAAAAAGAACCAATGTGGAAAATTTCGGGATTGACTTCCCAAATAATGTATTGAAGCATAAGAAGTGAAAATGCGTTTATGATTTATAGTTTACGGTTTACAGTGGACTGACGCACCAAGAATATTCACGTCAGTCCACCGTAAACCGTAAATCATAAACCAACTGAAAGCAAAGATACATATTGAGGGAAAGTTTTTGACTCTTTTACTGTTTAAGGGTGTATGATGACATCATTTTTAATCGGATTGGTCAAAGTTTATCAGGCAGCGGTATCACCTTACTTTCCAAATGCCTGCCGTTACACCCCTACCTGTTCGCAATATACGATTGAAGCCATTCGGAAGCATGGGCCACTACGGGGTACCTGGCTGGGCCTGAAACGCATCAGCCGCTGTCATCCCTGGGGTGGGCATGGGTATGATCCTGTTCCTTAATTTAGTAGCTGGTAGTCAGTATCGTTAGTACTAGCCGTTTATTATCCTGACATTTTGACGTATTTACAGCCATTGCCCGATTTTTGTCTAGGCTTCAGCAACTGCCATCAAACCTCTATTGACTGTTGACCGCTCAGGCGGCCCTGTTCCCGATTAATTATGCTAGGAATTACTGCTGATAATAAATTGAAACGCCTTATTGTTGTAGGCGACCGCGTCCTGATCAAACCCAAAGATCCTACCGATCGTACAGCCAGTGGACTTTATCTACCACCCACGGTTCAGGAAAAAGAACAGGTTCAGGCTGGCTACGTTATTAAGGTCGGACCAGGTTACCCCATTCCAGTACCTACGGAAGATGAACCCTGGAAAGAAACCGAGGAGAAAGTAAAATACATGCCCCTTCAGGCGCAGGAGGGCGATCTGGCGATTTACCTGCAACGGAATGCCATCGACGTTCAATACGAAGGGGAACAATACGTCATCGTCCCTCAATCCTCCATCCTGATGCTGGAACGCCTGGAAGATCTCTAACCGCACAGGCAGCACTGCACGATTGATCTGATTAATGGATTAACACGATTTCGTCATAAAAAAGTGACTGACAAAATCATGTTAATCCATTAATCAGACCAATCCTGCAGGGCCGCCTGTGCGGTTCAGAATCATAAGGCGTCCAGATACTTTAATACGTTGGCAAACTCCATCCAAGATTTAAGCTTCATCTTTTGATCAGACAAATACTGGTCAATTTGTTCAGCTTTTTGTGGAAATAGGCTTAGCAGTGTTTTTTTGTTCATGGTCACAGCCTTCATAGTTCCTTCCGATAATTTTTCAACGTAGCTATCAGCTGGTGGCTTCACAGTCGTTAGCCACACAAAATATTCATCGCGTTGCTGAAAGCGTTTCTTGCCAAAATCATTGGCCATTGTTTCGGTATTCTGTTTGATTACTGAAACAATTCGTTTAACCAGTTTCGTGGTTCGACCATCGTATACGAGTTGGTAAAAATCAGTTGGTGACCATGACCCTACGGCCGGAAACCCTTTTTTAAATCGTAGTGTATCGGCAGCAATGATACCAAACTCAGCCACCGAATTGACTGGGGTCAACACTTTACCTCCTTCTACATATTCGACCTCACCCGAATAACTATTGTAGCGCAATCGGGCTGGCACCTGCTTTCGGCCATACACCAACCAGCCATTCTGAACACTATCGCCCGGCACAAAGGGCGAACCTTCGATGTCATTGTAGGGCTTAAAATTCGGCGCGTAAATGCGAATCGTCCGGCTGTAGCCATACTCAACCTGTGCCTCCGCCTTAATGGCACTTAGAAGCAGAATCCCAAACAAGACCCAATAAAGGTAGCGACTCATATCTGTCGATTTAAAAAACGGTTTGGCCTATCCAGCAACTATCGGAGTCAGGCCAACCGCATTACTGTTCACCAAATTTAGCGGCTTCGGTAATCCCTTTCCAGGTATCCGTTCGGAAGGGTACCGCCGGGAAACCTTCCCGATTGTAGAGATTTACATCTCCATTGTCGTCAGCCCAACCATACCGCACGGCTACGGGAGTAGCAACCGAATCGGCATAAACAACAACCGAGCCGCCCTGAACTTCAGCTTTCGCGAAATAGAATTTCTGATCGGCACCAGCTACTTCAAAGCCTTTAAGATAGCCGTATTTATCCTTCACCAGTAGCCCAGCCCCCACATTCTGAAAGGTGAGCGTAGCTTTGTTTCCACTGACGGTCAACTTGTCGAACATAGGGCCAGTACTGACACCCGCTTTCTGGTACGAAATGCGCATGGCTTCGGTGGCTAACCGTTTGCCTACATCTTCCTTGTTTTTCGGGTGAATGTCTGACCGCTCGCCAATATCGGACGTAACCGCCATACCCGTGTTTGGTAGTTGGAGCGTCATAGTTTGGGCTTCCCTCAGTTCGGCCCAGGTGCTTCCTTTCCGACTATCGCCATTCGATGCATTGAAACTGGCCAACTGCACAAACAAGAATGGGAAGTCGCACCCCCAGTGTTGCCGCCAGTCCTGAATCATCAGCGGAAACGCTTTCCGGTATTGGTACGCCCGGCCCGCATTCGACTCACCCTGGTACCAGATCGTTCCGGCCATAGCATATGGAATGAGTGGATTCAGCATGGCGTTAAACAACTGCGTTGCGTAGGTATTAGGCCCCGGTTTATACGACGATTCACTGACTGACGCAATTCGGTACTGCCAGTTCCCAGCCAATGGAATGGTCAACGACTCACCCGACAGACGAAGCTGTTCGGCTTCGCCCATAAAACCGCCTGCTCCACCCGTATCCTGAACCCGTACGGCAATCACATTTCGACCCGGTTTCAGCAACCCCTCGGGTAAAGCATAGGATCTTGGCGTAGCCCCTTTGCCTGATCCGATTAACTGTCCATTGACATACGTTGAATCCTGATCGTCAATGGGGCTAAACTGTAGCGTCACTCGTTTCAGGTTACTACCTTCCGGAATGACCACTTCCCGGCGAAACCAGACGACTCCATCTAACGTGGGTAAGCCTTTCCACTCCCAGTCACCTAGCACATTCATCCATTTCCATTGCGTTATATTCAGGGCAGGATTAGGCCAGGTTTTCACTTCGGCAGCCGTTGGCAGGCTTTCCTGCTGCCCATGGATCAGCTTCTGGGTACGTTCGGAACCACTTTTTAACACGTCCTCATAAGTAGCTGGTAATTTATTAGCAACCATTCGTAAATCGTCGTTTTGATTCAGGGCTTCGCGACTGGTCCAGGTTTCGGAATGGGTTCCTCCCCAGGAGGTATTGATGAGGCCAATGGGTACGTTTAGCTCTCTCTGAAGTTGTTTGGCGAAGAAATAACCAACGGCCGTAAAGTTGGGAGCCGTTTCGGGCGTACATACGTTCCACTCCCCTTCTATATTGTCTTTAAGTGTCAAGCTAATGTCTTTTTTGACCAGCAACTGACGGATATTCGGGTAGTTGGCCAAGGGAATTTCGGTCTTTGCATTAGCAGCCGCCCGTAATGGCCACTCCATATTCGACTGGCCGGAACAGACCCACACTTCACCCAGCAGCACATCATCGAACGAAACGGTGTTTTTCTTACCCTTTACTACTAACTGATACGGCCCACCAGCTTCCATTGGGTCGAGCATAAGTTGCCACTTGCCGCCTTTGTCTGCTTTGCCGGTTTTGGTTTGCCCATTGAACGTTAAGGAAATTTTTTCGGCAGGATCGGCCCATCCCCAGACAGGCACGGGCTTTCGTCGCTGGAGTACCATATGAGAGCCGAACACATTGGGCAATCGGACATCAGCTAAGGTGGTCTGGATGATAAAGGCATTGGCAAAGCAGAACCACAAAGCGAAACGTTTCATGTATGTAAAGGATAAGGAGTTGATAACAATGCATAAAAAAGGCGGCCAATCAAGCCGCCTACTGCCTTATACATCTATAGAAAATGCTTACCGAATTTTACCCAGTCTGGTCTTTCCTTGTACCTCCAGAACATTGGACAGGGCACGTCGAACAGCAAAATTATAGCGAAGAGTAACGCCATAGCTCATACCCGAACCCGCGCCCTGCAATTGAGTCTGCTGGGGAGCTGAACGATTCGCGGTATACGTTACATCCGACGTTACGGAGTTAGCAAGACCCCATACTTTACGAACAGATAAACCTAGATCCAGTGCATTGGATAGGCGGACATTATATTCTGCACCGAGTTCAGCTAAGGTGGCTGTCTGGGCATTGGTAGTCGTCTGTGTTGTCAGTTGGAACATCTCGGAGGCTTCCCAACGTCCTGCGTAACGTTTGCCTGTTAGCGAGACGACCCCCTCCTGCTGGGTGGTATTCGGTACCACCCACATGCCACCGCTTACCCAAAAACCCGACCGTAGCCAGGGTTTGCTGGTCGATATTAGTAATCGTTTGCCCCTGAGAACAAACGCGTTTTGATCATTTGAATACCGGAACGATACGGTCGGAATTGTGTTACTGATCGACATTTGCGAATGGATCGGCATTCGGGAATAACCACCCTCTACCATCCAGCGCTCCTGATAAGCCCACCCAACGACAACACCCCAACTCACTTTACCAACCAGATCGCTTTGAATTAGGCCATTCAGCGAGTTATCGAGCTGGGCACGGTCAGTCCGGACGAAGCCTTCGAGGGCTACATACCAGCGGTCGCGCACCTGAGGACCACCATAACGACTCAGCAACCGTTTATATTGCTGCCCATTTTCGGGCAACTGATAATAGTCCGTAACCCCCTGACCACAGGCGGGTAGTACGGCCAGGCCGAGCAGTACATACAGCAAGTAGTGTTTTATCATAAGAGATTGCGGTTATATGTCATCGCAAATAACGCGATAAATAGTTGTTTGTTAATTACTTACAGACCTTTTTTTTATAAAAAGCGATTAAAATTACTAAACGTACAATAAGGCTCCGATTTCCCTGCCCGATTTGGTCAAAAATATGCCCTTGAGCCAGCAAACGCACTCACAAACAGCCACTTATGCCATTTGCTTCATACGATTCATTTTTTTCGTCAGTAGCTACTAATTTATAAAGACAAAGACTTATTTTTCTACCAGGTATAAAGTAAAAAACCCAGTTATCAAAACTGGGTTTTTTAAAAATCACGCTGAGAACTTTACTGACTAACCGGTCACGTTTTTTATGATCCATGTTTCATAACAGGGACCGAAACCGTCATGTTATCCCAGGCAATGGCAATGCTGCTGTTCGATGGAGTAATGGTTAATTTCTCGATAGGTGTTTTATTCATCGAAACCGGCACTTTGATACTTGCGACATCTTTATCTTTGATTTTGTCATATCCGAAAGCTCCCCATTCGCCTAGCTGACTGTTCAGAATCACACTCCATTCTTTCTCGCCTGGAATTGTAAATAGTGCGTAGGTACCTGCCTTCACCATTTTACCGCCAAACATCACATCGTTTTTAAATGTCACTTCTGTAGCTTCATTGGCCCCGGTGCGCCATACTTTCCCGTACTTCTCCAGACTGCTTGAGCCTTCGGGCCCAAAGATTACCCGTCCTTTTTTAGAAGGCTGGCCATACACGACCTTAATGCTCTTATCCGGACTTTCGGCAGTCATTTTCGGGCTTGCCTGTGACTGAGCCTGAACACGACTAAATGATGCAATGGTCAGTAAGAGAGCAACTAATGCAATTAGTTTTTTCATGGTTAACCTGGTAAGTTGTTTAACTGTCTTTACTAAACAGCTTAAAGTAAATGATAGTTTTTGGATGTTGGTACAAATTGTAGGCCAAAACGTGGTATTTTTATCCCTACCAATAGCCAATTATCAGGCTACTATTCTAATCCGAAAGCCCAATATGGCAACGACCTATTTCAGCAAGCGTAATCTGCAATTTCTATTGCACGAAGTATTTAAAGCGGAAGATTTAACTAAATACGATTATTTCAGCGCTCACGACCGCGAAACCTTCAACCTGGTGCTGGACTCGGCAACCTACATTGCCGATACGCTCATGCATCCTTATTTGAAGGAAGTTGATAAAAATCAGCCCGAACTTAAAGACGGCAAGGTGACGGTGCATCCTAAAATAAAGGAGTACCTTAAAGCCATGGGGGAAGCCGGATTGATTGGGGCCGGTTTTTCGTTCGACCATGGCGGCCAGCAACTGCCAGAAATGATCAGCTCCTGCGTCGGCTTTATCGTGATGGCGGCCAACAACGGCATGATGTACACCGGACTAACCTCTGGGGCTGCTCACCTGATTACTTCGTTTGGCTCGCCTGAGCTGGTCGAAACCTACGTACCAAATCTGTTGGGCGGAGTCTGGCAGGGAACGATGGCGCTTACCGAACCTCAGGCCGGATCATCGTTGTCAGATGTGATTACCTCGGCTACGCCACAAGCTGATGGGTCGTATAAAATCAAGGGACAAAAAGTATTTATCTCGGCGGGCGATCATGATGCCACCGAAAACATCATTCACCTGATGCTGGCCCGCATCGATGGCGCCCCCAAAGGGACTAAAGGAATTTCCCTGTTTGTTGTGCCGAAGTACCGTACCGATGAGCAGGGCAATTTTGTCGACAATGATGTCACCTCAACCGGGGTCTATCATAAAATGGGGCAGAAAGGCGTTCCGGCCATGCACCTGACCATGGGCTCGAACGATAACACCATCGGGTATCTGGTCGGTCAACCGAATCAGGGGTTACCGTATATGTTCCAGATGATGAACGAAGCGCGTATTGGAGTCGGCATGACGGCAGCGGCCATAGCCACGGCCGCCTATTACGCTGCCCTTCAATACGCCAAAGAGCGCCCCCAAAGTCGGCGATTGAACGAGAAGAATCACCTGGATTCGCCACAAACGGCCATTATCAATCACCCCGACGTCCGACGGATGCTGCTATTCCAGAAGTCCGTTACCGAAGGGTCGCTATCGCTGCTGCTCGAAGCCGCCCGGCTGTATGACCTCCATGAGGTAACGGAAGGAGAAGAGAAGGAAAACACGTTTCTGCTCCTCGATCTGCTGATGCCGGTGGCGAAATCCTACCCATCCGAAATGGGCGTCCAATCGGTTAGCCAGAGCCTGCAAACGTTTGGTGGTTACGGGTTTACGGAAGATTTCCCGGTTGAGCAACTTTACCGCGACATTCGCATCACGCCAATCTACGAAGGCACAACGGGCATACAGGCGCAGGACTTGCTGGGTCGTAAGATGACTATGAAAGGCGGAAAAGGCCCCCAGTTGCTCTTTGCCGAAATCAGCAAAACCATCGCCGACGCCAGCACCCACGACGACCTGAAACCCTACGCCGAAAAGCTAACGGCCGAGCTAAAGCGAACGCAGGATGTAGTGGCCAGCCTGATGCCCTATGCCCAGCAGGGCAATATGGAACGGTATCTCTCCGATGCCACGTTGTTCCTCGAACTCTTTGGTATTGTAGTAGTTGCCTGGCAGTGGCTCAAGCAGGCCGTAGTCGCCAAACAGGCTCTACTGACTCAAAATCAAGATGGAGATGAACTGGCCTTTTATGAAGGAAAGATCCATACGATGAAGTATTTCTTCCATTATGAAGTACCCAAAACACTAGGGCTGGCCGTTCGACTAAAAGACCCCGAGGTGCTGACCATTGTTACGGAGAAAGAATTAGCGTTATAGATTTTTGATAGAACACAGATTTTCATGATCAGTGTAAATCATAATAGATCATAAAAATCTGTGTTCTATCAACGTCCACAAATGCCTTTAAAATCACAGTATTGGCAGGTTTCGAGTCGGTCGGTTTTTCGGAAGGGTTCGCTCAGGTCGAGAATCTGGCGGATGAGCTGCTGCAAAATTGCTTCGGAATCGGCGATGTACTGATCGGGATCGTCGTTCGCACCGAATCGGACGGGGTTAGTTTTAAAGCCGCCACTCAGATCGCGAAACGAATAAAACCCGGCTTCGACGGGAAGTCCGGCAGCCGGAAAAATATCCTGCTTTGCCCTGTCGCGGGGCAGTCCACCCAAATGACTGATGTTTTTGAGCGCCAGATACCGATACATCCACAACTGACGCATTTTTTCTTCTCGTCCATCCTTCAATAACTTTTCCGTCAGGTCAGGAGGTGTTTTATCGGCCAGATCAACGCGCCCGGTTTTATAGTCGACAATCCGAATTTGTCCGCCATACTGTTCTATCCGGTCGACTTTCCCGGCAATGCGTACCCGAATCGACACTCCTAGTTCCAGAGGTACATCCAGAAATGTATCCAGCGTTTGTTCGGTCGCAATCACCGTGAGGCCGGTCAATTTGCTTTGCTCACGCTGAAAATCGAGCATCAGTTTCTGCGCCAGTTCATAGAGCAGCAAATTCATGCCAGATTCAATCACCCGCCCTTTCATCGATTTAGCAAATTCCTCTTCGAGCAGGTGCTTGATAATCGCTTCATCGATGGGCAATGCTTTTAGCCGGTACTCTTTGTCCAGTCGCTCCAGCACCATATGCAGCCAACTACCGAACTCAGCCGCTCCCATTTTCTCTTCAATATCGTCTTCTTCAGCGATGTTCACGATCCGGCTGAAGTAGAACCGCATGGAGCAGCTAATAAACTGGTTCAGGTAGGAAGGGTATAACCCCCTCGTGGTCAGCATGGTGATGAGCTGTTTGCGAATGGCGCTCGTTTTGGGAACGCGTAAATCCGTCAGATCAGCTACCGTATTGGTTCCTGCCCGGCCAAACCGAACCGCTGGGTAGCTAAGCCGGATATTTCCTTTGGCACGGGGAACGAGTTCATGCTCAATCTGTCGGATAAACCGGCTGGGTTCACCTTTACTCCCCCCATAAGCATCCGTCGACGTTGTATGGAGCAGTACGATATCGCTGGCCCGCTGAAGCAATCGGTAAAAGTGATAGGCCATAACGGCTTCCTGCTCCCGATAGGTGGGCAACTTCAGTTCGGTAGCAATATCGAACGGAATCAGTGAGTTCAGTCGACGTGCCTGGGGCAGAACGCCTTCATTGACCGACAAAATGATTACCCGCTCGAAGTCAAGTGCCCGCGTTTCGAGCATCCCCATGATCTGCAACTGACTTTTGCCTTCGCTGGTAAACGGAATGCTCGTTTGCCGGATCAGCTCATACAAAAACTGCCGGAAGCTACGCACGGTGACAGTAGCGTTGGGCGAAGGGGTAAGGGCATGGGGAGTAAGATGAGGCTGCCGTTCCAGGGTCGCTTCGAGTTGTTTGAGTAGGGTAAAAAAAAGGTACAGGTATTCGATTTCGATAGCATCCTGACTGACCCGATACACATCACGGAGCAGCTCAATCAATTCATAAAAGACCTGGACAGCCCGCATAGGCTCGCTTTCCGGCCAACGAGCAAACAACACCTGCACGAGTGGGTCATTCTGCCCCAGCACTTTCAGTTCGCTCTCGGTCAGATACACCCGCTGATTCTGCACAATTTCTTTGGCCATCCACTGAAACAATGGCTCGGGGGGCCGCTCCTCACCCGACTCCAGCACATCGCCCGGCCACATCAGGCCACGAATGCGTTCATACTGCTTCACAAACGGATGATTGAGCAGCTTGACTACATGCCGATGGTGGTACTTTGCTACCCGTCCATTTCGATCCTCTTTCGACCGGAACTCGTGTACCGTTCGCTGCATTTCGAACAGGGTATCGATCAACGTAAAAAGTAACGACGAACGCAGCGATAGCCCCATGGTGACGTTCAGATCCGTTACGTTTTCATCCAGCGCATACAGCACCGGAATGAGCAGGGTTTCGTCGGCCAGAACAATCGCTGTTTTGGGGCTTGGGGCAGCGGGCAGAGAGCCTTGGGCAGAGGGCTTGGGACTGACTGGCTCCTCCATGCCCTCTGCACGTTGCCAATCACTGTAAATTTTACCGGCTACCTTCGCCTGCATACTAGCATTGGGTACGCCCACAATCCGGATAGTCTTTTCGGTACTCAGCAAATTATCGGACAGTTGAGCCAAATCCTCCCGATTTTGTTTTGAGAAAAACCAGCCGTCATCCCGGTATCGTCGCAGAAACTCCCCGGCCTCCTGCCGCCAGTCGGCGATATAATACTGATCGGCGTCCCAGATCAACTCGGCCTTTTGGGCATCGATCAGTACGCGAATGATCTGCTCCTCAGCACGGCTTAACGCATTGAATCCTACAAAATAAATTCGCTCATAGGCCAGATTATCGCGGATCAGCGACTCAACGTTTTGCGCCAGCAGTCGATATGCCATGCCTCGGTAGGCTAATCGTTGCTCGGCCAACCGTTTGTGCAGGTCGTTGTAGGCGATATGCAGATTTTCGAAAAGACGGAAATAACGTGACGTGCCCGGCGTTTCGAATATGGGTTTCGCCGACGAAGGCTGATCCACCTGCCAGCGTTCGAGCGCTTTGGCGGCTGTCAGATAGCTAAACAGCTCGCTGGTATCAATAAGGTACTGGTCAATCCGATCGAAATCGGCCAGCAATACCGAAGCCCAGCCGATAAACTGTTCAAACTCAACCTGCGGGTCAATGGCTTTGAACACGTCATACAGTTCAAACAGCAGACTGACGGAATCGATCAATTGCACACCAGCCGCGTGGGTGATAAAATCGTCGACAGCCAGCGCATGAGGGGCCAGAAATGGACGGTCGGATAGCGCGGCTAATTCATCCAGAAAAACGGAAACGGCCCTGCGGGTTGGTAAAATCACCCAAACATCGCTCAGGCTGGGGCCGTGGGTTTCAAAAATTCGTCTGGCCGTTTGCTGAAGAAACGTCATGGGTCGGTGCGTACAAAATCAAACTGCATCACGCAGCCAATCAGTAAAGATAACCCTCACACGGTCGATTTCCCGCCCGAAAGCCCGACAATTTGCTGAAATAGCCCTTCACTATTCATAAGCTATTGGCATCCAGTTACTCAATAAAACGTCTCTCACATAGAAATAGAGACTGACGGTTGAGCCGTGCCTCAATCAAATTTTCTGTATGTCAATAAAACTACATGATAAAAATCAGTCAAGTAACTTTACTTATTGTTACTATTTGACAAAAATCAGCAAGTATAATTTACATGCACAATTCTTTATGTTACCATATCTCCGTAACCATGAATCGTACAAAATCATTTGACCCTATTTTTGTCACTACCTGGCTGGTGGCCATCTTTTTCTCGCTTCTGTGTCACTACTGCATTCTGCGGTTGGTGATCAGTTGGCTCAAGTCATAACACTTTACCATTTCAATTCTACTCAGGTACGATTAGAAGTCCCCCTTCATCTATTACCCAGCCCCCCTATTCTAGGGTTGGCCCGGACAATTCAAAAGTCAGAGTTTGGGCTATACTCAGTGCATCCGATCGCCCCGTACTTCCAGGTTGGCCATGATGTCGGCTTCAACGGCCAGGAACTCTTTCCAGCGTTGACGAACGCGCTCGGCAGGTAGATACGTTTCGGCCAGTTCGATGAAGGTGCGGTAATGTCCCGCTTCCGAAATCATGAGCTCTCGGTAAAACTTCTGTAGGCCTTCGTCGGCAATGTTTTCAGACAGCAGTTTAAACCGTTCGCAGCTTCGGGCTTCGATGAGCGCATTGATCAGCAGATTATCCATCAACTGTTCCTTCTGGTCGCCAATGGGTCGGCGGAGTCGGCTACGGAGTTGATTCACGTACTCGTCTTTACGCTGGCGACCCAGTGGAATGTTTCGTTTGCGAAGCTCTTTCAATACGCGCTGGAAATGCCCCCACTCTTCGGCAACAATCGGTGTGAGCGTTTCAACGATGGCTTCTTTATCGGAATATTGTACAATCAACGAAATACAGGAGGAAGCCGCTTTCTGTTCGCAATAGGCATGATCGATCAATATATCGCCGATATTCATTTCGGCAATGTTGACCCATCGGGGATCAGTTGGCAGCTCAAGGCCTAAGGTTGTTAGCGACATAAACGTCGATAGCTGGATTGGGAAATCACCTTCCCCACGGTTCGTTCCGGGAAGGTTTACGAGGCAAAGTTAACCAGTCATCGACAAATTGATGGCGTAATAAACCCCTAACCTGCTTTTTTGTTACTTGATTATAGTCATCCCTTTATGAAATTAACCACCAACATTGTTGTACTGGTTTTTGCTACTTACCAGCTATCGGCCTGCCATCAACAATCAACTGACAAACCGGCCAGTACGACAATTGATATCAATCCGGCCAAAATACCCACGCTTCAACCCGGCGAAGCTATTGCAACCTTCGCCGGAGGGTGTTTCTGGGCAGTTCAGGAAGAAATGAAGTCGCTGAAAGGAGTTCGGGTAGCGGTCTCTGGCTATGCCGGTGGCGACCTCGACTACCCCACCTACGAGCAGGTCGGTACCGACCAGACCGGCCATGCCGAAACCGTGCAGGTCTACTACAATCCGAAAGTGATCTCGTACGATGTGCTGCTCGACGCGTTCTTTGCCGGGCACGATGCCACCCAGCTCAACCGGCAAGGACCCGATATTGGCAAACATTACCGATCGGCTATTTTCTACCGGACGCCTGACGAGAAAGCCCGAATAGATGCCGCTATCCGTCGCGAAAATGCATCAGGTCATCACAAGGCCAAGGTGGTTACGCAGGTCGAGCCATTCAAAGCATTCTTCCCGGCCGAAGTCTATCACCAGGATTATTATGAACACAATGATTACAATATGTATATCCAACTCGTTTCCAAACCCAAAGTCGAAACCTTTCGGGACCGGATGGAGGATTGGGTGAACAAGTAATCGTTTCAGGGTTAACGTTTCAAGTTGGCTATAAGGGCATTTGGCAAACGAATAGAAACTCATGTACCAGTCAACATGAAACATGAAGCTTGAAACAGCAAACCTTTGCTAACATTCGGCCCGTTCTACGACCTTTTCCCCATTCCCGCAACCGTTCGGCCTAATCTGATATTGTGGGATTCAACTGAACCTTGTAACATTGCTTCGTCAATCAACCAACGAACCAGTCAACCACTTAACCAATTAACTAACCGGGCATTCCGCTAACTGACTGACTCTTATGCCAGAATCTGATAAATCCATTGGGAGTAAAATTCTGAGCTTCTTCATCAAGGAAGAAGACTCCGGCGTAGCAACAGGTACAGCTCCGGCAACAGGACCAGCTTCGCCCCGACCGGTACCCACGCCGTCGAATCCAGCACCAGCGGCTCCGACTCCGGTTCCAGCCGGTTCGGTGGATTCGAAGTTTGCCGAGCACTTTGCGACTGTACTGGCGCAGAACAATCCCCCCGGCCCCGACTACTTTGAGTTTCGGGAGGCACTACGCAGCCTGTCGAGTCTGGGACTACCCGAAGACAAACAGTATCAGGCAGCCTGGGCCAGCTTTAAGGCAATGGGGGGCGGTACTGATATGACCACATTGACCAATACGGCAAATGGTTATATTGCAGCGCTGAATAAAGACCGGGATGCGTTTGGCAAGAGCGTAGAAGCAGCCCTGGCCGAACGGGTTGGCGGCTTGCAAAACGAACAAAAACGACTGCAAACCGAAAACGATGCGCTGGCTAAACAACTGGTTGAGATTCAGAAGCAGATCGACGCCAATACAGCCCGACTAACCAACATCGGCGGAGAAATCACTGAGCAAAGCGGCAAGATCACACAGAACAAACAAAATTACGAAACCACGTTTGCTCACTTTGTGGACCAAATTAAAGGCGACATCGCCAAAATGACACAGTACTTAAAATAATATATGAAATATGAGGTAGGATGTACAAAAAGCATTTTACATCATAGAGCATACATCTTACATCCTATATCAAAACATGGCAACTCCTGATTTTTCTCAACTTGGCGGAGGTTCTAGTCCCGAAAAGAAATCGTTCTGGAACCGACCCGAAGGGGTACTGGGCATGATTGTACTGGCGGGAATCGCCGGTTTTGGTCTCTGGCACCTCAACGATATTCTGGAATTTCTGATCCGGGCCACCTCGAACATACTCGAACTGTCGCTGCTGCTGGGCGCATTGGGTGTACTCATCTTCCTGTTCACCAGCAAAGACGTTCGGACGGCAATCTTCTTCCTGTTCAAGTCGATGATGCGCAGCCTTACGGGCACGGTGATTCAACTGAACCCAATCGCCATCATGAAAATCTACGTGCAGGATTTGAAAGATAAGCGCGAAAAAATGCAGGGGCAGATCAATACGCTGGCTGGTCAGTTGGTCAAACTGAACAAACGGATCAACGAAAACAATGAGGCTATCAAGCAGAAATTTGCCGAAGCCAACAAAGCCAACTCGATGACGGAGAAGCCAGGTATGCGCGAAGCAGCTCAGTTGGCCACCATTGAGGGGGCCGGTTTGCAGGAGATGAACGAGAAGTTGCTACCACTCCAGCGCAACATGAAGCAGGTGCTGGCATTCATGGAAAAAGTAAACCAGAGTGCCGACTATATCATCAAGGAAACTGAGATCAAGGTTCGCCTGAAAGAAACCGAGTATCAGATCGTTAAGGAAAGCTCAAATGCCCTCAAAACGGCCGTCAGCATCTTCAAAGGTGATCCCGACAAGAAGTTTTATTTCGATCAGTCGATGGAGTACATCCAGGATGACATGAGCAACAAACTCGGCGAAATGAAACGGGCGATGGATCTGTCGATGGACTTTATCAATGGGGTCGACATTCAGAACGGTATCCTGTCCGACAAAGGCCAGGCCTTACTTGAAGCTTACAACAAAGGGGAATTCAAGATGGTCCAGTTAGATGCCCCACCCCAAACCGTCAACCTCGGCCCCGCCCCACAGAAAGACGCCGGGTACAAGAATCTGCTAGACTAATTTCAATTTTGAATGAGTGAATGATCGAATGCCTGAATAAATTTCACAGCCTCTCCATCCATTCACTCATTCAATTATTCAATCATTCAAAATTAACATTCCTATGCAACGTTTAACCGTAGCCGGTCGGCTGCTTATTACGGCCCTGATTCTGGCCGCCATTTTTTTCGCTTTCCGTTATTTTGGAGGTAGCGACGCGCTGAAAAAACTCCAGTCGAAAGACAAAGAGAAGGAATATACCGAATCGCAAACTATGCCCCGCGCCGACGACAAAACGGCCGAGGAATCCGTAGATGAATCGACAGCCTCTTCATCGAGTTCGTCTGACGAAGCGAGTAGCAGCCAGCCCCAGAAGGATTTTTCGTACACGGCTCCCGAACCTCAAAATGGCGTTCTGAAAGGGGTGGTTGAATTAGGAGCCAGTGGATTCAACTCGTTTGTTGTTCGAATTGACGACCAAAAACGCTGGAAGCTGGAAAAGGCTGAATTTGGCAATAGCCTGGTGCTGGAGAATATGGCAACTGACAACGACGTACGGACTGGCCTGAAAAGTTATATCGGCAAGATGCTGGACTTTGGCGTGGGCGGACGGAATATCCATTTCGTAGTTAGCTCAGGAGCCGTTAAAGCTGAAGGCACACAGAAAATTATCAAAGTGCTGAAATCACTGAACTATTTCGTCAATACTGTAACGCCTGAACAGGAAGGTAGCCTGGGCCTACGAGCCGTGCTACCAGACTCTTATGAAGGCAACTCGTTCGTCACCGACATCGGCTCGGGCAACACTAAAATTTCGTGGAAAGAAGGCGGCTCGATCAAAGCGCTGGAAACCTACGGCTCAAAGTATTATAGCGAAGGCACCAGCGATACAGCGGTATCTGATGCAGTGAAAGCTAAAGCCAAACAAATCCCTTCCGACCATCGGCAAACCTGCTTTATCATCGGTGGCGTTCCCTTCGAGCTGGCCAAATCGGTACGTAAAGGCAAAGAACGGTATACGGTACTGGATGCGCCATCGGCCTATAAACTGGAAAGTGCCAAATCGAAAGCAGGCCTGAACATTTATAAAGCCATCGCCGACGCCACCGGCTGTAACCAGTTCGTATTCGACTGGGATGCGAATTTCACCATCGGCTATCTGTTGACGCTTAAATAATGATTGAATGATAGAATGAGTGAATGATTGAATAACTTAGGCTGAGCCATATTCAATCATTCACTCATTCTATCATTCAATCATTCCTCCCCCTATGACCCTCCGTGACGTTTTTCAGGCTATTTCGGGCCAACCTGCTTTGCTGTTTCTGCTCCTGACGTCGATACCGACAGGGGCTTTTTTAGTGAATTTATGGTCGGGGACTACGGCCGAGGAAATTATAAAGTGGAAATACGTGTATGCTGTGCTGGTGTATCTGGCCTGTATTCCGGGCATTTTTGCCGTTACATTGAATATCTATCTCTTTCTGTTTGAGCGGCAAAGTGTGTGGGATATGAACCTGGCATTACAGGTATTACCGATTTTAACCATGATTGCGACGCTGATGCTCATCCGGCGCAAAATCCCCTTTGATTTTATACCGGGCTTTGGCAAACTATCCGGTTTTCTGACGTTGATGGCTGCAGTGATGGGCATCATGTGGTTCATCGACCGAACCCGTATTTACGCCATCACCTACATTCCCTTTACGTACATTGCTGTCGGGTTTATCACGCTCCTGATCATTATCCGATTCGCCTGGAGCCGTATTTTTTGATGGTTATCAATAAGGGCTATGCCTAGCTCAAACCGTTCATATCCAATTCGACCCCATCGGGGTCGCACCTAGGCCTGTAGCGAATCGACTAGTCACTGGCAATCGACAATCGTTTTGCGTCAAGTTGCTTAGCGGCCCTTTCCTGACGGTATTTTGGCAGATTGATCAGCAGCACGCTCCCCAGAATAACAACAAGTCCGGCAATTTGTACCCACGAAATTGGTTCATTGGCAAACAATACACCAAGGATCACGGCAATGACCGGATTGACGTAGGCATAAGTACTGACTTGCGTAGCCGGACGTACCTGAAGCAGCCATACATAGGCGCTGTACGCAACGATCGACCCAAACAGAATCAGGTAACCCAATGCCAGCCAGGCCTGAACAGATACCTGCGCCCACTGAACCCGTTCGAACTCCTGATTGAGCAGGCTGGCCGGTAAAAAAACCAGCCCCGCAATGAGCATCTGCCAGGCTACATTTACCGTTTTCCCGCCTTCCGATGGGTTGTGCTTTGAATAGAGCGACCCCGACGACCAGGCTATTGAACCGCCAATCAGGAGCAGCATACCTATCGTTTTGGCCTGGCTGGAGTTGCCCGTGAACAGATCCCTCAGTTGCTCGCTAAATAGCAGAATTACCCCGATAAAGCCGATCAACAAACCAGCGAGTGTCGCCTGACTTTTGAAATTTGTCTTCCAGTTGGGTTTGTCGAGCAGAACAAACCAGAGCGGAGCCGACGACACCATGATAGCCACCAATGCACTCGGCAAACTCTGTTCGACCCAGATAACGGCTCCATTACCGCCGACCAGCAGCAGAATACCCACCACAGCCGAGGTCAGGATACTTTTTTTATTGAACAAAGGCTCTCCTTTACTAATACCCCACAGAAGCATTAACAAACCCGCTGCCAGAAACCGCAAGGCTCCCATCAGCATGGGCGGGAAGTCCTGAATAGCCATCTGGATGAAAAAGTAGGTGGATCCCCAAACAATATATACGACAGCAAACGCGCTGATAACCAGTATAGGCGAAGCTGCTTTTGTGATAGTTTGATTCATAGCTTTTTCTGTTTTCAGGTGTTGTCTACGAGTTTGTTAACTCAAAGGTAATGTACTTTGAATCATGAGTAAAGCGAATTATTTTTGTAGAAATCATGAATTCTGCTCATCATGGAAATCCGGCATCTTCAGATGGTCAAAGAGGTAGCTTCCAGTGGTAACCTGACCAAAGCGGCTGATCGACTCTTTCTTACTCAATCGGCACTCAGCCACCAGTTAAAGGAGATCGAAACCTATTTCAATACCCAGCTTTTCATTCGCGATAAAAAGCAGATGCTCCTTACGCAAGCGGGTGAAGTGGTGTTGGAGGCCGCCGAAAAAATCCTTCAGGAAGTAGCCGATATACGGGCCAAAGTCCGCTGCCTGACCGACTCCGAATCGGGTGAAGTTCGGTTGTGCACGCAGTGCTATACCTCTTACCATTGGCTGGCAGGCTTTCTGCGCGAGTACCAGACTATCTACCCGAAAGTCGATGTAAAGGTTGAACTGGAAGCACCTTTCCATGCGGCCGATCAGTATTTGCTGGCAAACAAAATTGACGTAGCCATTACCGAAGGCGACGAGAATCCAAAATTTGCCTATACGCCCCTTTTTCAGGATGAATTTGTTGCCGTTGTCGCCCCCGATCATCCCTGGGCCAATCGTTGTTGGGTCGAGATTGACGAATTTGCCGATTATAATTACATCATGTATAACATCCCGGACGAGGAGAGTTCTAACTTCATGATGTTTTTCAGACATCGTCGTCCTCAGAAAGTGTA
Source organism: Spirosoma gilvum (assembly GCF_054776815.1). Taxonomy (NCBI): domain Bacteria; kingdom Pseudomonadati; phylum Bacteroidota; class Cytophagia; order Cytophagales; family Cytophagaceae; genus Spirosoma; species Spirosoma gilvum. The sequence continues at coordinate 50,643 of NZ_BAAHBH010000021.1, read as the reverse complement.
CAAGATTACGCTGACCGAAGCCATTCTGGAAATGGTAAAAGCGGGCCTGGGCGTGGCCGTTCTGCCCACCTGGGTCATAAAACCCTACATTCAATCGGGCCAGCTGACAACGGTTCGGGTTACGGAACAGCGTATTCTCCGCACCTGGTATGCAGCCACCCTGAAGAACAAACAACTTCCGCCCTATACGACCGCCTTCATCAAGCACCTGGCTTCCTATATGAGCGAGCGTGAGGGATATGCCTGCACCGAAGAAATTACGTCTGGTTATTTTGCCTAACCGTCGAATGGCTATGGTTTTTCTTCTATCCGCACAGCTAATCTGCTTTACCTGTCTGCTTCTCCTGTCGGCCTGCCAGCCATCCCTACAGGAGCCAGTATCGACGGACTATGACTACTTTCCCCTTGAAACAGGTCGGTTCTGGGTTTATGACGTACAGGAGGAGCAATTTTTCCCATCTGCTTCTTCAATGAGTCGAACCTATCAACTGAAAGAACGGATCGGCCAAGCGTATTCCAGTGTGACTGGCCAGCAGGCTTATCGATTGATTCGCTACAAACGGGCCGACGACAGCCAGGTCTGGCAACCCGACTCTGTATGGTCGGCCCGGTTAGTCAATAATGAAGCCATACGTTCGGAAAACGGCAGAGATTTTGTTAGCTTGTTATTTCCCATAAGCAATCAGGCGAGTTGGAATGGCAACCAGCTTTCCGGTTTCGATGCGGATGAGTATGTAGCCCGCAACGTAAATCAACCGTATCGCGTATTGACAAAACAATTCGACAATACGGTAACGGTGGTTGCTCAGGACGACTCAACGCTGGTGTCGCAGGACAAACGCATCGATGTGTATGCCCGAGGGGTTGGATTAGTGTATAAAGAACGGACCCACCTGCAGTTTTGTACGGCTTCGCCAACCTGCATTGGGCATCAACAGATTGATTATGGCACTCGACAAATTTACCGCGTTCGAACGTATGGCATTGACTAAACTGGCTGGATTACTTGTACTCATCCTCCTGAGCCATCTCGACTCTTTCGGCCAGAACCGCAAATACCTGGTGCTGCTGCGCGACAAAGCCAATTCACCTTACAGTGTTAACCAACCTGATAAATTTCTGTCGCAACGGTCTATCTCGCGTCGGCAGAAGCAAAACATTCCCGTTCTGGAACGCGATCTGCCCGTCAACCCTGGCTATGTGACTCAGTTACAACAGGCGGGTGCTAAAATCTGGTTTTCGTCGCGCTGGCTTAATGCCGTTCTGGTCGAAACCAACGATGCCACGATTGCCACGATCCAGCAGTTGTCGTTTGTGAAAGGGCTGGAGTTTGGCCGCTCTCTGGCCAGTGCGCGTGTGAGTGCTACCGACTCCGTTATCCCCTCAGCCAGTGCTGCGAATGGACTCAATAAATTTGGTGACGTTCAGCCGCTGAATTATGGTTCATCGCAGCCACAAATCACCCAGATCGGTGCCGACAAAATGCATCAGCAGGGCTATCATGGCGAAGGCATGCTCATCGGTGTGCTCGACGCCGGATTTCAGAATGCCGACAAAGTCAGTTTTCTGAAACCCCTTTTCGACGAAAAACGTATACTTGCTACGTACGATTTTGTCAAAAAAGAGAGTAGTGTCTATGAAGACGATTCGCACGGCCTATCCTGTCTGTCGGCTATTGCTGCCACTGCCGACAACCAATTGTACGGTACTGCCTATAAAGCCTCATTCATCCTCCTCCGAACCGAAGATGCCGCCAGCGAACGCCAGATCGAAGAAGCCAACTGGTTGTTTGGAGCCGAATACGCGGATAGTGCTGGCGTCGACGTGATCAGTTCATCCCTGGGTTATACGCAATTTGACGACGCATCGACCAGCTATACCTACCAGAACATGGATGGCAAAACGGCTCTTTGCAGCCGGGCGGCTCAAATCGCTACCGAAACTGGCATGGTGGTTGTCGTAGCGGCTGGCAATGAGGGCAATAGTGGCTGGCATTACTTGTCAGCCCCCTCCGATGCTGTATCGGTACTAGCAATTGGCGCTGTTGGCACAACCGGTCAGCGAGCCTCGTTCAGTTCATTTGGTCCGTCGGCCGATGGGCGGGTCAAGCCCGATCTGGATGCTCAGGGTTTAAGCACTGTGGTAGGCTATCCAACTGGTTCAATTGCTTCCGGCAATGGTACATCCTTTGCTACTCCTTTAATGGCGGGTTTAGCCACAGGTTTATGGCAAGCATACCCCCGCCTGACGGCTACACAAATAACGGATGCGCTTCGAAAATCGGGGAGTCAATATACTACTCCCGATAACCAGTTAGGGTATGGTATTCCAAACTTTGAGCGAGCGTCTGTCATTGCAAAATCATTCATTCCACTGGGTGTCGATCCGGGTAGTATACCGTTGATTGCGTTTCCTAATCCGTTTAGCAACAGTGACCCCTTACAACTTCAGTGGAGCGATATTAGCCCCAGTACCCTGGTCGATGCGTCGCTCACCGACTTAAAAGGCCGCATTCTTTGGCAAAAGCGCTCTGTGAATTCCGGTCTTACCTCCCTGGTACTCCCTGACCTCAGCCTGCCAGCCGGTGTGTACGTGATGACCCTCGTAGCCGGTGATAAGAAACGCACCCTGAAGCTGGTGAAACAGTAAACCTGAAACAGTAAACTATCCCTATGACAACCCTACAAGTTATTCAGGGCGATATAACCAAACAGGCTGTAGATGCTATTGTCAATGCTGCCAACACTAGCTTGCTTGGCGGTGGCGGTGTAGATGGGGCAATTCACCGGGCAGCCGGGCCCGACCTCGTTTTTGAATGCCGGATGCTGCACGGCTGCAAAACAGGCGATGCAAAACTGACGAAAGGGTATCGTTTACCGGCCAATTACATCATCCATGCCGTAGGTCCAGTCTGGCGAGGAGGAGCGCATGGCGAAGCTGAGCTGCTGGCGAGCTGCTACCGACGATCGCTGGAAATAGCCGCCGATTATAGCCTTCAGCGTATTGCCTTCCCAAACATCAGCACAGGTATTTACGGCTACCCTAAAGACAAAGCCGCCGAGGTAGCCCTTGCCGCCGTTCGAAAATTTATAGAGCAACCTACCTCTCTACAAGAGGTTATTTTTGTCTGCTTCGATGCCGAGAATCGAGCGCTTTACGAGCAAAGGCTATATTCGCAAAACTAATAGAACACAGATTGTTATGATGATTATGATTAGTATGGATTAAAATCATCATCATAACAATCTGTGTTCCATCCTAAACAGGCGATTCGATATGGATCAAACTTTACTTTCTTTTCTGGACCAATTGGCGCAGTTTGGGAAGACCAACGATCAACAGACTTCGCAGCGTAATGAGCGAATGCTTAACATCACACCCGATACAGGCCCTTTTCTTGCCTTACTGATCAAAGCCACCGGGTCGAAGGATGTGCTCGAAATTGGTACATCTAATGGGTATTCGACCATCTGGCTGGCCGATGCGGTACGCACTACGAACGGGCATGTAACTACCATTGAAATGAATGAGTGGAAAGTTGCACAGGCTCGCACAAATTTCCAGCGAGCGGCTGTCGATGATGTGATTACGCAAGTGGTAGCCCCCGCCGAAGATTATCTACCAACCTGTTTGCCGAATAGCGTTGATTTCATTTTTCTGGACTCCGAACGGAATCAGTATGTCGGCTGGCTGAATCAACTGCTTACTGTTTTACGACCGGGTGGATTGATAGTAGTAGATAATGCCGTATCACACGAAGCAGAATTGGCCGACTTTATAAGCATGGTTCAGCAATCACCTGGTCTCGATACGTCCTTAGTTCCGCTTGGTAACGGTGAGTTGTTGATCTGGAAAGCCAAATGAGGAATGGATAATGTACAATAAATAATGGGTTGATTTGCAATTATTATTCATTGTACATTATCCATTAGTTTAGTCTTCACCCACAGTGGTGCTATCCGTCTTTTTATTCCGTTTTTTCACGATATACTCATTGGCGGCCGACGATTCGCGAGGCTCACTGACCCGTTGAATTTTATAATTCCGATCAGCTAAACTCGTCGAAGGCGTATGATCGACCGTAACCCCGCCTACTGGTTGTACGGCTGGATGCTGATTTTTATAGTTAGCCAGTTGTGCATCTGAGGGCGAGGGTTTCTGAACCGCAACACCCGCTTTTTTCTCCCATCGACTCGCTGCAGCAGCCATATTCGGATGCTTGTAATTGGCGGTCGAGTACATAGGATTATTCAACGGCTTTTTCTGACCATCGTCCCGATTCGTCTGGGCACTGGCTTGACCAGCTATCGACAGGATGCCGATGCCGACAAGCAGAAAGGTTAGCGATTTCATCGTTTTTCTTTGGTTTTGTTGTACAACAAAGTTAATACCTCGTCACATTAAAAAACGATTAAAATAGCTACTAGGTTTATAGTTTTTACACTTTTTTACGCAGTAATCGCAAAATAGACTCCGAATCGGCTAACGAATAAGCGTTTTCTATTGAAAACCATTGAATATTCTTTATTTCGTCAGAAAAGCCAAATGTTTCAGACGGGTCAGCTTCCAGCAAAAACCGGATGTCGTAGTGTACGTGTTCTGGCACGTCATTCCGCTTGGGAATGGTATGTATATCTACATCAAAAATAGCTGGACTGAGTAGTCGAACCGATTGAAGTCCGGTTTCTTCCTGTGCTTCTTTCAGGGCTACAGCCGCTACATCGGGGTCGCCATCGGCATGGCCTCCCGGTTGCAGCCAACGGTCGAGTTTGCGGTGATGAATCAATAGGATTTGTTGTCGATCGGGGCTAACTATCCAGGCCGATCCAGTAATGTGCCCAATCAGCAATGAGCGTTCGAAGCAGTCGGGATGTTGCTCAACAAAGGCAATAGTGGCCTCTGTCATGGCCTGCTCGTTCAAATCAAGGGGGGTATGCTGGTAAAGTAAACTTAACAGTGGCTTTCGGTGCATTCGTTGCTTTTGTTAGGTAAAAACTGCAATTTGCTTCCGTATTTTTAATACTCTATCGACTATTATGCACAAGTTATCGCTTACAGCCGTAACCTTTTGTCTGGCAGCTCAGTTAGCCACCGCACAAATTAAATTGCCTTCACCCAGCCCTGGTGCCTCCGTTATGCAAACAGTCGGCACTACCGACATGACCATAACTTATTCGCGGCCAAGCTTGAAAGGCCGTCAACCGTTTACATCTTCGTTTGTTCCCCTCGGAAAGGTATGGCGAACCGGTGCCAACTCACCTACCCTGTTTACGACGACGACCGATGTGATGGTCAACGGCAAAACACTTTCGGCGGGTAGCTACGCCATCCTGTCGATTCCAGAAGAAGGCTCAGCTACGCTGATTTTCAGCAAAAACAAGACGAGTACCGAACAATCGTATAAGCAGGAAGAAGACGCCCTGCGCGTGACCCTGACTCCGATGGAAAGCAGCGAGAAAGTGGAGACCTTTACTATCGGTTTCAGCGACGTAAGCGACAGCACTGCCAAACTAAATTTCGTGTGGGCCAACATCAAAGCGGTTGCCGATCTGAAAGTAGATGTGGCCGCTAATTCGGCTGCTAATGTAGACAAAGCCGTTACCGACAAACCCGACGATCCGGCTGTATTGCAGGCTGCTGCCAGCTATAATCTTTCAAAAGGTCGCAATCTGGACCAATCGTTAAGCTGGATCGACAAGTCGATTGCGGCTGGCGAAAACTACCGGAATCTATACGTAAAATCGCAAATCCTGGGCAAGATGGGCAAATATGCCGAAGCATTGCCACTAGCCCAAAAGGCTTTGTCACTGGGCCAATCTTCTAATGATGGTGCCTTCCCGTTCTTCAAAGATGGCATTGAGAAAAGCATTTCGGAATACACCGCTAAAGTTCCGGCTATGCCAGCTATGAAAGGCGGCAAAGGCAAGAAAAAAGCATAATCCGGTATTCACCTTCTTGGGTAAAGACAAATGCAGGCCAATTCGGCCTGCATTTGTCTTTATAACCTTTTAAGCGCTGAGTTGTAACTATCCTCATGTAAAAAGAATATTGTCAGAAATGGTTATGTGCTGGTTAGTGGTCAAATCTTGATAATTGACTAGAAATTAACTAGAATAAGTAGAACACTCCACTTACTATGTTTTACTTACTCTACACCTTCCTGTTTATGCGTGCTGCTAGTCTAGTTCTACTCGTCGGCTTGACGGCGCTTATCTTACCAACCGCCTGCGTCGATTTGCTGGAAATTCCCTTAACTCAACGAGTCAACGTGATAGTAGTCGATGGCACGCTAACCAACCTCAATGAGGACCAAAAAATTTATATTAACCGTGCCAAATCGGACCCGCTAACTGGCCGCTTTGGCAGCTTGCCCATTACCAAAGCCCGAGTCGAGGTCGTGGTTGATTCAGCCCAGGTACTGGTCTTCACCGAGACCGACACGGTGGGGGCCTACCGCTCCCCGGCAGGCTTTCAGGCCCAACCTGGCCACGCCTATCAACTGCGCTTTACCCTCTCGGACGGTACGCAGTATCGGTCAATGACCGAAGTAATGGCACCAGTCCCTCCCATTGACCGCGTCCATACAAAATTTAACCCCGCCAGTTTGCCCGCTTTCCTTGCCGATGGCACCATCAATCAATACCGGGGGGCGCACGAAATTACCATTGATTTTCAGGACCCGGCTGATCAACACAACTATTACCGCTGGGACTGGCTGTTATGGGAGAAACAGGACTGGTGTCGTACCTGTATCAATAACGAGTATGTGATCTCCTTAATGGATACGAACCCACCAATCCTCATTGAAGATTGTTATGGTCAGAAGGTAGATAATGGGTACTATGTCAACGATTACCAGTGTCGCACGCAATGCTGGGAAATTTTGCGTAATTATACCACTAGTGTGTTCGATGATGCGTATAGCAACGGCGGGCTGATTTTGGGGCGCTCAGTAGCCCAGATTCCATTTTATCAACAGAATGCCTGTTTGGTGCAGATTCGCCAATCCTCGCTCACGAAGGCAGCCTATCAGTACTACCGGACAGTAGAGGAGCAGACACAAAATAACGGTGGCGTGGCGGCTACTCCGCCAACGGGGTTAGTGGGAAATATACGCAACGTGGATAATGAGCATGAAAGCGTGATTGGCTACTTTACGGCCTCATCGGTGTCGGTGGCGCTGGACTGGATCGACCGGAAGGATGCAACAGGCCGTCCTCCGGGCTTGTTTATCGCTTTGAACAATCGCCCACCTTCGCAACCCTTTAATACGGGAGGCTATGGCTCCAAGGAATATCCGACGGCGACCTGTGTACCTAGTGATGGTCGTACGCCCAACAAGCCAATTGGTTGGCGCGATTAATTGCTGCTGTATTAGTGGATTGTATTCGATAGCAATAAAGCTGTCAATCCTTTAATCCCATAACTGGTTCGCGGCTGTCAGGATAATTGGTTGATCATCGGTTACGACAATCGTTTGTTCATGCTGCACGGCAAAACTGTCTTTGGCGACCAAGGTCCAGCCATCTCCCTTCTCATGGGCATAAGTGGCCCTGGTGGATAAAAACGTCTCAATGGCTACAACGGAATTCTTTCGAAAACGGGTTTTGTTGGATCGATCATAATAACAGAGAATTTCATGCGGTTCTTCATGCAGGCTCCGGCCTATGCCATGACCCGCCAGATTCTTAATGATCCGATACCCATTTCGTTTGGCTTCCGTTTCAATTAAACGACCAATCTCGGCCAATTGCACCCCTCCTCGAATCTGGCTGATCGCTTTGGCCAGGATTCGCTTTGAGGCTTCGACTAAATCACTATGCTGATGAATATCCTGCCCCACCACAAACGATCCTCCATTGTCGGACCAATAGCCATCGAGTTCGGCAGACACATCGATATTGACTAAATCGCCTTCCTGGAGAATCCGCCTGGCCGACGGGATGCCGTGACAGACTTCTTCATTTAAACTGATACAGGTCCAACCCGGAAAGCCATAGGTGAGCTTAGGCGCTGATCGGGCACCATGCTGTTCCAGCAGTTGGCGTCCATATTGATCTAATTCAAGCGTCGACATTCCTGGTCGGGCATATTGCTGCATGCACTTCAGGGTTGAGCCAACAATGTAGCTAATCTGCTGCACACCGATCAGGTCCTCCTCCGATTTCAATGACATAGCGTTGTGGTTCTGGTTGTATAATCTACAATTTAGTAGTCCACAAGATTCATATCCATTAAAATTATACAACCATTTATCCGTTTGGAATACTTTCTCTTCCCCATATACGCTGCAAGACCCAGGCAATTCCTACTACTAGCAGACACCCGATGGCGTTGAGCCACAGGAAAGCAGTTAGCTCGAAGTACCAGCTTAATATTACTAATATTTCCGCAAGGATAGCTCCCCAGAATGTGGCCTTGCCATCAATAGATTTGACGTAGAAGGCAACCACAAACACGCCCAGAATAACCCCGTAAAACAACGACCCCAGGATATTGACCGCTTCGATCATACTGCCGAACTGATTGGCAAACTGGGCCACGATAATGCAGAAAACACCCCAACCGATGGTGACCCAGCGCGATGCCCGTACGTAAAAAGCATCATCGCCATCGGGCCGTAGCAGGCGTTTATATACGTCTACAACCGTACTGGAAGCCAGTGAGTTATAGGCCGAAGCTATCGACCCCATTGAGGCCACAAAAATGACGGCAATCAGCAATCCGATCAATCCGTGCGGGAGGTAGTCCAATACAAATCGCAGGAACACATAGTTTACATCGTTAGTATCGGCGGCTGGGTTTGCCTTTTTGATGAGGTTGGTCACGTCAGTCTTGACCCCTTTCAGTGCTTCGTCGGTTTCCCGAATCCGCGTACCGGCCGCTTCCTGACCAGCCTGGTCGTCGGTTTGCAGGGCAGCCTGCATATCGAGGACAGCCCGTTGGCGTTGGGTTGCCAGATTCTGGTGTTTGATTTCGGCAAGCTGATAGTCGCGGGCGTAGGCACTTTGCTTTAATCGGTCGGTTTCCTGCTTGTTAAAAAAGATGGGCGAGGGATTGAACTGGTAAAAGACAAACACCAGCACCCCTACTAGCAAAATCAAAAACTGCATCGGTACTTTCAACAGCCCGTTCATCAGCAAGCCAAGCCGACTTTGCCCGATGGTTTCGCCCGTCAAATACCGCCCCACCTGCGACTGGTCGGTACCGAAATAGGACAGTTGCAGAAAAAAGCCACCAATCAGTCCCGACCAGATATTGTACCGACTATTTGGATCAAATTTCAGGTCGATCAGGTTCATTCGTCCGGCCTTACCTGCTACGTGCAAGGCATCGACAAAGCCAATGCCATCGGGCAGCAGTTTCACGGTCAGGTAACCTGCCAGGGCCATCGCAAAGGTTACAATGGCCATCTGCTGCAAGTGTGTGTAGGAAATGGCTTTTGTACCTCCCGTAACGGTATAAATCAGCACAATACCGCCCATAATTAGGTTGGTCAGGTAAATATTCCAGCCCAGAATGGTCGATAAAATGATAGAAGGCGCATAAATGGACAGCCCCGTCGATAAGCCACGCTGGAGCAAAAACAACCCCGCTGTGAGGGTACGAACCCGCGTATCGAAACGGGATTCCAGAAACTCGTAGGCGGTAAAAATTTTTAGCTTATGAAAGATCGGCACAAACGTCACCGACAGGACAACCATAGCCAGCGGGAGTCCAAAATAGAACTGTACGAACCGCATACCGTCGGTAAACCCCTGTCCCGGTGCCGACAAAAACGTAATGGCGCTGGCCTGCGTAGCCATCACCGATAGCCCCACATGATACCACGGCAACGAATGCCCGGCCAGCAGGTAATCGTTCATACTCCTACTTCCACGGCTTCGAATGATGCCATAAGCAATAATGCCCACCAGTGTAATTAAGAGTACACTCCAATCCAGAATACTCATGATAACCAGCGCATTAAAGCGTAAAATAGGAGCATTTCGGCCACTAAACTACCGATGACGATAGCATAGAGCTGAGGCCAGGAGCGAACAAAAGGAGGCAAATCGGATGGGTTACGGGTCATGAATGAATGGATTGTCGGATCTATAACGGCGAAATTAGCGGAAATAGATGTATCGACTTCGAATAACTCGAAGGAATGGCTGATTTCTATTTAGACCGTACAAACGAAATGCCAGAATCGCATCTACCTACTCATGCCCAATCAAAAGGTTGTAGCTTAGATAAGGCAACCCACGTATGGGCAGTTCCTTATAGTCTAGTCCATTCCTGAAAATCTGCGTGTAAAATCCGAGGTCGAAGGCATGCCGACGTCGATCGATCCGGAACGCAAACGATAAGGATACCCGCTCGCCCAAGTCGTTTGGATAATAGTGGAAGTCTCCTAAATTGATACGATTGTCGCTGATCAGTGTTAGTCCAGGTAATACCTTCTGCATAAAGCCCAACGTTATATAGAGCTGATTATCAATGGGTACACTAAAATAGTTTGGCGAAGACATCGGCGTAGCATAATAATACCGATACTTACCATAATCGATCAGCCCAAATCCTGCTGTTACATTTCGCTGGGTACTGCCAAAGGTTGCCAACACATTGAACGTCAATGGCCCCCTTGTATAATAGCCATAAATACTTTTATCCTGGTAGATAACATTGGCGCCCAGTCGAATTTTGTCACTGAGGGATACGCTTAGTTTGGTAAATAACCTAGAACTGGTGGTCAGGAAGCCATCGTAGGCAAACGGCGCATCGGCCTCCAGAGTCAGAAAAGGGATCGGTGTGGCAAAACTTGCTCCAACACTCCAGAATTTGGTAATGCCGTAATCAAACTCGTTGTATAGCCAGGTGTTGCGGTAATAAAACCGACCTTTCTCAGCGTTAATCGCAGTAGGATTCAACAACATAAACGGTGAGAACCGATTAACATAGCCCGTTTGGTCTGATCCATTTACCGCGTCGCCTTCATTCCATACGGTATCGACCCGTACGAGCAGTTCTGGTTCAAAATATGTTAACTGACCATTCGCTTTTCGAACGGTAATCATGGTCTCATTTTTCTTCACAAATGTGCCGGGCAGCCGAGTGCCATCCTTGAGCAAAAAGACTGCCGAAGCAATTCGATCATTCCGCTCCATTTCCTCTTCTTTCGGCCGATCAGCTACTATTTTCACTACCTGATCGGCCTCAACATAGGATAGATCACCACCCCGAACCCGAACACTGATGATCGAACTATCCTGTCGGACAATCTGCCCCCGTACGACCGAACCATCGCGAAGCATCAGGTAGGAATGTTTTCGATAAGTATCTTCTGGCGTTATTTTAATAAGTTGCGCCTGTAGGATAAATGGGCAAAAGAGCAGAACGAGGAGAACTGTTTTCACGATTGATGACGTTAAGGTTGAAGAATTGGCGTTGATATTTTTTATGCAAACGGTTACTCACCGACAATTATTTTTCCAGCACATAGCTCAGACCTCCGATTTCCCGTTAGGGTTGGAAATCGACCGGGCTGAAGGCATTTATTTATACGAAACCAGCGGCAAACGCTATATAGACCTCATTTCGGGCATTGGGGTGAGTAACGTTGGACATCGGCATCCGCGTGTTCTGGAAGCCATTCAGCAGCAGTTGGATAAGTATATGCACCTGATGGTATATGGCGAATATATCCAGACGTCCCAAACCCAACTGGCGCACGCACTGGCCCAAACATTACCCCCAAGCCTGAACAATGTGTACTTTACCAATTCGGGGACCGAAGCGGTTGAAGGAGCTATGAAACTGGCTAAACGGTATACCGGCCGGAGCGAAATCATTAGCTGTTTCAACGCCTATCACGGCTCAACCCAGGGAGCTCTTTCGCTTTCCGGTGATGAAAATTTTAAACGAAACTTCCGTCCTCTCCTACCCGATATTCGGCATATTCGACACGGCAATCCGACTGATCTTGATCAAATTACGAATCGTACGGCTGCCGTAATCATCGAAGTGGTTGCGGGCGAAGCGGGTATCCGCGTGCCGGAAGCCGCCTATTTCCAGGCGCTTCGCCAACGCTGCAATGAGACGGGAACCTTATTGATTTTCGATGAGATTCAGACTGGTTACGGGCGTACGGGTACCTTCTGGGCATTTGAGGGCGTTTCGGTTATACCCGACATTCTACTCTGCGCCAAAGGAATGGGCGGAGGTATGCCCATTGGCGCCTTCATTAGTTCGTCCGATCTGATGAGCGTGTTTAAGACCAATCCGATTCTGGGGCATATTACAACATTTGGCGGGCACCCTGTATCATGCGCTTCATCACTGGCCACGTTGCAGGTCATCCAGGAACAAAAATTACACGATCAGGCGGAAGCCAAAGGCCAGTTGTTCAGGCAGTTGCTCAGTCATCCGAGCATCCGGGAAATACGCGGAAAAGGGCTGATGCTGGCCGTTGAATTCGATTCATTCGAGATTTTAAAACCCATCATCGACCGTGCTATTGAAAGCAGTCAAAAGGGACTGGGCGTCATCACCGACTGGTTCCTGTTCTGTAACAATTCCATGCGGATAGCTCCTCCTCTACTCATTACGGAAGAACAAATCCGGGAAGCGTGTGGGGTAATTCTGCAAGCAATTGAAAAGGTCAAGTGATGGTCAAAGGTGGTTAGGGGTAATACGTAACGATTCCTGACAATACTTGACTACTCTTGACCATACCTGACAATACCAATTAAAACGCTTCGCCTAGCTGAAAATACAAGCCGTTCGATACGCTTTGGCCAATGCCCCAACCGTAGTCGATACGAAGGTTTAGCCGTTCTTTCTGATTCAGCGACAGGCGGAGACCTCCCCCAAAGGAGTATTTAAGTTCCTGAAAATTCAATTCCCGCAGGTTATCGCCTACATTGCCAACGCCAAAAAATCCGACCGCACCCAATCGCCAGAATAAGGGGACCCGATACTCCGCCTGAGCCACAATCTGATCTTCGCTGCGGTAGCGACCATCGTAAAACCCCCGCATGCTATTAGACCCACCAAAGCTGGCTAAACTCCGCAAGGGCGTATCCCCTCTATTAAAGAACCCGTAGGCTTGAATGGCCAGCACCTGTTGTCGATAAATTCGAAGAAAACGCCGAAAATCAATGACGTAGTTGGTATATCGAAAATTTGAGCCAAACACCGGATTGAAGTGATTGAAGTACACCTGTAAAAATCCTCCCCGATCAGGAGCAAATGCATTATTCCGCGAGTCGTAGGTCAGACTTAACCCGGCTCCGGAGATGTGATAGGGTTGACGACCAATAACCGCCAATTGATCGAAAAGACCACCCGCCTGATAATCAACATCCAGTAATCGCTGATACTCATAAATCAGTCCGGCAAAAACGCGTTCTTTAAGCTTCCGCTGAAAATGCAGGTAAATGTAATATTGCTTGAAGATGTAGGGTTCAACATGCTCGTCGGGCGCATCTTTCCCAAGTCCCCAAAATTTGTCGGGAAAATAGCTATAGGACAATTGGTGATTTAGGATAATTCGTTCGCCCGGAAAATAAGTTGTTCCATTCACAGCCGCAATAAATTGCTTTCGAAGGGAGTATAATGCCAGTGCCTGCGTGTTTGATGTACGGGTGAGGGTATCGTGTTTATTGAATCGAAACGTGAATGAACCCGCCAGCCCAAAAGACCAGTCTGTTTCGATGGAACGGGCTACTAAGGGCAAAATCAGCGTATTTCGCGTTCGGATTAGCTGACTGGGAATGGGTTCACGCGGAACACGAATGGTGTCGGGCTGCGCCTGAATAAGTTGCCCTAGGCCCAATAATTGACTGATTAACAGCAATACCAACCTTTTATCAAGTAAAATTGACACTGTAAACGAATTAACCGTTAATTAAACTCGCATTAATTAAATTGCGGCAAAGTAATCCTAAAATTGTAAATTTCGTAGATTTGGGCTTTTATTCACCGATACAGTCTGCACCCGTTCAATAGGGGGGCAGCCGACGGGTTGGCATCAACTACGGAACCTCCGATTAGTAAACCACCGATATGAGCAAATTAAACTTACCGCCTTTTACATTGGGCGAATCTATTACACCGGAACAACGCCAGTTCTTCAACAAATATGGTGTCATTGTATTCCGTAACTTCATTGAACCCGAAACAGTTAAACTTTTTATCAGTGAAACGGAGCGAATCGAAAAACAATGGCTTGACGAAGGACGAGATAAGGTAAATGGTGTTCCGTTAAAATTTGGTAAGGATGAGGAAGGCAATTCCATGATTCAGCGCATGTGCTTCCTCTCGCAGCATAGTACTGCCCTTCATGAATTTTTACAGGACCCTCGTCTTCAGGCTGTTGTCGACCTGCTTCAGCCCTACGAAGGACGTATTGCTGAAATCGAAAAAGACGGACTTATTCTGAACCACTACGTTCGTACGCCCAACAGTAAGTTCTCGCAGATGGGTTGGCATACCGATAGCCCCCGCGACATTTTCCTCGGCCAGCGCATCATGCCGATGCTCAACGTAGGCATCCACCTGAATGCTACTCCCTATGAAAACGGTGGCCTTCGGGTAATTCCAGGCACACACAAGCAGGGAATTTTAAAGATGCTGTTCCGCAAAAAGTATTTCGTCGACAACGAACCCGACAAACATGAAGTTGGCTTCGACATCAATGCGGGTGACCTGTCGGTACACGACGGTCGGCTCTGGCACCGGGCACAGCAATCGCCTTATTTCGGTGAAGCCAGCCGTCGGCGGGTGATGTACGTTCCGGTTGTAACGGGCAAATACATGCCTAAGGACGAGAACAGCAAAACGCCGTTCTATCACCGTTTTATTTCGAAAGTCAATATTTAAGACAGGAGAAGGGAGAAGGGAAAAAGGAGAAAGAAACCGACGTAAGGCTTCTTCCCTTTTCCCTTCTCCTTTTTTCTTTCCTCCCTTTTTTATGGCCTACGCCCTTATTACTGGAGCTAGCCGGGGCATTGGCTTAGCCATTGCTACCGAATTGGCCCGTCAAAAATTTGACCTTTTACTGGTAGCTCGCTCCGAAACATTGCTACGGGAAGCTGCTGGTCAGCTCGCCAGTGAACATACAATCAAAACCGATTTCCTGGCAGTAGACCTGGCCGCAACCGGAGCGGCTCAACAGGTATATACCTGGTGTCAGCAGAAGGGCTATACAGTTCAGATGCTGGTCAACAATGCAGGCTATGGACTAAGTGGCCCCTTCGAAAAGCACCCGCTTAACGAGCATACGGACATGATGGCGGTCAACATGACGGTTCTTGTAGAGCTGACTTATCTGTTTCTGCCTGTACTCCGGCAACAGCCCAAAGCTTATATTCTGAACATTGGTAGTTCGGCTGCTTATCAGGCCGTACCAGGCCTGAGTCTGTATTCTGCCTCAAAAGCGTTTGTCCTCCAATTTAGCCGGGGCCTTCATCAGGAGTTAAAACGCTCATCGGTATCAGTTACCTGTGTCTGTCCTGGGTCTACAGATACCAACTTCGTTGATCGTGCTCAAATTGGTGAGAAAGGTCGAAAAGCCGCCGAAAAAGTAAACATGACGCCCCAGGAAGTGGCTCGTCAAGCTGTTTCGGCAACCTTAGCAGGGCAAACGGAACTAGTAACGGGCCTCCTGAATAAAGCGGGTAAATTTATGGCCTGGCTACTTCCTAAAGGGCTAGTTGAAAAGACGGCTGGCAGTATTTACGAGTAGTCATTTTGCATTTCGCCAGTAAATGGCACTTTATTTGTTACATCGTAGTTGTAGACATATAACTATATCAAGACGCTGGATGCTAACTTTCCATAAACCCGGATTTATTGCCTGCCGACGTCCAACCATTACATGCAATTTTCCGATTTATCAATAATAGATCCTATCCTTACAGCACTTGCCGAGGAAGGATACACCACCCCAACCCCCATTCAGGAACAAGCTATCCCCATCTTGCTGGGCCGCCGTGATTTATTGGGCTGTGCGCAAACCGGCACGGGTAAAACAGCCGCTTTTGCGATTCCCATTTTGCAGTTACTTAATGAGGAACGAGCGAAAAATCCGAAAACACCCCGACGCATCAAAACACTGGTCCTGACCCCAACCCGCGAGTTGGCCATACAGATTGCCGAAAGCTTCACCGCCTACGGCCGTCACCTCGATCTACGTCATACGGTAATTTTTGGTGGGGTTTCGCAACATGCTCAGGTTAATGCCTTAAAAGCCGGCATCGATGTATTGATCGCTACCCCCGGCCGTCTGCTTGACCTGATGAACCAGGGCTTTATCAACCTTCGTGATGTTCAGTTTTTTGTTCTCGACGAAGCCGACCGTATGCTCGATATGGGCTTTATTCACGATGTCAAAAAAGTTATTGTGCGTTTGCCCGAACGTCGTCAATCGCTGTTTTTCTCGGCCACAATGCCCCCTGATGTAGCGAAACTGGCCGACACGATTTTGCACAATCCAGCCAAAGTTGAGGTAACGCCGGTTTCATCGACAGCCGATACCATTCAGCAGGCAATGTATTTTGTGGGTAAAGAAGACAAGCGAAAGTTGTTGGTTCATATCCTGAACGACCGCAACATCCGGTCGGCGCTGGTTTTTGCCCGTACCAAGCACGGTGCTGATCGGGTCGCCAAAGATTTGCTGAAAGCGGGAATTCAGGCCGAAGCCATTCATGGGAATAAATCACAGAATGCTCGTCAGCGTGCTCTTTCAAATTTCAAAAGCCGCGAAACAAGAGTATTAGTCGCTACGGATATTGCGGCCCGTGGTATTGATGTGGATGAGCTTTCGCACGTAATCAACTACGAACTGCCCAACATCCCGGAAACCTATGTCCACCGCATTGGCCGAACAGGTCGGGCGGGGCACGATGGCATTGCCTTGTCGTTTTGTGATGCTGAAGAAACGGCCTATCTGAAAGACATTCATAAGTTGATTGGCAAAAATGTTCCCGTCGTTACGGACCATCCTTATGTGCTCGATGTTGCCACAGCCGCAGTAACACCTGCTCCTCCACAACGTCAGGGGCAAAATCGGCGGAACGCTCAGCAAGCTAACCGTCCGAATGGATCAGGGAGTCAACCAAAACAGGAGTCGCGCCAACGTCCGAGTGTCCATACCAATCGGCAGCAGAACCCCTCCGACAACAAAAATCAGGTACGGAATCAAGGAAATCGTCCCGATGGACAGCGAGATAAAAATCGATCATTCGGACGTCCCTCGGAGACTAAACAACATCATTCGAAACAGGGTGCTCCCGAAAACAAACCCGGTCGTGGGAGCGGAAACAGCCGCTTTCTAAATTTCGGTTCCGATAAGAATTATTAATAACATTCTCATTACAAGGCCAGTATATCCCAGGTTAGGATATACTGGCCTTTTTGTTGCCGGAAGTTCTATTCTTTCCTTACTACGCTTATCTGTCCGTTCCGCTCAATTAATATTGCTTTCACCTCGTCTATCGTAGACTTCTGACCAATTAACCGGACGGCTTCCTGCAAATCCTGTTCGCTTACCAGCATAGCCTCCATGTTGCTGTGATTGAAATGGCCATTTTCGTATAGTACCTTATTCCTACCACTTACCAAACGACTTAATACTGGACTATGGATGCACAAATAAGCGAGTAATCGATGCAGGATAACCAGTGCCAAGCAAGCGCCCAGTACCCCCGTAAATGATGACGCACCAACGATACCCCGGCTAAGCGTAGCCCCTAAAAGAAGCGAAATAACGGTATCGAAGGGCGAACGCATCCCAAACGAACGACGACCAGCCAACCGTACCAACGCAACAGTCAGCAGAAATGCGACAACTGCCCGGCATATCATCTGGCCATCGGTCAATTGATCGTCTTTATGAAGCAAATCGCCAAATAGTTCGGTCATCATAGTCGGTCAGGTGGTTTGTTTCTTCACAAGCGAGATTGCCTTATCAGGGCCATGGTAGGCTTTAAGCTTAAATTTCCCGCCCTTCATAGCATTGTAGTATTCAAAGAAATGGGTTATGTCGTTCAGACGCTCTTCACCCATATCGTCGATGGTTGTTATCGGTCCGTAGTCGTGCGATACCAGCGGAACAGCTACTAATCGGTCATTACGCTCAGTTTTACCTTCCTTGTCCTGTTGTTCGGCCTCAAGTACCCCAAGTAATCGACACTCCAGCCAACAGCCGGATACCAATTCCTGCTCGGTTAGCACCAATACATCCACAGGATCACCATCATCAGCTTTCGTACCGGGTATAAATCCGAAATCAAGTGGAAAAGCCGTACCTGCAGGGAGTATACCTTTCAGCTTAAACAGCTCGGTTTCAGGATCGAAGGTGTATTTATTCCGGCTGCCTTTGGGCGTTTCGATGATCACATTTACGTGTCCAGCTTTTTCATCAACAAATGCCTTCGGAAGTTTCATATGTATTACGGTTTACTAGGTTGTCACTTCAATGGTTCGCTTCGGATGAAACGTTAATTCAAACCATATTGTACCTATGTTACGAAATTGTTAAGTCGCCTTAGCCCCATAACTATAGCATACCCTAATAGTTTGTTGATTGAGTCATTTTGCCTACAAACGGTCTATTAACAAAACCTAAATGCATTACACTAGGCACAAAAAAGCCGTGCCACAGTTTGGAACTGTGGCACGGCTAAAAAAGATTAATTCGTAATTACTTAGCAGCAGCCAGCACTTTCTGCATTTGCTCAGCCACAAACTGGTTGCCCGCATCGTTGAGGTGGACGCGGTCGGTGGTCAGGATACCCCGGTCTTTATTTTCGGGATTGTTTTTGAGATTATAGTCCAGAAACGCTTTACGCAGGTCGACCAATGGAAGATTAGATTGTTTAGCGATATTACGAATAAACTGGCTATACTGATTCAGATCGCCATCCTGCTGGTTGGTCATGTCTGTTTTTTCGCCAATGGCGGCTGGTGTACACAAGACCACCCGAATATTAGCTGCCTGTAACTTTTTGACAACCGCTTCGTAAAATTTGATAAACTTATCAGGATCAGTGCCGGTACCTGATGTGGCTTTATGCCAGACGTCATTGACTCCAACCCAAATTACGACGACATCGGGCTTTTGGGCGATCACGTCGTCGTCCATACGCAGGAACAGGTCATAAATTTTATTTCCTCCGATACCTGCCCCAATCAATTCATATTGATCGGCTGGGAGCATGGTTTTCAACTTATCGATATAGCCGCCGGGCTTGATACCGGCCTGGGTGATGGAATCACCGAAAAAAACGACGCGAGTTGGCTTAGCAACCGTCATAGCCAGCAAGCCAACGGCTACTAGCATCACAAAAAAGCGAAAGAGTGTTTTCATAGTCAGCAAAGATAGCGGAAGCGCAAATTTACCTGAAACCTTTCTACCCTTTCATAAATCGCACCAGCCCTGCTTCGAGCAGCAGGAAGCCTAAGGCAGCCAGCAGAAAATATTTCCAGAGACTTTTGCCCAGATTTTCCTGTTCCAGTACCTGCACAAAATCCCCATCCTGAATACTGTCGAATACCTCTACATTGGGCTGGCTGCCAAACGTACGGCGTAACTCGTCGGCCGAATAAAAGTCCATCGATGACTCCTGGTTACCATGATTAAAGGCCAGCAACCGCTCAGTTTTCCCATCCAGTTGTAGCGCATAATAACCTGCTTCTACTTCCTGTCCGGCCGCCAGTTCGTTGCTCTTCGGCATTTCGAGCAATAGTTGATTGCCAACAACGCGCTGGATCGGAATGATTTCAAGCTTATCATGTTTCAGTTTATAAACCGTCTTTTCAGACGGATTCGCCACGGGAATGGTAATCAGATTATCGCCGAAGGAATAGGCCGTCCGTTGGGGGCGAACGCTCATCGCAGCCATTTTATACATGACAGGCACAAACAGGGCGTGTTCGGCCAGATTACCATAAGCCGACGACAGTGGATTAGCCAGCACATAAACACTTCCCTGACGAGCCCCCTGCCCACCAACCGTTGTACGTGTCAGTAAGGGGCTTCCATCGCGTAGGCTTAGTAGTCGATCGCCCGAACTCCACCGCCAGACCGGAGCTGCCATCGGCATATTCAATCGGTCAGATTGGTAACTCTGCTGAAATACATCGATAAAGAACGGGTTTCGTCGGTCCGGGTCGGCCACGGGCAATGGGGATGGCGTCCCACCAGTCGATGCCGTTACCTGAATGCTGCCGATACCCAGTGTCCGCAGGAAAGGCTCGTATGAAGCTGCGTTAGGATTTATGGGCGGAATGATCGTCAGGCTTCCCCCCTGCCGGACAAATCGTTCCAGTTCGGTTCGTAATGTACCGCTTATGTCCGAAACACCTTCCAGCACAACCAGGTCAGTTTCTTTCAGTTGGCCGACATCGAAATTCTGCGCATTGAAACTCCGCCGGACAAAGAGACTATCGTTTGAGTAAACTGCATCGACATAATCAGTCGAACGGGTAGGCGAACTGGCTTTTTGTTCAAACAAGTGTAATACCCGAACAGCGGGCGACGCTTCGATCACAAAAAAGTATTGGTTATCGAACGTAATGGGAAAATCTTCGAAGACGATGCGCCCTTTATGGAATCCTTTCGACGTGACGTTGAAATTAAGCGCTACCGTAACCGATCCACCCGGAGCCAGCGTAGCCGATGCAGTTGAGGTTTGTGTATCGTCCAGATAAAGTCGGATAGGCAGGTTTTTGACATTTTCCCGACCTGCGTTATTTAGTTTGACATTTACGCTATTGTTCTGCAATTCGCGAATGAAAGGCGTGCTAAGCCAGACCGAGTCGACATATACGTTTTTAGTAGACTGGGCATCCAATGGTACAATAAACAGTCGATCGGTCGTATCGATCTTCAGCCTTGCCAGATCACCCACTGTACTTTTCTGAAAATCAGAAAACCAAAACAACTGATTTCGCCCGCTTGGATTCAGCGAACTCAGCAGATTTCGCTGCCGACGATAAACCGTTTCCAGTGTACGGGGTGTATGGGCAAAACGAATAGAGGTAACCCGGTCGCGCACCGATTCAGCCGTACCGGCCTGTTGCTCAGCCGCCGAAAAATCATTGGTTATCAATTGCAGTGAAGAGGCATTCCGAAAAAGGGTAAGTAACTCATCCAGTTTGCTGATGGCAATGTCGAGGTACCGTTTGGTATTCCGTTCATTCTGCATACTGAACGAATTATCGACGTATAAGCTCGTAACGCCCTGCCGTGATAAACCCAGTTTATTTTTGCTCGGAATAAAGGGTTGCGCGAACGCCAGCACCAGACAAATCAGGAATAAGCAACGACAGGCCAGAATAAGCCAGTGTTTTAGCCGCCGAAATGATTTGGTCTCTGTCTGAACCGTCCGCAGCAAGGCTACATTGGTAAAAAATACCCGCCGGGTTCGTCGGAAATTAAACAGGTGAATGGCTATCGGAACCGATACGGCCATCAGGCCAAACAGGAATGTAGGATATAGGAAATTCATTCAGACGAAACGGGAAAGTCATTCATGGTCATTCGGTAGTCATTTATCGTCATTCGTGGTCATTCGTTGCTTACTAGAATAAATGACTATCAATGACGATAAATGACCACGTAATGATCTCTTTATTTTAAACGAATCGCCATAGGCCTTTCGTTTTTTCGGAAGCAGATTTGCCAAGCCAATCGCTTCTTTGAGTCTAAGTTAGTCAGGGATTGTGATTTCGTAAAATGCTGTTTTGGTTTGCAACACATCTGTATAGGTAATCGACCCGTAGGCATCACCAAATGTAGTAAACTCATTTATAGGTGTATGTCCTACAACCTGATGAAAACCAGTCAGATAGTCAAGCTTAGTTTCATACCGATCCGCCCAGATTGGCCCTCCAGATGGATCATGACCACCACGCCGGGGGCCTACTTCAAACAACAAATTCCTGTAAGACATAGACCGCTGATGAACGTCGTTCAATAACTCTGCCAGATCATAATCCGGTGTTACGGTCAGTGTATGATTATCGGTATTCGCCAGCAACCGGGCCAGCCATCGATTCGTTACACCTGCGTGCGTAAAGAGGTACGTCCGTTGTTGATACGCAATCTGAAATAGCATTCCATACTCATCAAATACCTCACTCAGAGCAGGTTGCGCTAATCCCCGAAATCCCGAGCACCGATAATGCGGAAAATGCATATACTGCGCATCGTGGTTTCCAATGAGTAATACGATTTTATCAGGCTGGCTCTGTTTTAGCTGAATAATATCGAGCAGGTTGTTGTAAATTGTTTCATCATCGAACACATAACTATCGGTGTAATCGCCTAGAAAAACAATTCGATCATAGGTAGCGGTATTGATCTCTTTCCAAACGGTTCGACCATGAATGTCACTAATGGTAAGAATAGTCATAATTTCTGTTTGCCGCGCCAGATGAAGCCATCCAGCACGTAATGGGTCATTTGCGGCAATGCCAGTAAGGGTACCAGCAACGCCATCAATTGCTTGTTGGATACGGCCGGGAGTGTCTGAAACCAGCCGAAAACAGTTGCATGTTCCCGCCAGATCAAGCCATCCCACAAACCTTCTTCAAGATAAGCCAGCAAAATGAGTACAACAAGAAAAGTGACCCAACGGTTTCTGGAAGCCCATTTCAGCCAAAAAGAAGTAGTTTTTTTTTCAGGGAACACATTTTTCCCATCGCTCACCCAGATGAGCGCCATGTATGGAACTCCGTGAGATACTACATTGAGCATCGTAAAGGCCAGATCGCCATTAAACTGAACGATACCAAAATACCAGGAAACAACCGTTCCCAGAACTAGTAAGTTTCGGGGTACATTTAACCACGCACGCTGCCGGTAGAGCCACCCTTCTTTGCCTACATATCCAATCAGTAAACAAACATATAATCCGGTCAGCAGCCGTTTCAAGGTTTCGGCTTCATGCTGGATAAAATCGCCCTCCACAAACCAGGTAAAATGACGATTGGGAGTTAGATGCCACCAAAGGATAGGATACAGGGTAGCTGCGTAAATTACAACGGTATCAAGCCAAACCACCCAGGCAGGGCTTGTTTCCGTTCGGCTATAAATACGCAGAAACCCATACTGCTGCCGAACAAAATGGAAGACTGCCAGATACGCCAATATTCGCCAGAACCAAAGCCCACCCATAGTATACAAGGCTGCTCCCGTCAGATAGCAAATCAGGGGTACTGCCAGAAATAGTAGTCTCTGTTTCTGAAAACGTGTAGAATTCGCATAGGTCCGAAATAAGGTACTATATACATGGGCCACATCGACCAGCATTACTAAAAGTACCCAGCCGATCAGGGGCATTTCGTCGGTAGTACGAAACCGCTCGGGCAATAGCAGCACAATACTGAGTGCTACAAATGGTGGAGCCAGCATAAACACACCATCGAAACGGGGGTTTTTGATCCAGGGTTGGTTCATACGGCATCGACCACCTCCCGGGCCGCTCGGATACCCTGATAAAAGGCTTCCTCAAAAATAGAGATGCCACTCAGGTCGGAATGCGCGAAAAATATACGGTCGGCCAATGGCTGAGCCGCTTTCTGCCGTTCGTCGCCCCAAATAAAGCTGGGTGATGGTACAATCATACCATGCCCCCACAACCAGACATCGGCCTGCGACACATAAGCCGTAACACCGGGGTGGGCCAACTCCAGTTCATCCAGAATTTGAGAAAGCCATTGCTCGTAGGGAGTTGCATAGGCTGTTCGACGGGCCAAATCGGGTTCCGTATCGGTCAGGGGTTTGTAGTAAGTGATTACTTTTTGGGGGCTGTCGCGCAAATCCTGCTGATTGGCGTTGATGTACCCGACCGACGCCGTATTGTACAGCACATTGTCCCAGCAGAGCGGTAATCCCCTCCCCTGCGGCAAACCTGATACAGTCAGATTGGCCACTAGCCAAGGAGCGTACTGAAATTCTACCGAAGCACTACGTTCCGGGGCAAGCTTTTGAAGTAATCTGTTGCTGATAAATTGCGGTGTTGCCAGTATAACCCGATTCGCCTTTAGCACAAGATTTTCATTCGTCAATGCATTATAGGCTCGAACCGTTACGCCTGATTGATTATACTGTAGGTCATAGGCCAGCAGGTTGGATCGGATCGGCGAATCGGCCTGATCGCGCAACTGATCGGCCAGAAAGCCGTTGCCCTGTGGCCAGGTCAGTACCGAAGAGGCATTGGCATTGGCTGCTTTTCCTTTACGCGATGCGAAGTAATGCAACCCCGCCCAGGCCGATGTGTTCTCAAGCGTTGCTCCATAATCGTCACGGCAACCATAATTCAAGTACCAACGCAGATAAGGCGAGGTAAAGCCTTCCTGAGTCAGATAGCTGGCAAACGAACGGGTATCTAATGAACGAAATTGATCATCAGTCGACGATTGTTCGAGGGGGATGGCGAAGGCATCACGACCGTCAGTTCCTCTGGCTAGTTTTAGTCGGTCTACTAACGCAAAAAAACGAGCGATCTGCTGTTTATCTTCTTTCGGCAAACCAGCATCTGGCACCAATCCCTCCTGCCATAATCCATTGATAAACAAACGCTCCTCCGGATCGTGGCAAAGAAAATAGTCGTTATAAATGGGCAGCTTCTGGTCGTTATAACCGGTAATCACCTCGCACTCCTGAAGAAACTGGAGCAATTCTTCATTTCGGATATCGGGCACAGGCAGATAATGAGCACCTAATGGATAGGCCGAAACGTCGTTTTGTCCATAAGCTGCATTCCCGCCCGTTTGCGAGGCCATTTCCAGTAACATTACGTCCCGAACTCCCTGCTTCTGCAACCACCGACGAGCCGACAAACCGGCAACACCACCGCCCACAATTAGCACATCGGTTGAAACTTGCTCGCTAACCGGCAATTTGGCTAGATCTGCAATTGACCGTAGCTTATGCCCGACCTGATGATTCGCTCCGAGAATACGTCCCTGAATATGGCTAACCGAACGGGCCGGTGCGCAGGAAGGCAAAGCAGTAGAGCCAACCAGTAGCGCGGCAGCACCTGTGCCAGCCTGCACCAGAAACTGACGACGGTTGGTCAAATCGGAATTATTGTCCATAGGGCGCCCATTCTTCCTCAAACGACTGTACCAGAACCTGATTGTTCAATTTATTCACCTCCGTTGGCATTTCTGCCATATCGGGCGGAAAATATAGCATATCGCGAAGGGTTTGGGTATTGACGTAACGCAATCCGTTCGGGAGAGAATCTCCAATTCGCCAATGCTTATTTCGAAGGGCTAACACGTATCCCCATTCACCAAACGAGGGAACATACGTATGATATGGGATCGTCTGAAAGCCTACCGCAGCCAGGGTATTCCGAACGCACCAGAACGATTTTCGGGCCACATAAGGAGAGGTAGATTGCACCACGATTAGCCCGTCTGGGGCCAGTCGCTTTTCCAATTCAGCATAGAATGTAGTACTGTATAATTTTCCAATCGAGTAATTGGAGGGATCAGGAAAATCGACAACTACCACATCATAGTGCGTTGTATCCTGCCGCACCCACGTAAAGGCATCGCTGTTGATAATCTGCACTTTAGGCGACAGCAGTGACCGTTGATTGAGCTTTACCAGAACCGGGTTTTGACGAAATAGAGAAGTCATAGCCGGGTCCAGATCTACCAGTCGTATTTGCTGAATCACGGGGTATTTCAGCAACTCCCGTACTGCCAGGCCATCGCCCCCACCCAATACGAGCACGCGACGGGCAGTTGGCCGGGCCTGCATCGCCGGATGCACCAGCGCTTCGTGATAGCGGTATTCGTCGGCCGAGCTAAATTGCAGATTCCCATTCAAATAAAGCCGTAATTCACGATTGTTTCGGGTCAGCACAATGCGTTGATAGGGCGTGCTTTTGCTATAAATGATGGCATCCTGAAAGGTAGCCCCTTCGCTATACGCCATAATTTGTTCGGCATACACAAACGCAGCCGTTAATCCACTTATGCTCAGCACTAAAACAGCCGCAAAAGTAGGTCGGTAGGGTCGCGTTTCGGTAAATCGATAGAGTAGAAAGCCAGCGACACCCACGTTTAACAAGCCAAAAAACAACGACGTGCGGATCAGGCCCAATTGGGGTACAAGCCACAATGGGAATACGAGCGAAGCCAACAGCGAGCCGATATAATCGAAGGTAAACACGCGCGACACCAGATCTTTAAAAGTAATCTGGTTCTCCAGAATGCGCATCAGCAACGGAATCTCCAGTCCGACCAAGGTGCCGGTGAGCCCAACCAGGAGATAAAGCAGCAATCGAAAGGAGGCAACCTGTTCAAATAAGACAAATAGCAACGGCGCACTAAAACCACCTACCAGCCCTACCAGAACCTCAATCTGAATAAACCATTTTAATAGATTCCCGTCTAGGTACTTCGAGAGCCAGGAACCAATGCCCATCGAAAAAAGGTACACCCCAATGATCGTTGAAAACTGCGTAACGGAATCACCTAATAAATAGCTCGCCAAAGTTCCTGCTACCAGCTCATAGATGAGTCCGCAGGTAGCAATGACAAACACCGACACCAGCAATAACCAGTGCAATGGACGCAATTCCGACGTTGACTGTACCTGTTTCCGGGCGTTAACCATGAATGGCCGAACTGATAATTATGGCCACCGCAATCATAAACGCAGCCGCTAAAATGGCCAGGGCTACGTTTTGTTCGTCAACAATTTTTTTCCAGAGGTTTTCGGGGGCAATTTTTTCGATCACCACAAAACAGACGATCAGAATAATAATACCCAGCAGCGAGTAAACGACGGATGCGGTTATGTACTTATATTCCATGTGGGAGTAGAGGTTATTTGTGATAGAAATGTCGATGGCTGGAACCATAGGAACGCCCCGAGCTTCCGTAGTAGCTATTGTCTTTATCGTCACTCAGGTTATCATCGCCTAACAGACGCGTACCGGTGAAGCCTGCCCATGTAAACACACCCAGTGCGACCAGTACCACCAGAACGTAGAATTTGATTTTTGAAAACTCGATGTTCATTCTGTTTCTTCGTTTTCAATGTTGCTATTAGCCCACCGCCGGGTTTCGAACGATCCGAGACGGAAAGCGAGTATGATCGGGTAAATAGCCAGTAATAAAACAAATACAACTAGATTCGACCCTAGTCCTCTGTTCTGGCGAACCCGTACAGTATACGAAATCGTCTGATCTTTTTCCGATACGGGGTAGATGTTCATGTGGTATCGTCCTGATGGCACCCGCGACAGAATAGCCTCTTCGATTCGGCTTCCTTCTGTCCAGCTTTCACCACCATCCACCCCTTCATAAAATTCCAGCGACTTAGAAACTTCATACACCCGGCCCGATTGTTCATTGATCAGGTTGATACTTAACTCAAGCCAGTGGTTGGTGAGGCTAGTTGCCGCCAAGTCGATGACCAGTGACGTTGGTCCATTCACCTCAAACGTAGAGGTAATGACGGGTTTACTGACACCAGCCGAATCGGGTTGAGTATAGAGTGACTGATTCACTAATTCTTTCGATGGCCTGGCAATCATCAAAACAACCTGGAGCACACAAATCAAAACCAGCGTCAGCCTCGTAAATCGCCAGGTGGCCTTCCAAACATCCTTATTCGCATCGCTTGGCTCAATTGCCCCTACCCCAACAGGTTGCGGCAGACTTTTTTCGGTTATGCCAAAGGCCGTTGCCAGTTCAGCCCGTTTTACATAACGAGCTTTATACCAATCGGATCGCTGCTGGTCCTGTTCGTGAACCAGCATATAAGGTGGCTGAATGTATTCAGAAATCGCTAATTGTTCATCGGCCAGAATATTCCAGTCAAACTCACCGACTGCATTGATAACTTCAGCTTTATACTGACTAAAAAGTTTATACTGCCGATCTTCCGCCCGTACATAATAAGACTGATCACGGTATGCCTGATACTGCTTTCCTGTCGGCTCAATGAGCATCCAATGTCCGTCATATTCAGAGAGTTGACAGTAGCTTCCATCTTTCTGCAACAGCATGTATTCAACCCAATCGTAGGTTGTCCCGGTCTCTCGCTTATGAATAAAGCCAACCACCCGAACAAACTGGTTGTTGATATAACCCTCCGTTCCGATCGGTAACACAACCGGAGAAGCCGAAATGGAAAAGGCTGTCAGAATCTGTGGTGGATTCTCAAACTCATACCAAAAAAACGCATGACAAGCCGGGCACCCATAATAGGAACTCCCCGCTACATCGTAATACGTAATTTCAGTTTGGCACTTCGGGCAATCAAGCGTGGCCGACGGAGGTGTCTGGCCGAAGGTAGCCATGTCAGTCATCGGGTGAGTTCCTGTTTAGAAAGTTCGGTGGCTGAAAAGTGACGCACTACTCCATCATAAAACTGACGAGCTTTTGCTGTATTGTCATGCAGATAATTTGACAGGAATACGTCGAAGGTGGCGATCCCTAATTCGGGCCAGGTATGAATAGACACATGCGACTCGGTCAGGCAGACAACAGCCGTAAACCCTCCATTGGGAAACATATGATACACTTCCCCAACTTTCGAGAGATTAAGTGACTCAATCAACTGGTCGAAAATTTTCTGGCACCCCACAGCATCGATCAGTTGATCGGCCGTAGACGAGAAGGTAGCCAGTACGTGCAAGCCTGGTCGATAGGCAGTCATGTGAATAGGTTAAGCCCGGCAGTGAACGATCTACTCAAAAAATGATCGGCTCGGCTAATCTACTCAAAAAATAGAAATTCGATTATTGGATTGGCTAACAAGCATAAAAAAGCCCCAACCGGCAAAACCTGTTGGGGCAATTCTGAACCGGGATTTATATGATTTAACTGACCGACTTTGATTCTGCTTTCGTAGAAAGCTACCAATTAAATCAAAGTCGGTCAGTTAAATCATATAAATCCCGGTTCGGACTATAGCGTACGTTTAACTTCTTTCAGTTCGAAGCTTTCGATTATGTCACCAACTTCGATGTCGTTGAAGTTTCTGATACTCAAGCCACATTCGTAGCCTGTTTTCACTTCGTTCACATCGTCCTTGAAGCGTTTCAGCGCACTGATTTCGCCGGTATGGATTACGATAAAGTCGCGAATAATCCGGATTTTGTTGTTCCGCTTGATCGTACCCTCGGTCACGTAGCAACCTGCCACCGTACCTACTTTACTGATCTTGAACACATCGCGAACTTCAATATTACCGACAATCACTTCTTCAACGGTTGGTGCCAGCAAGCCTTCCATGGCATCTCTCACCTCGTTGATAGCGTCGTAAATGATCGAGTAGAGACGGATTTCGATCTGCTCCTGCTCAGCCAGTCTACGTGCACTCGACGACGGACGAACCTGGAAGCCAACGATGACCGCATCCGATGCCGAAGCCAGCAGTACATCCGATTCGGAAATCTGCCCCACAGCTTTGTGGATGATGTTCACCTGTACCTCTTCAGTCGAGAGTTGAAGCAGCGAATCCGACAGGGCTTCTACCGAACCATCCACGTCACCTTTCACAATTACATTCAGCTCTTTGAAGGTACCGATAGCCTTCCGGCGACCGATCTCTTCCAGGGTGATGTGTTTGCGGGTCCGTAAGGTTTGCTCACGAAGAAGCTGTTCGCGTTTGTTCGCAATTTCGCGGGCTTCACGCTCCGTTTCCATTACGTTGAACTTATCTCCTGCCTGCGGAGCACCTGGCAGACCTAAAATCTGAACAGGAGTCGATGGACCAGCCTCTTTAATCCGGTCGCCACGATCGTTGGTCATCGCCCGAATACGGCCATAGTGAGCGCCTACGAGCATTATATCGCCCTGACGAAGCGTACCATTTTCAACCAGAACGGTCGATACATATCCACGGCCTTTATCAAGAGATGCTTCGATCACTGTACCCAGAGCCCGACGGTCAGGATTCGCTTTTAACTCGAGCAGTTCGGCTTCAAGCAACACTTTTTCAAGTAAGTCGTCAACGCCCATACCCGATTTCGACGAAATCTCCTGCGCCTGGTATTTACCGCCCCATTCTTCAACAAGGAAGTTCATGGCTGCCAGTTCGGTACGAATTTTCTCAGCATCGGCCCCCGGTTTATCTACTTTCGAGAAAGCAAATACAATGGGAACACCAGCTACCTGTGCGTGGTTGATAGCCTCACGAGTCTGCGGCATCACACTATCGTCGGCAGCGATCACGATGATAACTACGTCAGTTACTTTAGCTCCCCGTGCCCGCATGGCCGTAAAAGCTTCGTGACCCGGTGTATCGAGGAACGTGATCATTCGATCGTCGGAGGTTTTTACACTATAGGCACCGATGTGCTGTGTAATACCACCCGCTTCACCAGCCGCTACCTTCGCCCGACGAATATAGTCAAGCAGCGAGGTTTTACCGTGGTCAACGTGCCCCATGATGGTTACAATTGGTGCACGTGGCTGTAAATCTCCCGGATCATCGGCTTCAACATCGATACCGGCTTCGGTTTCATCTTCTGCCGATACAAACTGAACATCATAACCAAATTCATCGGCAATAACGGTGATCGCTTCGGCATCTAACCGCTGGTTGATCGACACGAACATACCCAAGTTCAGACAAACTGAGATAACGTCGTTGATCGACACATCCATCAGCGATGCCAAGTCATTAGCAGACACAAACTCGGTCACTTTCAGCGTTTTTGCTTCCAGTTCTTCCTGTTCGTTCAACAAACGACGATCTTCTTCACGCTGATTCCGGCGGTCACGTCGGCGATCGGCTCCCCGATTAGGCGTATTGCCCTGCATTCGGGCATTGGTCTGCTGAATGGCTTTCCGAACATCGGCCTGCGTAGGTGCTTCACGGCGATTATTATTCCGGTCATTGCCTCCACGATTACCCCGCTGGTCTCGGTCACGACCGCTATTGTTGGTATTACGTCCACCAGCTCCGCCACCTTGATTGCGGTTATTGGTATTCGCAGTTTGACCCTGACCCTGTCCGGCTCCTCCGCGATTAGCATTGGACTGGTTACGGTCAGTGTCCGTATTTTGAGTTTGTGGCCGGTTTCCATCGCGTTGCCCACCAGCCTGATTCTGCTGACGGTTTCCATCACGTTGTCCACCCGCCTGATTCGGTTGGCGATTGCCATCACGTTGTCCACCCGCCTGGTTCGGTTGGCGATTGCCATCGCGTTGTCCACCTGCCTGATTA
Source organism: Spirosoma gilvum (assembly GCF_054776815.1). Classification (NCBI taxonomy): domain Bacteria; kingdom Pseudomonadati; phylum Bacteroidota; class Cytophagia; order Cytophagales; family Cytophagaceae; genus Spirosoma; species Spirosoma gilvum. The sequence continues at coordinate 19,445 of NZ_BAAHBH010000021.1, read as the reverse complement.
CGATCGTTCTGGTTACGATCATTTGGATTCCGGTTAGCAGGTCCCCGATCACCATCACGAGGGCCACGGTCATTCCGGTTAGTTGGTCCGCCCTGACCCTGTTGGGGTTGAGATGTACTTCCTAATGCTCCTTCACGCCCACCACGAATCCGCTTGCGCTTTTTCTTGTCTGCGTTATTGTTATTATTACCTCCACCTTGTCCCTGACGAGGGTTATTGACAGGAAGCTCAATTTTACCCAGAATTTTCAATCCACCCAATTGATGGCTACCGGCTGCCCGTATGGTTTCGGTAGGTACATTCTCCTCATCATCGTTTGCCACAGCAGGAGTAACCGCCGGTTTAGCCTGTGGAGGCTCTGATTTGGATTGTACAGGTGGTGTCGGTGCAGGCGTAGCCTTGGGAGGCTCTGGCGTAACAACGGGTTTTTCCGGTTCTGCTTTTACCTGCGGAGCCGGAACAGGCTGCGGTTTCGGCTGGCTTACAACGACAGGGGGAGTTTCCTTTGGAGCGGACGGTGTTGGTGTATTGACTGGCGGAGACACTTGTACAGGTGTTGGAGTGGGTTTCACCTCAACAACTGGCGTTGGGGCTGGTGGTGTCTCTACAGGTTTTACAACTTCAGCTTGTGGCTGAACCACAGCGGGTTTCGGTGGCTCAGGTATAGGCGTAACAACGCTACTCGGCTGAGGCCGATTCTCGACTGGTTTCGGTGGTTCAGGTGTTTTTACTTCCTGTGGTGGTGTTGCTTTCGCCTGGTTCACAGGCGGAGTTGCTGGTTTTGGATTCAAATCGATTTTACCCACCACTTTCAATCCTGGCAAACCTGTCTGAGCCGTTTGTGGCATTGAGCGAGGTTCTGCCGTTGGAGTTTTAGGCAACTCAGCCGGAGCTGGTTCGGGTTTCTTTTCGACAATTGGTCGTCCGGTATCATCACGACGCCAGGCAACGACATCCTCCTCCCGAGAACGCGGTGGCTCGGCAACGGTAACCGACGATTCGGTCCGGCGAGCTCCGTTCAGGAGTTCCGTTGATTTGTACTCTTTCGCTAACACCTCCAACTGTTCCATGTTGATTTTGGTGTTAGGATTTACTTCAACCTTAAACCCTTTGGCAGACAGACTACTCGCAACAGAGGAAAGCCCTTTGTTGAGAATTTTTGCCACTTGGCTCAGGCGCATTGACTTTTCTTCTGCCATACGTTCGGTCTATATTCGGCAAATTTAATGGTTGTTCCTATGGTATGAACAATAGTTACGGGAATTAAAATCCCTTATTTTAAGAATGTACAATGAATAATGAAAAATGAACACGGATTCACTACTATCTAGCTGTTCATTTTTTATTATTCATTGTACATTTTACTTTACTCAAACTCCTGTTTTAGAATATTGAGAATTTCCTCAACTGTATCTTCTTCCAGATCGGTCCGGCGAACGAGTTCTTCTTTACTCAGGGCTAGTACGCTCTTGGCCGTATCCAGACCCACTTTGCGAAGCTCTTCGATCATCCAGTCGTCGATTTCATCGGAGAACTCCATCAGGTCAACGTCTTCATCGTCTTCCTGACCTTCATTATCGCGGAATACATCAATCTCCATATCTACCAACCGTCCGGCGAGCTTAATGTTCTGACCACCTTTCCCGATAGCAAGCGACACCTGATCAGGTTTTAAGAAAACCGACACCCGCTTGTTGTCACGATCAATCTGCATCGAACTGATCTTAGCTGGACTCAATGCGCGACTGATGAGCAGTTCGAGGTTTTCGGTATAGTTGATTACGTCGATGTTTTCGTTGCCCAATTCACGAACAATCCCGTGAATACGCGACCCTTTCATCCCAACGCAGGCACCAACTGGATCGATGCGGTCGTCGTACGATTCAACAGCGACTTTAGCCCGTTCGCCCGGTTCCCGGACAATTTTACGAATCGAAATCAGTCCGTCGTAAATTTCAGGTACCTCAATTTCAAAAAGGCGCTCCAAAAATACGGGCGATGTGCGAGACAAAACAATCTTAGGCGTTCCATTCAGCATGTCGACCCGGCTAATCACAGCTTTCACCGCTTCGCCTTTCCGGTAACGATCTTTCGGGATCTGTTCCGTTCGGGGTAGGCTCAGTTCGTTGTTTTCACTATCGACCAGAATAATTTCATGCTTCAGAAGCTGATATACTTCGGAACTAACGAGGTCGCCTACCTGATCTTTGTATTTTTGATAAAGGAGTTCTTTTTCCATATCCTTTATCTTCTGAATCAGTGTCTGGCGAGCTGTTTGTACAACCCGGCGCCCAAAATCTTCCAGTTTTACCTCTTCGGCTACCTGTTCGCCAACTTCGAAGTCATCCTGAATTTTGCGGGCTTCGGCAAGCGGAATTTTATCGTAATCCCAAATATCCTCAGAATTATCATCGACAATCTCGCGTGTCCGCCACATTTCGAGGTCACCGCTTTCAGCGTTGATGATTACGTCGAAATTTTCGTCGGTGCCATATTTTTTACGAATCATTGTCCGGAAAACATCTTCCAGAATAGCGATCATCGTAGGCCGGTCAATATTTTTCGACCGGGCAAAGTCAGCAAACGATTCAATTAAAAGTCCACTGGTCATTTTATTAGTTAGTGAAGAGCCGGTAGTCTTCGGCCGATAGTCCTAGTAAAGTTGCTTTCACTAATGACTATTGACTATTTACTGACGACTTTATTTAAAAGATACCTCTACATTCGCTTTTTTAATCTGCTCAAACGGGATTGGCGTAGGGCCAACCGGTGCCGGTTCAACCAGTAAATCAGCTTCTTTTTTCTTTTTACTTTTTGACTTTTTTTCTGGCTCAATATCCAGAACAATATGTTCGTCGGCTACCGAAACCAATTTACCTTTCTGCGTTTTTCCGTCCGTCAATGTCACTGCCAGTTGACGGCCAATATTACGAACATACTGACGCATTGATTTTAACGGATAATCGACCCCTGGTGATGAAACCTCTAGCGTAAAAGGTGAATCACCAAAAAAATTCATCTCATCCATTTGTATGCCTAATTTACGACTGATTTCGGCACACTCATCAATAGTAATTCCTTCATCGCTATCCAGCAGGACAGTGACTTTAATCCGGCCTCCCTGCCGACCAGCTACTTGACAATCAACAATATAGAATTGTTCATTATTTAAATAAGGCTGGAGCAGTTCGGTTACTTTTGCTTTATCGTCCATAAGGTAGGGCTAACAAAAAAGGGAGTGCGACTCCCTTTTTTAATCAATGCCATATGGTTTTAATGCCACAAATATAATAGGTTTTTGTGGGTTTAGCAAGTATCAGGTGAACTCGCTTATATACGTTGCCAAAGCAAAACCTTATTTTTGGCTCAGAAACTAGCTATTTGGCGCTCTCTAGCCCACCAATATGACAATACGAACTCGGGTCGGACAACTCATTGCCTTTTTTTTTCGGTCGTTGCTTTGGTCGATCAATCTAATGCTGGCTGCGTATACCTGCCTTGCCTATTGGTTACTGTACAGTTTACAGATTGAGCACTGGTCGGCCGGAATGATCATGATCAGTATACCCATCGTTTGGGGATTAAACCTGGTTGTCGTTTGCCTGTGGCTGACCTCCCGGCCCTGGCGGAGTTGGCTATCGGGACTTGTTCTTATCCTGGGTGTTATTCTGTTAGGCTCCCGCACATTTGTCTGGCATTCGCCTGTTGACTCCCCAGGAAAGGGAACTTCTATAAAAGTTTTTAGCTACAACGTTCATCAGTTTAGCGAGTTTGGCGACGGTGACAAGCCATCGTCAAAAGCAAACAAGATACTCCCGCAACAGATGCTGAACTTTGTTCTGCGCTATGATGCTCCGATCAAATGCTTTCAGGAAGCATTTACGCAGGCTAATATACCGGCCTATGATCTCCTTGGCCGATTTGAGCAGGCAGGATACGCTTATACAGCTTTACTACATCCTGAAGCAGCGCACAAACCTCATGGCGATATTGGCATCGCTATTTTTTCAAAATTCCCCATTATTGCCTCCGGCCAGGAAGTCTTTGATGGCCACAACGGACTGGTCTGGGCCAATATTAAAATCGGAAAAGATACCATCCGTGTAATTAACGTTCACCTGCATTCGATGGGTATTCGGGTAGGTCGGGTACTTCGGCAGAACGAGATGAAAGGGGTACAACACGAAACCCGTGGTGTTTTGAGTGCGCTGCGTCTAGGTTTTATCAACCGAAACGATGAAGTACGACAGGTAGAAAAGGTTATCCGTCTGAGTCCTTATCCTGTCATTGTAACCGGCGACCATAACGATACACCCTACAGTGTCGTCTACGAGCGAATGCGTCGGGTCTTACCCAATAGTTTTGAAGATGCTGGACGAGGTTTTGGCTTTTCTTATAATCGATTGCCTAAATTCATCCGTATCGATCATCAGTTTCACGACCCAAAACTGCCCGTCTTGAATTTTGAGACGATCAACACCGTCACCTACTCCGACCACTATCCCATTGCGGGAACATATCTCTTAAAGTAGTTAGGAGCGAGGAGTGAGAATGGCTGACGCATCATAAAAACTGTGCGTCAGCCATTCTCACTCCTCGCTCCTAACTACTTTATGGATGGGCATTTACCCATTGTTCGCCATCGGTAAATACTTCTTTTTTCCAGATAGGTACGGTTTGTTTGATAGTGTCGATAATGAATCGGCAGGCTTCGAAGGCATCGGCCCGATGAGCGGTAGCCACCCCAATCAGAACAGCGATTTCACCAATTTGTAGAATCCCCGTCCGATGAATGATAGTATATCGAAGAATGGGCCATCGTTGCTGGGCTTCGTCAGCAATTTTTTGCATTTCGGAGATGGCCATCCGGTCATAGGCTTCATACTCGAGACGATCAACCGAACGCTGTTGGGTATTATCCCGAACAACCCCAAGAAAAAAATCAATAGCCCCCGCCTGTGACGACTGCAAATCATGTAGAGCAGCGGTTACATCGATAGGGTCTGAAGTAAGTGTGACCATCAAATAAATGATAAGTTATAAATGTGTTGTATTCCGAATAATTTATCATTCATAATTCATCATTCGTTTACCCTCCGCTAACAGGAGGAATCAATGCAATTTCGTCGTTAACGCTGAGGACATGGTCGGTTTCTGCATATTCTCCATTAACAGCTACTAATATGGATCGAATACCAGCCAAAGCAGGATATTGCTGGTGCAATTGACTCAATAAATCACTAACACGAGCTTCTGCCAACAGAGGCACCGATACAGACGACTGCCCTGTCAGATCGCGGGTGATTCCGAACAATAAAACCGAAACCGATGAATTCATAAACGGATCAAAAATAAGACGTATCGGAATAACATCGTAGGAGCGGATTGAAGTTCGTTGAAGGCAATAAAAAACGGTGCCACCTTTTAGATGGCACCGTTTCTTGAGTTGAGCTAAAATCTATTTCGAATTATCCAGCTTCCGTTCGGCCTTTTTCATTTTACGATCGGCCTTGTTGAGTGCTTTATCGGTACCCTGTTTTACGTCTTCTTTCGTGTTTTTGGCGGCAGTCGATATCTTGTCACCGGCTTTATCGGCTTCACGTCCTACTTTACGACCGGCCGCTTTAGTTGTTTCCTTAGCCTGATGAGCGGCTTCTTTTGCCTTTTCCTTGGTATCCTGAGCGAACACGACGATGCCAGTCGACATCACGAGCAGAGTAGTCAGTATTGCGAGTTTTTTCATGGTTGTTGAGTTATATTTAACCTCAATAACCTAAACAGGGTACGCATTGTTTGGCCATAATGGCCGTTTTTTATTCTTTATGCTTAAACACTTTTACCTGATAAACATAGTCCTGCATACGCTTGATCTGCTGCTTACGAGGCAAAGTCGCCAGTGTATTTTTCCGGTTCAACCGCACTGGTTGCCCTTTCAGCGAGTCGGCAGGGATACTATTTAGGGATTCAAGTAAATAGTTCGTTTTTACAGCGAAACTTACCCCTTCCGATGTGGTTTGTTTACCACTGATAATGCCAATTACGGCACCTTTCTCATTCAGAAGCGGCCCGCCCGAGTTTCCGGGGTTGACACCGATAGCTACCTGATAAGCGGTTGAATCACCTCGATACCCAGTACCCGAGCTTAAATACCCTTCGCCATATACGATCTCTTCGCGCGGATACCCTAGCGTGTAAACACGTTCCCCTAAATCGGATGAGTGGGCATCGAAGCTATACGGAACCGATGGCAGGGGTCGGAAAGCACTGTCGTCACAAAGTTGAAGAAAAGCCAGATCGTGTGCCTGATCGGCATAAACAACCCGGGCTTTATACACTTCGCCTTTATTGCTCTGTACATATACCGAATCGGCCTCTCGAACGATGTGATTATTCGTCACGAAATATCCATCACCGGTTAACAAAAAACCCGTACCGGCCACCTGACCAGGGTTTAGGCTCAGCGCACGGCTACGTCCGTTCAGGTCACTTAACAGTTTTCGCTGAGAGGACTTAACAGCCTGAATCTCTTTACTTAACTGGCTATATTGCTGTTCCTGCTTATGACTTTGCTGATACGAGCGATACAGGAAAATAGAGCCAAATGTAGTAATAATAGCCGCTGAGGCCGCCACCGCCAACGTAGTACGGTAGGTTTTCCATAAGCCACGGATTTGCCCGGACTCTTCCAGATCAGACTGATACGAATTAGCCGCCCGACGCATGGCATCCATGTCGGTTCCTGCATGAATTTTAGCCAGTCGCTGTTTAAACCGAATTCGCTCGCCATAAGCGTGCAAAGCGTTCTCTATATCTCTTTCCTCGTCCATATTTAAGAAAAGTTGTAGCGTTCAAAAGTTATATAGTTGTAGCGATAGAGATACACGTTACTAGTATATAACTCTATGATTTTATAACTTTTTTCTCACTGTTTATACTCCGAAAAGAAGAGCCGCTTCAGCCGCATCAGGCATTTGTATTTCTGCGTTTTGGCATTGTCGGCATTGGTATAGCCAAACTTTTCGGTAATATCCTGCATACTCAGATGCTGGATGTAAAAATCCTCTAATAGTGTCCGGCAGGGTTCCCCAAGTCGGTCAAGCGAATCAGCCATCAGGTCAAACTGGCGGTCACGTTCTTCGTGTGCAGCCAGATCATCAGTCAGATGGTCCAGCGCTACTTCGTCCGACACCGGCGAGTCAACATCGCGCACCATAAATCGACTCCGCTGTGCCAGTTGTTTAAGCCACAATCGCCTGCTTACAGAATACAGGTAGGTTTTTACCTGGCAATGCAACTCCAGTGAGCCACTCCTCACTTTTTCATACAGCACAATCAATGCTTCCTGATAAATATCTTTCGCATCGTCCTCGGTACCACTATTGGTCATCACTAAGTGAAGCACCATCGGAAAGTACCGCCGATACAACTGCACGAGGGCGTCGTCGGAGCCACTAGCCAACCCCATAAGCAACTCTTCATCAGCCAACACGGGGTGCTTACTTTCCTTCATTTAGTCGAGTCATTACTTAATACAAAAATGCCTGATACGTAACCCAAAAAAAAATTAAAAAAAGTTGGGTTACCTTTTTTCCAATAGGGTATTAAGGTTGACATTAATCATTAATCACTTAAACGAAAACATTCTCAAAACTATGAAAGCAATCACGAAATCTGCCTTCTTTTTCATGGCTATGATCGCCCTAGCTACGTCTTGCAGCTCGAAAAAAACTGAAACCGAGTCGACTACGACCGATTCTACCTCGACCATGATGTCTGACTCTACTGCAGCTACAGACTCTACCATGGCTACGGATTCGGCTTCGACGATGTCTGCTGATAGCGCGAAGTAATTTTTGCTAAGGCACAACTGCCGGTAACTTTTACCGACATCGCTATATACGGTATTAAGCCCTCTGACAGGTCAGGGGGCTTTTTATTTTGGCTAATTGTAGCGACGCAACCAGTTGCGTATGCTGAATTGATGGTTTATTGTTGACGCCAATGAGACGCGAAGTATCACGTTTCTACATCAACACACCTTTTAGCGAATTCATCTCCAGCGTAGGGGCCGCGCGTTCGTATAAAATATTGTAGACGGCATCCGTGATGGGCATATCAACACCAAATTTACGGTTGATGGCATGAATACTTTTTACCGCATAATACCCTTCGGCAATCATATTCATTTCGGCCTGGGCCGACTGAATCGTGTACCCTCGGCCAATTAAGGTTCCGAACGTTCGATTTCGGCTAAATGGCGAATAGGCGGTAACGAGCAAATCACCCAGGTAGGCAGAACCACTTAAATCACGATGCTTGGGATAGATCGCATCGACAAATCGCCGGATTTCCTGCATAGCATTGGATACCAGCACGGCCTGAAAATTATCCCCATAACCCAGGCCATGGGTAATGCCGCAAGCCAGAGCAATGATATTTTTCATAACCGCGCTATACTCGATTCCGTAAATATCATCGACGGGTGTCGTCTGTACAAACCGGCAGCGAAGCAGATTGGCTACCTTCTCGGCCGAAGCAGGAGCAGATGAAGCAATGGTCAGGTAAGATTGTTTTTCAAGGGCCACTTCCTCGGCATGACAGGGTCCGGCTATGACCGATATACGCTCAGTCGGAACGCCATATTGATCGCTGACCCAATCCGTTACGAGCTGATTGGCATCGGGAATCATGCCTTTAATGGCCGAGACTATGTATTTACCGGCAACATGTTCTGGCTTTAACCCTTTAAGTGCATCGGCTACAAAAGCGGCTGGAACGGCGAGGATGATACATTCACTATCGCGGACGGCATCCCGGATTCGGGTACAAACTTTTACCTTCCGCGTGTTAATCTGTACATCGCTCAGGTAGCTGGGATTATGGCCAAACTTCTTAATGTGTTCCGCATCAGAGGCTTTGCGAAGCCACCACTTTATATTGACATTATTTTCGGAGAGGATTTTAATGAGCGCGGTAGCCCAGCTTCCTCCCCCCACCATAGTCAGTCGAACGGGTTGAGTTACTTTCATGGGGTAAAGAAAAGAAATAAAATCAGAACCGGGATTGAAGGGATTAGAGGATTAAACAGATTTTGTTCAATGCTTCATGGAAGCTATCGTAAAATACAAAATCTGTTTAATCCTCTAATCCCTTCAATCCCGGTTCTGATTTACTCGTCTTTCTCTTCTTTTTTCTTATTCTTGTTGGGGTCGCGCTTGGTGATCAGCTCGCCGTCTTTCAGCTTCTTCGACACGGCAATAAATGGCCCCGAAATGATCTGCTCACCCGGTTTCAGGCCCGATATAATCTCGATATTTTCAAAGTCACTAATACCCGTTTTGACTTCGCGCTGTTTGGCCTTACCACCGACATTGACGAAGACGATTTCTTTAGGCTTGTCTTTCTTTTCCGTCTGATTGGCAGGCTTTTCGGCCACCGTCCCATTGCTATTATCCGCCATTTTCTCCGTGTCGATGGCTGTAGAGTCGGCCCCCCGTGTTGTGACAGCCGCAATCGGAACAGCGAGTACGCCCAGTTTGCGGTCAGTAATAATTTCGACCGAAGCGGTCATACCGGGCTTAAACGGATAGCCTTTTTTATCTTTCTCGGCCAACAGATCGGCGTAGGAATTATTGAGGATTTTGACTTTTACTTCAAATTCGGTTACGGCATCGCTCGATACTGAAGCGGCAGCCGCCGATCCCGATGAACTGGTCATTCCATTGGCCGTATTGGCTATTTCATACACAACTCCTTTGAATTTGCGACCAGCCGTCGTGTAGGAATCCACTTCAATATCGGCCGTATCGCCCAGATTGACCCGAACAATGTCGTTTTCGTTGACATTCACGCGTACCTCCATGTTTTGCAGGTTCGCAATGCGCATGATTTCGGTACCGGCCATTTGCGAGGTCCCTACAACGCGTTCGCCCAACTCAATGTTGAGCTTGGAAACAGTTCCGTTTACGGGCGAATAAATGGTGGTTTTGCGAAGGTTTTCGCTGGCATCACGTAGGTTGGCTTCGGCACTCTGAATGTTGAACTGAGCCGCCCGAACGTTAGCTTTGGCCGCTTCTACTTCCTGCTGGCCCACATTGTAGTTGGCTTCGCTGGTTTCCAGATCGGCGGATGAAATAACTTTATCGGCGAAGAGTTTTTTGTTGCGTTCGTAGTCGGCCTTAGCCCGAATCAATCGCGCACTCGACTGCGCTACCGATGCTTTGGATTGTTCAAGCTGCGCCTTACTCTGGTTGACAGTGGCTTTAGCGCGGGCCATCATGGACTCGTAGTTGTCAGGACGAATGCGGCACAATAGTTGTCCGGCTTTTACGGGATCGCCCTCGTTGACATACAGGCCGATAATTTCCCCTGATACATCGGGGCTGATTTTCACCTCAACCTGCGGCTGCACACGACCCGATGCACTTACCCGCTCGGTTATATTGGATCGTTTGACCGAAGCAAAATCGACTTCAGTAGCTTTGGGTTTTCCGATAATTCCGGACTGTTTGGCCGCTACCAGGCCACCAATGATCAGTACAAGTGCGCCACCTAATATCCACCAGATACGGTTCGATTTCTTCTTCATAATGAATAAAAGAGCGAAAGAATGAATGAGCGAAAGAGTGTTTTCGATCGGTAACGATCACTCTTTCTATCTTTCGCTCTTTCGCTCATTAATTAAAACTAAGCGGTTTATTTTGGTAAAAATCTAAAATTTTCGTCCGGAAAACATAGTCGTATTTTGCCTGCACCAACTGCGCCCGTGCATTGTCCAGCCGAAGTTTGGCCAGGCTATAGTCAACGGCATTGATTGCGCCGGCATTGAACCGACTTTCGGAAGCCTGGAACGCTCGCTCCAGCGAAGCTACCGACGCTTCAGTGGCCCGATACCGGTTTGATGCCGCCAGTAGGTTGGTATACGCCGTTTCAATTTGCTGACGCAACTGCAAGCGGGTGTTATCGGCAATCAATTGGGCATTTTGCTGCTGAATGATTGCACTCGTTACGTTCGTCCGGAACTGGCGGTTGGTGAAAATCGGAATGTTCAGGTTCAGCGAAACGCCCCGGTTGAGGTTATTACTCAATTGTTCCCCAAAGCGATAGGTTTCATTATAGCCCCCCGGCGAGGTCGTGCTGATCGTAACGGGTTGCGTTATACCACCCAAGGTTACCAGGGCACTTGTTGAATTCACATTAGTCGTTCCATCGGCAACAAAACGTTGAAGCCCTACTGTAGAATAAAGCGTCGATAAATTACCGCTGACGGAGAGTCGTGGATAAAGGCCGGCTTTGGCTACATCGATGCCAATTTTAGCACTCTGCGTCCGCAAATCTGCAGCAATAACCTGTGGCTGAGTAGCCAGAGCGCTTTCATATACCTGCAGAGCCGATACTTCATATCCTTCGATACGTGGGTCGGGAAGCTTGATATACTCGATTTCAAAGGGTTGTCCACCCGGCTGGTTCATCGCCTGAAGAAGCGCCAGTTTTGCCAGATCGACAGTATTTTGAGCGTTTACAATAGCCAGTTCGTCATTGGCCAGTGTCGCCTTAATTTCATATAGATTGGCTTCAGGAGCCGAACCTGCGTTGACCAGGCGCTGCGTACGATCTACCTGTAATCGCGACGTCTCGGCCTGCCGACGGGCAACATTCAATTGCTCGGCCCCGGTCAGTACGTTCAGGTACTGCTGAATCACATTCAGGATAACGTTATTTTCGGTAGCGGCCAGTTCTTTCTCGGTAGCCTGAACAATGGTCTGGTTCTGCCGAATCAGGTTCCGAAGCTGATACCCCTGAAAAATAGGCATCGAACCGGAAAGCTGGAAGTTATTGGACCGTACGGCTACATCGGTAAACTGGTTGGTTCCAGGGTTAATATTCCGACCCGCACTAAATCCCTGGGAGGCAAAGCCGTTAATGGTCGGTAACTGATTATACTTGGACTGTTTCAGGAGCAGGTTACTGTTTTGTACCTGTAACTGTCCCTGACGAACGGTGATATTATTTTTCAGAGCAATTTCAATGCACTGCGGCAAATTCAACACGGGCAGTGTATCTGTTTTGGCAGCACCGGTCGATGCCGTTACAGCCGTCGATGCGCTCTGCGCCCGTACAGTCGTCAGGCTGGTGGTTAGTAAACACCCAACGATTCCGATTCCTAAAAAAAGCACGCGCTGCATACTCATAATTTTGATGGTTCAATGTTACAAACTTACCTTCGGTGCCACTATCATTTTGGGATAAACGGCGCAAACTAAGGATGTTTCTGGTTTATAATTCGGATGTACTTTCTGAGAATGAATTTTGCCTGTCGGCCAATGACCGGGCTTTTCAATATGGCGATGGTCTTTTTGAAACAATTCGGTACGAAGATCAACAGGTTTGGTTCTGGGCTGACCACATGGCCCGGCTCACCGCAGGAATGGCTGCACTCCGACTGAACCCACCCGAAACTCACTTCGCCGAACGAATTTTCCAACAGATTCAGACGCTCTTGTCGGCCAATAACCTGACCGATCAGCCTGCCCGGATCAAGGTTCAGGTCTGGCGCCAGCCGGGTGGCTTATATACACCAACCCAGAACCAGTTCAATCTGCTGATTACGACCAAACCAGGCAGTCCGTTTTCGGTTAGCGATAAAGCGACGGTGGGTATTTACGAAGATTATCGGGTATCGAAATCCCCCGTCTCAGCATTTAAGACCATCAATAGCCTTCCGTATGTACTGGCTGGACTGCACAAACAACAGCATGGATTCGACGACGTCATTCTGCTGGACACCAACGGCAATCTGGCCGAATGTTTAGCGTCTACCCTTTTCTGGTTTAATCAGCATACCCTTTTTACGCCTTCGCTCGAAACAGGATGTATCAACGGTATACTGCGTCGACAATTGCTCCGGCTAGCCGCTCGTACTGACATCGATGTTCAGGAAGGACTATTCCAACCAGCAATACTTACACAGGCCGAAGTCGTGTTCTGCACGAACGTGATGGGCATTCAGTGGATACGCCAGGTAAACAGCATCAGGGTGGCTTCGTCGCCGGATGCGAAAGCGTTACTTAACGTCCTGTTCGCTCAACTTCACAGCTGAATCTTCCAGCCAGCCATCTTTCAGTCGCAGGATACGATTGCCGTATTCCGCATTGATTTCGGAGTGAGTTACCTGTACGATCGTTACTCCATCTTTCTTGTTCAGTTCGCGGAACAGTTCCATAATGTCGCGGGCCTGATCGGAATGGAGGTTACCCGTTGGTTCATCGGCAAAAATAACCGATGGTTCAGCGGCCAATGCCCGTGCAACACCGACCAACTGCTGCTGACCACCCGATAACTGCGATGGGAACAGGTCTTTTTTGGCGACCATGTTGAACCGGTCGAGCAATTCGGCTACGCGGCTTTTCCGCTCCGAGCCACTCAAGCCTTTATAGAGTAATGGTGTTTCGATATTTTCGTAGACTGTCAGTTCATCAATCAGGTGATAGGCCTGGAACACAAAGCCGATTCGGGTACGGTGCAGTTCTGTCCGACGCTTCTCCGACAGTTTCTGTACAGGTTGGTCATCAAAGAAGTATTCGCCTTCGGAAGGTTCTTCCAATAAACCCAGGATATGCAACAGGGTCGATTTCCCCGATCCCGACGGTCCCATGATGGAAACAAACTCGCCCTGGGCAATGTCGAGGTTGATATTGCGCAACACATACACCCGGCCAAAACCCGCTGGGTAGAACTTCGAGACGTTGCGGAGTTGAATCATATTTAGTTTACTTTTGAAATTATATTAGTTCAGTTAAGAGATCGCTCTATTGCCATTTACCAATGTTACTCAACCGTCGTGCCAAATTCACAACCAATTGACTAATAGAGCTGTATAGAGAATTCTTATTTTCTACCGTCCGGTAACGGACAAAGCTACCATTGAAATCGGACATCTTTTTTGTCTGCCATGCAACGTAGCCGAAAGTTTTGTCATCTTCTTCAAAAATCCAAAAACCATTTTAGCAATGAAAGCCATCTTCTTAACGACAATTATTCTAACAACCAGTGTTTATACGCTGAATGCGCAGGATTGGAAAAAAGACCGATCAGTTTCGGGTTTCACCGGCCTGAGTGTCAGTAGCGGTATCGATCTATACCTAACCCAGGGCAATTCGGAGAAGGTGACCCTCGAAGCCAAAGGGGTTGATGAAGATCGGGTAATTACCGAAGTCAAAAACGGTACACTGAAACTGTATATTGAGCGTAAAGGGTTCAGCGGCTGGAATTTCGGCCGTAACAACTACGTGAAAGCCTACGTAACCTTTAAACAACTGTCGAATTTACACGCATCAGGTGGTGCTGATGTATTTGGGCAAGGACGCCTGACCTTCAACGATCTGAACCTTGAGGCATCGGGCGGCTCAGATGTAAAATTAGAACTTAAAGCCGATGAACTGAACGTATCGGCATCGGGTGGCGCTGATGCAACATTACAGGGCTCGGCCCGGACGCTCAATGCAAACGGCTCTGGCGGTGCCGACCTGGATGCCCGGAAACTAACCGTCGATGTCTGCAATGCGAATTCGTCGGGAGGATCAGATGTGTACGTGAATGCCAACCAGGAGTTGACCATGAAAGCATCGGGTGGTGCCGATATTTATTACTCTGGTTCGGCCAAAGTGCTGTCGAAAAGCGAGTCGGGGGGTGGCGATATTAAGCGGAGAGATTAGAAAAAGAGCGAAAGAGCGAACGAGTGAAAGAGCGAAACGGTAACTTTACTCCCGAATTCGCTCTTTCACTCTTTCGCTCTTTCACTAGAAGTGACACCTACTATTGGTATATTAGGCGGGGGCCAGCTTGGCCTGATGCTGTTACAAGCCGCAATTGACTGGAACCTCCGCGTTCATATCCTCGATCCTGATGCCGAAGCTCCCTGTCGGCACCTATGCAGCCAGTTTGCGCAGGGATCACTGACCGATTACGACACCGTTTACCAGTTTGGACAAACAGTCGATGTTTTAACTATCGAAATCGAACGCGTTAATGTAGAAGCCCTGGAAGCCCTCGAACGCGAAGGCAAGCGTGTGTTTCCTCAGCCATCGGTCATTCGCACCATTCAGGACAAACGCCTTCAAAAAAAATTTTACCGGGACCATAACCTCCCAACTGCCGATTTTATCCTGACCGACAACCGAGCCGATGTCGCCATGGTTGAGATTCAACAGCTTGATTTTTTACCAGCTTTTCATAAACTCGGTCGCGATGGCTACGATGGTCGGGGTGTACAGCGCATCGCGACTGTGGCCGATGTTGGTAAAGCGTTCGATGCGCCGGGTGTACTGGAAAAAGCCGTCGACTTCGAAAAAGAACTGGCTGTAATTGTAGCCCGGAATGAGCAGGGAGAGGTAAAGACGTTCCCGACTGTCGAAATGGTATTTCACCCTGAACTCAATCTGGTTGAATACCTCTTCGCTCCTGCCGAAATAACGGATGATATTAATCAGAAAGCCCAGACCATTGCCCGTAAAACCGCCGACGCTTTTGGAATTGTAGGGTTACTGGCGGTCGAATTATTTCTTGACAAAGCAGGCAATGTGTTAATCAACGAAGTGGCTCCTCGTCCTCACAATAGCGGCCACCAAACAATCCGCGCCAACGTAACCTCGCAGTTTGAGCAACACTGGCGGGCCATTCTGAATTACCCGTTAGGGGATACATCGGCCTATCAGCCAGCCGCCATGATCAATCTGCTCGGTGAAGATGGCCATATAGGACCTGCACAGTACAAAGGGTTGGAAACGCTGTTGGCTATGCCAGGTGTATTCCCCTTCTTTTACGGAAAAGCCATTACCAAACCCTTCCGAAAAATGGGACACGTTACGGTTATGGACGATTCTCTGGATGCTTTACGCGAAAAAGTTGGCGAGGTTCGGAAGGGCATAAAAGTGATTACCTCCGAATAACCTATCCCCTTCGATTTATTGAATCAGGCAAAAATCCAGTCAAGGTCAATCGATAATTCGGGAAAGAGTTTGGAGGTAGCTTTGGTATGTTGTTCATATACCTCTCCTTCCTCCAAACGTCCATCTTTCAAAGCATATGTATAGATTTCTGCACTCTTAGGGACCGCAATCCAGTATTCCCGAACGCCAGCCGATTCGTATAAATCAAATTTTTCGTTGAAATCTTTCTTGTGCGTAGACGGTGATGTTATCTCAATAATCCAGTCAGGAGGGCCAACACATCCAAACTCGTCGATTTTATCAGGATCACAGATAATACTGATGTCAGGTTGAACAACCGTATGAATTTTGTTATTGAACCCCGGCTCATAGTCTGGATTCGGCAAGCGAACATCGAAAGGAGCTGCGAATACCTCGCAGGACCGTTGATCAAATTGATTGAACAAATCCCGTAAAATACGCATAGTTATTCGCTGATGCTTTGCACGGGGGGCAGGCGACATATTGTAGAGCTTACCTTTGATAAGCTCTACACTTTCTTCAAAACGCCATTTCAGATAATCCGCGTAGGTATATATACCATTCGGATCAAGTTGCGAAAGGTTAGTAATCATGACTGAAAACGCAGGTTTCTGCCAAAAATACGGAAAACCTGCGCCTATTCAACCACGTTGGTCAATGTACCGATGCCATCGATAGTAATGCTGATTTCATCGCCCGAACGAAGGGTAAAATCATCGGAAGGCACGATACCGGTGCCAGTCATCAGGTAGCAGCCATTTTTAAACGAGCACTCCCGAAAGAGGAACGAAACCAGTTCGGTATGTTGCCGCTTCATCTGACTGATGGCAATACTGTTGGAAAATACAGCCTGTTCATTCCGAACAATTTCCAGACGGATCATCGTTTCTGGTGAAATAGGCGCTTCGGGGACGTATAAACACGGGCCCAGAGCCGCACTGCCATCATAGGATTTGGCTTGTGGCAGATATAGCGGGTTTTCGCCTTCAATACTCCGCGAACTCATGTCATTGCCGCAGGTATAGCCTACAATTTTCCCAGCCGAAGTTATGAATAAGGTCAGTTCGGGTTCGGGTACATTCCAGTTCGAGTCGGCCCGGATACGAACATTTGCTCCCGGCCCTACTACCCGTTCGGGCGTTGCTTTAAAGAACAACTCAGGTCGGTCGGCATCGTAAACGCGGTCGTAGAAATTATCGCCCCCCGATTTTTTGGATTCCTCCATACGGGCATCCCGGCTACGCAGGTACGTTACGCCCGACGCCCAGACTTCCTGCCGACTAATGGGAGCCAGCAATCCAGCCTGTATCCAGGCCTGCCCTTCATCGGATATGGGCGGAAGGGCTGTAAACGTATTTAAAAATTCGTGTAAATCATCCCGGTTTACCAGTTCATCCCAATCTGCATCGGGCATGGTGTAAAACGCATTTTCGTTCTCTACAACGATGCCGGAACGGGTTTTATATAGTTTCATAGACTAAAAGGAAGTACCTTTTGCAAAGAAAGTTTGTTTCCACTTTTACTTTATCGCTCTATCCGGAATTTTGTGGAAAAAGAGTTATCTTAGTAGACTCACGCACTCCCGCTTCGGCGGTCAACTCAAATGCTGCAAAAGACGCAGGGAATTGCCCTTAGTTACATACGTTACCGCGAAACCTCCATTATTGCCCGAATCTACACCGAAGAATTTGGCCTGCAAGGGTACCTGGTCAACAGTGTCCGAACCGCCCGAAGTAAGACTAACAAAATCGCTTTGTTTCAGCCGCTTACCCTGCTGGATATGGTGGTTTATAACAAACCCGACCGTGATTTACATCGATTGTCGGAGATTAAAACAAGTCATCCTTTTCAAAGCATTCCCTTCGATGTCAGCAAATCGACCATTGCGCTGTTTGTGACCGAACTACTCAACAAGGTCCTGAAAGAAGAAGCACCAAACCCGATGCTATTCCAATACCTGGTCAATTCAGTTTTGTTTCTCGAACAGGCGCAAACGAACTTCGAGAACTTCCACCTCGCCTTTTTGCTCAAGCTTTCGTTTTATTTAGGCTTCGGCCCTGAATCGGCCCGCGAATTTGAAAATCAGCTCCGCGAAAACTCGTATCCTTTTCTGCCTGACACCGAGATGGAGGTAGCGCTCAATACGATGCTTCGTCTGCCATTTGGCACCTCCATTAAACTTGCCCGATCTGCCCGAAATGAATTAGTGGATGCGCTGGTAGCGTATTACCAGATCCACATCGATTCGATCGGCGAAGTAAAATCACTGCCGGTTCTACGAGAAGTGTTGGGATAATGTAAAGCAGTTTCCACGGCAAGGGCCGACAGTCCGCTCTACTTAGATTTTCCGTTTCAGCTCAAAGTGCTGGCCCAGGTATAGCCGACGAACCTGCTCATCGTTTGCTAAATCTTCGGCGGTACCCTGCTTCAGGATTTTGCCTTCAAAGAGCAAATAGGCCCGGTCGGTGATAGACAAGGTTTCGTTTACGTTGTGGTCGGTAATGAGAATACCGATGTTGCGATGTTTGAGCTTAGCCACGATGCTCTGAATATCTTCCACAGCAATGGGATCGACACCCGCAAACGGTTCATCCAGCAAAATAAACTTGGGATCGACAGCCAACGCACGGGCAATTTCCGTACGGCGACGTTCGCCCCCCGACAACACCTTGCCTTTGCTTTTGCGTACGTGTGTCAGACTAAATTCTTCCAGCAACTCTTCGACCTTTTCTTTCTGTTGCTGTTTGGGCAAACTGGTCATTTCGAGCACAGCCAGGATATTTTCTTCGACAGATAAATCCCGAAAGACAGATGCTTCCTGCGCCAGATACCCCAGTCCCAGTCGCGCTCGTTTGTACATAGGCAAGTCGGTCACATCGGTATCGTCAATAAAAACTTTACCGCTATTGGGTTTGATGAGCCCTACCGCCATGTAAAAGGAGGTCGTTTTACCCGCACCATTTGGTCCGAGGAGCCCCACAATTTCGCCCGTTTCGACCTGATACGATACGTTATTGTTGACCAGCCGGGAGCCGTATTTCTTTATTAAATTTTCAGTTCTGAGGATCATTCGGATACACAACAGCAAAACAGCCTGAACCCGACTACGCTCAATACGCAGCCACAGCCACAAAGGTCGGGCTATTCCTACGTACTGACAAGCATTTTTGACGCCGATCCAGTCCAGGTGGCTATTATTAACATTTATTAGGAAGCTATTGCCGACCCTTTCGCCTTTCGAATCGCAGATTAGCCATATACTATCGAAAATTGGGCGGGTGTCAAGTAAAATTGAGCTCGCATGATGACCATCCTTATTGCGGTATTTCTACCTTATTACACTGTAAACTAAGTATTATAGTATTTTAGGAGTATGAAAAAGCAACACGTAATGCTGAGCGATGAACATCAGAATCACCTGCGTCAACTCCTGAGCAAAGGTACTCTGTTCGCTAAAACCTTCAAACGGGCTACGGC
>NZ_BAAHBH010000020.1:0-103296 GCF_054776815.1 Spirosoma gilvum | reverse complement strand
AATCAGAAGCAGGTCAAGATTCACTGGCAGTTCACGGTGGACAAAGCCAGAGATACCATGAACAGCCAGTATGTGAAGGTCAATCCTGAAAACCTAAAATACAAGAAAACTTAGTTTACAGTGTACTAAATGTCCTATTGGAGAGGTTGATTACTTTGGTTGTTAACTCTGAGTTAGCTACTTTTTGCCCTAAAACTAGAAAGGGCACGGAAAGTAGTAGGGCTGCAAGATAAACAGTTTGACCGGTAGACATAGGTTCGTGATTTGTATTTGAAGCTGATCATCATATTGGCTAAATTGTGATTAGCCTATCAGGAAAATATGAGAACCTGATTCAATTAACTTCCAGACTACGAATGGTATCCTGAAGTTTGCAAAACTGTGCCTGTGTCAGATTGAATTTTAATGAATCCATATACGCATCTGTTCTCAGGACATGATTGATCTTACTGGGTGTCCATTGCTGGTGCTCAAATTCGCAGTGGATTTCTATCAGAAATCGGTTCCAGTAAAACAAATTAATACGTCGGCTGGGCTGCTTGAGTACCCCAATAAAAACGCCGGTAAAGTGAATATCCGCTAAGGTGTGCTGATTGACCGCTGCATTCTGTTGATCGATTATCATAGGGAGGTGAATGTGGTTATACTGTTTTATTGACTTAAGACCCCAGACGTATCTAGTCCGTTTGAATTAGCAAAACGAAAAGGTCCTGACCAGGGCTGCCTATCTACAACATGCCATTTTCTGTCCATCGTTACGACTGCCACTTCCTCAGTTTCAGCACGTAATAAGCTTTTGAGCCTATCTGGCAAACAAAAGTGGTCGTTCGGCATTTATTAAGGCATATAAGTAGCGGTTTCATAAGACGATGTGTTAGACGGTCTACGATACCCATTAGTAACGACTCAATGCCATGAATGAAAACAACCCAGGCTACTTATGGTGGCAGGAAGGTATTATCTATCAAATTTATCCGCGATCCTTTCAGGACAGTAATGGCGATGGAATTGGCGACCTTCAGGGCATTCTGAAACGGCTGGATTATCTGAACCAATTGGGCATTACAGCCGTCTGGCTTTCGCCCATCTACCCTTCTCCGATGGCCGATTTCGGCTACGACATTGCCGACTATCAGAATGTGGATTCCATATTTGGTTCGCTAAGCGATTTCGATGAATTGCTGGCTGGTGTTCACAGCCGGGGAATGAAACTGATTCTGGACCTTGTACCGAATCATACCTCGAATCAACATCCGTGGTTTCTCGAATCCCGCTCCTCGCGCGACAATCCCAAACGCGACTGGTTTATCTGGCACGACAGCAACCCCGATGGGTCGGCACCGAACAACTGGCTCAGCGTATTTGGCGGTAGTGCCTGGGAATGGGACGAAACTAGTGGTCAGTATTATTACCATGCCTTTCTGAAGGAGCAGCCTGATCTCAACTGGCGCAATCCGGTAGTGCAGGAAGCTATGTTGAACGTCATGCGGTTCTGGCTGGACAAAGGTGTCGATGGATTCCGGGTGGATGTGATGTGGCACATGGTTAAGGACAAAAACTTCCGCGACAACCCCATCAATCCAGATTATCAGCCGTATATGGCGACCTATGAGCAACTGTTGCCGGTCTACTCCACCGACCAGCCGGAGGTGCATGACATTGTGGTGAAAATGCGGCAGGTTATCGACTCATATCCCGAACGGTTGCTTATTGGTGAAATCTACCTCCCTATCCATCAACTTGTTACCTATTACGGTATCGATGGCAAGGGGGCACACTTACCCTTCAACTTCCAACTGTTGTTACTCCCCTGGGATGCTCAGAAGATTGCGGCCACCATCGACCAGTACGAAGGTATTTTGCCCGAAGGCGGCTGGCCCAACTGGGTACTGGGCAACCACGATCAGCCCCGCATTACGAGCCGGGTCGGTGCCGAACAGGCTCGTAATGCGGCCCTGCTGCTCCTGACGCTACGAGGCACACCAACCATTTATTATGGCGAAGAAATCGGGATGCGCGACGTACCAATTCCCTTCGATGAAGTGCAGGACCCGCAGGGGCTGAACATGCCTGATAAGAACCTAAGCCGCGATCCCGGTCGAACGCCTATGCAGTGGAATAAAACTCCCAATGCGGGCTTTACAGAAGGCAAACCGTGGCTGCGAGTAGCCCGCAATTTCGCCCGTGAAAATGTTTGGCGACAGGATGAAGATCCGTTTTCAATCCTCTCATTTTACAAACGGCTAATCAGTTTACGGCAACAGGAACCATCGTTGATGGTAGGTGATTACGTGCCCGTTTATGCCACCTCGCAGTTGATCGCCTATATCCGTCAGTTGGAAGGCCATCCCCGTTTCCTTATCCTGCTAAACCTAAGTCACCAGCCTGCCCATTTTAAGGCTAAAGACAGTGCGCTCAAAGGCATCGTAGAGATCGCAACGGCTCCCGAATGGGAAGAGGTTGAGGTGGGCGATAGCATTAGCCTTAGTGGCGATGAGGGTCTGTTGGTACGATTAATCGACGAGTAAATAGAACACATGAAGTCAATTGGAGCAACGTATACCGGTGAGGGACGCTGTGTATTTACGGTATGGGCACCCAAACGTAAATCAGTAACCCTGCATATTGTCCACCCTACTCAACGGGAGTTACCCATGCACTGCGATCAATGGGGTTATTTCCGGCTGGAAGTCGACGGGGTTGAACCCGGTACCCGGTATTTTTATCGACTCGACGGCCAGGACGGTTTTGCGGACCCAGCATCTCATTTCCAGCCCGAGGATGTGCACGGTCCATCCGAAGTGGTTGATCACGCGGCTTATCGCTGGCAGGATGCAGACTGGCGTGGGTTACCATTTCACGACCTGATTTTTTACCAGATACATGTCGGTACGTTTACGCCCGAAGGTACCTTTGAAGCCATCATCGGCCGGCTCGATGAACTGTCAAAATTGGGCGTAAATGCTCTGCAATTGTTGCCAATTAGCCAGTTTCCGGGAGGTCGCAACTGGGGTTACGATGGCGTATATCCGTATTCAGTTCAGCACTCGTATGGTGGACCAACCGGGCTAAAAAAACTGGTTGATGCCTGTCATGCACGTGGGCTCGCTATTTTTCTGGATGTTGTTTACAATCACCTGGGCCCCGAAGGTAATTATCTCACGCAATTCGGTCCGTACTTTACCGACAAATACCATACTCCCTGGGGCAATGCCATCAATTTCGACCGGGAATGGTCGGATGGAATACGGGACTATATTTCAAACAACCCGCTCTTCTGGTTTGAACAGTATCACGTCGACGGTCTGCGCTTCGATGCCATTCATGAGGTGTTCGACATGGGCGCTGTCCACATCTGGGAGTTGGTACATAACAAGGTAGCCTATCTGGAAGAACGACTGGGCCGGGCGCTCTATCTGGTGGCTGAAACGGATTTGAACAGTCCGCGTGTGATTCAATCGCCCGACTTAGGTGGGTATGGCTTCGACGCGCAATGGCTCGACGATTTCCACCATGCGCTACACGTGTTGATTCACAAACCCGGCCGCGAACGCTATCACGATTTCGGGCGAATGGAACAACTGGCCAAAGCTTATACCGATGGTTTCGTGGCGAGTGGCGATTACGCATCCTTTCGCAAGCGTAAATTCGGCCGTTCATCAGCAGGCATTCCCGGCGACCGGTTCGTTGTATTCAACCTCAATCACGATCAGGTCGGCAATCTGCTTGGCACGGAACGGTTATCGCTGCTGGTTGATTTCGAGCGTCAGAAAGTGGCTGCGGCTGCCATGCTCCTGTCGCCCTATGTTCCGATGTTGTTCATGGGTGAAGAATACGCCGATGAGTCTCCTTTCTATTACTTCGTGAGCCATACTGATCCCGAACTGCTCAAAGCGGTACGGGAGGGCCGTAAGAAAGATTTCAGCAAATTCATTGGTGATGCCGAACTACCCGACCCAGCCGATGAAACCACATTTACGCAGTCGAAAGTACAGTGGCATACCCGAACCGAAGGCCGACATGCTACTATGCTGGCGTGGCATAAACGGTTGATCGAATTACGACAATCAATACCGGCACTGCGTAATGTTAGCAAGAACGACATCCGGGTTACTGTACTGGGGCAATCGGGTCTTGTGTTACACCGCCAAACTGTTGATGGACAGCAGCATGGTACGATCCTGTGTAATCTTTCAGACAACAACGTTTCGTACACCATGCCAGACTGGGTCAACCAGTGGGAGAAGCAACTGGACTCGAAAGAAACCCAATGGCAGGAGACCAACCAGACTGATGTAGCCCTGTTGCCCAACCAGTTAACTCCCGGCCAAACGGTTAACCTGGCGCCCTGGAGTGTAACCCTCTATTCAGGCCATTTATCCAACGACTGGCGATAAATTCATTCCAGGGCGGTTACCCATTCCTGATGGCCGCAATTGCTACAGGGTTGGGCTTTGTCTGCGGAGTCTGGCTGTTGGTTGCCACAATGGTTGCATACCTGTTGAGTGGCAACCTTTTTTTGTTCGTTTATAAAATCGGTATCCCATTCCGGCAGCACCGACAAGCCCGGTTTAGGGTCCGTTTCCGAAATGAGCGTAAACGCTCCATTCGCTTCCATATAAAGCCGTTTGACGTGCCCCAGATGCACTAACCCACTCGAACGGAGCTGCGCAAACAGTAGCTCACGCGACACGCGCGACTCTTCCATATTATCCAGTTGCATCACCGCATTCTGCACCAGCACCCGATTATCACCTTGCGATGAGGCTTCAAATCGCTGATCTTTAGCCGCCCAATACGACACAATCCGCTGGATAAACACGACGACAGTAGCAATAATCACCGCTAGCAGGAGTCCTCGGCTTGGGTCCAGAATGGGTACGCCAATAGCAGCCGCCAGCGACACCATGGCAGCCATTTCATTTCGGCTTAATTTGGCTGACATCCGTCGGCCCATAAGCCGCATCGATACAACCAGAATCAGATAAACTACAGCCGCTCGAAACAGGATTTCGAGGTAAAAGCTGGCAGGTACTTCCCCAAATAGAATCCGCTGCCAATCGTACAGAAAAATATCTTCCTTTTTCATAAGTATGTTAGAGAACAGCCTCTACCCAGTCGTTGGCATGACAGCTAGGGCATTCACCGGGTTGGGTATAAGCAGGCACCGAATTACCACAATTCGAGCAGGCCAGATACTTCGGATCGGGATGCCGATGAATAGACTGAATAGCCAGGTCGGCGGGTGGCAAAACCGACAGACCCGGTTTGCCTTTCTCGTCCTGATAGATGCTGAACATGCCGTAAGCTTCCATATATAGCCGCTTTACTTTCCCCAGATTGTACACGTCTCCGGTTCGTAATGCCGTATAGATCTGTTGATGCGACAGTCGGTTCTCGGCCATCTTGTCTAGCTGAATGATACCATCCTTTACCAGAACGGTTTCGGTTCCCTGAATCAATTTCTCCGCTTTACTACGCTTAAACCCTACCCAATTTGTTGCTCGAAGAAAGAATAGCGAACACAGCAAAGCCAGCACACCCGGCAACAATCCCCGATCGGGCAACTGCATGGCGGCCGATACAATGGCCCCCAGGGTGAGCATAACCGATAGTTCCAGAATGGTTAGCTGTCCGTTCATGCGCTTACCCAGATACCGCATGATGATCAGCAACGCTACATAGATCAGAGCCGTCCGTATAAGTACTTCCAATAAAAACTCGGCAGGGGCATCACCGATCAAAATCCGCTGCCAATCGCCCAGATGAATGTCCTCCTTTTTCATGCCCACCTAACTTTTCGTAGGCCCGAATTGATTTAACATCAAAGAGATTATTAGCCAATCAATTGAACATTGTTAGTTTATTCATATATCTTATAGAATTAACCTTACCCTAACATAGAATCAGGCAATTAATCGGTCCATTGACCAACACTATAGCTCATTAAACAGTTGGTAGGACAGATATTCTCAATGTGCCTTCATGAAAAAACTGTTCATCCTTGCCTGTTTTGGCCTTCTGGTCGCCTGTCAGAAAAAAGACGAAAGCGAATCCGAAAAAACGCCACCAGCACCCATCCCGACCGATTTTATTCAGGAGTTGTGGTATAAGAATGACTTGCTGTACAGTGTCGATGTTGAAGTGTTTCAGGATTCTGATGGGGATGGCGTTGGGGACTTCAACGGGTTAACGCAACGACTGGATTACCTCAAAAACCTTGGTGTCGAAACCATCTGGCTCGCACCGTTTCAACCTACGCCAAACAAAGATGACGGCTACGATATTTCAGACTTTTATGGGATCGACAAGCGGCTGGGTACCGAAAACGATTTCGATCAGTTTATGCAGCAAGCTACCCAACGGGGCATGCGGGTGATGATGGATTTGGTTACCAATCATACGTCCAACGAACACCCCTGGTTTCGCCAGGCTCGTCAAAGCACGACATCGCCCTATCGATCCTGGTATGTATGGGCCAAGGAACGACCCAAAAAATGGGACAAAGGCATGGTATTTCCGGGCATACAAAAGGATGTCTGGTCGTTCGACAAACAGGCCGGTGAATATTTCTACCATCGCTTTTATGAGTTTCAGCCCGACCTGAACATGCAGAATCCGGTGGTACAGCGCGAAATGCGGAAGATTATCAGGCACTGGCTCGACAAAGGTATCGCCGGGTTCCGGGTCGACGCGGTTCCGTTCCTGATCGAAATTGCCAATGCCGATTTCGATCCCGACAAACCCCAGCATCAGTTCGACATCATTACCCAGATGCACCAGTATATTCAATGGCACCGAAAAGATGCCATCATGCTGGGTGAAGCCAACGTCGATCCTAAAGAACAGCAGGGATACTTCGGCAACGATGGCCAAAACATGCAGACGATGTTCAATTTTTTCGCCAATCAGCATTTGTTTTACACATTGGCCACCGGCGAAACCAACCTGTTTCGGAAAGCCCTGGACGCCACCAGAGACATTCCGCCAACGGCACAATGGGCCTTTTTCCTGCGTAATCACGACGAAATTGACCTGGGCCGCTTAAGCGACGATGAACGACAAAAAGTGTACGAACGGTTCGGACCCGACACCACCATGCAGCTTTACGATCGGGGCATCCGTCGGCGACTGGCTCCTATGCTGACCGACCGCAAGCTCATTAATCTGGCCTACAACGTGCTGTTCTCGATGCCGGGCATGCCCGTCATTCGCTACGGTGAAGAGATTGGTATGGGCGATGACCTTAGTTTGAAAGAGCGCCTATCCATCCGAACGCCCATGCAATGGTCCACTGGTCCCAGTGCCGGTTTCTCTACCTCATCCAACCCCGTACGACCGATCATTAGCCAGGGACCTTACCGATACCAGCAGGTCAATGTGGCTACGCAACAAGCGGACTCTTCATCACTGCTGAATCAAATTGGCCGACTGGTTCGGCTGCGAAAACAATGTCCGGAAATTGGGTGGGGCCAATGGGAAACGCTGGATACCAACTCCGATTATGTGCTGGCTATTCGGTACAACTGGCAGGGCCATTCTCTCATTATCGCGCATAACTTCAGCCCAAAGCCCCAATCCTGCGAGTTAAACATGAAACAGAGCGTCAATGGCCAGTTAGTCAATTTAACGGACCAGTCATTGAAGCCCTTATCGAAAGACGGAAAAGTCCCGATCCAGTTGTCAGGCTATGAATCGCACTGGTATCGGCTGCGCTAGCGGTCTATGATCCAGGATTTCTGATAAACGCTCCGTGTAAAAACACTTTTTCAGCATGTTACCGCCATTATTCGTAAACAAACGTTCACTTGGAATCACTTTTCCGACAAAAGACTGTGCCGACGTGCTTATTTGGGCACCGCTCGCCAACCAGGTGGCCATCAACGTTCATCAACGTTCAGGAACAGTTCCACTGACTCAGGCTGGTTTAGGCTACTGGAAAACCAAAACTGATCAGATTTGTCCGGGCGATCTGTATACCGTCCTGTTGAATGATAAAGATGAATATGCCGACCCAGTTTCTCTGTCGCAACCACAAGGTCTTTATGGCCCTTCGCAGGCAGTGGACACCAACCGTTTTTTCTGGGAAGATCAAAGCTGGGTGAATCCGGCGCTGGAGGATTACCTGATCTATGAAATTCATACCGGCACCTTTACGTCCGGAGGCACCTTCGCCAGTCTGGAAGCCAAACTGGATTACCTGAAATCGCTGGGCGTGACGGCTATTGAACTCATGCCCATTGCTCAGTTTTCGGATCATCGCAACTGGGGTTACGATGGTGTGTATGCCTTTGCTGCTCAGAACTCCTACGGTGGCTATGCAGGTCTTCAGCACCTGATCAATACCTGCCACTTTAAAGGTATTGCCGTTATACTGGATGTTGTTTATAACCACTTTGGCCCCGGTGGAAATATTCTACCGCAGTTTGGGCCCTATCTGACCAGCAAATACTGTACCCCCTGGGGCGATGCGGTCAACTTCGACGATGCCTGGTGCGATGGGGTTAGGCATTTCTTCATCGAAAATGCGCTGATGTGGTTACGCGATTTTCATATTGATGCCCTTCGTCTGGATGCTGTACATGCCATCAAAGATTTCAGCGCGGTTCACATTCTTCAGGAGCTTCGCCAGAAGGTAGATCAACTCATGGCAACCACCGGCCGACGGCACTATCTGCTCATCGAATGCGATCTCAACGATCCCCGGTTTATCAATCCATTATCGGAAAATGGGTATGGCATGGATGCCCAGTGGACAGACGAGTTTCATCATTCGTTACGGGTAGCAGCGGGCGAGAAAAAAACTGGCTACTATGCCGATTTTGATGGTATTCCTCACCTGGCGAAATCGTACCGGGAAGGTTACGTATATGATGGTCAGTTCTCGGAAGTTCGGCAGAAGTTATTCGGTTGCAAGGCCGAAACAAATCCGGGTCAACAGTTCATTGTCTTTTCCCAAAACCACGATCAGGTAGGCAATCGGATGCTGGGCGAACGATCCAGTCAATTGTTCAGTTTCGAGATGACCAAGCTGCTGGCCGGGGCGGTGCTGGTCAGTCCCTATGTCCCGCTCCTGTTCATGGGCGAAGAATGGGGAGAAACGGCACCCTTCTTTTATTTCGCCTATCATTCCGAACCAGAGCTGGTAGAAGCTGTACGGCAGGGTCGAAAAGAAGAGTTTTCACACGTCCACTCCGACGCCGATGAACTACCTGACCCACAGGACGAAGCTACGTATCTGAAGACCAAACTACAATGGCAGTCCATTAGTCAGGAGCCTCACCAGACCATGCTGCGGTATTACCAGACCCTGATTGCGTTGCGTCAGCAGCTACCAGCCCTTCGCAGGCTCAACCGGCACCAACTGGATGTCGTCTCGTACGACGATCAGCAGGCATTGCTGTTGCATCGTTGGCACGACGATCAGCATGTGCTGTGCCTGATGAATTTTTCGGACCAGCCGCAAACCATCACCCCGACTATTGAACAGGCCAGCGCCGATTGGCAAAAACTGCTCGATTCGACCGACGATACCTGGCAACCCGATCACCAATCGGTCGCGGGCTCAGCCCCTGACGCCTGGTCGGGGATGACTCCCATTACGCTACTACCTGAATCTATTGTTATTTATGCCCTGGGTCATGAAAAATCCCATTTCAACGTACCGAATCCAATTTCACAAGGACTTTACCTTCACTGATTTTGAAAAACTTATCCCTTATCTCGACAAATTAGGTGTCAAAACAGTGTATGCATCGCCCATTTTTGAGGCCGTTCCGGGGAGTGTGCATGGCTACGATGGCGTCAATCCGCAGCGAATTAATCCTGAAATTGGCACCGAAGATGACCTGCGACGCATTCATCAACAGTTAGTTCAACGAGGTATCGGCTGGCTACAGGATATTGTCCCGAATCATATGGCGTTTCATCCGGCCAATCGTTGGCTGATGGACGTGCTGGAAAAAGGGCCTTTATCACTCTACAGTACCTTCTTCGACATCGACTGGACCAGCCCACATCATCACGGTCGGCTGATGGTCCCATTTCTGGGTAATTCGCTGGATGAAGTACTCGAAAAAGGTGAACTCACGGTAGCGTATCAGAATCAACGATTCGTATTCCTGTACTTCGATACGGCTTATCCGATCCACCTAAGCTCGTACGCAACAATCCTGCAAGCCTCGGATCGGCAACCACCTGAACTTGTTCAGAACTTTCTGGCACAGTTAACGGAACTGGATGGGCTAACCGATCCAGCTACCTATGCCCTGCATTGCACAGCGTTGCAGATAAAGCTGGACGAATGGCTGCGTCGGTCTGCGAATCAATCCTTTCTGACAAACTGCCTGAAAGCCCTAAATAAAAACCCGGATCGGTTACAGCAACTAGCTGATGAGCAGACGTATCGACTGTGCTTTTACGGAGAAACCGATTCCCGAATCAACTACCGACGCTTTTTTACGGTCAATAGCCTGATCTGTCTGAACATCCAGCACCAGCCCGTATTCGATCATGTGCATAAGCACGCCAAAAACCTGCTTGAATCGGGCGTATTTCAGGGCTTGCGTGTCGATCACATCGACGGTCTTTACGATCCCAGCCAATACCTGGAACGGTTACGCCAGCTAGCAGGCGAAGACGCGTATATCATCGTTGAAAAAATTCTGAAAGATGATGAAGACTTACCGGCCCACTGGCCCATTCAGGGCGCGACTGGCTACGGCTTTCTTTCTATTGTCAATAACCTGCTGACCCGAACCAGCAGTCAGCAACGTTTCACCCAGTTCTATCAGGAGTTATTAGGTGAGCGAAAAGTGGTTCGCCGGGAGTTGTACGACAAAAAGGCTTATATTCTTTTTCAGCACATGGGCGGTGAGCTGGACAATCTGTTCCACCTGTTTAGCGAACTTCAATTGGTCAGCGAAGACCAACTGGCTAGCTTGCCCGACGACACCCTGAAAGAAACCATTGGTGAATTCTTGGTTCAATGCCCCGTTTATCGGTACTATGGAAACCGACTGCCACTCGACACCTCAGAAGCTGACGCAATTCGGGCCATTTTCGACCGTATACGACAGGTTAAATCCCGACTGACGGCGGCTGCAGATCTGCTGGAAGATGTGTTGCTGACCAAACCGACTATGGGTGACCAGGCTTACAATGAGCGTGCACTCCGGTTTTATCAACGCTGTATGCAGTTTACGGGTCCACTCATGGCCAAAGGCGTGGAAGATACGCTGATGTACACCTACACACGCTTTATCGGGCATGACGAAGTGGGGGACTCTCCCCTTTATTTCGGTCTGACCATCGATGAGTTCCACCAGAAGATGATCGACCGGCAAGCCAAATGGCCCCTGGCCCTAAACGCTACCTCAACGCATGACACCAAACGGGGTGAAGATGTACGAAGCCGCCTGAACGTACTGACCGACCTGGCTGATGAGTGGATCAACGAAGTACGAGCCTGGCAGAAACTAAATGGTCCGGCTAAAGTAGAGGTACAGCTAGACGAGTCAGGCGAGTCGACCACCATTGACGCACCCGACCCAAATGACGAATACTTTATTTATCAGACACTGGTAGGTGCCTATCCCATGCCGGGGCAGGATGGCGAGGATTTTCCCGAACGATTGGACGAATATCTACAAAAAGCACTTCGGGAAGCCAAACGCTATTCGACCCACGACACCCCCAACGAAGCGTATGAAGAAGCGACTAAGTCGTTCGCCCGTGAGTTGCTGAATACCCAACGGCCCTTCTGGAGCCGCTTCGAAGCTTTTTATCAGGATATTGCTGATCTGGGCATAATCAATTCGCTGGCGCAGGTAGTACTCAAATGTACGTGTCCCGGCCTACCCGATGTGTATCAGGGTTGCGAAGGCTGGGACCTAAGCATGGTTGACCCGGACAACCGCCGTCCTGTCGATTTCGACCAACGCTGTCAGGCATTGGAAGAGTTACTAACTCGCGGCCGTGACAACCTTTGGTCGGAGTTATGGCAAAGTCGATATACTGGCCAGATCAAACTCTGGCTGGTCTATACACTGTTACAGGAACGTCGGCAGGAGCCAGATCTTTTTGTCAATGCTCAATACATTTCCTTGCAGGTAGAAGGGCGCTATCAGGAGCATATACTGGCTTTTGCCCGGCACGATACCCAGAACTGGTACGTGATCGCTGTCCCGATGGGCATTGCCCGCCTGTGTCGCGATCAGCAAACCAACCCGATTTCTGTCGACTGGAACGACACCCGAATTCTATTGCCCGATGAAGCGCCAACCCATTGGGAGCATCGGTTAACGAAGGCAACCGGGATAGTAGCTACTGGCATTTCGGTGGCGGAGGTATTTGCGAATTTGCCTCTGGGTGTACTTAAATTAGTCAGAAAATGAGTGAGGGCAGGTTCTAAAACCTGCCCCGTAAGGTTTCTTATATCCGAGCGGTTTGGATTATATGGTTTTTTGTCCCTACAAAGCCGTTTGCGACTTAGCGGTGAAATCCGTTTAAACTAAGCTAAAAATGAGTGTTTTTTTGTCATTCCGACCGAAGGGAGGAATCTCAAGCCCACTTATTGAGGAACTTTGAGATTCCTCCCTTCGGTCGGAATGACAAAAAAAACACGTCCTGGAGTTAATCAGGAAAAGTTCAAACAGTCTCGGTAGAAAGAAAAATCAATAAAAACGGCGATTAACGCATGGCTACGCGCGGCTTGAACTTGTCCGCTACTTTATTGGAAATTGGTTTAATAGACATGAGGTATGTATAAATAGCGCCCAGGTCTTTCTCTTTCATGCCGCCATACATGGTCCAGGGCATAATAGTCTGGAAATCAGTTGACCCTACTTTATGGGCTTTATAGTCAGCGCCGTATGTCTTAAATCGTGCGATGAAAGCCTCTTTTGTCCATCCACCAATGCCTGTTTCCTTATCTGGCGTAATATTAGCCGTGTAGAGCGTTCCGCTGGGCATCGCAAACTCGCGGCCACCCGCAAACGATTTTTCGGGAATAATCCGTCCCTGATCGACCTGTGTATGGCACTCGACACAGCCTGCGATCATCACCAAATACTTACCCGTAGCTAATTCATCCGTCGTATCTGGCATGGCCATTGGCTCTGCTTTTTGAGGTATAGTGTTCAAAATAAAGTTGAACGGAAAATCGGCTTTCGATTCAGCAGGCTTACTATCGATGGGCTTCAGCGTACGCAGGTACGCAATGATGCTTTGTACATCATCATCGTTCATTTTACCATAGTACGGATAAGGCATTACCGGGAAAAACGCATGTCCGTCGCGGCTAACACCGGTCGTTATGGCCCGGTAAATTTCGCCGTCGGTCCAGTTACCTATGCCGGAAGGCGTTATATTTTTCGACGTAAACGCACCTGGAAAGCCCATTTGCTGATTAAACATTTCCCCACCTTTCCCCAATGTTCCGGGCACTAAAGGAGCCGAAAAGAGCGTGTAGTCGCGGGTACTGTGGCAGTCCATACAAACGGTTACGTGATTGGCCAGGTACTCACCCCGGGCAACACGGGCCGGAGTCGCATCCACTTTAAGAGTTGGTGCATCGCCCACGTTAGGCAATGCCATTTTCACATACGCCATCGCACCAACCACACCCAGCACAACCACACCGAGTACAATACCAATTACTTTTAACGCCTTCTTCATAAACAATCTGGTCAAAAAGATTTGAGGTTTTAGGGGATTAAATTATTGACAATCAACATCAGATAGCAAATCAGAAACAAAATAATCGCGTTCGTTTATTGAACGGTCGATTATTGCACCCTTCTTGATCAGACTACCTGCTGAGTAACCACCTCTGCCATACACCCCGCGAACAACTCATTGATAGACTGACCGGCAAACGCAGTAGTGAGCTGCAACCATGGGAAGCTTATGCTGATTGACTATCTCAATGATTGTGGTGCAGTAGCTACACCAATTTTCGAATCAGCCGTACCGTAATAGAGAAACCATTTGCCATGGAAGGGAACCATACCCTCCAGAAAAACGACCTGATTTACCTGCCCTTCCATCTCATAAGGCTGATCAGGTTTAATAAAATGAGCTTCCGAGCGATCCAGAAGCTTTGCTGGATTGGCCGCATCGAACAACAGTTGCCCACCTGCGTAAGCGCCTTCGGGTAAGTTTACGTCGCCGTTTTTAGCATCGTTCATCCCATTGTAAATCAACAGAATACCTTTCTTCGTAAACATAGCAAACGGCCCCGGCTCAAGCAGACGAACGTCGTGTTTACCCTTCCGCGATTCCGCAACGACAACAGGCTGGCCGCCATCGGTTTCGAGTGGCGTCCAATGCAGAAGGTCGTCGGAAGAGGCTATCCGAAGCTGAGGCTGATCGCCCCAGTACATCCAGTATTTACCGTTTATTTTCTGAGCGACAAACCGGTCTCCTATTCGTTTACAGACAATGGCCCCTGATTTCGACCAGGTATTTTTATACTTTCCGTTATCAAACTCCCCAAACGCGAGTCCCTGTTTTTGCCAGTCGGTCAGGTTTCGTGATGTGGCTACGCAGAGTCGGGCTTTGTCGCCGTCGTAGGCCGTATACGTCATGACATAGACGCCATTCGGGCTCTCCACCACGCGCGGATCTTCGCAGCCTCCCTCCCATTCGTAAACTTTCATGGGGTCGTTGTTGGGGTAAAATACTGGCTTGGGCATCCGTTTGAAATGAATCCCATCTGCACTGACGGCCAACCCCAGCCGCGACGTTCCGCCCACAGTCCGAACGGTATCTTCGGCCCGGTACAGCATAAACACTTTGTTGTCTCGCACAACCGTAGTCGGGTTATACACATCTTTCTCTTCCCAATGGATGGCTTGTTTACGAACCGGACAATCGAAGGTGGTCGTAGCCTTTGCCGATAAAATTGGGTTTTCTGTATTGGCTTTTTGAAACGGGCCCAGCATCCAGGGTTTTTCGGGTTTTGACTGGGCCAGCAGGCCACTGGGTACGATCAGGCATAGGAGAATAAAACGCTTCATCAAGGAGAAAAAATTAAGTAAAGGTTAATGAGCTTTAGACTAAGGTTTAGAAAAGGTTTTCCTAAAAACGGAAGGTACACAAATCTTACATATTGGCTACAATTTTAGGTTATCGACTAGCCATTCGTTTGCGAATACGGCTTAATGATGGCCCCTGAATACCCAGATACGATGAAATATGGTACAACGGAATGGTATTGTAGATTTCAGGATGTTGGGTGATAAGATCGAGGTAGCGCTGTTCGGGAGTCTGAAACAGAAAGTCTTCGGTGCGGGTCATGGCAATATTGAACGCCTTTTCGGCCACCAGCCGACCAAAACGCTCCCATTGATGTGACTGCTGATAGAGTTGCGTCAGGTGGTTGATGTGGATGTATAAAATGGTGGAATCCAGCATCGACTCGGTGTAATAATTACAGGGCGTCTGATTGACAAAGCTCTTGTAAGACACCACGACCTGATGTTTCGAAAAGAAGAAAACGTTCTTTTCCTCCCCCGTCTCGCCATGTACGCAATACGCCCGGAAAAAGCCATCGAGTACAAAACCAAGGTGTTTGCACACGTTTTTGTACTCGTTATAAAATTCACCTTTTCGGTAATGCTTCTTTTCCCAGTAAGGCAGTGAACGGGCAAACTCCGTTTCGTCGATACCTGCAAATTCATGTAGGGCGTATTTCAGCAAGTCGATGTCGGTCATGGCGTATCTTCCAGGATGCTTCCCTGTAAAGATAGAATGCACAAGCCGTATCAAACAAAAACTTTGTCAGCAGCCCTAAATCGGTCTATTACAGAAACGTACTGGTTCTGTCGCCTACTTATTTCAGCGTCAAATAGGATCGGTATTCATCATTATCCAACGTCAAACCCGTACTAGTCCGTTGAATGAAGTATCGCTTGGTTTTGATCTGCCCGTTTTCCATCCGCTCAAACGTAAGCGAATCACCTTTCAGATGCCATGTAAACGCTGACTTGTTGGTCATTCCTCCCAGGTTGATCTGGTAAAACACCTGATTGTTTGCGTTGAATTGATAAGCCAGCTTAGCCTGTTCGTACGCCTTAGTAAGTGAATTGTTTTTTTGATGATCGGGAGATTTTATCTGCAGCTTTCCTTCAAAGGTTTTGCCCTCCAGGTCTTTCTGGGTCAATTTGAGCAACTTGTTTTCCAGTTTACGTTGATTCGTCTCATCTGCCCCGCAGCTTAAACTTAACCCTACTAACCCCAGAAAAATACATGCTTTTTTCATCGTATCTTCTTCAACGCCCTGCTCCGACAAAGGTAGCTAAGTCGCGGTAGATGATATTGTTTTTCCAGAACAACTGCGTGACCATTCCGACGTGTTTCTTATGAGGCATCATCGTAAATTCATGGGTAACCCCCAGCTCTTCAAGCCGTTGAAGGAATCGTTTAGTACTTTTGATGATGCTCGGGTAGGTTTGCTCGCCTACATAGATTAGCATAGGAGGTGTATGAGCCGTCAGGGAATACAAAGCCGACACGCTCCGCCAACCGGCTGGTTTCTTTCCAAACGGGATCAGGTATTGTTCGTCATTTGGGTATTGCATTCGGCTGAGGTAATCGAACATATCCAGTCCAGCCGGGTCGTCGAGAATGACACCTTTTACTGAATCATGCGCTACCCCTACTCTGGCCAATAACTGGCTGTCGGTAACCAGCAGAGCCGCTAAGCCGCCACCTGCCGAATGACCCATCAGGAAGACACGGGCCGTATCGCCACCGTATTCGGCAATGTGTTCCATAACCCAACGAACAGCCTCCGCACAGTCGCCCGCCATACCGGCCACCTCAACAGCGGGCGCCAATCGATAATTTATCAGCACGGCCACTACGCCCTGCTTGGCCAGCCGACGCCCAATAAACGAATACAAATCCTTATTACCGCTGTTCCAGCTACCACCATGAATAAAAACAACTACGGGCTTCGCTCTGGATGGGTCGTCTGTAGGTGTATAGATGTCCAGTATGTTTCGCTCGGCATCAAAACCAGGTGCGTTGGTGGGGCGGTAAGCAATATCTTTAGTTCGTCGGCTGGAGCGGGCAATGGCGTATTCGTTCACCAATATCAGCACGGAAACAAGAACAATCAGTACAAGGGGAATTTGCCAGAGCAAGCGCAAAAAGGACATATTGGACAACCTCTTCATGAGGAATCAGTCGCTACGAATAGCGGTAGCTAGATGGATTATATGCCAATATATACCCCAAAAACCACGTTCTGGATTAATATTTTTTAATCCAACTGGTTTAGAATCGTCTCCTTACCGCACACATACGCTAGTTGCTCAATTAGTGCAGAGCTGATTATAGGACGCAACCATTTCGCCGAATTCGCGCCAGTTTCGCCGGGTAGCCGATGGGTAGTTTCGGATAAAGGCCGGGCAGTCGCCAAAGAGTTTGTCATGTACGGCTTCCATATCTCCCCGTTTAGCCACCCAGCTTTCCTGTCCATTTTTCAGCACGATATAGCTAAAGTCCTGATGGTCGGTCTTGATCGTGAAATTGCCGAACGTATATTCGGTCGTTTTCTTCCAGCCTGCGGCATCAAAATACAAGGCAATGTTCCCCCAGAAAGGAGTTAATCGTTCCAGTAACATAGGCTTTCCGTTTCGACGCGGATTGGGCACCCGTTCAAAAATAACCAGTTCGCGTCCACGAGGAATATGGCCCGTCGAATAGGCAAAATCGGGAATCCGCTGGGCAATCAGCCGCAGGTTGTCCCCTTTTAATTTGATTTTCTCCGTATCGCTGGTGCGCATGACAATACTGGCGGGAGAATCATTCACTAGCATGCCGATTCGCACCTGCCCGCGAAGGGTATCATTCTGGAGCGTCACTACATAACCATCTGTCCACATGGTAATGGCTCCTAATGGAACATACTGCCCCATACAGACAGTGCTTATCAGGATAAAGAGAAGGATACCAACCGATTTCATAGTTCTGAACAATAGACTTGTTGTAACGCGGGTGGAAACCCGCGAATTATAGTTCAAAATCGCGAGTTTCCAACCGCGTTACAATACGTCAAAACTACGAGGTCAACTCAATGCCCGAAACGATCTGATGGGTGAACTGACGAATGAGCCGGATGAACTGTATAATTACCCTAACAGAGGGATCCTCTGACCGATGCGCATGACACCTGCCCATACGTCCTACTGTTGTTTTCGCGCTATTTATTACCTCAACACCACCTGCTGCCAATTCAAGCTGGCCTGGTACCTGCCTTGCACCCTACTTTTGAATCGGTTTCAAAAAGCAACTTTCCTCTTTTTTAACAACTCAGACAGCTAGAGGTGCCCTGCTGAACAGTTATTCAACAATCTCGAACAACACAACGATGAACTCTATTTTTCTTACTTTGATCGCAGCCGTATTTTTTATTGTCGGATCGGTACAGGCTCAGTGTCCACCCGTTCTGTCCAACGGAAAATTACACGGCATTTTGCCCGTTACGAATCAGACGGTTACCTACTCAGAGGTGGTAGACTGCGGTAGTGTATCGCAGGCCGATGTATTCCGTCGGGCCCGGTTGTGGCTCATGCAGTCGAGTCATTCGACCAACGATGTATTTTCGCTCAGCGACAAAGAAACTGGCGATTTAGTTGGCCGACTCACTCAGGTCGTCATGCTGCCCCGTACTGAAAATTCAGCCGGTGGGGTTTATTCCTTTCGATACAGCTTTGTTGTCGAATGCACCAATCGCAAATATCGGGCAACCATCTCACAGATCACCCTGGAAGAAGCCGGAAACTCCCGTTCGACCCCAATCGAACTGTACTGTCAGAAAGGCGATAAAGATCTTCAGGCTATGTACTCAGAACTTGATAAGCAACTAAAAAACACCCTGTCTGCACTTCAGGAAAACGTAAAGAATTACAAAGCATTTTAAGGGTTCGTCCGCGATTGAATCGCGGACGAGCAATCTCACTATTCCCCACTTCTACGATGCTACACGCTGCCTGGTCGCCTTATCTGTTCGGAATCCTTACAATTGTCGGGTTAGCGCTTTTGGTAAAAAGTGTGGCTAAACTAATTCATGTATATACAGACGGTCCCCGCATTGAATGGATGGCTCAGTCGCCAATATTCGATTTTGACCTTGCGCAGGCTGGTTCGTATGAGATTTCGGTAAAGCGGGCATCGGTTTTCGGCCGTATTCCCACCAGCACTGCCTTTCGGGTGAGCGACCGACAGAACGGCCAGTCGATACCTATTGCTATTTACGGTTATCTGACCTCAAAACGTACCGATCTATCAGGTAACCGGATTATTCCAATAGCCGACTTCACCATCAATCAACCTGGCTCCTTCCGGCTGCATACACCTGATACAAACCGATTTATCGACCAGGACAAATTGGTGCTAAGTCCTAAAGCGGGAATAATGGGTGTTCTGATGATTCTGGGAACTGTATGTTCCAGCGTTCTGTCCATTGCCAGTCTTGTTTTATTTACCCTCTCTCTGATCAACTCATGAATCGTATGCTTACTTACCTGCTAGGTCCCGAAGTAGTCTGGATTGGTTTGCTGGCAATTACCGGGCTAGTTATTTCGTTCAGCCATCCACTTCCTCCAAATGATCACGACAAACTATTGAACATGGGCTGGTTATTACCCAATGTAGGCGTTCTACTTGCTTTTGCCACGTTGTTCTGGATTCCCGGTGGTCAATGGGTGTGGCTTCTCCGGGTTGGGCTGGCCAGTCTGGCTGGCATTTTTCTGGTTGTTACGTTTTTGTGTGAAGCCGCCGTTTACCACGATAGCCGGGATTCGGGGATTGGCAGCGCCTATATGCTATTTATTGGCCTTGGCATTAGCCTTCTGATGATCATAGGCTTTATTGCCGTCGTTTGTTTTATTGCCAAATGGCCTTTTCAGGCTGTATTCAAATGGTTGCTGATTGTGATAGGAATACTGGTTCTGTTGGGGAGCCTGATTGGCTGGGTGGCTTCACTGGGCGATAGCAAACCCTAACCGAACCGTGACCTAATTCGGTGCAAAGCATGACCGTAATAGCATGTTGTTAAGCCAGTCATTCTATCGCTTTCAGTAGAAAACCCGTCTATTAACCAACAACGCGGCTCGATTCCGGTTATTTCGGTGGTACTCCTGGTCGACGAACGGCCAGAAACCGATTTAACAAGTCGCAATCGTATGGCAACGAAACGGGTTAAACGATTCTTTACGGATGCCTGGACTGTACTCCGCGATTCGTTCAATAGTTTTCAGAACGACCGGTGTTTGAAACTGAGTGCAGCACTGGCTTACTATACTGTTTTTTCATTGGCACCGCTTCTGGTGCTAATCATGTCGCTGACCAGTATTTTCCTGGGCGAAGAAGCTATTCGCGGGCAGATCTTTTCGCAGATAAATGGCCTTGTGGGGAATGAAGCCGCCAAGCAGATTCAGGACATGATCAAAAGTGTAGGACTGTCGGGCAAAACCAACACGGCGCTGGCTTTTGGAATTATCACGCTGGTCATCGGCGCTACCAGTATCTTTATCGAGATCCAGGATTCGGTCAATCTGATCTGGCGGGTAAAGGCCAAACCCAAACGCGGCTGGTTAAAACTGATTAAAGACCGACTGCTGTCGTCATCGCTGGTTGTTAGTCTGGGCTTTTTGCTGCTGGTCTCGCTGGTCATCAATGGGCTGGTGCTGGCCTTAAGTGATCAGCTCACCCGCTTTCTGCCGGGCCTTGGCGTGTATATCGTCATGGTATTCAATTTTCTACTCAGCACAGGTATCATCACGGTTTTGTTCGGTATTATTTTTAAAGTACTACCCGATGCAAAAATTGCCTGGAAGGATGTTCGGCTGGGGGCTGTTTTCACGGCGCTACTCTTCATGCTGGGCCGTTATCTGATCGGTCTGTATATCGAAACGACCAGTACCAGTTCGACCTATGGAGCCGCCGGTTCGCTGATCGTTATTCTGACCTGGATTTATTACACAGCGGCTATTCTTTACTTCGGTGCTGAGTTTACACAAGCCTACGCCAACCATTTTGGCATTCGTATCGAGCCCGCCGATTACGCGGTGTATGTCGAACAAACCGAACGGGAGCGTGAGGTCTCCACAATTCCTACACAGCAGAAAGTAGAACAGGCGAAGCAGTAGTTTTAGTTAGGGTTTCAGGCCATCTGATGCACATTCTCTTTCGCGTTGGCCAACCTGAAGCCTGAAGCTTAAAACTTAAAATATGGTATTGGATTAGCCAATCTCTAAATGATTTTAACATAAAGTAGTCCTATTTAGAGAAATAATCTTTTTTTTACACGCTAATTCCCAAAACCAACTTATCGCGCTGTTACAATGAATCAGCTTAACCAGACAGATTACATTATTTTCTTCCTGTATTTTATCGGTGTTTCGAGCTACGGGTACTGGATTTACAAACAAAAACAAAAAACAAAACTCGATACTAAAGACTTCTTTCTGGCCGAAGGGTCGCTGACCTGGTGGGCCATTGGCGCGTCGCTCATTGCTTCCAACATCTCGGCCGAGCAATTTATTGGTATGTCGGGCAATGGCTTTACGTTTGGGGTAGCGGTTGCCGCGTATGAGTGGCTGGCCGCTGTCGCGCTGATCATTGTGGCGGTGTGGTTTATGCCAATCTACCTCAAAAACCACATCTACACCATGCCGCAGTTTCTGAAAACTCGGTATAACGAAACCGTTAGTCTGATCATGGCGATCTTCTGGCTGTTTCTGTACGTGTTCGTCAACCTGACCTCTATTTTGTTTCTGGGTGCCCTGGCCATTAGTAGCTTAGTAGGTCCAGCTTCGTTCCACCCGATCGTGATCGGGCTGAGCATCTTTGCGCTGATTATTACGCTGGGCGGGATGAAAGTGATTGGCTACACCGACGTGTTTCAGGTGGTTGTACTGGTCATTGGCGGTCTGGTAACGAGCTACATTGCCCTGACGCTGGTGAGCCAGAAGTTTGGCCTGGGCGACGATGTGCTGGCAGGTTTCTCAGCTATGATGAAAGATGCTGACGACCATTTCCACCTGATTTTTGAAAAGCCGGGTCCGAATACGTCACAGGTTGAGGTAAACAAATACCTGACCGTACCCGGTATCACGATGTACTTTGCCGGTCAGTGGATCGTAAACCTGAACTACTGGGGCTGTAACCAGTACATCACCCAGCGTGCCCTTGGTGCTGACCTGAAAACAGCCCGTACCGGTATTCTGTTTGCCGCTATGATCAAGCTGTTTATGCCACTGATCGTGATGCTGCCTGGTATTGCGGCATATGTGCTATATAAAAACGGTGGTCTCCAGAATGAAATGGCTCCCGGTGGCAAACTCCTCGCCGACAACGCCTACTCAGCTATTCTGTCGTTCCTGCCGAATGGCTTGAAAGGGCTGTCGATGGCAGCTCTAACTGCGGCTATCGTTGCGTCGCTGGCGGGTAAAGCCAACTCGATTTCGACGATCTTCACACTCGACATTTATCACAAGTATATCAAGAAAGACGCCAGCGAAAAGCAATTGGTCTGGGCCGGACGGGTTACCATTTTGATCGCTATGCTGCTGTCAATTGCGCTGACCTGGAAAGATGCGCTGGGGATCGGTCGCGAAGGTGGGTTCACGTTCATTCAGAAATATACGGGTTACCTGAGCCCCGGTATTTTCGCGGTGTTCCTACTGGGCTTCTTCTGGAAGCGTACCACGGGTGCGGCTGCAGTTGCGGGTATCCTGCTCGGCTTTGGCCTGACCACGTTGTTCAATAACTTCGCTCCTGAGTGGTTCGGCCATGAAACGATTCTGTATACCGCCTTCAAAAACGCGGAGGGTGTGTATGAAATTCCGTTCCTGGTGGCTATGGGCTGGGCGTTTTTCTTCACCATCCTGGCCATGGTGCTGATTAGTCTGGCGGGTCCGGCGGTCAATCCGAAAGCGTTCAAGATCGATACCAGTATGTTCCGTCTGGCACCTTCCATCACCGCCATGATTACCGTGATCATGCTGATTCTGACGGTGCTGTACGTTCGGTTCTGGTAGATAGTCCTAAAAAAGCAACAGGCGCCATTCCAGTACAGGCTGGATGGCGCCTGTTGCTTTTTTATAAGCTTCACTATTCCTATCAGCCGACAAAAAACAGCAAAGCAGGCTACTGGCATCATAAGAACCATAAAATATGAGTAACTAGTAATCAACCCCTTAAGCATTCTTTTATCTTTACACACTACCTAATTACTAACCAGGCCACAAGCAAACTCTCGCAAATAACCCCTCATGGATAAACTGAAAAGATATTTCGACAGCATAGGGTTTGCGGGTAGCGATCTGGAGAAAATTCTGGCGGCTTTTCAGTGCCGATCATTTAAAAAGAACGATTATGTTGTTCAATTCGGCAAGACAAGTCGCCACATCGGCTTTGTCGAAAGTGGTATGTTCCAGTACTATGTGCTTAAAGACGGCGAGGAGAAAACAACCTACATATCCATTGAAAATACGTTTCTTGCTTCCGTTCTAAGCTTTGTCAGCGAAACACCGGCGCTCGAAAATATCAGAGCCTTAACCGATGGCAGCATCAGTCTGATCAGCAAGCCCAACCTACAGGCGCTCATCAGCGAAATACCACAGTTCAAGGATTTTTATATCGGCCTGCTGGAAAGCACCATCTGTGGTATCGACGCTAGTCGAATTGACCTGATCGTATTGACCGCCGAACAACGGTACGAAAAAATGCTCCGGGAAGAACCCTTTCTTTTGCAGCAAATCCCTTTGCAGTATCTGGCGTCTATTCTGGGTGTAACTCCTCGGCATCTCAGCCGCATCCGCAGCACCATTCGGTAACTGTGCTTTCCGTGTCATCTGAGTTTTTGCTAAGTAAGCTCGTGAAATTACATTAGGTTATTTTCTGTCATCCCGAGGAACGAGGGATCTTCGGAGATTAGCTTTTATGCCATTCACCGAAGATCCCTCGTTCCTCGGGATGACAGAAACGTCCTTGCAACATACTCTAAACTAGTTTCACTTGAGAACTTACCATCGCATATTGTATTGGTAACCAATCTGATAAACACAACGTCTTCTGGCTTTAACGAGCGGTAATTTCATCAGGAAATTACCGCTTCTTCTTTTTGGACATTTGTCTAGTAGCCTCATTTTTAAGCGACTGACCTTTGCATCGTCAATCAATCAAAACTGAATAAGCTCATGAAAATCAACTTGTCAATCGTCGCCTTATTAGTTGTTGCATCAACTACCGTTTTTTCGCAAAGTCGATTTCCTAAAAATGAAATTAGCCTTAACGCCTTTCGCAATCCTTCCATCGGGCTGGAATATCGCCACCAGCAAGTGTCGATACATGCAGGCTATTACATTACAGCTTTAGAACCCGGTATCACGACAAAATTTATGAAAATAGGCTTAACGACCTGGTTCCTGCCCGTTGGCAAAAAAGAAAATCCTTCTTCCTTTTATGCAGGCGTTTCGTATCTGCGCGGTACCAATCTTGATTATAACGAGCAAAATGCTATGGGGCTAGAAGCAGGCTTTCGCTGGATGGTCTGGAAAGGGTTAAACCTACGTATTGGCGGGATTGCTCTACTGGCCAAAGACCATGATGTAAAAATCAATCCCACACCTGGAATCAGCTATTCGTTTGTCATCAGATAATCCGTTTCAAAGCACAAACCGATGAAAACGATACTAGGCACGGGTCAATTAGGCATTGCTATTCTAGACACTTTACTCCAGAAAAATCCAACCGAAAAAATACTCCTGGTAAACCGCAAAGGAAAACTAGATAGGGCACTTCCTGACAATGTCCAGACTATAGCGGCTGATGTAACGAATAGCCATGACATGAAAGCCATCGCTCAAAAGTCTGAGATATTATTTAGTTGTACGGATGTACCCTATCAGCAGTGGGAAGAGTTTTATCCGGCAGTCGCTTCCGCTTTGGCTCATGCGTTACAGAACAGTCAGGCTAAACTGGTTTTTGCCGATAATCTTTATTCGTATGGTAATGTAGCAGGAGAACCCATGCATGAAGAAATGTCC
This sequence comes from Spirosoma gilvum, assembly GCF_054776815.1. NCBI lineage: Bacteria > Pseudomonadati > Bacteroidota > Cytophagia > Cytophagales > Cytophagaceae > Spirosoma > Spirosoma gilvum. Next base: position 78,232 of record NZ_BAAHBH010000020.1, on the reverse strand, counting down.
CATAAAGCCCGAACGAAAAAAGGGAAGATCAGAGCTTCAGTCATCAATACACTGCTGAAATCCGGAGATGATTTTAATAATCAGGTTGCGTTTGTTAAAGCCGCCGATTTTATTGGACCGAGGATTTATAAGGGTGTTTTTGGAGAAGACTTTCTGAATAAACTATACCAGCAAAAAACGATACTCCTTTTTGGTAAAGCTGGCTTGCCGCATACATTCACCTACATTACTGATTTTGCCAAAGCGATGATTAATGTAGGTGAAGCAACCGATACCTACAAACAGATTTGGCATGTACCGAACGCACCCGCTATAAATTTGATGGAATGGGTAACCTTATTTGAAGCCGAATCGAAGCGAAAATCGAAGGTTATGGTATTACCCAAAATCATTGTCTGGATCGCTGGTTTATTCGATTCATTGGTAAAGGAATTTTATGAACTCGCCTATCAATTTGAGTATCCTTACCTGGTCAACCATAATAAATACACCGCCCGATTTGGTAATCATGCCACAAGTCCGGCAACCATTGTAAAAGAAACCGTAGACTGGTATAAAACAACATTGTAACACGGATGTAAATCCGTGATTGCTAGCCAACTAATTCGGGGTTCTACCGGCGTTATCATTACACAATCAATTTATAGCCTATTCCTCTAACATTGACGATCTGCACTTGGGGATCGTCGCGGAGGTAGCGCCGAAGCCGCGTGATAAATACATCCAGACTGCGACCGTTGAAAAAACTGTCGTCTCCCCAGAGTTCGAGCAATACAGCCGTTCGTTCCAGCACCTGATTTCGCTGTGCATACAAATGCCGAAGCAGTTCAGCCTCCCGATGCGAGAGGAGTACGTCGTGCCCATCGAGCGACAGTTTCTGTTTAGGCGGATCGAACTGATACCGGCCAATTCGTACACCGTCTGGCTCAGAAACCGCTGGTTTTGCAGGACGGTTACGCCGGAGCAACGCATTGATCCGAACGATCAATTCGTCTAAACTAAATGGCTTTTTGAGGTAATCGTTACCACCCAGTTCAAAGCCGCGTACTACATCGGCCGTTTGTGAACGAGCTGTCAGAAACATAATCGGTATGTCCGGGTCAGTCTGGCGAATCTGTTGCGTCAGTGAGAAACCATCCAGGTTCGGCATCATCACATCGGCGACAATAATATCGGGCTGCTCTTGCCGAAACAACGTCAGTCCTTCGACTCCATCGGCGGCATAAAGAACCGTAAACCCACGAACCTCAAGGCTGTCCTTGACAATCATCCCCAATGCGGGCTCGTCTTCGATCAGCAAAACAGTTGGCATTCTTTAGTTTATTTCAGATGACAATCAAAAATTCACTCCCTTTCCCCGGCTCGCTCTGCACCTGGATGCGTCCGCCATGGCGTTCTACCACCTGCCGAACATAGGCCAGACCCAGGCCGAACCCTTTAACCGGGTGCAGGTCGCCGGTAGGCACCCGGAAGAACCGATCAAAAATGGCCGATTGATAGGTTTTGGCGATTCCGATACCATCGTCCGTTACTGCCAGTTGCCATCCCTCTTCGTGCTGATGATAGGCTAACCGAATGTTTACTCGCTCGCGGGAGTACTTGACGGCATTGTCGATCAGGTTATTGAGGGCATTACCAAAATGAATGCGGTCTACAGTCACCGCAACACGGGCAGGAATATCAACCTGAAAGCTGACTGGCTTGGTCGCTTTCAATTGGTGACTGGTGATAAGCTCAGCCACGAGTTCGTGCAGGTTCAGGGCTTCGGGCTGCAGGGCCAGTTCCCGTTTTTCTTCAACGGCCAGATTGAGTACTTTTTCGACCAGATCCGACAACCGCTGTAGGTTTGTCTGCGAAATGGCGAGGTATCTCTCTGTTTTTTGAGCATCGGCCAACGCCCCAAAATGCTGCATGGCTTCTACGGCGGCTGTCACGGTGGCAATGGGCGTTTTCAGTTCATGGGTCATGTTGTTGATGAAGTCATTTTTCACTTCTGCCAATTTCTTTTGCCGCAGAATGGTACTCAGCATAAACAGAAAACTGCCGGTGGTCAGAATCAGTAACACCGCCGAACCACCCAGCAGCCAACTCATTCGACGAAGCAAATAGAAAGTTGGCGACGAAAACGAAGCTTGTGCAAACAGATGTTTTGTCGGATTGATGGGTACCGGCAACGTTCGCATGGCCCCACTGGAGTCGCTATGATCGTTTTGCTGAAAAAAAATGATGTCGTCTTCGCCGGTACGAGGGCGAATGGTCAGTGTATCGAGTCGAAACGCGGATGTAATTCCCCGTTGCTGCAATTCAGTCCGGTACGCCATTTCCAGCTTAGGCAAATTCACCTTACCCCCTTTTGTCCAATCCAGTAAAACCAGACTGGAAATTCGACGGGCGAGCGTATCGGCTGATACCGCTGTCGGTTTATCCGCCGTCTGTACATTCACATTATAGGTGACCACTTTTGGGGGCGACCCTTTGCCTCGCATTTCTTTGGGAAAGCTGTCAGAACGGGAGTTGATATATACTTGTGTTTGTTCGGCTCCCAGGACCATGTCGCTGGACGAATTATACCGGCGAATAACAATTCGGGAGCCTTTTTTAGTGTCATCCAACGCCTTTGCGCCAAATAGCCGATTCGCCTGAGCTACATGCTGGCGTTCGAGCACCTGAAACAGGGCCTCCTGCACCGTCCGGCTAAACTGCTGACGGTTAAGCTGATACGTAGTCCAGAGCCAATACCCCTGAAAGGCATTAATGCCGATGATACAGCATGTCATCAGCCAGAAAATCGAACGAATGCGCCGGTTCATAGTCAAATCTACACCGTCTGAATCGTCTTTGCATATCTGTTAACACTACTTAACACTATATAGCAGTACGTTACAAAACTCCGCCTGACCTTTGACCCATCAAATCAATCAATTCTTTATGAAAACCCCCATCAAATTCTTCTGTAGCCTATTGGTAGTCTTGTTTGTAACTGGTGTACTCCGTGCACAGAGTCCCTCAGGCACATCGTGGGCCGGTCAAATTTCGTATGAAGGTGTGCGGAAGGTCGATCCTTCCCAAATGCGGATCGTTATCAACGGCGAACAGGTAAAACCAGGTGACCCTAACTTCCCGACCGATATTCCTGATACGCGCATGTTTGGCCTCAAAACCCAGATTGCCAGTCATTACGCCAAAGAAGTCCGCGATGAGCAAAATGCCGTTATTCGAGTGCGTGACGGTGGCGGTCCACCACAAACCCGAAATATCCCCCGCCCGTTTACCGAACAGGTGTTTGTGGATTTAAGCGGCATGAAAAAGGTTACCCTACTGTCTGTCGGCAAAGACGCCGATGCGAAATCCTACCAGGCCGAAGCCCCCATTCAGCGCGTCAGCGGCTGGCAGCTCACCGACCAGACTAAAAAAATAGCGGGCTATACCTGTCGGAAAGTAACAATTCCGTACAAGAAAGAAACGTACACCGTCTGGATCACCAACGAGCTTCCGTTCACCTACTCGCCCATTCACGAACTGACACCCGACAGTGGCGTGGTTTTACTCATTGAAGGCAGCAAAGAACAGTTCAAAGCCACCAAAGTTGATACGTCTGCGCTCGATGCCGCAGCCGTTACCCCAACGACCAACGCTCAGACCGTTACCCCCGAACAATTGACCGACCTTCGCCAGAAAGCCATTGCCGATTTCCAACAACAATTACAATTGAACGAGCGGAATTAAGAGCGTGGAGCAGGGAGCATGGAGCAGGGGTAGCAGGGAGCAGGGGTAGCAAGGAGCGGGGATTGTAAAGCCCGATTAACACTCTTCGCAATCCCTGCCCCACTCCCTACCCCCTGCCATCCCTGCTCCATGCCCCATGCTCCCTGCTCCACGCCCTATGCCCCTACCCCTATGCTACCTCATGAAATATATTCTTCTCTTCCTCTTCATCACCCTTTCAACCAATCTGCTGGCTCAAACAGGCACCAAGTCCGAAATTCGGGGGATGGTCCTCGATTCGGCAAGTGGCAAACCACTTCGGCAAGCGTCTGTCTCGCTGCTGACGGCCCGCGATTCGAGTTATATAACGGCTACCATTACGGATGGCGATGGTATGTTTCAGCTACGAAACATAGCTAAAGGGCCTTACCGAATTTTAATCACCTTTCTGGGCTATCGAAATCTGTCTCAGACGGTTACTCTATCCCCCGAGAAACCCGTTCTGAATCTGGGACTGTTGCGGATGGTCGAACAAAGCAACCAGCTTCAGGAAGTGGTCGTACGGCAGGAAAGTGCCCCCGTTGCGGTGAAGGGCGATACATTGGAGTTTAATGCCGGATCGTTTAAAACCCAACCGAATGCGCAGGTGGAAGAACTACTTCGCAAACTGCCCGGTATGGAAGTTAGCCGCGACGGTACCATTAAAGCTCAGGGTCAGACCGTCAGTCGGGTACTGGTCGATGGAAAACCGTTTTTTGGTAATGACCCGAAAATGGCAACCCGAAACTTACCCGCTGATATTGTCGATAAAGTCCAGTTATACGATCAATCATCCGATCAGTCGCAATTTTCAGGTGTCGATGATGGCAACCGTGAACGCACCATCAACCTGACTCTGAAGCGGGATAAACGAAAAGGCTATTTTGGGCAAAATTCACTCGGTCTGGGTACCGCTCGCGACGGACAGGACAATCGGTATCAGGCTCGTTTGAACCTGAACCGCTTTAATAATGGCCGACAAATCTCACTGATTGGGCAGGCGAACAACCTCAACCAACAGAACTTTACCCTGGCCGATCCATCAGCATCAGGCCCTGTTTTTGTCGGTGGCCCAGGAGGAAGCCCTTCGGGTGGCCCACAAACACCAACAAACGTGGTTGAAATACGGGCTGGTGGGCTCAACTATCGCGACAAATGGGGACAACGCGCCGAAATAGCCACCAGCTATTTTCTGAATCAGGCTATCACTACAACCGACCAGCAAAGCCGCCGAACGAGCGTTTTGCCTGAGAATTCACTCATCACCGACCAAAGCAACTATTCGCAGAATCGGCAATTAACGCACCGTTTTAACGCCCGGCTGGACTGGCAACTCGATTCCCTGACCAGCCTCCGACTGACGAGTAGCCTGCCCTGGCAAACCAGCGATTATACCAGCCAAACCTCCAGTCAATCGACCTTACCCGGATTGCTCGGTTTCACTCCTAAACTGGTGAATAAAGGTGAAACGAGTTATGGTTCGACCGGCAACAGCACGAACCTGTATAACAACCTGTTGCTCATGCGAAAATTCCGCCGGGAAGGTCGTACGTTGTCGCTCAATCTTAACACAACGCTGGGCGATGGGGATACGCAGGCACTCAATCAATCGACCAACACATTTTACGATTCAACGGGTACGAATCCGGTCATCAATCGGTTAAATCAGCAGAATCGTCAGACGAGTTATGGCCTGCAAAACACACTGACCCTGTCGTACACTGAGCCTTTATCACTCACGCAAAAACTGGAATTTAAGTATGCCTATTCGCTCAGCAGTAACCGCGCCGACCGACGAGTGGCCGACCTAAACGAATCGACGGGTTTGTATGAGCGCACGAATTCGCTGCTTTCCAATCAGTTTAGCAGTGCCTTTGCTACCCATCGGGCAGGCGCTACATTACAGACGCGTCGATTGCGTTATACCTACTCGTTGGGGTTGGAGGTGCAACAATCCTCCCTACAAACCGATAACCGTTCGGTCGATACCAGCCAGCGTCGGCCTTATATGAATCTGCTGCCGAATGCGCTGTTTAGCTATACCTTTTCCGGAAACCGAAACCTGCGAATACAGTACCGGACCCGCCTGAATGCGCCGTCGATCACGCAGTTACAGCCCGTCATTGACAACACGAATCCGCTGAACATACGAACCGGAAACGCGGCCCTGGCCCCGGAGTTTTACAACAACGTCACGTTGACCTACAACGGCTCCAGTGGGCAAGGGAATAAGAGTTTGTTTGTGTTTGGTAGCCTGAATCAAAGCAACAACCGAATTGCCACGGCTACTACCATCAGCAATGCGGGTGTACAGACCACACAACCCATTAACGCCGGAGGATATTGGTCGGCGAATGGCATGCTCTCACTGGGCCAGACGCTGCAACCGTCGAAAATCGGCATTACCCTGACGACCAATGCGAGTTTTAGCCGTGGCATTAGTTTCATCAACGACCAGTCGAACGAGTCCAGAACCAGCAGTTTAGGCCAGGGTGTACGCTTGCAATCCAATTTCAGCAGTAATCTGGAATATGGCGTCAGTGGCAATATCACCTACCAATCGGCTTCGTATTCGTTGCTTCCCAAACAAAATACGACCTTCTGGTCGCAGTACGCTACGGCTGATTTATACTGGAAACTACCATTCCGGCTTGTCCTCACCAGCGATCTGACGTACACGGCCACTACCGGGCGGGCAGTAGGCTATAACCAGCAATTTGCGTTGTGGAATGCCGCTCTGGCCCGGCAATTTTTCAAAGGCAATACCGGCGAATTACGACTACAGGTGTTCGATTTGCTGAATCAAAACCGAAGCCTGACCCGCAACACCTCGGATACATATATCGAGGACGTACAGAGCCGGATACTCCGTCGGTATTTGCTGGTGAGCTTCGTCTATAACCTACGGAAATTCGGGATTTAAAAATAGAACGCAGATGGTTATGATGATTATGATTTACACGGATAAAAATCTGTGCGAATCATAACTATCATGACCATCTGCGTTCTATTTTTTGCCGTACCTTCGGCGTTGTTATTCCCTGCCTCTTATGTCGCCTACCACTACCGTACCGTTGTCGAAATCACTACGCCCGCTTTTTACCCTGCCCGTTATTGTAGCTGCCCTCGGTTACTTTGTCGATGTTTATGATTTGCTACTATTCAACATTGTACGGGTTCCCAGCCTGAAAGATATTGGCCTGTCGGAAGCCGACATCTCCTTGATTGGCGGTAAAATCCTGAATTATCAGCAGGCCGGATTGTTGGTGGGGGGCATTTTGTGGGGTATTCTGGGCGATAAGCGAGGTCGGTTGTCGGTTCTGTTTGGCAGTATCATCACCTATTCGCTGGCCAACATTGCCTGTGGTTTTGTCCACGACCCGCAACTCTATGCCATCCTTCGCTTTATCGCCGGGTTGGGTCTGGCTGGTGAGTTAGGGGCTGGTATTACACTCGTCAGCGAGATTCTGCCACCGCATCTGCGCGGATACGGTTCGTCGCTGGTCGCCAGTATAGGATTGTTGGGTGCCGTAGTAGCGTATTTTACGGTTTCGCTCTTTGACTGGCGCACGACTTATTTTGTTGGTGGTGGACTGGGCCTGGGATTACTGCTTATGCGCGTGAGCGTGCTTGAGTCGGGTATGTTTAAACGGACGCAGCAGGAAGGGGTTTCGCGGGGGAATTTCTGGGCTTTGTTCCGAAGCAAACCCTCAACACTCCGCTATTTGCGTTGTATGGGCATTGCCGTTCCGACCTATTTTGTGATTGGCATTCTGGCCACCTTTGGTAATGAGTTTGGCAAGGCAATAGGCATTACCGAAGCCATCCAGCCGGGCCGCTGTCTGATGCTCATGTATGTGGGCACGGTGGCTGGTGATTTTTTCAGCGGTATCCTGAGTCAGTGGTTACAGGCTCGCCGGAGTGCCATCGGCCTGATGATGAGCCTGGCACTGATCCTGGTGGGTATTTATTTGTTCGGCGGAATTCGCTCAACCAGCCTGTTTTACAACAGCTATCTACTGATGGGTTTCAGCATCGGCTACATCGCTATGTTTCTGACCATTACGGCCGAGAGTTTCGGAACGAATCTTCGCGCTACAGCCACCACGTCGGTTGCCAACAACGTCCGGGCCACTACCCTAATGAGCATTCCGGCGTATCAGGCCATGAAACCGTCGCTGGGTGTTATCGAATCAGCCGCTATCGTCGCGCTGGTCTGTTTTGTGCTAGGCTTCTGGTCGCTCTTCACCATGGAAGAGACCTATGGAAAGGAGTTGGATTATAGCGAATAGTAACAAACCTGAAAAGTTCATTCCTTTAAAACGCCGGGTGCTCCTAAAATACCATGTAACGTTTTACGCTATTTCTTTTATATCATTAGAGATTTATAGTATACATTTGTAATGACATAATTAACGGTCCAAATATCAAATTCACATCTTTATCCATTTACGTATGAAGCTCTCTCTCCACTCATTAGTTACTTGTTTAACAATTACCTCAATAGCTCTTTCCTGTACAGACCATCGTTTACCAGACCTGGTTCCATCGTGCCCGATCGTACAGGAAGTCATTAAGAGAGATTATACAGGTACCACAGCACCACCAAATAGTGAAACACTTACAATTGATGGGCCTACTTATGGGCTACCAGCCGGTACAAAAACGTTCATCCTAGCTCCTACTGAAACGCATAATTACACCTATAATTCTCAGAAACTTTTAATTCAGGAAAACATACTATATAGTAGTTCTAATAGTGCTGTCAGCTACGAGTATAATTCGTCTACGATTAAGCAATCAGAATTTACGGGCGGTATCCTTACCAAAGAGACCAGTTATTCTTTAAATAACCAAAATCTAATTGGTTCGATTATCAACGCCAATACAACGTATAAATACGATGCCAATGGTTACCTTATCGAAACTACAGAACTGCTCAACCCTACGGGCATCCAAAAAACTATGTATACCATTGACAATGGGAATGTGATCAAAAAGGAAATCACAAATCCAAATTTTATACTAACTACCGTATATACCTACGATCTTTCTAAAGACAATATACCTCCCAAAAAGCTGTTTGAAGGCCGTCCAAGCCGCAATCTGCTGATTAAATCGTCGCAGGATTATCATCAATTTGATATCAATCTTTATACAAACTTTACATCAACGTATAGCTATACCTACGACAATCAGGGAAAGGTAAAACGTAAGTTGGAAGTAACAACCTACAAAAGTGGAGTGGGAGGAATAAATCCAGCATCTACCATAACGGCATTGGTTAGCACAACAGACTATACGTACGCTTGCCAGTAAAAAATCATAAATCTTGTAAGAGATCGCAGACGAGCGATCTCTTACAAGCTCGGTCGTTTCATAAACCAGGGGCGTTCCTGTTCTAGTTGGCTGGCTAGTCGGAATAAGGTGACTTCGGCCAGTAAGTTACAAACAGCTTATAACTCATTTGCCTGCATTGTATTGCTCGGATAGTCCTTCAAAAGCATCGATTATTGTATGCAAGTGCGGGTGTTCCCATCGGAAAATTAATGAGACGAAATAAGTAATGCCATTTGAGTCAGGAAACTGCGTGTCTAATTTTAAGTAACGATGGTCGTTAAATTGCCTAAACCAGCCGTCAAATTTTCGCACCCTAGCCAACTGCTTAAAGTCGGATGTTTCGCAAATGTAGAGCAGAATCCGTTCCTGATTTTTGAAAAAATCTCTACAGATCTCAGCTATGGTAACGGCAATTGCCCTATCTACCCCTGTACGGCCAATGGGCAAACGAACTTGTTCAATAACTAATTCATAAACCTGCTCAGCAATAATCGGAGCATTCTCGAATAAATAAGGAGTTGGTTTAAACCGAACGGCATAAATAGCACCCGATTCAGTTCTAAACGTATAGATATTGACAGCACTGCCGGTACCTGTAAACGAGTAAGGATCAGGCGTTCCGCTTAGCATACTGACTATCTAATTCATTGACGATACGCTGTAGCTCAGCATCTCTAGCAAATGCTTCACGCAATTGCCGCTGCGTTTCCCGTTTATCGGCAGCTAATCGGCGCATCAATTCCAGTGTTTTGTTAGCAGGTTTCTCCGTCTGAATGCGAGCCATTGCCTAAAGTAGTTTACACCACAATAATAAACCTTTTTATAGAAAGGTTCCTCAGTCTAAAGCCTTTACAAACTCGGGCGTTTCATAAACCAGGGGCGTTCCTGTTCTAGTTGGCTGGCTAGTCGGAATAAGGTGGCTTCGTCGCCGAGTTTGGCGGCAAACATGACGCCAATCGGCAAACCGTCGGCCGACCAGTGTAGGGGTACCGACATGGATGGCTGACCAGTCATGTTGGTGATGACAGTGAAGGAAATATAGCCCAGGGAGCGCTCGGCCAGATCGTCGACCGTTTTGCTGCCTTTCAGGTATTTTAAGCCGCCGAGTGAGTCAACCAGTTTGAGGAGTCGCTCTTCTGAGGCTTTGTTCTGAAAGGTTCCGATGGCAATCGGCTGGCGGGGCAAGGTCGGCGTCAGAAACAGGTCGTAGGTTTCGTGGAGTCTTCCCATGCTGCGGTTAAGGGTATTCCAGCGTCGTTTCTGGTAAGCGGCATCGGCCGCTGAGAATCCTTCGGCCAGGCGGGCCTGCGCCCAGGTATTTAGCTCGACATCATCCCGACGAGCCGGACGGCCCAGGTACTCGCCCAATTCGCGAAGGGTAGCGGCTGTTTCGCTCAGCACATTCACGAAGAACGCTTCAGTCACAATGCTTTTCTCGTAGGGCAGGGGAATTTCTTCTACCGTGTGCCCAAGCTTCTCCAGCAATTTAGCCGTATTCTGAACGGCCTGAATGCATTCTGGATCAACCGCCTGACCGGGCATCAGTGCCTGCGTGGAGAAAGCGATTCGCAGTTTACCTGGTTCCCGGCCTACTTCCTCCCGAAACGGTCGCTCGGGGGCAGGCAGAAAGTAGGGGTCACCCGGCATTGGCCCGGCAATGGCATCAAGCAAAGCCGCGCTATCGCGTACACTCCGGGTGACGGCAAGCCCGGTTACGGCTCCGTTCCATAATTCGCCATAACGTGGGCCAAGCGTTACCCGGCCTTTCGACGGTTTGAGTCCAAACAATCCACAGCACGAAGCCGGAATCCGAATGGAACCGCCCCCATCAGACGCCGTTGCTGCCGGAACAATACCAGCCGCTACAGCCACCGCCGATCCGCCACTCGACCCACCGGGTGAATGCGTCAGTTTCCAGGGATTTCGGGCGGGCCCATACAGTTTCGATTCAGTATAGGGCGTCAGACCGAATTCGGGCGTATTAGTTTTGCCAAAGAAAACTAACCCGGCTGCTTTCAACCGCTTAATAACCTCACTATCACTAGTAGATACGTAATTCTGATAGCCTCGACAACCCGATTTCATGGGTGTTCCGGCCCATTCCAGTTCCAGATCTTTCAACAAAAAGGGTACTCCCCGAAAGGTCCCATTCTCCGGCAACTCCTTAGCCATGGCCCGACCTTTATCGTATAAGGGGGTAACAATTGCATTCAGTTGGGGATTAACAGCTTCAGCGCGGGCAATGGCCGTTTCCAGCAATTCGGCAGGCGTTACTTCGCCCGTTCGGACAAGCTCGGCTAAGGCTGTGGCATCGTGTGTCACGTACTCGTCGAACGGTAGGGCTTGGGATTGGGATGATGTTTGCATGATGAAAAGGCGTAGGGAAATGGAGACGTATGCAGACTAAAGTCTTTACTGCTATAACGAAAATACATTATCCCGCTGAATTCTACCTACCACTCCCCTAACTCACAGGGAAACGACCAGAATTTAACCCCGCCCTCTCCCGATTTATAAGAGGGCGTACACCGGCTTATTCCACAAATAAGTCCACCCGGGACTTAGAAATGGCTGTCTGGAACGTGTTGTTCCAGTCCTGCACAAACCGGTGCAGGCCAAATCGACTAAGGGCTAATTGGCGGGCGTTGTCGCCCATACGCCGGGCTTCGTCTGGATTGTCCAGCAAAAACTGCATCTGTCTGATCAATTCATCGGGATTAGCCGAAACAAAGCCGTGAACGCCGTTTTGGATGACCGTCGGCAGTTCGGTAGTGGCTAATGCGACAATGGGCATGCCGATGGTCATGGCTTCGATCACGGCCAGCGGCAGACTACTGTAGCGCATCGGGCTGAACAAAAATCGATAGTCAGCTACGCGTTCGTGCAGGTATCGATAGTGAATTTCACCAATACCGCCAATCTCGGCCGATTTCATGCCCGCTACCGTAATGGGAACCTGTTGGCGTAGTTGTTCGAACAAATCGAATCCGGCCATTCGTCCCCGGCGCTGGATTTCATTGACCACTACGATCCCTTCGTGCCGATGACCTTTGTAGCGAAGGGTTGGGTCAATGGCCACGCTATGTTCGATGACCCGCGTTGGTGTTGCCCCATTGTCCCACATCAATCGGTTATAATGCGTCACATGAACCAGTATACCATTCGGGTCGTCGGCAGTAGGGTGTCGTGAGTCGGTAGGGTGAGGTTCGGGCGAGTTGTGCTCAATATAAATGGTTGGCAGGCGTTGCTGCTCGGTCGACAGAATCTCGAACCGATCCTTTTGGTAATTCTGTGGTGTCTGGCAGATGATCAAATCCAGATCGAGCGTACGCACCTCCTCCGCTGGTATTTCCTGCACATAGTCGGGCATGGTTGAGTCTTTTCCCCGGCCGATGTACCCTTCAGACAAATCGGCTTTAGTGGGTAAATACCAATTGTGTTCGGCCTGTACAAGTGCGGTTAAATAGGCACCATGGATGTGCCAGATCAGAATATTCAGTCGTTGCATACTGGTCGTTTTTATGGTTTACGGTAAACCGAACCCCCATTTTCACGCACTGTTTAGCCGGAATGAGGCAGTAGTCCGGCAAAGGCCCATAGCCTCACTAATTGAACATAAACGCTCATTCATGTAAGCTTCGGGTAACCTTCATTTCTAAGGACCAGTTCTTTTTTCGATTGTAGGAAATATTTCCTCCTACGCATGGCATCGTATGAACAAACGGCTAGCACTCATCTCCGAGCATGCATCCCCTCTGGCAACCATTGGTGGAGTCGATGCGGGTGGTCAGAACATCGCCGTCGCTGAGTTGGCTTGTGGACTGGCGCGACTGGGGTATTCGGTGGATATTTTCACCCGCTGCACATCGGCAGATGAGCCAGAATGCGTTCAGTGGCACCCACAAATTCGGGTTATCCACATAGTTGCCGGTCCCCGACACTATTTGCAGAAGGAGGTTCTTCTACCGTTTATGGATGAGTTTGCTACCAACATGATTCGCTTCATTCAGCAGCAAGCCTACACGTATCGCATCGTTCATGCACACTTTTTCATGTCTGGGTTGGTAGCCTGCAAACTAAAGCAGCAACTTCGCCTGCCCTTTGTTATTACGTTTCATGCCCTAGGATTGGTTCGCCGACTTTATCAGGGAGCCGGAGATGGGTTCCCGGAAGAACGGATTCCGATCGAGAAACAGATCGTGAAGGAAGCCGATAGTGTCATTGCCCTCTGCCCACAAGACAGCACGGATCTGATTACCCTGTACGGAGCTGAACCGGCTCGTACAACCATTATCCCCAATGGCTATAATCCGGGCGATTTTTATCCAATTGATCCATTGGTTGCCCGTCAGAAACTGGATCTGAACCCAGCCAAACCTACTCTGTTACAACTTGGGCGTATGGTACCCCGAAAAGGTATCGATACCGTAATTCAGGCGCTGGCACTCCTCCATCAGAAACATACCATTGATGCACAATTATTGATTGTCGGTGGCGAAACGCGTTGTGCCGATCCCGTTCGTACGCCCGAAATTGGGCGGCTTCGTCAACTGGCAACGTCGTTGGGTGTCGATCAGCATGTCACCTTTACCGGAAGTCGTAATCGCGACGAACTCCGCTACTATTATAGTGCCGCCGACGCGTTTGTCACAACACCCTGGTATGAACCTTTTGGGATAACACCTTTAGAGGCAATGGCCTGTGGAACACCCGTGGTAGGATCGTCGGTAGGGGGTATTAAACACACGGTGGTAGCCAATAAGACTGGGTTCCTGGTTCCGCCCAAAGACCCACAGGCCCTGGCCGCCAAACTAGCTATACTGCTAACCTACAAATCACTTCGCGATCAATACAGCCAGGCAGCCATTCGGCATGTGCGAACAGGGTACACCTGGGCGCAGGTAGCCCGGCAAACGGCCGACCTGTACGACCTGGTCGCCAGTGGATGCATTCGTACGGGTATCTGGCTAGGTTCTTCGTACAATCAGTTTCCCACATTGGCCCGATCAGGCAGTTCGTATGAATAAAGCTGTTTTCTGGGACAAGGATGGCACCCTCATTCCTGATATTCCCTATAATGTCGATCCAGCCGCTATTACGCTTTATCCGGATGCAGGTACAAGTCTGGCCCAATTACGGAAAGCTGGATTCCTGCTAATCGTCATTTCCAATCAGGCTGGCGTCGCTCAGGGCAAGTTTTCGGAAGAGGCCCTGTCGGCTGTCTGGCAACGGCTCAGCACCTTATTAAAACCCTTTGGCGCTGTGCCTGATGGCTACTATTACTGTCCGCATCACCCAACAGGTTCGGTAAAACGCTATACGCAAGCCTGCGATTGTCGTAAACCTCAACCTGGACTGCTGTTACAGGCGGCACGTGAACATCGGATCGACTTACGGTCGTCGTGGATGGTGGGCGATATCCTGAATGATGTAGAAGCGGGCAATCGGGCTGGTTGTCAGACAATACTCATCGACCGGGGAAATGAGACCGAATGGGTGCATAATCTGCATCGACAGCCAACAACACAGGCCAGCACGATTCAGCAAGCCGTCAACTATATCCTAAACCAGTCGACCAGCCCGTTTCGACCTTCCAATCAGCCAGCGGAGAACCGGATAAACACAATCGTATGAACGACACTGATTTCTGGACAGATGGGCTACGCATTCTCTGTGTCAGGCTCGACAACATGGGCGATGTATTGATGACAACGCCAGCCATTAGAGCCCTGAAAACAACCTGGCCAAACTGCCATTTGACGCTACTCACCTCGTCCGTTGGGGCAGCTATCGGCGATTTTATCCCGGAAATCGATCAGATTATCCCGTTCGATGTTCCCTGGGTTAGCGGTACTTCCGAACAACGGGATTCCTGCTTATCGATGGTCAGTCAGTTGGAAAAGTCGGGGTTCGATGCTGCCATTCTGTTTACGGTTCAAAGTCAGAATCCGTTACCGGCGGCTCTGCTGTGTTATATGGCGGGTATTCCGCGGGTACTGGGCTATTGCCGTGAAAATCCATACCAACTGATTACCGACTGGCTTCCCGATACTGAAGTGCTGGTAGCCAATCGGCATGAGGTAGAACGCCAGTTAGCACTGGTTCAGGCGGTTGGTTGTCAAACGAATCAGCATCAGTTATCGCTGGATGTGCCGCTGGTCGATCAGGTGTATATCCGCAAGTATCTGGCATCCCGTGGGTTGGACTTCTCTCGTCCCTGGTTTGTGCTGCATCCGGGTGTCAGCGAAGCCCGGCGACGGTATCCTGCCGACGAATTTGCCAAAGCCGCTAAACGGCTGGTCCGAACGGCTGGCTATCAGGCCGTCCTGACAGGCAGCCCGTCGGAACAACCACTGATCGACGTTATCCAGCAGGAACTTGGTGGACAGGCCATCAATCTGGCGGGGCAACTGAACTTGGGACAGTTGATTGCCCTGATCGCCGACGCGCCCATACTTGTTGCGAACAACACAGGGCCTGTTCATATCGCGGCTGCTGTCGGTACCCCCGTCGTGGTGCTGTACGCCAAAACCAATCCGCAGCATACCCCCTGGCGAGTACCTAATCGAGTGCTCTACTTCGACGTACCGGCAGCCATTCGGTCGCGGAATGTCCTGCTTCAGCAATTTCCCGATGGGTTTCCGTCTGATGCCTCCCCTGATGCTATTGTACAGGCAGTGCTTAGCTTACTCGACGAATCGGTTAATGCAAACGAACTGTCGAGCCACTCTTCTGCCCAACCTGAATAGTATCGAAAATACATTACGAATCAACTCCTTCAAAATATGTACACGTTAGGAATCAATGCCGCTTTTCACGATCCAGCTGCTACTCTGGTAAAAGATGGTATCGTACTGGCAGCCGCCGAAGAAGAACGTTTCACCCACGTCAAACACGGCAAACGCCCCATTCCCTTTTCGACTTATGAACTCCCCTACAATGCCATTGATTTTTGTTTGAAAACGGCTGGTATTCAACTAACCGACGTCGACCATATTGCCTATTCTTTTGACCCCAGCCTGATTCTGGGCACGGCCCAGGCGAATCCGACAACGGAGATTCCTTTTCAGCCCAATCAGGATGGCAAACCCAGTCAGGATATTACGGAACGAAATGGCTGGCAGAATCCCTACGATGGCCTGTTTCTGTCCAGCATTCTGAATGCACCCGGCCATCTGGTCGATGGTGTACCCTTGCATTTGGCTAGTCGATTTACGGGAGCCAGTGCCCAAGGACCTTACCAATGGCATTTTGTGAATCACCACATAGCTCATGCGGCCAGTGCCTTTCTACCCAGTCCGTACCGCCGGGCAGCGGTCATGGTGCTCGACGGTCGAGGTGAACTGGCCACTACCAGCTACTGGCTGGGCGAAGACAATCATCTGGTCGAGCTGGGCGAAGTACACATACCGCATTCATTGGGCTTTCTGTACGAACAACTGACCACGTATCTGGGCTTTCTCCATTCGTCCGACGAATACAAAGTCATGGCACTGGCGTCGTATGGCCGACCCGTTTATGCCGCTTATTTCCGGAAATTAATTCAGATAGGTGCCCGTGGCAATTACACCATCGCTCCGCTTAATCTGGAAGAGACCTTTGGTCCGGCTCGTCAGAAAGGAGGGCCAATTAACCAGTTTCATTTCGACCTGGCACATTCCGTACAATTAGTGCTGGAAGAAACCGTCCTGACCCTTTGCCGATGGCTGCAACAGCAAACCCAAACTGACTCCCTCTGTCTGGCCGGTGGTGTGGCCCTCAACTGCGTCATGAATGCCCGTCTGCGCGATCAGGGACCTTTCCAGAACATTTGGGTGCAGCCAGCCGCCGGTGATGCCGGAACGGCTTTAGGCGCGGCCATGTGGGTGGATGTTGAACAGCGGGCCATACATTCTGATTCTCCTCTCGTCCAGAACGAACGTCGTTATCAGATGAATCATGCGTACCTGGGACCCCAGTTTACCGATGATGAGATTGAAGCCTTCCTGCGCTGGTCGAAACTGCCGTATCGCCGACTTACCGATCCAGCCAATGAAGTAGCGGCTTATCTGGCAGCTGGTAATGTGATTGGCTGGTTTCAGCAGGGTATGGAGTTTGGTCCCAGAGCCTTAGGGGCGCGTTCAATCATTGCCGCTCCGTTTCCGGCTGAGATGCAGGCTCGACTCAACGATCTGAAAGACCGGGAAGAGTTTAGACCTGTGGCTCCCGTTGTGCTGGAAGAAGCCGCCGACACCTATTTTCTAAACGCCCGGCAGTCACCGTTCATGCTGTTTGTCAACGACGTACGACCCGACATGGTCGATACCATTCCGGCCGTAACGCACACGGATGGCACCGCCCGTATTCAGACCGTCAACGAAACCCAAAACGGCCCTTATTATCGGTTGATCCGTGCGTTTGCCGAGCAAACCGGCGTTCCTGTGCTGATCAATACCTCATTCAATACCCGTGGAGAGCCTGTTGTTTGTACCCCTCGCGATGCCGTTGAATCTTTCTGGACATCCCCACTGGATGCGCTGGTCATCGGCTCCTTTTTTCTTGAGAAAAACACCAATCAATCGGCAGAATCCTTTCCAGCCATGATGTCAGAGGAATCGTTGGGGCCGGGCATTAATCGGGTATGAGGGCCATACTATAAATAAACTTCGAGGGCACGATAGAAACAGAGACTTTACATCGGATGTTATACGTTTCTTCTATACCCACTTGCACCAGAACGTCGGACTGGTTTAACTTATCTGACGTAACTGCTTATATCCAACGATCCTATAAACCTCTTAGACCCATGAAACCCTTAATCACTGTTGTCATTCCCACCTACCAGCGTCTGACATTTCTGCAAAATTGTCTGAATGCTCTTCTGAAACAGGAACTCCCCGCCTGGGCCACGTTCGACATCACCGTTGTTAGTGATGGACCGGATACGGCCGTGGCGGATTTCATCGCTCATGTAAGCCAGCAAACAGACATTCCTGTTCGCTACCTCGAACAGCCCGAACGGCGAGGACCAGCCGCAGCCCGAAATCGGGGATGGCAAACGACCAACAGCCCCTTTATTGCCTTTACCGATGACGACTGTTTGCCGAAGTCGACCTGGCTGCTGGCGGGGTTGCTTCCTCTGGTACGGGGAGCCCAGGTCGTAACCGGACGCGTTCGTATGCCAATGCCCGATCAGCCAACGCATTACGACCGTACAGCCGCTTTGCTCGAAACCGCCGAATTTGTTACGGCTAATCTGTTTTGCCGACGGTCAGCGCTGGATCAGGTTGGTGGATTCGATGAGCAGTTTGATAGTGCCTGGCGGGAAGACAGTGATTTACAGTTTAAATTTCTGGAAGCGGGTATCCCCATCAGTACATCTCCCGAAGCGCTGATTATTCACCCACTTCGGCCAGCCCCCTGGTATGCCAGCCTACGCGACGAACGCAAAAATCGCTACGACGCCCTACTCTATAAACGCCATCCCGACTTATTCCGGCAACGGATTCCAACGTATCGGGATATTGTACTGCGGTATTATGGCTCTGTATTTGGGTTATTGGCTGGGCTGCTGGCCCTGGGAACCGGACATACGAATCTGGCTATCGTAGGAACAGGCTTCTGGGCGGCCCTGACCTTCTGGCTTATTCAGGAACGCCTGCCTTCACGTTCTACAAACTGGCAAACGCTGAAACATGCCACACTGACAAGCTTAGCCACGCCATTTCTATCGGTATACTGGCGCTTGCATGGTGCATTCACCTATAAAACGTGGTATTGGTAATTCAATATCAGCGAAAGAGCGAAAGAGTGAAAGAGTGATACCTGCCGGAGAAACGCTCTTTCGCTCTTTCATTCTTTCGCTCTTTCTACATGGACAAGCTGACACAAACGCTGGGTTATACGCCCAAAACGATTGCCGTATTCCGAGCCATCAAACTGGGTGATCTGCTTTGTGCTATACCAGCCTTCCGGGCCTTACGACGTGCCTTCCCCGACGCACACCTGGCGTTGATCAGCCTGCCCTGGGCCGACGAGTTTGTACGGGCATACCCAGCTATTTTCAACGAATTTATTCCATTTCCGGGCTGGCCGGGCCTCCCCGAACAGACTGTAGATCCCGGCCGCACTGTCGAATTCCTACACCGGATGCAGGATCGGCAATGGGATGTGGTGTTGCAGGTACAGGGCAATGGAACGCTCGTCAATGCGATGCTGGCTTTGTTTGGCGCAAAATTGGTAGCTGGCTATTATCTGCCCGATGTTCCTTCTGAACGATGGGCCGGGCAAACGGGATTGCTTCAGCCGTATGTATCGCCTGCTCATGAGGTGCTTCGGCACATCGACCTGATGACTTTTTTGGGAATCGACGCACAGGGGCCTGATCTGGAATTTACACCAACCGAAAGTGATTATCAGAAAATGCAGGAGGTACTTACTCAGCTAGGTGTTGACCCGGATCGTTTTGTGTGTATTCATGCCGGAGGAATTTCGGGTCGGCGCTGGCCCGAGAACCAGTTTGCCCGCGTCGCCGACCGGCTGGCCGAACAGGGTTATGCAGTGGTGTTTACAGGCACCCATTCCGAAATTCCAATTGTTGCTGCGGTTCAGGAGGCCATGTCGTTTCCATCGGTGTCCGTAGCCGGACAAACGTCGCTTGGTCAGTTGGGGGCTTTGCTAACTAAGACGGCCTTACTCATCAGTAACGATACGGGTGTGGCTCATCTGGCCGTGGCCTGCGGTACGCCCAGCGTTATCATTTTCACCTCAGCCGACCCCGCCGAATGGGGACCCTTAAACCGCGACCGTCACCGTGTCGTGCATGAAAACAACCCGGATGGCTATAAGCAGGCGATAGAGGAAGCGATGGATTTACTTAATAGATCGTAAACTGTACAGGAGGCAATGTAACGGTTTCCCACCAGTACGCCCGCAATTCAGTGAAGTAAGCGACCCAATCTGAATACTCGACGGGTTTGATCAGATAGGAAGAAACTCCTGCCTGATACGCATATTCAATGTCATCTTGGTTATCTGACGAACTGAACATAACCAGCGGAATCCGATTCACGGTCGGCCCCATGGCTTTTATCTGCGCCAGCAGTTGCCATCCAGCTTCCCGCGTTGGGATATATAAATCCTGTAGAATAAGCTGAGGAAGCTCCCATTCCTGGGTACTCCATTCCTGAAGCAGATCAAGGGTCTGTTGCTCATCGCTCACATGGACGAGAGTCACCTCTGACAGGCACTGTTGCATGGCCTTTTTGATCAACATCCAATGATCAGCACTGTCGTCGATCACCAGCACTTTGGCTCGTTTGAAGTTATCCCGCATGTGTTTTTCTCGATTAACGTTGTATAAAGCTCTTCTGTAAAGTTAAACAAAATCTACCAATTAAATAGTCTTAATAGACAAAGATCATTGGCAATTGGCGCGTTGATAGAGATTTATTATAAGGTCAACCCCATGTTCTGGACTTCGTCAATAAATAGTGAGGCAATGGTCCTATATAACATCTATTAATTCTTTATTCTTCCAACCAGTAGTGCATACTACCGATTGCCCCATTTCCTCACTTTGCATAACCTGTTGCCCCCAATAATTGTAAGTCAACCAGTACTAACAATTATTTATTTACTCAATGAAAAACATGCACAATTCTACGCAAACTGCGCCTGAGACGATTTCCGTCCAACGGCGATCGTTTTTGCGAACTGTCGGGGCCGCAGCGGTAACCGGAGGTATTTTATCAGCCTGTTCCACAGCCGATATGCAGGTCAGTCCAAATGGGGCACGGGCAGCGGCACCTGGCGATGTCATTACACTACCTGGGGGCGATCTGGGAATTCTGAACTATGCCTTTGTCCTCGAACAGCTCGAAGCCACTTTTTATCAGCTTGTACTGTCCAATCCTTATCAGGGCATGACTGCCATGGAAATGCAGTTGTTCCAGGACTTGCGTAACCATGAGGTCACTCACCGGGCATTTTACCGTACCGCGCTGGGTGGTGCTGGCATTCCCGACCTAACCTTCGATTTCAGCAGCATCAACTTCCGCCAGCGGACCGACGTGCTAGAGGCTTCCCGCATGTTTGCCGAGGTAGGTACAGCCGCGTATACAGGGGGTGGTAAATACCTGACCGATCCCGAAAATCTGAAAGTAGCAGGTAAAATTGTTTCGCTCGAAGCTCGCCATGTATCGATCATCCGGGAGATGGAATACATGAACCAAACGGCGTTTTCGGGCGATAACATCGTCATGGACGGCCTGTTCATGAAAATGGAGCCATCGGAAGTGTTGCCTAAAGCCCAAAAGTATATCCTTGAAAAAATCGATGGTCGTAATCTACCGACAGCCGTCTCCTAAACCTATCTAAGCTCATGAACTTACAAAATCTATTCAACGAACTCGAACAGGTTGATGGTGACTTTATCGGACGGATGGAACACGTTTCCCGTCGCGGACTGTTTAGCGCATTAACCAAAAAGACAGTGGCCGTTGCCGCACCAACCATCCTGGCATCAGCCCTCAATACAGCCTACGGGCAGGGCATGACATTGCCCGATAATGTAGTAGACGTTCTCAACTTTGCGCTGACGCTGGAGTATCTGGAATATCGTTTTTACGACGTAGGCACCAACCTGACGATGATTCCTTCGCAGTACAAACCTGCGTTCGAGCTCATCCGCCAACACGAAGAACTCCACGTCAAACTGCTCAAAAAGGTGCTGGGTTCTAAGGCTATTTCTGAACCCAAGTTCGACTTTACAGCCAAAGGCATGTTCCCGGATGTGTTCAGCAATTTTCAAACCTTTGCGGCCGTCTCGCAGGCGTTTGAAGATACAGGCGTTCGGGCCTACAAAGGCCAGGCTCCGAACCTGATGAATGCGAAACCTATTCTGGAGACAGCCCTGCAAATCCACTCGACCGAAGCCACCCACGCGGCCCGGATTCGGTTCCTGCGCGGCCAAAAAGGCTGGATTCCGCTGGCTAGTCCGTCGGGTTTACCACCAGCCGTAGGCGCAATGGTATACAAAGGGGAGGACAACGTTGTTCAGAAGGGCATCAATCTGGCTGGTATCCTGAATGGCCTGGTATCGCTGGAAGGCATTACCGAAGCCTACGATGAGCCACTTACCAAAGAAGAAGTACTGGAGATTGTGAAGCCTTTCCTGGGCTAGCAGGTACAAACGAATCACCCGTCCGGTGATAGACAGGTATGGTCAGGCGTTGTCCGACCTACTTGTCTATCACCGGACGGGTGATTCGTTTATTCGTTATATCGGCGCCCCTCCGCGATATAATCGCGGATGACTGAGGTCCGCGTCTGTGACGCAAAAGACTAGTAATCAATAATTGACGCGTCGCAGACGCAAATCTCGTGCATCCGCGATACAATCGCGGCCGAGCAAGAAGCAAGCATCACTTCTTACCCGGCTTGGGAAATACCTGATGTGTTTTGGCCCACTGCTGCCATTCAGATGCCAGTTGTCGTACTTTATCCGGGTGCTGAGCGGCAACGTCCTGCGTTTCGGTTCGGTCGGTAGCCAGGTCGAACAGATGCCAGGTCGTGTCGCGGCTGGCGGATACCAGTTTCCAGTTGCCCGAACGCGCGTAGCGGGCTCCAAAATGCTCATTGAACAGCGATCCATGCCCGGCGGTTGCCTTACCCTGAAACGAAGGCACCAGACTGATACCGGTCGTAGGGGTTATGGCTTTGCCTTTGTAGGTAGCCGGGTATTTCGCCCCAGCCAGTTCGACAAACGTGTTCATAAAATCCATTACGTGCCCTACCTGCGCGCTGTAGCTTCCTTTTTTGGCGGTAATCCCGGCCGGCCAGAAGGCAACCAGTGGGGTATGCACACCGCCCTCATACGACTCTGCTTTCCAGTACTGGTAAGGTGTATTGGCGACATTAGCCCAACGCTGCCCAATGGAGGCATACGAAGTTTGAGCCCCTGGCATAATCTGCTTTTTCAGGTCATACACAATTTTTCGCCCATCGCGGGTTTCGCTCGGCCGGTCGAAGCCGGGGCCATAGGCGGCACAGTTTTCGGGGCTGGCTCCGTTGTCCGACAGAAACAGGATCAGCGTGTTGTCCAGTTGGCCGGTTTCGCGCAGGGCTTTAATGATACGACCAATACCCTGATCCATCCGGTCGATCATGGCGGCATGAACAGCCATCGCCTGCGCATCCCATTCTTTATCTGGGTTGGCTTCCCAGGTCTGGTCGTCCTGCCAGCGTTTCGACAGGGGTGTTTTGGCCGGATCAATCAGTCCCAGTTTGGTCATTTTCTGATACCGGGCTTTGCGGATAGCCTCCCACCCTACTTTGTAGGTGTCTTTATATTTGGCAATATCTTCGGGCAGGGCCATCAGCGGCCAGTGCGGAGCGGTTTCGGCTACGTAGATAAAAAACGGGGCTGACGACTTTCCGTATTCGTTAATGTAAGCAACCGTCGTGTCGTTGATGGCATCGGTATGGTAGTAATTTTTAGGTACCTGTTTAATGGGTTTTGTCCCGCTAACCAGACTGAACGGATCAAAGAAATCGACTACGCCCCAGATGTTGCCAAAGTACTTGTCGAATCCCCGGCTGGTTGGGTATTGGTCGAGCGGGGCAAAATCCCCGTAATCTTTATGATGGTTCAGCCAGGCCAATTGCTCCTTTGGATCTTTCTGTACCGTGGTGTTCGACACGTGCCACTTGCCCGTCATGGCGGTTCGGTAACCGGCGGTTTTCAGCACTTCGGCCAGCGTCACGGTATTCTCGGTCAGGTGCCCGCGGTAACCGGGTTCATCTTCGGCATCGGTCATTTTACCAATGCCTGCCTGCTGGTTGTACAGTCCCGTCAGCAATGCCGCCCGCGTCGGACAGCAGCGTGAGGTATTGTAAAACTGCGTATACCGAATGCCGTTGCTAGCCAGATAATCGAGGTTGGGCGTCTGGATTTCTCCCCCGTAGCACCCTAAATCCGAAAAGCCCATATCATCGGCCATGATCACAATGATGTTTGGCTTACGAGCAGCTAGCGGCTGTTGGGCATCCGGGCGTTTTGTCTCGAATCCGCTGAACAGAACAAGCGAGACTGTGGCTAGTAGTACGATGGGCACCAGAATCAGGCCTTTTTTCATACAGATGAGTGGTTAGAAACTAGTTTAGGACTTTCGCATAGAGCCGTACCACGGTTCTTCATGATTGCTTAGTAACCGTGGCACGGCTCTATGCGAAAGTCCTATAATTATTTTTTCCCGGTTAGGGATTTAATGGTCGTGATTTCGTCGTCGCTGAAGGCGCTTCCATCTTTCCGGTAGATGTCATGAAACCACAGATCAGGTTCTTTACCATCCGGCATCGGCGTCGACCAGGCATAGATAGTATTGGTTTTACCAGCCACAAACCCCCAGTTGATGGCTCCTATGTTTTCCTGTTTCAATATTGGCATAATTGTCTGGAATAAGCTACCGTTCCGACGAGCCATATACTCGGTACAGATCAGCGGTCGGTTATGTTGACGCAGATCGCTGATAATCTTCCTGTGTTTGTCGATATAGCCGTACTGATGGTAGGTGATGATGTCGGAGTTTTCCAGTTGGAATTTATTCAGTTCAGAAAACTTATCCCCCCAGCTCCACACACCCACGCTGATCGGTTGTGATGGATTTACAGCCCGCGCCCAACTAAAAACAGCTTTTACCAACGGCAGACTTTTCCCGAAATACTGGTTGTTGCCGGGTTCATTATACAAGTCCCAAAGCAGAATACGATCGTCATTTTTGAACGTAGTCATTATGTCTTTCACATACTTTTCGAGCATGGGCAGGCTGTCGGGGTGGTTCAGGATCATGGTACCGGGGTCGCGCACCCAGCCGCTGTTGTGAATCCCCACTTTGGGCTCCGGCTGCTTACCGGGGTGATATTCGTCGTTCCAGCAATCATCGAAAAACACAAACATGGTTTTGATACCGTGCTTCTGCGAAATCTGGAGGTATTGATTCAATCGGTTCTTGAAACCACTGGGGTCGGATGTCCAGGCCACATGGTGCAGAAAAACGCGCATTACGTTCAGGCCCAGCCCCTCAGCCCAACCCAGTTCCCTGTCGATGGTTTGCGGGTCGAAGGAAGCGGCCTGAAACATTTCCAACTGGTTGATGGCCGTACTGGGCTGAAAATTACAGCCACGCACCCAGCCCTGTTTCTGATACCACTGAGCTGCTTTTTCAGTACTCCATTTGGTTTGTGCCTGTAGGTTTACTCCCACAACCAAACACAGCACAATTGTTAATACTCGCTTCATATTTTTTGTAGTCATTCAGTAGTCATAAGATGGTCATTGCTGGTTATTTTGTGGTCATTCGTAGTTATTTATTGTCGTTTCAGGACATTCTACGAATGACAAATAATGACCATTTAATGACTACTCAATGACAATCCGTTTAGTAGCCAGGGTTTTGCACACAGAGTTTGTTGGCGTCGATCTCTACCTGCGGAATGGGGAACAGCACCCGCTCAGGTTTGGCATTGGTAACGCCCCGAGCCTGCGCCAGCGAGATAAAGGTTCCCTGACGAATAAGGTCTTCCCGGCGTTTGCCTTCTGAATAAAACTCCCAGCCCCGTTCTTTGAAAATCGCAGTTCGGAAAGCCTCCTTGGTTGGTGTATCGGCTGCCGTCAGGTTTGCGATTCCGGCACGGGTACGCACTTGATTGATCAACGCAAATGCTTCTGTCGTTGGCCCGTTCAACTCATTCAGAGCTTCGGCCCGAGTCAGCAGAATATCGGCATAGCGAATGACCGGCACATCGGTACCGCTGTTATTGCCAACAGTATTGTTATCCCAGTATTTAAAGCTGCGGGCATTGTCCCCCGTCGACAGATCAACCGTCTGGTCGCTGTTGTTCACGTAGCTGGTACAGATGAGCTGAAGGCGTTTGTCGTTGGGCGCAAAACTGCTCGTGAACGCCGTACGTAACCGATATTGCGTTGCGAAGTTGGACATGGTCGATTTGTAGACGTAGTTCGGGAACTGTGGACTGCTTTTGTAGGCAGGTGGCAACGCGCCAGCCTGATACCAGTTGCCAAACGGATCTTCGGTGCGGCATTGCAGCGCCAGCAACATCTCGCGGTTACTGCTGCCTTCGTTTTCGATCCGAAACAGGTTTACGTAGTTCGGATTCAGTGAATAGTAATTCAAATCGATAACGGCTTTGGCGGCATCGGCGGCTTTCTGCCATTGCTTGGTGTTCAGGAGAAACTTAGCCAGAATCCCGCTGGCATTTCCCTTATTCAAGCGCCCGTAGGCTTCTTCCTTACCGGGGTCGGGTAAATCGAGGATGGATTGTGTCAATTCTGTTTCGATGAAATTCAGCATTTCGGCGTCGGTGGCACGAGCTAACTGACCAGGCTGGGTGGTTGATGTACGAAGCGGAACGGGCCCGAAGAAACTGTACAGATTCGCATACGCCTGCGCCCGAAGTACCCGCGCTTCGGCCCTGTACAGCTTTTTATTGGCGTCGCTGGTATTCACGTTGGCAATGTTTTCAATTACCCCGTTGGCATCGCGAATAGATCGGTAGTTTGGTCCCCACATGTCGTCATTGAACGTACCCAGCGAGGGGTCCCAGGTGAAATTAACCAAGGTGATCAGCTGGCCATTTTCGGCTCCGCCCGTGTTAAATCCCACATCCGTAGATACTTCCGAATCGTTGATAACGAAGCGGGAGTTGGTCTGGGTTTGCTCCTGGGCATAGGCCGAGAACAGCAGCGACTTGATGCCACTTTCGGATGTCAGGACGTTGCCCGGTGAAAATTCAGACTTTGGCGTTACCTCCAGCGCACTTTCGCAGGCCCCAAGCGCCAGCAGGCAACTGGTCAGAAGTATATAATTGAACGTCTTTTTCATGATTAGTCAAGGAGATGACGAACGAATACGGGTTTCAGCATCAGAACTGGAGATTCAGACCACCGGTAAAGGTTCGGGTTAACGGGTAGGTATTATAATCGATCCGTAAAATATTGTCACCCAGCGCATTCGCAGCTGGATCAGCACCGGAATACTTCGTGAAGGTGGCCAGGTTTTGCCCGTTTACAAATACCGATGCACTGCTGATGTATCGATTTTTTAGCAGTGGCAATTTGTACGAAACCCGAATGGCCTGTAGACGTAAATACGACGCGTCTTCGACCGTCTTGTTGGTCACCTGCCGTTGCCCCTGCACGTCGTTGGGCAGGAACGACGGGTAGTCGTTGGTCGGATTAGTGGGTGTCCAGCGGTTCAGGTATGGTTCGGCCAGTTTGTTCCGCCGATAATCGACCGGATAGTACGAATCGACCAGACTGCTGTTCAGCATCTTTGCCCCCTGCGACCCTTCAAAGAACACGTCCAGCACAAGCGCTTTATAGGACAGGCTTGTATTAAATCCGTAGTAAAAATCAGGCAGCGATTTACCCAGTATCACCCGGTCGCTGGCGTTGATAACTTTATTCCCATCCAGATCGCGGTATTTCAGGTCGCCGGGCCGAACGCCAGTTTGTGCCTGACCGAAATCATCGCCCGTTTGCCATACACCGTCAACCAGATAGCCGTAGAACGACCCAATGGATTCGCC
Source organism: Spirosoma gilvum (assembly GCF_054776815.1). NCBI lineage: Bacteria > Pseudomonadati > Bacteroidota > Cytophagia > Cytophagales > Cytophagaceae > Spirosoma > Spirosoma gilvum. Next base: position 50,560 of record NZ_BAAHBH010000020.1, on the reverse strand, counting down.
CGGTTTCAGGATGCTGACCTGACCAATACTACCCGGCCCCGACCCGATTGACTGGCTCACATTACCCAGACTTAATACCCGGTTTTTCAGCGTCGTAATATTGAAACCAGCATCCAGTTTCAGCGCTGATTTGTTCAGGACAACGCCTTTCAGGGCAAACTCCAGGCCGGTGTTCCGCATACTGCCTACATTCTCAGTGCGGCTCCCAAAGCCGGTGCTGGCCGGTTGCGGAATGTCGTATAAGAGATTGGAGGTCTTACGGTTGTAGTAATCTAAACTACCGCTCAGCCGCCCGTTGAAAAACCCAAAATCGATACCTATATCGGCCTGAACCGCCGACTCCCACTGCAAATCGGGATTGGCACTGCGCGATGGTTGCAGTGAACTGACTTTGGTGCCATTGAACACCGCATTGCGTCCGGCCGAAAAGGTCGAAAAATAGAGGTAGTTGGCTGTTGGCTGGTTGCCCGTAGCGCCATAACTGGCCCGTAATTTCAACTCGCTGATCGTCCGGCTGTTTTTCAGGAAATCTTCATCCTGTATCCGCCAGGCCACAGCCGCCGATGGGAAATATCCAAACTGCTTATTCGGTCCGAAACGAGCAGAGCCATCGGCCCGGAGCGACGCCGTAACCAGGTATTTACCCATAAACGAGTAGTTGACCCGCCCCAGAAACGAAACCAGTTTGTTTTCCTGACGTCCGCTCCCTACCCCATTCAGTGTATTGTCGCCAGTGCCCAGCGCATCGAACGTCAGGTCGGGCAGCGCAAACGAACGGGAGTTGGCGATCAGCGTGCTGGATGTATACCGTTCGTAGGTAGACCCAATAACGGCAACAATGCGGTGGTTCTTAAATTCCTTGTTGAAATTCAGCGTTCCTTCGGCCAAGTAGTAGCCTCGTTTTCCATCGCGCACGTCGGCATACCCATTGTACGACAGCCCGGTTAAGGTTGTCGGGTCAATCCAGAAATACCGCTGGTTATCGTTCAGGTCAACGCCAACCCGCACTTTGGCCGATAGCGAAGGCATCAGGAAGTACTCGGCATAAATGTTTCCGAAGGTTCGGTAGGTGTCACCCATGCCGTACTGCCCATTGATAACAGCCAGCGGATTGTCCATCGGAGCCATTAAGGGAGAGCGATAAAACGAGCCGTCGGCATTATACGGAGGTGCTGTTGGGTCGTAGTTCTGCGCCATATACAAGGCACTGGCGTTGTCGTTTAAACCTACCCCGGTCGCGTTGTAATAGTCGCGGGTATAGGAAGTTGTCAGGCTGATCCCTACGTTGTATTTAAGCGCTACGCCATTTTCCAGGTTCATGCGGGCATTGTACCGACGCGTGCCCGATTTCAGCATGATCCCATCCTGATTGAAGTACCCAACCGAGATGTAGTATTTGGTATTGCCCCCGGCTCCGCTAAACGATAGGTCGTGCGACTGGATAGGCGCGTCGCGCAGGAGCAGTCCCTGCCAGTCTGTATTGGCATTAGGCCCCGTCACTTTGGGCGTACTTAGCTTACCCAGATCGATGATTTCGTTAATCGCCTTCGTGTACTCATCGCCCGTCATAAACCGCTGGGTATGGGCTACTTTCTGTACACCATAGGTACCATTGTACTCTACTTTCAGCTTGCCATCCTTGCCTTTTTTGGTCGTGATGATCACGACCCCGTTGGCCCCCCGTGACCCGTAGATGGCCGACGCCGACGCATCTTTCAGAATTTCAATCGACTCAATATCAGACGGATTCAGGCTGTTCAACGGTGTCCGGTTGTTCGGATTGCTGGTGGTTCCTCCGGCACTAGCTGACCCAATGGCCGTACCGTCGTTGACAGGCAAGCCATCCACGACGTACAGAGGATCATTGTTACCCGTAATGGAGGTTATACCCCGAATCTGTACGCTCATGGTAGCGCCGGGTTCACCGCTTTTCTGGTAAATCTGCACCCCCGGCGACCGGCCTATCAGTGTCTGCTGTAGGTTCACGTTCGTTCCTCGGGTTAAGTCCTGCGCTTTCAGCGATGTCACCGAGCCGGTTAGATCGCTTTTCCGAACTGTACCATAGCCCACCACGACCACCTCATTGAGGGACTGGTTGTTTTCCTTTAGCTGGACATTGATCTCAGACTGGTTGTTGACCACCACTTCCTGCGCTTCATACCCGACATAGGAAAACACGAGCGTAATCCGGGTCCCTCCTGCCGGTTCAGGGATGTTGAGCTGATAGCGTCCATTCGCATCGGTTGTGGTGCCCCGGTTGGTACCCTTCACGACCACGCTCACCCCCGGCAATGGACTGTTGTTATCGCTTCCCCGAACAACTCCGCTGATGGATATATCTTCGGGGGCTACCATGATCGACGCCGTAGCGGAAACAGACGGACTGGTATTCAGCGGATTCGTATCGGGCAGTCCCTCATCGGTCGATGACGTTATGGGAAATCGGGCATCGGCCGATGAGGGCGTTATTTTCCGGTTCAACACCACCCATGTGCCGGGTTTCACCTGTTTATAACGCAGGTTAAACGGCTTCAACACACGACTCAGGGCATTTTCGAGCGATGTACTTCCGGTCAGAATATCGGCCGGAACAGTCAGGTTGGCGATGGTCCGATCTTCGAATAAAATGTCCGTTTGGTACCGGCTTTTCAGATCGCTCAGCACATCGGCCAGTCGACGGGTCACAACGATCGGGGCAGTCGCTGCTGTGCGTGTCTGTTGTCGGGCCATGGCAATGGTCTGGCTACTGGCGGGCTGTGGACCGCCCAGCACCAAACCTACCAGCAAGCCATGCAGTACAGTGGTGGTTATATGTGAACGCATAGGTAACTAGGTAGTAAGAGTAAGGAAGTCAGTAGGTTATTCGAAAAAAGTAACGGTATTGTCTTTCTGCTTGTAGTTGATCTCCAGCAGTTCGGCCACCACTTGCAGAAACTCGTCGGCGTTGTTTGCCTGAAAAGAACCCGTAACAGTGCGGCTGGCTAAATTCGGATTTTTCAGCTCCACACGTAGGTTATATGTATCGCGAAGGAGTTGAGCAATTTCACGGACAGACGTACTCTTGAACACAAATCGGTGATTGAGCCAGGCAGTACTGATCTCAGGCTCGACCGTATGGGTCTGGGTTAAATGCCCGGCCGGATCGACACTTACGGCATCGCCCGGCTTCAGTTTCAGTTGCCGAACGGGTTTGGCTGCATTGGCATAATTGAGCTGAATAGCCCCCTTGCTCAGTACTACTTTTGTACCACCCGGCCGGTCATATACGTCAAATTCCGTTCCCAGCACCTCCACATCAACCCCCCGGTTTGTATGCACCACAAAGCGCTGATTCGTAATCGTATGTTTGACTGAAAAGGCCGCTTCGCCCGTTAGCCACACCGCCCGCGTTTTATCGCCAAAGCCAAACCTTGGAATCCGAAGCGAAGAATGCGCATTGAGCGTCACCTGTGAACCATCGGGAAGAGTCAGCTGCCGGGTTTCGCCAAAGGCCGTTTCCATTGTTTTGTACAGCAATTTTTCCCGACCTGCATATCCTCCCGCCAGCAGACACAAAGCAACGGCAGCCGCAGCCAACCACCGAGGCTGGCTTATCAGCGGACGAACCCGAACGGATTGCTCTGCCTCTTCGGTAGTAGACTGGTGCTGCTGCTCCCAGGATTCGATTCGGCTTGTTAGTTGTTGGAACGCACTGTCTTCATCGGCGAGGTATTGCAAGTGCTGTTGTTCCCATTCGTCGAGCCAGGCTACATATTGCGACTGATTGGCGGGTTCCTGGAGCCAGTCGGCAATCATTGTTCGTTGCAGGGCCGTTGAGCGTCCTGCAAAGTGCTCAAACAGCGTTTCTCTCATAGTAGCCGGTTTCATTGAGTTACAACAGTTTGCGCCGATGCCGGATGGCTCGGTTGAGTGGATGGTTGAACAAAGAGAATGGCCGTTAGCCAGCAAAACAGCCCTAACTGAAGTGTCTGCCGAAGTTGAGAGAGCGCCCGGCTCAGATGAGCTTCGATGGTTTTGGGCGAAATCTGAAGTTCATCGGCAATTTCGCGATGCTTTTTTCCTTCGAAGCGGCTCATCACAAACACGCGCTGACATTGCGGTGGTAGGGCACGAACCGTTTTTTCGATCCGCTGATAAAGCTCAGTATATTGCAGCAGTTGCTCGGGGTTCAGCACCGATACGGTATCGGCCTCCTCGGTTTCAACCGCCGGAATTGATTCCTGCTGAAATTCCTGACGGAGATACGTATAGGCACGTTTTCGCACCGCCGAATACAGATACGCCTGATAGGTAGTGGTAATATGCTGATGTACCTGATTTTTCCAGAAGCTGAAAAACACCTCGCTCACCAGGTCTTCGGCTATCGTACGCGAATGCACAAACCGAACGGCCTGACTGCACAACGCCCGGTAATAGCGCCGAAACAGTAGTTCGTAACCGCGACGGGCATCGGTTTCAAACGTTTGCCGAATCAGGAATTCGGCGTCCATAACCACCGGCTCAGCCTCCGGTTTATGAAACGGATTGGGAGCGTTGGATCGACCAGGTAGATTTTCGGACATAGATCAAGGCAGATAGAGGTAACCTGCATACTACTAAGTCCAAAAATTCAGCTTTATCCCTTAGTCGATTTAAAGATTTTTTTTAATTATTTCCTTGTCCGTGTAAAAACAGTTAGTTGCAGAAGAGGGCCTGGGTCGGGGACAATTTTAGAAAGTTCGTGAGGTCAGGTTCTTCAACCTGACCAGTGAGGTTTCTTAAAACCTCGTTTAGGCGACTCACGAGGTTTTAAGAAACCTCACGATGTCGGATTGACGAATCCGACATCACAGAAAGCAGCCGTAAATGCAACTCGAACAGCGTCTGAGGGGTTAATCTACCTATCTCAAAAACTCCCTTAATAGTCCCACTACGTCATCGGGGGCTTCGTCGGGGGCGTAATGGCCGCTGCCCCGAATTACTTGTCCCTGTACGTTGGTTAGACCACCACTGCGAAATCCATTCAGGTACTCGTCCATATTCCCGTATTCACGTTCACCCCGGAGGTACAGCACCGGCGTGGTGATGGTCTGGCCCTTTGTGGCTTCGTTGTCTTTCTCATCCTGGGCAAAGGTTCGGTACCATTCGAAGGCCGTGTGCAGAGCATCGTAACCCGCGTAGGCTTCGGCATAGGTGTTTCGGGCCTGCTCCGTAATCTTGTCTGGTTGCGCCGATATGGTATTGAAGAAATAATCGAAAAAGGGGCGCTGGCGATCCATTACCAGCGTTTCGGGCAGGTCGGGAATGGTGTTGAACCGAAAATGCCAGACATTCGGATTCTGCTTGACCTGCGCCCATGGATCGATGGCCGGAACGGCTACGTTCATGATAACCGCTTTTTCCAGCTCGTTCGGGTAGGTGTGCACATACGCGTACGTAATCATACCGCCGACATCGTGCCCGACCAACGTTACGCCTTTCAGGCCCAGCGCATCGATCACGCCTTTCACATATCGGGCAATTGTCTTTTTGTCATTGGCGTCAATTTTCCCCGACTGACCAATACCGGGCAGGTCGAGTGCCAGTACATGAAAGTCGTTCTGAAGACCTGCCATGATCGCGTCAAAAGACTGCCAGTTTTCGGGGAATCCATGCAGAAACAGCACGGCCGGTTTATTTTCCTGAGCATTTGAAACAACGTGTAGCGACACCCCTTCTACCTCGACTTGTTGATGCCGGAAAGCGGATGCATTTTCAGTGGTTTTCATGCGTATCGTTGAGCATTTGGTTGCGAATCAGGTCGAAATCCTGTTGACCGATTTCAAAAAAGCCGACGCGAAACGGATAGCCCCAGGATTTCTTGTTCTGAATAAAATTAAGATCGTTGATGAGTGGCAGTATTAACGCTTCCTGACAATCATAGAACCGGACATTACGCCGGAACGGAGCAAAATCGTCGGTTAGGGTAACCTGATAAATCGCCCCATCGGTTATTTGCCCGATGGCGGTAAACGACTGGCACTTTTCCTCCTGCTCCAGCACCTGCTTTGGGGAATAAAATATTACCCAGTCGCCGGGCTTGGTCCGTTGCAGCGGGGCTTTTTTTCCGTGATTAGCCTGCATAAATCCTCCCGAAACACCCCGCATGACGTGGTCTTTCGAAGCAACTACGATCCAGCATTGGTCTACTTTATTCATGGATGATGATTTTTGCATGACAAGTGTAATTGAATAACTGTTATCTTTTTCGCTTGTTACAGCCAGGATCAATTGTAAAACTTTTCCGATCAATAGCTCTGACAACATCAACTAAAAACATTGCCCCAACTAGCTCTTCCAATTAATTTCAGATCAGCTTAATCGATTAACAAATTCGGTCATTTTCTTTCGTACGAATAGGGAGTTTTACGGGTACCTGTTGCTTTAGTAAATTAGACGTCACCTAAACCTCGACAGTATGAATTCAAACTGGTCTCACCGTTTTTCCTTACAAGATTTACCCAGGCAATTTCAACGCACATGGATTACCTCAATACTACTGCTTCTTAGCTATTTTTCATTGTTTGCACAGTCGACAGTAAAAGCGGTATCGTTATTTGACGGCAAAACGCTGAATGGCTGGAAAACTGTCGATCCGGCGCAGGCAAGCTGGTGGTCGGTAAAAGACAGCGTGATTCACAGTGGTGATGGCATAAAAAAAATACCGGAAAATACGTATCTGCACACGCTGAAAGAGTATGGCGACTTTGAATTCCGCTGCCTGTTCCGGCTATACGGTGACCCTAAAACAGGCATGATCAACAGCGGAATCCAATACCGGTCGATTATTGAAGGAACTAAAATCATTGGTTATCAGGCTGATATTGGCAATGGCTACTGGGGCGACCTGTACGATGAACACCGCCGGGAGAAACTTGTTGGCGGTGATTTACGAACGCTCAAGCACATTCTGAAAGAAGACGGCTGGAACAGCTACATCATCCGCTGCAAAGGCAACCATCACGAACTGTATATTAATGGCGTAAAAACCTGCGACTATATAGAGCAGGACAGCAAAATCCCGAAGAAGGGCGTTATTGCCGTCCAGATTCACAGTGGTGGCGTAGCGCAGGTTGAATTTAGAGATCTGACAATAAATGAGTTATAATCTTCTTTCTAACAGGATTAATAGGATTGACAAGGAGGCTGTTTAAGCTTTTTCTAATCGACTAGTATTGAGTGCTTTGTCATCCCGAGGAACGAGGGATCTTCGATAAATAGCCAATGTTCTTGCTCATACCAAAGATCCCTCCTTCCTCGGGATGACAAAAAGCAATTGAAATAAAAGTTTAAACAGGTTCATCATGAAAATACTGTTAATCGTGTCAGAAAAATAAAAACCTATTCCTATGCCTAATCTCCGTCATCTTATACCGTTAACGGTTGTTACTTTCTTAGCTTCTGCAACAGTTGTTCTGTCCCAATCATCCAAAACCAAACCTGTTGCTCAGGACACGACAAAGGTCGACCGGGAGTACGCACTGGAAGCAACCATGCTCGGCTTCTTTGCGAAGGATGGCGCCCGGAATCCAACCCTGAAAGCCAGCAAGGGCGATCGGGTGCGCATCACCATCACCAACGGCGAGTTAATGACGCACGATATTGCCCTCGAAAAGCTGGGCATTAAGAGCAAAACTCTTCAGGAAAAAGGGACCAAAGCCAGCATCATCTTCAAAGCCGATAAAAGCGATACGTACTACTGCACCGTTCCGGGCCACCGGGTGGCTGGCATGGTCGGCAATTTTGAGGTCGTTGAAGGCCCCATTTCCGATGCCACCGTGGCCGGACAGACACCAATGAAAAACGGCCAGCCGCTCAACCTGAACTTTGAAACTGGCACCCTGAAAGACTGGAAGGCCACCGGTGATGCCTTTTCTAATCCAGTTTTCGCCCAGGACGACCCTTCGCCGGTTCACGAAAAAGATATGCACATCGGTTTCGACGGTAAGTATTTCCTGAGCAGTGGCGGTACAGCCAACGCCAGGCAAACGGGTACACTAACGTCGGTACCTTTTACCGTCACCCAGCCGTTTGCGGCCTTTAAAGTGTCGGGGGGCGCCTTGCAGGATACCCGCGTCGAAATCGTACAGACCAGCACCGATAAGGTTATTTTTCACAGCACCGGCCAGGGTCGCGCTACGCTCCAACCCGTCGTAGTCGACCTGCAACCGTACCTTAATCAGGACATTTACATCCGCATTGTCGACAACGAAACCGGCATTTCGCAGATTCCGTACATACCGCACGACAAGTGGGCGCACATCAATTTCGATGATTTTCAGTTCTATGCCACGCGCCCAACATTCCCGAACGAACTGAAACAGAAGGACATCATCATTCTGCCCCCACTCGACCCCGTCCTGAACGCCGGACTTTCGGGCATCAAAGCGGCTCAGGCCATGACCCTGCCTAACGGCTTCAAAATGACGCTGGCGTCTTCGGAACCCGATATTGTCAAACCGATTTGCTTTACCGTCGACTGGCGTGGTCGGCTTTGGGTGGTCGAATCGCACACCTATCCCGTTCCGGCTCCCGAAGGCCAAGGCCGCGACAAGATTTACATTTTTGAAGATACCAACGGCGACGGCACCCTCGACAGCAAGAAAGTGTTCATCGAAGGACTGAATCTGGTGAGTGGTATGGAAGTGGGCATGGGTGGTGTGTGGGTTGGCGCGGCCCCCTATCTGCTGTTTATTCCGGCTGATTTTAAAACCGACAAACCGCTGGGACCACCCCAAAAAATGCTCGACGGCTGGGGACTTGAAGACACGCACGAAACGCTCAACAGCCTGCGCTTCGGGCCCGATGGCTGGTTGTATGGAACCCACGGCGTCTTTACCCACTCCAACGTTGGCAAACCGGGAGCACCCGATTCGGAGCGAACCAAGCTGAACGCGGGTGTCTGGCGGTTTCATCCAACCAACCACCAGTTCGAACTATTTGCCGAAGGAACCAGCAATCCCTGGGGGCTCGATTTCAACGATTACGGCCATGCGTTCATCACGGCCTGTGTAATTCCGCACATGTACCACATGATTCAGGGCGGGCGCTACCAGCGGCAGGCCGGAAAACACTTTAACCCCTACACCTACGACGACATCAAAACCCACGCCGATCATGTGCACTGGGTGGGTGAGCGTGGCCCTCACGCAGGCAATTTCCGGTCGGCCTCGGCGGGTGGTGGTCATGCCCATTCGGGTGCTATGATCTACCTCGGCAATAGCTGGCCACAGGAGTATCGGAACGATATTTTCATGAACAACATCAACGGGGCCCGCTTTAACCACGATCACCCTGAGCGGGCGGGAACGGGCTATTCGGTGACGCACAAGCCCGATTTCATTGTCATGAACGATTCGTGGTCGCAGTGGCTGAATTTTAAATACGATGCCAGCGGCTCGGTCTGGGTGATTGACTGGTACGATAAAAACCAGTGCCACAGCCCAAATCCCGACGTGCACGACAAAACGATGGGCCGGATTTTCAAGCTTTCCCACGATAACGACAAATGGGTGCAGGTCGATTTGCGGAAAGTCTCGGACATGGATCTGGTGAAAGCTCAACTCAACCCGAACGACTGGTACGTGCGCCAGGCCCGAGCCATTTTACAGGAACGTGGCCCGAACAAGAAAGTCCATAAAGCCCTAAAGGAAATTCTGGCGCAAAATCCCGACCCAACCCGTAAGCTTCGCGCACTCTGGGCCTTACACGTGACCAAAGGCATTACAGACAAGGAGTTGACCGATCTGCTGTCGAATGAAAGCGAATACGTCAGAAGCTGGGCCATTCAGTTGCTGGCTGAGGACAAGCAGGTATCACCCGAAGCGTTGAAGCAGTTTGCGATCATGGCCCAAAACGACAATTCGGCAATGGTTCGGATGTATCTGGCTTCGGCAATGGGTCGACTGGAACCGGCGCAGCGTTGGGATGTACTAGATGCATTGGTTCAGAAAGCACAGGATAAAGACGACCACAACCAGCCGCTCATGCTGTGGTATGCCGCCGAACCGCTGGCCGCTGTCGACATGAAACGGGCGCTGGATCTGGCGCAGAAATCGAAAATGCCAAAGCATCTGAACTACATGATTCAGCGGATCGGGGCTATCAACACCGACGATTCGAAGAAATTGCTGAAAGAGTTTAACGACCGCGTTGGTAAGCTTGATCACTCACACGAGAGCCACGAAATTCAGGCGTTAATTGCCAAAGTATTGGGCGAATAGTTTTAGACAGATAGAACGCAGATTTTTATGATTCTTATGATTAATTATGATCTGTGTAAATCATATCGATCATAAAAATCTGTGGTCTATAATCGATGAATTTATGAAAACGAAAATCATACTTAGCGGAACCCTGCTTTGCTACTGGCTAACTAATGCCTACAGTCAGGATAAAACGCTGTTAAAAGTTCGGGAGCAACAGGCCGCAGCCACCAGCACCGAACGCGCTACCAAACAGGCTGTTCCCGAAGGCAATTTTAAAAAGACAACGCTGACCCGCGACTTCATTTCAGAAGGGGCCGCCGTGGCTGACCTGAACAAGGATGGCAAAATGGACATCGTGGCCGGGTATTACTGGTTCGAAGCGCCCAACTGGACCCGTCACGAAATGGCTCCTTCCCGTACATACGATCCGCGCAAGGAGTACAGCGATTCGTTCCTCAATATGGGCATGGATGTCAATCAGGATGGCTGGGACGATGTGGTCATTATCGACTTTCCCGGCAAACCCGGCTTCTGGTTCGAGAATCCGAAGAACAATGCATCAGGAGAATGGAAAAAGCACATACTGGCAAACTCAATGGGAATTGCCAACGAGTCGCCCGGTTTTATCGACATCGACGGCGACGGACGGCTCGATATTCTGTGTGGCGATAAGGATAAAAAGCAGATCGTTTGGCTGAAAGCGCCATCCAAACCCGGCGAAACCGAATGGATACGCTACCCTCTCAGCAAAGAGAATGTACCGGGCACTGAAATTTTCTCGCACGGCATTGGCTTCGGCGACATCAACAAAGACGGCTTCAACGATGTAGTGATCCGCGAAGGATGGTTTGAAGGGAAAGCGGACAAAAAATCCGGTGATTGGGTCTTTCATCCGGCTAATCTGGGCGAGCCCTGCTCCCACATGCAGATACTGGATGTCAATGGCGACGGAAAGGCCGATGTTGTCAGTGCGTCGGCTCACGCGCTGGGTGTGTGGTGGCATGAACAGATCACCGACGAACAGGGGCAGATCAATTTCAAAACGCATCTGATGAGCAACACGACCGCCCAAACCCATTCGTCTATCATGGCCGATCTGAATGGCGATGGCCGGAAGGATTACATCACCGGCAAGCGATTTCTGGCGCACCACGGTCGCGACCCCGGCGACAGCGACCCGGCCATTCTGATGTGGTTCGAATTCACACCCGGCAAAGAGCCGTACTATAAGGAGCACGTTATCGACACTGATTCAGGCTCGGGCCTGAACGTTACGGTGCACGACATGAACGGCGACAAAAAACCCGACATCATTGTCGCTAACAAAAACGGCGTGTTCCTGCTTGAGAATAAGATTAAAAAATGAATAATGGATAATGGATAATGGATAATGTACAATGGATAATGAAGGCCAGTTAATTTGCCCCGTTTTCATTCTTCATTGTACATTATTCATTTAGTTGTGTCATTGTGCTGATGAATTACCAACTCGTTTAGTCTGAAAAAATAGAACGCGGATCTTTATGATTCTTATGATCAGTGTAAATCATAAGAATCATAAAGATCCGCGTTCTATTTATACGTATAGCGAATTAGTTATTGTAAGCCGTCGAGACGGTGTCCCCCCCTTCACCCGTCCAGTTAGTATGGAAAAACTGACCGCGTGGTTTGTCGATCCGTTCGTAGGTATGAGCGCCAAAGTAGTCGCGCTGGGCTTGCAACAGGTTAGCCGGTAGCCATTCGCTGCGGAAACCATCCAGATAGCATAATGCCGAGGTAAGCGCCGGAGCGGGAATACCATTGCTCAGCGCAGCGGCACATACCCGACGCCAGCCAGCCTGTGCCGCTTCGATCTTATCTTTGAAGAAATCGTCGAGCAGCAGGTGCGGGAGTTCGGGATTTTTATCAAAGGCTTTTTTGATGTCGCCCAGGAACGCCGAGCGGATAATACAACCACCGCGCCACATCAGGGCAATATCGCCGTAGTTCAGTTGCCATTTGTATTGTTTTGCTGCTGCCATAAACAGGTTATAGCCCTGTGCATACGAGATGATTTTAGCACCGTATAAGGCCATTTTCAAATCATCGAGCAGTTGCGCCTTATCACCCGTAAATTCGGCTTTGGGGCCGCTAATCACTTTTGAGGCCGCTACACGCAGGTCTTTTTGCGCCGACAGGAACCGGGCAAATACCGATTCACCGATCAGCGTAAGCGGAATACCTTCATCCAACGCAGCCGTTCCGGTCCATTTACCCGTCCCTTTTTGTCCGGCTGTATCAAGAATTTTATCGACCATCGGCGTGCCGTCCTCATCCTTGTACGCCATGATGTCGGCCGTAATTTCGATCAGGTAGGAATCCAGCTCTTCGGTATTCCATTTCTTGAAGACTTCATGCATTTCGTCGGCACTCAGACCCAGCAAGTCTTTCATGACCTGATAAGCCTCGCCGATAATCTGCATATCGCCATACTCGATACCGTTGTGCACCATCTTGACAAAGTGACCAGCGCCATCACTGCCAACCCAGTCGCAACAGGGCGTACCGTCGTCCACTTTAGCGGCAATCGACTGAAAAATCTCTTTCACGAAAGGCCAGGCGGCTACACTTCCTCCCGGCATCATGGACGGGCCAGTTAACGCGCCGATCTCTCCGCCCGAAACACCAGTTCCGATGTAGAGCAACCCTTTACTTTCAACATATTTGGTCCGACGGATGGTATCCGGGAAATACGAGTTACCGCCATCAATGATAATATCGCCCGGTTCCAGATGCGGAATGATCTGCTCGATAAAATCATCCACGGGCTGTCCGGCTTTTACCAGCATCATCACCTTGCGAGGACGTTTCAGCGAAGCGACCAGTTCCTCAATCGAATGAGCACCGATGAAGTTTTTTCCAGCCCCTCGTCCATGCATAAAATGGTCGACTTTCTCAACCGTACGATTGAAAACGGCTACGGTATACCCTTTGCTCTCCATGTTGAGCACCAGGTTTTCACCCATTACGGCAAGACCAATCAGGCCGATATCTGCAGATTCTGTCATTATGATGTTATTTGGTGAATGATACACGTTTAGTTTAGCGAGTCGATGGACGTACCCAACCGGCTATTGACGCGCAAATATAGGGACTTCCCGTTCGACAATTTGTACACGATTATCTGCCCGGAAAACAAATAGTCTGACATTACCAGGACACTGGTTTTGACAGACTGTTCAAAAAAGCATACGTTGCTTATAGGGACGGATTCATCCGGTTGAAGGCGGCTCTTAATTCGTCGGGGGTAGCTTTGGCCATGCCTTCGCTGAAGCCATACGTTAGTTCGGTTTTGCCCTGTTTTAATTGCTCAAACACAGCATCAATGAATCCGCTTACGGGTGGGGCCTGATCATGGAGCCCTTTTCCACCCAGGTCAGTATTGAGCGCAGGGGGTATTACCTCGATCACTTCAATAGTTTTGGCCGCCAGCAAATGCCGTAATGACAGCGTAAACGAGTGAAAAAATGCTTTGGTTGCTGAATAGACCGGTACTTTCGTCAGTGGCACGAACGATAATCCAGAGGTTACATTTAGGATGGTTTTCAGCGAAGACAGGTTGATCAACAGCGAGGTCAAATGCAGTGGCGCTTCAATGTTCACCATTATTTCGGCCTTTGCCCGTTCAAAAAAGTCATTATCCGTAATCGACATCCATTGCTGAATACCAGCATTATTGACCAGCACATTCAGATCGGGGTGTTCGGCAGCAATCCACTCATACAGGGCCTGTCGCTCGTCGGCCAACGACAAATTGCAGGTACGTGTAATGACATTGGGCAATCGATCAGCTACTTCGGTCAGCAGCTCTTCCCGTCGACCACAGATGATAACAGTGTTACCTTCTTTTACAAATCGTTCGGTTAGCCCAAGGCCAATGCCGGATGCGCCACCAGTTATGAGAATTTTGTTATTCGACAGGTTCATGTACAGTGTATAAATACAGTTTGTTTATTGCCATTGCTCAGCCCGTTAACCCACTTTTCTATAAGAGAGGATACATTCTTGGGAAAGCATAACACAGAAATCCGACAAGTATAGCTTCAATAATCCACATGTAAAGCGTATTGTATTGAACCATTCGCCGGAATCAGGAAATGAATGCCGATAGCGCCCAGGGCAATTGGAATACCGAAAATAAACTGGAGGACATTATTTTGCTGCGACGGGTTTACAAATCCATAGCCGATCATAATAAGACCCAGTACAGCAATTCCCATGAGCGGGGTGATGATATTGAATAGTTTCTCAAGTGTCATAAGCGCTACCGTTTACACGCTGCTTTTTCAAACCTGTAAAAATTTAACCAACTATCACACCGATTGTTAGCCTATGTAGGCTTGTAGGGACAGGTTCAGGGGGTAGATCCAAACAAAAAGTCAGTGGAGTTATTATATCTGAACAGGTTTTTAACGAATACAACCATGGAAATGACAACACAGGCCAAAGAAACCGTTCTGGAGTTCATTAAGGCACTTAACGAAGAGGATTTCGACACAGCCCGCAGTTTAATCACCGACGACATGTCGTTTGTTGGCGTTATGGGCACCCGCGATGGTGGCGACGTTTATATTCAGGATATGAAGAAAATGCGCTTCAAATACGATATCCAGAAGGTCTTTGTCGACGGCGATGAGGTCTGTTTGTGGTACACCATCGACATGGGAGGCCCAAAACTGTTCAGCAGTGGCTGGTATGTCACGGAGGAGGGCAAAATCAAGTCGTTTAAGGTGCTGTTCGACCCACGACCTCTATTGGAAGGAAAGAAGTAAATAGTTTTCTGGTAGTACTGTCATCAGACTTTGATTATTCAATCGCTTTAGACCAGTAAATGAACTGACGTAAAGCGATTGAAATCTCTATACGTGCTGAATGATGTTTTTCAATTGACGAATGTGGCGTTGGGTATGGACAGCCAAAAACAGAAGCCATTCGTATCGGGTCAGTGTGCCGACTTGAGGAATCGCCCCATTTAGGCAAAGCAAGGTTAAATCGTTGTGTTCGGCATAGGAAACCAGCAATTGGGTTTGCGTAGTCAAGCGACCTATCAACTCAGCTTTCTCAAACGGGCCGCTGTCGGGAGTAATTTCGGGGGCCGATTTCATCTTGATGGAATAATTCAGAAACAGCGCTTGCAAGCCTGCCAATTTTTCGTCAAAAGGTCGATCAGGCGGTGCCGTTGTAGCTGTCAGAATGCCCATGATGTTATAGGCTTTGGACAAGTGATCGCCTAGTTGAGCGGCTGTCCAGCTTTCTTCGAACGGAACCCGATTCAATTCATCCTCGCTCAATGGTGACAACAACTGTAATAGTTCTGAAAACTTTGAGTCTAGTTCGTTACTTACTTCCTGATTCGTCATACGTGCCGTATTTTACCTAAAAACAGATTGTTTACATGTTCGGATAGTCCCTTCGTAAAGACCTACATTGATTCACAGTCTCTTACGTTAATCGTACTGACTAATCATAAAGTAAGCTCAACGTTAGTTTTACCTGTTTTTAGCCGCTTCAGTTTCCTACAATAATCTCTAAATTCCCGCTTTCGTCAACATTTCAACGGCTTCTGTATCCTGGTATTCGCTGGCCAGCTTTTTCAGATCGCTCTTTAACTGATGAATGATCGCTTGATTCTTAGGAAGGCTATAGCCGTTTTTAAGCTCATTCGGGTCGGTTTTCAGATCAAAAAACTCCCACGACTCGCCCTTTCCGTAGAAATAAATGAGCTTATACCGATCGGTCCGGATGCCGAAATGCGGTAACACCCGGTGATCGGCCGGATATTCGTAATAATGATAGTACACGGCTTTACGGCCTGCTCCTGCTTTGGGTATTGGCAGAAACGATTTACCCTGCATATCAGTTGGGACGGGCAAACCTGCTGTCTGGAGAATGGTTGGGGCAAAATCCGTGTTCACAAACAGGCTGTTGGTTACCGTTCCAGGTTTGATTGTAGGCGGATAACGTACCAGCAACGGCATATGCATCGATTCTTCGTACATAAACCGCTTGTCGAACCAGCCGTGCTCACCCAGATAAAAACCCTGATCCGATGAGTACATGACCAGTGTATTCTCGCGCATGCCGTGTTTGTCCAGGTACTCCAGCACACGCCCAATATTTCGGTCGACCGACAGTACGCAACCCAGGTAGTCGTGCATATATCGCTGGTATTTCCAGTTGTCGAGGGCTTTGCCGGTCAGATTCTGCTTTTTAAACGCTTCATTGAGTGGGTCATAATAGGCTTTCCAGGCTTTTAGCTGAGCCGGGTTCATACGTTTGATGATCGGCATGGTATCAATGTCGACTTTGAGGTCCAGCCCCAATCGCATGGTGGGCGTTGCGATCTGCATATCCTGATGCTGGGCAGCCAGTCGACCTTCGTAGGTATCATAAAATGTGGACGGCATCGGAAACGTTTTGCCATCGAACGCATGTAAATCAGTGGTATCAGGCAGCCATTCCCGGTGGGGTGCTTTGTGGCCGATCACCAGACAGAAGGGTTTAGAGGCATCCCGGCCACTGTCGAGCCAGTTCAGCGCATCGTCGGTGATCAGGTTCGTGACGTACCCCTCCCGACGGACTGTTTTACCATCCATCTGAATAAAGTTGGGGCTGTAATACAACCCCTGGCCGGGCAGTACTTCCCAGAAATCGAAGTATTGGGGATTGGCCTTTAGATGCCATTTACCAATCCAGGCCGTCTGGTAACCTGCCTGTTGCAGGTATTTCGGAAACATGGGCTGACTGGCGTCGAAGGTTGTGTAGTTGTCGCGATGGCCGTTGATATGGCTGTATTTACCCGTCAGTAGCGTAGCCCGGCTGGGCGCACAGATCGAATTGGTACAGAACATATTATTGAACACAGCCCCTTCCCGTCCAATTCGATCAATATTAGGTGTCTGAATATATGGACTGCCATAGGCACTAATGGCTTTCAGGGCATGATCGTCGGAGAAGATAATGACGATATTCGGGCGCTGAGGAGGCTTATGCTCAATTGGACTAAACCGGAACGCTGCTAACGGTAGCAACAGCATCAGAACGTAGGTTATCCGTCGCATCAACATCAAACGATTCATCTCTGGAATATTATCTATCAACTACACGCAACAATTTAAACAATAGGCCCTATTTACGTTGACTGGCTTACCTTTCTGTCCTAGGCTGTAATAGGTTTTCTCGATTGATACCGGAGCAACTCAGTAACCGTTTTAAACGAGAATCCGCGCTCTTTTAATTAAGGGATTAAAAGTAACTTGTTTCCGCTTACATCTGCTTTTGTTAGGGCTATTGGTAGCCGGGATTACTGGCAAACTGCTCAACAACACGGAATACCGGAAAGGTGGTATCGTCACTCAGTAATCCTCCCGGTCCATGCGTCTGATAATAGGTTATAAACTCGACCCCCGCTCTGGCTAACGTGTCCATACTCTGCCGGGTCCAGTCGGCTACAAAGTCAGTGTCCTGACGGGGGTCAGTGGGCGCGTTCAGCCGCTCGATTGCTGTTTCGGCCAGGGTTGTAAATCGGAGTCGGAGCGTAACAGGCGAAATATGAACGGGTTTTCCACCGCTCAACTTCTGTGCTGATAGTGCAGTTTCAGCCTGTCCGGCAATATTCTCCAATAGGGTCAGGTCATCGACCGCATGGACTTGCGGGCTAACGGCATAGGTTACAAAATCGACCTGATCAAAATTGAACGGATTTCGGTTCAGTTCGGCAAAATTCCCGTCGGTTCCTCCGCCAATAGCTGTGTTAGGCCATGACTTTCGTAGGATGGGTACAATGGCCATCAGCAGGTCGTCGGATGTCGTCAGGGTGGCGGCATTAAAGAGAAGTACCGTGCGAATACTCACAGATTGTGTCTGCAAAAATTGCTGAAGCCTGCTTACTTCTGAAATGGGCTCAGTGCCAAAAAATAGAGCCAGTTCAAGCGGGATCGCCAACCGTTGTGCCTCAGCGATAGCCTGCTTGAGTAATTCCTGCCAATTGGGAAGGCTAAAAAATACATCGGTGCGTAGATGCGACAGATTGAGCCGACGCAGTAAGTCTACTTCCCCATCAGTGAGCGCAGGGCCACCAGCTCGGTGCCCGACGCCGATACGTGGATGGACCGGATCCACTTCGGCGGCAAACTGCTCTAGCTCACGGATTTTTTCTTCATCGGCCCGCGACGTCAATGGCTCGTTGGCTATGCTGAGCACTACCTGCTGGCGAAACTCATCGCCCACCGAAACGGTAACCGGCTTGGGTAGTACCTGCGGAGTCGAATACGTTTTAAATGATGCATCAGTCCAGTTCCGCTGGTCTTCTGTTTCGAACACATCACCCTCAAAATCAAGTTGCCAGGTAATGCCCGAAGCCGGTTTCCAGCGCAGTGTCTGTATGTCCAGAAAGGGTTGATCGGGTTTTATAAATGTTGGAAAATGGGCGTCGGTCTGGGTACCATCGGGTGCTGTAACTTGAGCGGGTTGCCCCAATACACCCTCAATTGGATGCAGTATACAAAGGCCAATGCGGTTTTTCTGGAACGAATTAATCGCCTTTCCATAAAACTCGACCGAAACGGTCCCGGCCTCATCACCCCGTATGGCCACATTCCCGCTCATCTGAATGCCCAATTCATCGATCTGCCAGCGGTAATGAATCTGGAACGTGTCAGGATGCTGAATTACTTCTTCGTCGGTAATGGTAAAAGCGGCTGTGGTCCAGTTTTGGTCGCGAATGGCGAAATAGATCATCCGAAGGATTTCGGTATTCTCATGGGTAAAGTAGCGCAGGAAGCCATTCTCATAACGAACCTGTACAGGACCAGCGTGGAGGATTTGGGGCATAGGAATAGGGGTTCACAAACGATTTACGCTTATAAGCGAACTATCCCCAAGAATCTATGCATCAATCTATCATTTCTCATTCATAATTCATCATTTCCTACGTTTTCCGCTTTTTCTTACGGGCCGACGGGAACAACACGTTATTCAGAATAAGCCGATACCCTGCCGAATGAGGATGCAGATTCAAGTCCGTTGGGTTCCGAAAACCTCCCCCACCGCGTAACCCTTCGGGATCGTGGCCACCGTAGAACGTCCATTGACCTTTGCCCATCTCACCATACAGATAGCGGTCAGAGGTTTTACCTTCGCCCATCACTAAACTACTGGGCTTTACGGCTCCTTTGCGAAAGGCCGTTGTCTGCCCAAAAAATTCCTTGATAATATTCTCATGGTTCTGAGTCAGCATGGCTGGAATAACATCCCACTTGGCCGAAAAATTGAATAGCTCAAAGAAACCACTGGGCTCGTCGAATCCCCGATTTGCAGCCGAATTAATGTCCGAGAACGTCGAAAAACCACGGTAGCCATTGTCGGATTCGAGCGTAAAGTTGCCAAATGCAAACGTCTTGCTGAAATCAAGCTTCTCCTGCGCGTTGGGGTCCATACCGTCGCCGTCGTAGCTGCTGCTCACAATATCGACGCCATTAGCCGCGAGGGCAATATCGAGCGTTTCGGCTGCGGAGCACATAGCAAACAGATAGCCTCCACCCGAACAGAACTCCTTGATGCCTTTGGCAACGGCCAGTTTCATCTGCGATACTTTCGCATAACCATATTTACGGGCAATGTCTTCCTGCGCCTTTATATCGGCCAGCGACTGCCGATGCATGTTGCGGCCATATTGCCCGGTAAAATCTTCGTGGTGCAGGTGCAGCCAGTCATATTTGGGCAAGTCGCCTTTCAGCACTTCTTCGTCGTACACCAGTTCGTACGGTATTTCAGCGTAGGTTAGCACCAGCAAAACAGCATCCGTATTTTCAAATTCGGCCGGTCCGACCTTGGCAGGTGAATACACAATGATTTTAGCCGCTTTCTGAAGCTTGACCACATTCATGTTCACATCGGGGTTGGACAATTGCTGGCGAATCGACTCCGCCTGCGAATCCGAAATGGCGTCGAACGATACGCCACGGACTCGGCATTCGGTTTCGACCGACTTAGTGTATTTCATCATAAAGCTGCCTCCCCGGTAGTTCAACAGCCATTCAACATCCTCATCGTCTTTGAGTACTTTGTAGGCAATGCCATATGCTTTCAGGTGATTGGTCTGCCGATCATCCATCGGAATCAGGACGTAATTGGCCAGGGTAGGAACCGCCCGACCAACAATGGCCAGCAATACCAGCAGAAAAGATAAGTGCTGTTTCATAGCGTGCATTATTTTTGACCTAATTCATGGTATGTATGGTCATTAAGTAGTCATTGATTGTCATTCGTGGTCATTTGCTGATCCACAAAGTATGACTACAAATGACCATCAATGACCATCTAATGACAATTCATGATTACCAACAACTTCCTATGATGCGTTACGGTATTACTGCACTTCTTCTACTAGCCATGTTCGGGAGCCAACACCCCGCCCTCAGTCAATCCCCAGCCGTGGAAACGGGCGTATCGCAGACGCTGGCCAAAGCCAGGAAACAAACGATCCAGGAGGTGGCTTATGCTTTAAAGTTCGACATTCCTGCGCAAAAAAACCAACCTATTCCAGCGACTGAGTCTATAACGTTTCACTGGACCAAAAACGCATCCCCGCTCCAGCTCGATTTCAAAGAGAAACAGACTCAGGTACAGAATGTTTCTGTCAATAAGGTTTCTATTCCGATTGTCTTTGAGAGCGAACATATACTCATTTCTACTGCTTTTCTGAAGCCGGGAATGAACACAATTTTCATACAATTTACAGCCGGCAATTTATCGCTCAATCGGAATGATGAGTATTTATACACCTTGCTCGTTCCTGACCGCGCCCGAACTGTATTTCCCTGCTTCGATCAGCCCGATCTGAAGGCTAAATTCCAGCTATCGCTCACGATTCCCGACCATTGGCAGGCCATGACCAATGCGGCCGTCAACGACTCAGTAAAGTCGGGTGATCGAAAAACCATCAACTTCCGTCAGTCGGAGGTGATCCCCACCTATTTGTTTTCGTTCGCTGCCGGAAAGTTTACCCCCATCAGCCGAACCCTCAACGGACGCCCAATGACGTTATTCCACCGCGAAACCGATACCACCAAAATTCGGCTGAGCCTTGACCCTATTTTTACCCTTCATGCCGATGCGCTCAAGTTTCTGGAAGATTATACACAGATTCCGTATCCATTCCAGAAGTTCGATTTTGTAGCCATACCTGATTTTCAGTATGGTGGCATGGAACACGTTGGGGCTATCGACTACCGATTAGCAAGTTTGTTTCTCGATAATGGGGCCACCCGCGATCAGAAACTTTCCAGGGCGACGCTCATTTCGCACGAAACGGCGCATATGTGGTTTGGCGATCTGGTAACGATGCGCTGGTTCAACGATGTGTGGTTGAAAGAGGTATTTGCCAACTTCATGGCCGATAAGATTACGGAAGTGTCCTCACCGGAGGCTAATTATGATCTCCAGTTTGTGGTCGATCATTTTCCGGCGGCCTACGCCGTTGACCGGACCGAAGGCGCTAACCCGATTGGCCAACCACTGGCCAATTTGCAGGAAGCCGGAACGCTGTATGGGGGAATCATCTACCATAAGGCCCCGATCATGATGCGGCAGTTGGAACGACTGATGGGCAAAACGGCCCTACGCGACGGTCTGCGTGACTATCTGAAAAAGTACTCGTTCGGCAATGCGACCTGGAACGACCTGATTTCGATTCTGGATACACATACCCCCGCCGACCTCCAAGCCTGGAACAAGGTGTGGGTAAATGAAACCGGACGACCGAAGTTTTCGTACCAATGGGATGGCAAAGGCGGCACCATTAACCGGTTTGTGATTTCGCAGCAGGGCGAAGATGGCTCCAACCGATTCTGGCCACAGAGTTTTGAAATAGCGTTGGTCTATCGCGATCACCGGGAAGAACTGACCGTGCATATGGACAAACCGCAGGTTGTATTGAAAGAAGCCATTGGTAAACCAACGCCTATGTATGTCACCTTCAACTCGTCGGGGCAGGGATACGGAATTTTTCCCGTCGATACAGCGACAGTCGTCCTTCTGGAAGACACAAAAAATCCAGTGACACGGGCTGCTACGTACATTAATTTGTACGAAAACATGGTATCCGGTCAGGGAATTTCACCCGAGCAATTAGCCTTTGGGTACCAGAACATGTTACGTATAGAATCGGAAGAATTGAATCTACGCCTGATAACCAGCCAGCTATCGGATATTTTCTGGAATTTTACCCGGCCAGAAAAACGCCCTGCTTTAGCGGCTTCGATTGAACAGGCTGCATGGCAGGCCATGGAACAGGAGACCAGCCCCGGTAAGAAAAAACTCCTGTTCCGGTTGTATCAGAACATTGCCCTTAGCCTGGAAGCCCGCGACCGATTGTATGCCATCTGGCGCGATCAGAAAGCCCCAACGGGCGTAACCCTTACCGAAGACGACTACACCAGTCTGGCGCTGGCCCTAGCCGTTCGCGACTACCCAGCGGAAGGCATTCTGGCGAAGCAACTGGCCCGCATCAAGAACCCGGACCGTAAGAAACGACTGGAATTTATGATGCCTGCTCTGTCGTCTAACGTGGCCGAACGGGATCAGTTTTTTGCGTCGCTGGCTACCGAAGCCAATCGCGAACACGAAGCCTGGGTAACGGCGGCACTGGGGTATCTTCACCATCCACTGCGGACTGAAACGTCGTCTAAGTATTTGCTCAAGAGTCTGGAACTGCTGGAAGAGATTCAACGAACGGGCGATATTTTCTTTCCTGAATCGTGGCTTCGGTCGACCCTGTCGAGTTATCAAACACCCGAAACTGTTCAACTGGTTCGTAAGTTTCTGGCCGACCGCCCCAATTACAACCCACGCTTGCGGGCTAAGCTGTTACAGGCGGCAGACGGGCCGTTTCGGGCGAGTAAGTTGCTGTATCATCTATGACGCCTAGTGACCTGTTTCCAGCCATCAGTCCGGCGATGGCCCGCGAGCTTTTCCTGATCCGGGATGCGTCGTGGGCCGATCGGTTTAAGGAAAATTTCAACCAGTTTATTATTGCGCCACTGGAATACAGTTGGCCGGTTATCAAGCTGCCGCTACCCCCATCGCGTACCAGCAACCATGCCCTAATTATGGTTGAACGTGGGCAGGTTGATATTACTATCGGCCATCAACCTTTCACGCTTCGGTCAAAAGAACTGGTGATTGTACCCGCCTTTCAGATTTTTACGCTGCACACTATCCGGCCCGATTCGATTGGGTTTATGTCGTTTATCAGTCAGGAGTTGTTTTTAGGCACTGGTAACGATACGGATTTCGATTTTCTGAAGTTGACAGGCAATCCGTACGTAAGCTTATCAGATCAGCAATCGCAGTTTATCCGCACGATCCTGAACCGGCTCACCACCGAATATCAGGAAAACGGGGCAACAAAACCTGAGTTGATCCGACCTTACCTGCTAGCCTTATTTGCGGAAATCGATCGGGCGTATGTGGGCACGATGGCCTCTAAAACGGAGGTAGGTGAACGGCTTGTTCAGCGCTTTTTGGGCCTGTTAACGACTCGTATCCGCGAAACCCGGCTGGCTAGTCAGTATGCCGACTGGCTGGCCGTTAGCCCGAATCATTTGAACAAGGTGGTGAAAAGCCGAACCGGCAAATCGCCCTCCGTATGGATCGATGAACGGGTTGTACTGGAAGCCAAGGTCCTGCTGGTTCAGTCGGAGTTGACCGTGGCACAAATCGCGTATGAAATGGGTTTCCCCGATCAGTCGACCTTTGGAAAACTATTTCGTAAATACACGGGGCTAACACCGACCCAGTTCAGGAGTCAGTTCGTTGATAATGGTGCAGTTTAAAATTCTATAATGATTGATTTTGACCAGAATTACCCTGTTTCTGCCTAAACGCATTTCGGCAAGCTGTTGGACCTTTGCGGTAGTATTCAGGCTCCGACAGTTCAATGATTTATCCTATTCTTCTGGTTGTTCACAGTGCCCTGCGTTGGCTGGTTCTGGGAAGTTTACTGACCGCGTTGGGCACTAGCTATTCGGGTTGGTTGCGAGGTCGTACGTACCAGCGTGTCGATCAAACGCTACGCGTACTGGCTACGTCGATTGCCCATACACAGTTGCTGGTTGGTTTTTACTTATACTCCCTAAGTCCAATTGTGAGTTATTACTGGAAGTTTTCGCCCAATGCCAGCCAATCGCCCGAATTTCGCTTCTTCAGCCTCATCCACATTGGGCTAATGTTCACAGCTGTGGTAATTATGACCATTGGGTCAAGTAAAGCGAAACGCCAGCCGACGGCACAAGAGAAGTTTAAGACGACAGCTATCTATTTCACCATTACCTTGTTGCTGATCCTGATAGCGATTCCCTGGCCATTTTCACCATTAGCAACCCGGCCGTGGCTTCGGAGCTTTTAATGTAATAGTCAAGAATGGTTAGGAGTTGTCAGGAATTGTTTTGATAAAGTTGTATAGACAATACCTGACCACCTTTGACCACACTTAACGATGAGGTGTTTAAACTTTTTAAAGTAAGCTAAAAATGAGCGTTTTTGTCATGCTGACGAAGGAAGCATCTTAAGGATTGCTTACCTGAGAGATGAGAGCCCTTAAGATGCTTCCTTCGTCAGCATGACAAAAACGCCGTAAAAACAAAAGTTCAATCAACTTCTATACCTGACAATCTTTACTAATTTGTTTTATGCATTTTTTCAATTCATTTAAAATCCGGCTTCGTGTGGTGAGTTTCGCCGAAGGGATTTCCTACCTACTGCTGTTGTTCATTGCCGTACCCCTAAAACGAATTGGCGGTCATCCCGAAGCCGTACAGATTCTGGGACCGATTCATGGTCTGTTGTTTGTCTGGTACGTATTGGTCATTATTCAGGCAAAAACTGAATATGGCTGGTCGGCAGGCAAAACGGCTCTTATGTTACTGGCGTCAATTCTTCCGGGCGGAACGTTCTATGCCGATCATAAGACATTTCGGTTTTTGCCGACTGCAACAGAGGACGCATAACCACCTCGTTAATTATAGCCCCAGTTGCTGCGTAATCGTGCTGCTTAAGCGAAGCAGTTCTATCTCAGCCGCTTTAGCCGTGTATTCGGCCTCAATCAGGCGCGTCTGAGCATCGACCGACGTGCGTTGTACATCCCGAAACTCGACGAAGGTTGAATTACCGATTCGGTAGCGGTCGTAAGCGATCTCGACGTTCTGATTGGCCAGTTGATTATTCAACACTTCCAGATTCAGAATACGCAGGCTGTTTTGATAAGCCTGATATGTCTGACTCAATGCGGTTACGAGTTGTAGTCGCTGATTCGACTCCTGATCCTGGGCTATGATCGTATTGATCTTGGCATTTTGAATCTGTCGCTTCAGATTGTACCCGTTGAAGATGGGTATCGACGCCACTACGTTGTAGGTAATGGCGCTCGTCCGCCCCGTTGCCACCCCAAAACCACCCTGATTATCAATAAACTGATAGTTATAGCCTGTTTGCGCTGTAACCAGAGGAAGTTGAGCTGAATTGGCCAACTGCACATTTAAATCGGCAACGGCTCGGTTAAGCACAGCCGCTGCCAGCAAGGGGTTATTAGTATTTAATGATTCCTGCAGAGGAGCCAATTGAAGATTAGGACGCGCTACAATGGTATCCCGTACGGAAAACTCCGTTTGCGGATCACGAATTATTACATTGTTCAGAATGATTTTGGCATTCCGCAAGGCCTGCTCCTGCGAAAGCAAAGCCGCACTATCCGTATTATAATCAACCTGTGCACTCAGGAAATCGACTTTCGAGCGGGTGCCTACTTCGTAGTTAGCACGGGCAAGCTCAAGCCGCTCCCGCGAAATATCAAGTGCCTGACTAAAAGCGATTAATCGACGCAACTGACGTACTACATCAAAATAACTCGTCGCTACATTGGCGATTGTAGCTTCGATATTTGCGCGGGTATTGACCGTACTGATCTTAAACAACTGCTCAAGTTGGGTATAAAATGACCGACGGTAATACCCATTAAAAATAGTGTAGTTCAGGTTAACCCCCACGTTCGATGTGCGGTTAAATATACCACTTCCTTCCCGTGGCGGCTGAAGGTTACCGATGGTTGTTTGCCGAAAGCTTTGTAGGCTCCCGTTTGAGTTGCCATTAAATGTCAATGAAGGCAAATAGCCCGCATTCCCTTTACTGTAGTTATTCCGGGAAATTTCTTCCTGCGAGCGATTGATATGAATCTGATAGTTCTTACTAATAGCCTGATCAACTGCCTGTTGAAGGGTCAATAGCTCGCCCGGCTGAGGAAGCGTAGCCATCGTATAAGTTCGTTGTTGAGCGCGTTGGATTGCATTAGGAGTTTGTTGAGAAAAAGCCAAAAAGGGTAGGCAGGCAAAAAGAAGGCAACTGCTGAGTTTCATTGATTAACGGTTATAACTACAAGTAGGACAAAAGTAAGAGAATCTGCAATTGGCCCGTCAGCTTTACAACCTTTCGTTTAACTTGCACACTATCTTTTTTTCTCCAACCACCATGAAACACCTTTTTCTACTATTTTCTACTCTATCGCTCCTATTATCTGGGTGTTCCTTCAAAAAAAAGGCGGATCTGCTTGTAACAAATGCCCGCATTTACACAGCCGATTCGAGCTTTTCGATGGCGAATGCGTTTGTTATAAAAGATGGAAAATTTTTAGCTGTGGGCAACGGCCCGACACTGGCTGACGAGTATGAAGCTACCACACAGGTTGATCTGGCTGGCCAGCCGGTATACCCCGGTTTTTACGATCCCCATGCTCATTTTCTGGGTCTAGGTCAGGTGCTCGATCAGGCCGATCTGGTTGGTGCCGAATCGTATGACGAAGTTATTAACCGACTCAAAACATTTTATCAGGCCCACCCAAACGTAATATGGCTTACGGGCCGGGGCTGGGACCAAAATGACTGGCCGGAAAAAGTATTCCCAGCTAAAGAAAAATTAGACGAAGCCTTCCCGAACGTTCCGGTGGCACTGACGCGTATAGACGGCCATGCTTTACTGGTCAACTCAAAAGCGCTTCGTCTGGCAAACGTGACCGGTGGCTCGCAGGTAGCGGGTGGAGAAGTTATTCTAAACGCTGGCCAGCCTACCGGCGTCCTGGTCGATAATGCGATGCAGTTTATCAAACGAGTCATTCCCCGACCCGATGCCGCCGATAAAGCCCGTATGCTGCTTAATGCCGAAAAAGCCTGTGTAGCGCTCGGACTCACCACGGTATCGGATGCGGGGATCAGTCCCGACGAAATCAACCTGATCGACAGTCTGCAACAGGCTGGTAAGCTGAAAATACGGGATTATGCCATGATTAGCCTTGGCGAGCCCAACCTGAATTACTTTCTGAAACGCGGCCCTTTCCAAACCGACCGATTGACGGTTCGCTCGTTTAAACTCTATGCCGATGGTGCGTTGGGATCACGCGGAGCCTGTCTTCGCCAACCCTACAGCGACCGCCCCGAAACCAGTGGCTTTCTTCTCCTCAGCCCTTCCGAACTCGAACGGGTTACCAAATTGCTATACAACTCGAAGTTTCAGGCCAATACGCACTGCATTGGTGATTCGGCTAACCACCTGATGCTCGACCTGTATGGCCGTTTGCTGGAAGGAAAAAATGACCGTCGCTGGCGGATTGAGCATGCTCAGGTCGTTTCGCCCGACGATGTCTGGAAGTTCAATCGATACTCGATTATTCCTTCGGTTCAGCCGACTCATGCCACATCGGATATGTATTGGGCTGGCGACCGACTGGGACCAATTCGGGTAAAAGGTGCTTATGCGTTCAACGACCTGATGAAACAAAACCGCCTGATTGCATTCGGTAGCGATTTCCCGGTCGAAGCGGTCAACCCGTTGTTTGGTTTTCACGCAGCCGTAGCCCGGCAGGATGCCAAGAATTTCCCAGCCGGTGGCTATCAGATGGAAAATGCCGTTGACCGAAAATCGGCTTTACTGGCCATGACCCGCTGGGCCGCCTACGCCTGTTTCGAAGATCACCTGCGTGGCTGTATTGCCCCCGGCAAACAGGCCGATTTTGTCATTCTGGATCAGGACATTATGCTGGTACCCAACCCAAAAATCCGGCAGACGAAAGTACGTCAGACCTGGATCAACGGCGAGCGGGTTTATTAGGGCCAGGTATAGTCAAGAGTGGTCAGAAATAGTCAAACATTGCTTTCTACTCTTGACCATACCTGACCACCCTTGACTATTATCTGACCAAACCTGACTCTAATAAACCTCCAAAATCTGGTACGATAATTTGTTGAACGTAACTGAATCTCCAGCTTTCCGGCCAGCCAAAGCGCTACTAATGGGTGAAGCGGGCGAAACGGCGAAATAGTCTTTCCCATCCAGATTGAGTTTCCCGGCGCCAATACTGATAAAAAATAAGCCCCGATTCGTCACAACGACGCTTCCCAGCTGTACCGACTCGTAGGTTTTCTCAAGCTGAAGTTGTTTCAGATCACGCTCCACTTTCAGAGCTTCGGCCAATAGCTGAGCATGTCGGTCTCGTTCGAGTTGCGCCATCGCCCGACCCGTTTCGTATTTATCGCCTGCACTGCTTTTCGATTCGGAGTTGGCAGCTTCCTGAGCCGCTTCCATAGCCTGACGGGCTGTATCAATTCGCTGGGCGACGTAGGACTCGCAGAGGGCGAAAAGAGCCTCCTTGGTTTGCTGTTGTTGATTCAACACGTTATAAAGTTCCTCGTTTCATTTCTCTGACCGCAAAGTTGACCGCTCGCGCTGTTAAAGCCATGAACGTAATCGATGGATTTTGCGAACCGGTTGAGGTCATGGCAGCCCCATCCGTAACAAATACGTTTTTGACGGTATGCAACTGATTATGAGCATTCAACAATGATGTTTTGGGATCACGGCCCATGCGTACACCGCCCATTTCATGAATATCAAGACCAGGGTTGCGGTGATCATCATATGGCTTTATGTTTTTACAACCCGATTTTTCAAGCATTTCAGCCCCCTGTTCTAAAAAGTCGGCCATTACCTTCAGGTCATTGTCGGTATAGTCAATGGCGGTTACGAGCTGCGGAATGCCCCAGGTATCTTTCTGGGTAGTACTCAGCCTGACGTGGTTTTCGTAGCGTGGCACGGTTTCGGCCTGCATCATCATAAACACATGCCAGCCACCGGGAGTGCTCAACTGATCTTTGACGTCAGCCCCGAAGCCCGATTGGCCCAGACCGCGTTGCCAGCCCGACCGTGAAGCACTAAAAGCGACCATATACCCTCGCTGGAAATCGGTTTCCTGTGTTCGAACATTTCGGAAGTTAGGCATGAACGCCGTTGTCGGCCGACGACCGTAGAAATAGCCATCCTCAAAACCCTCATAATCGGCAACAATATTTCCCCTATAGTTATGAAAAGCCACGTAACGGCCCAACAGACCATTATCATTGCCTAATCCGTTTGGAAAACGTCGGGAGGTTGAATTGAGCAAAATTAGGTTCGTATTCAGGCAAGCGGCATTGACAAAAATAATCCGGGCATAGTATTCGGTCATTTGCTTCGTATGCGTATCAATGACCCGCACGCCCGTCGCTTTGCTTTTCTGTTCATCGTAGATGATGGAATGAACTACCGAATCAGGCCGGAGGGTTAAGTTGCCTGTTTTAGCCGCCCAGGGAATAGTGGATGAATTGGAACTGAAATAGCCTCCATACGGACAGCCTCGGTAGCATAAGTGCCGCGCCTGGCATTGCGCTCGTCCCTGATCGTAGTGAATTTGCTTCGGCTCAGTCAGATGTGCACAACGGCCAATAATGACGTACCGATCTTTATACGCTTCGGCCACCCGTTTCTGGATGTGCTTTTCGACGCAGTTCAGCTCCCAAGGTTTCAGAAACTCGCCATCGGGCAACGTTTCCAGTCCATCTTTATTCCCACTGATGCCCACAAACCGTTCGACATGGCTATACCAGGGTGCCAAGTCTTCGTAGCGAATAGGCCAGTCGACAGCAGCCCCGTCGCGGGCATTGGCTTCAAAATCGAATTTGCTCCAGCGTTGCGTTTGGCGGGCCCATATGAGCGACTTCCCTCCGACCTGATAGCCACGAATCCAGTCGAAAGGTTTTTCCTGTACGTAGGGATGATCAGCATCTTTCACGAAAAACTGCTCCGTTGCCTCATCCAGGGCATAGCATTTGGTCGCAATCGGGTTCGCCTGCTCAAACGTCTCCGGCATTCGGTTTCGATGCGTAAACTCCCATGGGTTGCGCGTCGCTGTTGGATAATCGGTAATATGGCGAACATCGCGTCCGCGCTCCAGCACAAGCGTCTTCAAACCTTTCTCACACAACTCTTTAGCCGCCCATCCCCCACTAATTCCCGAACCAATTATGATGGCATCGTACGTTCGGGCCGCTTTTGCATCACCGTTGATATACATTATAAACAGATTTCAGGTTTAGTACCCGAATATACGTAAGCTAGTTGACAATGAATTTTTTGTTAAAATAGTTGACAATAAGTTTATGGCTATCACTTTTAACAAGGAAGTTGTCTTTGGTAGTGGTTTCATCGAAAGACCGCAGGTAATTAACAAAGTACAACATCCACCTAGGCGCACAAAATCCACTATTTTACTAGATTTCTCAAACAACCGGCGTTGCATTTGATTTATTCAGAGTAAACAATTGCAACGTTATGGTACTTGACATTCCTCCACAACATCAGGATATCCAACCGGGTATTGAAGCCGAACTGGACCCGCAACCAGAAGTCATCCGGTCCTCGTATAAGGGAGCTAATAAGCTGAAAGACAAAGTGGCGCTTATCACGGGTGGTGATTCGGGCATTGGCCGGGCCGTGGCCGTACACTTCGCCCGCGAAGGGGCTAATGTCGCCATTTCATTCACTCCGCGTGAGGAGATCGACGCTCAAAAAACCAAAGAACTCGTTGAAGCTGAAGGCAAAACCTGTCTTCTTCTCCCCGGTGATATTCGGGACGAAGCCTATTGCCAGCAGATCGTTGAGGATACTGTCCGGCAATTTGGCAAACTGAATATTCTGGTCAACAATGCCGCCTTGCAGCTTCAGCACAAAACGCTGGAAGAGGAAACCGACGAAGACCTGCTGGCCACCTACGAAACCAACATCTATTCGTGTTTCCGGGTCACCAAAGCGGCCGTAACCCATCTGCAGAAAGGCGATTGTATCATCAATACAACTTCCGTAACCGCCTATCAGGGTAGAGCCGATCTGCTGGAATACTCGTCAACGAAAGGGGCCATTATGACCTTTACACGAGCCTTATCGAGCAACCTGATCACGAAAGGTATCCGGGTTAATGCCGTGGCGCCCGGCCCTATCTGGACACCGCTAAACCCGGCTTCTGTTAGCGCCGAAGAGGTGGCACAGTTCGGAAAAGACGTTCCGATGAAACGACCCGGACAACCCAGCGAAGTAGCGCCGACCTATGTGTTTCTGGCATCCGAAAATGCCTCCTACATCACCGGGCAAGTATTGCACCCCAATGGAGGTACGATTGTGAATGCATAAAAAATAGAACCGAGGAGTGAGTATTAGGAGTGAGGAGTTGCTGACGCATATTTTTTCTATTGCGTCAGCATTCTCACTCCTAATACTCACTCCTACCTACTAAAAAAAGACATGGATCAAATGGACATCAAAACCAAGCCCCAGCATCAGAACGAACAGCCGGGCCTGGAATACAAAATGGACCCCGAACCGATTTACATTCGGGATGATTATGAGGGGTCCGATAAACTGAAAGAGAAAATTGCCCTTATCACGGGTGGCGATTCAGGCATTGGCCGGGCGGTAGCCATTCACTTTGCCCGCGAAGGGGCCGATCTGGCCCTTATTTACCACCCTCGCGAAGAAGAAGACGCTCAAAAAACCAAGAGCCTGGTTGAAGCCGAAGGTTGTCGCTGCCTACTAATTTCTGGTGACCTGAAAGATATACAGTTCATTCAGGATGCCGTTGATCTGGTCATCGACACCTACGACCATGTGAATATTCTGGTCAATAATGCAGCTAACCATGTAGAGCAGACGGAATTTACGGGTATTTCGGATCAGCAAATGCGCGAAACATTTGAGCTTAACATTCTGGCCATGTTCAGACTCACTAAAATTTTACTGCCGTATATGACTGCTGGCGACTGTATTATCAACACCACATCGGTCGTCTCCTACCGGGGAAGTGAAGCCCTTATCGATTATGCGTCGACAAAAGGAGCAGTTACGGCCTTTACACGGTCGCTATCGCAAAATCTGCTGGAACGGGACATTCGTGTCAACGCAGTGGCGCCCGGCCCCATCTGGACACCGTTGATCGTAGCGACTAAGACGTTGAAAGAGGTAGGCGAATTTGGGAAAGATACGCCGATGGAACGGCCCGGACAACCCGCCGAGCTGGCACCGGCGTATGTGTTCCTGGCGTCTGAAGATGCTTCGTATTACGCCGGTCAGGTCATTCACGTAAATGGCGGGGAGGTGATCAACTCGTAGCGATTCTGCCGCTACTGGCTTATCTTTATAGCCGTTCTGATTTCTATTCAGAACGGCTTTTTTATGGAAACAACTGCCGCCCAACTTGCTACTCCGTTGCATCCGGGTGTACCACTTCTGGGAAATACCCTCGCCTTTCTGTATAATCCGCTAGGCATTCTCCATACGTTGCAGCAGCGACGCGAACGACTCGTGCATCTGCGCGTTGGTGGCAGGCATCAATACCTGGTTTTCCGCCCCGACGATGCTAAACATGTGTTGCAGGAAAATCACCGCAATTACGGTCGATCACCGGCCTTTCAGGTTTTGAAAATTTTTCTGGGTAATGGTTTGCTTACCAGCGATGGCGATTTCTGGCGACGTCAACGGCGATTGGCCCAACCGGCCTTCCATCGGCAGAAACTGGCGGCCCTGACCCATACAATGATTACCGAAACGGCAGATTGGTTAGCCGAGCTGACACAGCAAAATAAGCAACAACCTCTTAACGTATCGCAGGCATTTATGGATGTGACCATGCGTATCGTTTGCAAAACGCTGTTCGGGTCAGATGCAGTAGGGAAACTGGCGGGCTTATCGTCGGCGCTGGATACGCTGAATTATCTGGCCAATAACCGCATGTTGTCGCCTATCCGGTTTCCGATGCACTGGCCCACGCCCAACAACCAGCGATTTCGCAAGGCCGCTGTACTCGTCGATGAGTTTATTTATGGCGTTATTGAACACCGACGAAAGCAGCAGCTTGAACAGGATGATCTGCTCTCGATGTTTCTGACGGCCGAAGATGAAGAGACGGGTGAGCGTATGTCGGACCAGCAACTCCGTGATGAGTGCGTGACGCTGTTTTCGGCGGGTCATGAAACCACAGCCATTTCGATGGCCTGGACACTGTATCTACTCAGCCAGCATCCTGAAATACAACAGAAAGTTCAGGCTGAATGTCGCACTATTTTGGGCGATGCGACGCTGCCGTCACCTGAAGCATTTCGTTCCCTAACCTACACGATGCAGGTGATTCAGGAATCATTGCGATTGTATCCACCCGCCTGGATTATGAGTCGACTGGCTTTTCAAGACGATCACATTGGTCCGTACACAATCCCAGCCGGTGATACGGCACTGGTTTCTCCTTATCTGCTCCACCGCGATCCCGACAACTGGCCAGACCCTGACCGCTTTGATCCTGACCGATTTGCTGCGGGTGGCCTCAAAGATCAGCTTCACTCGTATGCGTACTTACCCTTTGGTGGCGGTCCACGCCTATGCATCGGTAATCAGTTTGCCTTGATGGAAATGCAGATTTTGCTCGGTATGCTGGCCCGTCATTTTTCGTTTAAACCGGTGTCGAATCAGCATGTTGTACCAAAACCTCTGATTACGCTCCGCCCCAATCAGCCTATCCGAATTCATTTAGCGTAGTCCTTACTTATCTTCCGATTTTGGAGACTGTTAGCCGTGCCACAGTTTAAAATGCACACTCATTTTTTAGCTTATTTTTAAAGTGTAAACAGCTTACCTCCTTACATACACCCCTATCGGAACAGGAGTGGCGCAATGTCGGTAAGGTTCCGGCGCCAGACCATAAACGTGTGTCCACCGGGCGTCTCGACCTCTTTATAATTGACCTTTTTCGACGCCAAATATTGCTTGAAATACTTGTTGTTCTGATACAAAAAGTCATCGACTCCGCACGAAACCCATAAGAGCTTCAGTTGTTTGTTGGCGCTCTCATCCAGATTCGGATAGGCTTTGGCAAAGCTGTCATTCATGGCTTTGATTTGCTCCTCCGATGGCGTTGTCGTGGCCGGATTAGTGGATGCCGAAGCGGCAGGACGTGGTCCACCCATCCCAACAGCACTGCTAAACCCACCAACATAGGCAAAATGATCCAGGTTGTTCAGGCCGGTATAAAACGCCGTTCCCCCACCCATCGATAAGCCGACAATAGCCCGCTGGGTTCTGTCTTTGGCGGCATTGTAGGTTTTTTCCAGTTGCGGTATGATTTCCTGAAGTACCTCGGCCGTGTATTTTTCGTTGCCGCCGTAGCCCAGCGTGTTGACCATAATCATCGGTTTGGCCTTACCTTCCGCAATCAGATTATCCAGAATGATATTAGCCTGTGCATTTACGATCCAGGACAGAGCCGTACCCGTAGCGCCGTGCAGCAGGAAAAACACAGGATAAGGCTCCTTACGCTTGGGGTCATAGTTTGGCGGCAGGTACACATAATAATCCCGGTCCTCGGCCATCACCGCCGAACGATATACGTGATGACTGACAACACCACGAGGCACATCTTTGATCTCCCAGCTCAGCGAAGCCGGGCCCGGCATGTGCGCCAGACTCTGCCCGTTGCACTGATAACAGGGTTTGGCTACGGGATTAGCCGGATCTGGAATGCGCAGTCCATCGACCACAAAGGCATAGTCATACACATCCGGTTCGAGCTTTTTGGTAAAACTCCAGACGCCCTGATCGTCTTTGTTCATCGTTTCGCGTGAGACGCCTTCGATGTCAAGAATCACTTCTTTGGCATTCGGGTCCCGTAGCCGGAAGATCAATCCGCCGTCAGTCACTTCCGGCGATTTAACGGGTGGCATTCGGGGAACTTGGGCCAGGAGCGCTGCGGTCTGAAGCAACAGACAACTGAAAAGCAGTAGCCGATTTTGTAGAGTCATAAGGTTTGTAAAGCAAGGGTTTAACAAATCGCTACGAATCTACTACGCTTTTTTATCATTACGTACTTTTTACACTAAGACTTTGAGCGACTTTTGTTAAATGCAAGAGGTGCGGTGGTTAAGGGAATAAGCCACGATTTCTCTTGACATTAGCGGCCACAAACTATTGTCGCACTTATTAGGCTTTATAACATTCAGCTACTGTCAACGGCTCATGTCTTCTTTGTCCAGAAAGATGCCCGTGCCGATCATCTTGATCGGTCCGTAGTATAATCCGTAGTTGGGTTTGATGCCGAACTGGGCTTTCAGTCGCTGTTGCAAGGCGTCGGGTTGTTTCTGTCCATTTACGATGAGTTCGTCGGAGTTCAGGCCAAACCAGTCTACATCCGATGGATGGGCAACGATCTTTTCGGCAACTAACGCATCAATGACACCCCGAACCCGCTCCTGATCGTAGCGAATATCAGGTGGCGCAGGCAGTTTTTTCTTACCCCAATTCTGCACTTTAGCGATACTATCGGCTGGTGAAAAACCCGGCTTCTTTGGATAGTTAAATGCCTGACTAAGCTTGTCAGGGTTTTGAACGGGTTCAAGGGATTTCTTTGGAGCTGGCATTTCCGTCTTTCCGGTCAAACTCCCTTGCGCCAGATGAGCCTGTTTCGCGAGTCGAGCTTCTTTATCCCGTTGAAATTGCTCTTCCCGGCCGGCCTTCATGCGGGTAATGGCCTGGTCAATATGTTCCTTTTTCTGCTGCTGTTTTTCGGCCAGCGCCCGGTCGATCTGCTGAAGTAAGGTTTGATACAGGTCCAGATCAGATTCGGGAATTGTTCTATCATTTATATCCAGTGTAACCAATTGACTGTTCGTAATTCTGAGGTGATACCGATTGCCCTGATCATCCTTCACCATCATCTCCCGATTGGCCCGATCGTGGTTGTTATTGGCGAACAGAATGCTCGTAAAAATCCGGTTGCTATCGGGCAAAACGGCTGGCTCTAGCGTCGACTCACTGACTGGTTGCGCTTTAGTTAGCGTTGGTTTAGCGGCCACTTGACCCCGTTCTGTTTCAGCTATTGGCTGACGAAATGTCTCAACAGGGGTGT
This sequence comes from Spirosoma gilvum, assembly GCF_054776815.1. NCBI lineage: Bacteria > Pseudomonadati > Bacteroidota > Cytophagia > Cytophagales > Cytophagaceae > Spirosoma > Spirosoma gilvum. Next base: position 13,996 of record NZ_BAAHBH010000020.1, on the reverse strand, counting down.
TCGTTCGGAAAACGACCGACTTCTTTAAGGACGCTTTCACCAGTTGGCGAACTTCGGGAGTCGCCTTCGATACAAACGCAGACGCTAACAGCAAAACCAGTCCCGACAATAGGACAAGCTTTTCGGCGATGCTCAACCGTTTGTTTTCCTGTGTCATCATACGCTTGAGCCGATCCATCAGTTGTTGACTTCGAAAGCCCAGCGGCATAGCATAGCTGGTAGGCGAATGTGTGTAGTCCTGAAAAGCTAGCAGGGCTTCCAGATAATGACTCTTCGTAGTAGTCTGGGCCAGTACAATGTCGTCGCAACATACTTCCCGCTCCTCACGAATCAGAGCCGAAACCCAAAGCAGGGCTGGGTTGAAGAAGAAAATGGTTTCAACCAAGCTTTGTAGCAGGTTCATCAGGTAATCGCGTCGCCAGACGTGCGCTAGCTCATGCCAGAGAATGGTGTCGATCTGTTCGGCTGGTAGCTGAGTCAACAGACCAATCGGTACCAGAATGACCGGTTTCAGGATACCGACCGTCACGGGGACGTTCACCCGTTGCGATTGTAATAAGGTGATTGACTGCCGAATGCCAAGCCGCTTGCTGAACTCCCCAACTTTTTGCTGCCACTCGCCGGTCGGTGCATATACCTTATACGACCGAATCCGATGGATATAGAGCAGGCCACTTGCCATTCTGACGCTTTTCAACACAAAAAACAGCAACCAGACCGCAACGATCCAAGTGCTATTGGCATTGATCAATGCAATTAGACGTGTGCCTACGGGTACTTCCTGAACAGAAACTGCTTGTTGCTGCCCGGCTACTAAATCAGCGATTGGTGCATTGCCACCTGCTCCATTCGTGTTAGCGGAATAAAAATTGGCCATGTCCAGTTCCTGATAATAGACAAAGCCCGTAGCGGCTACAAACAGAATCAGACAACCGCAGAGAAGCTGGTAACGGAGGTGCGCCGAAGAGCGATGGGTTACCATGATGACCAGTCCAGCCAGAGCCGCCACAACCAGCCCGATCCATAGGGAATGAATCAGGGTCCAGCAGATGGCGCTAACCTGCCGTTCGGAAAACCACTGAGTGAAAAGCGTTGCATCCATAAGGCACTATTGTTTTTCGTCCATTTTTTTGATCAGTTCCCGAAACGTCTCCATATCGCTGGGGTCAATTTTTTTGTTGCCCAGCAACTGCATCATCAGACTACTTGCGGAGCCGTTGAAGAGTGTATCGACCACCCGATCCAGCAGCGCTCCCTTGGTTTTTGACTCTTCCACAGCCGCCCAATAAATGTGCTTCATCTGGCTTTCGTCCTTTTTCAAAAACCCCTTCTCAACCATAATCTGCATCAGTTTCAGCGTCGACATATAAATGACCTTTCGGGTATGCTGATTCAAATGGTCGTTGACGAAGCGGGCCGTCGATGGGCCGTACTTCCACAGGATTTGTAGAATCTCCAGCTCCGACTTTGTAGGTTCAGATGAGGAGATATTATCGTCTTTTTCCGTCTTCATAAGCCAAACCTAAGAAAAATTTCTTAACAAACCTAAGAACTTATTCTTATCTCAAAAAATTTCCCTACTATTGCCTTGAATCTGGTAATCAACGGCCTAAACATAAGAAATATTTCTTATCAAGGATGCCAGTTCAACGCTATTTTCTGCAATTCAATCAAGCTCAAACGACCATGGCAACAAACACTAGGTACACAAGCCCGTTTCTCCTTCTATTAATGACGCTTACCATTCCTGCATTTGCTCAGCAGAGCACGATCCAGTTAAGAACAGCCCGTATCGACTCGTTTTTGACATCGCTGGCCAATCATCATCTATTTAATGGGAGCATCCTGATAGCCGAACATGGAAAAATCACGTATCAGAAATCCGTTGGCTATGCGGATATTAACCGACATCTAAAAAATACAGACACGACTCATTTCAATCTGGCTTCGCTCTCCAAACCCTTTACAGCGATTGCCGTTTTGCAACTCGTACAAAAAGGAAAACTAAAGCTGGACGATCCAGTAATTACCTATTTCCCTGATTTCCCCTACCCGTCCGTCACCATTCGCCATCTGTTGACGCACACGTCCGGTTTGCCCAGTCTGGAACGACAGGAAGATAGTTATATCAAAGACCATCCCGACGAACTTATCAGTGCCCAAACGGTTTACGCACATCTGATCGAGCAAAAAGCATCACTTGCCGACCAGCCCGGCAATACCTGGCGGTACAACAACCTCAACTACGTGCTACTGGCGATGCTGGTGGAAAAAATTGCGCGTATGCCCTTTGCCGGCTACATGCAGAAGTCTGTGTTTAAGCCCGCCGGTATGACCAATACGTACGTCCGATCTGGGAACATGCCCAATACAACCCGGTACACTCGCCCGGCCATTTATTTCACCAATTATCACAACGTCGACTCGCTGGATCGCAACCAGTTTTATACGTATTATCAATTAGGCGGAATCGTTGGGCCCAGCAATGTGGTAAGTACCATCCAGGATTTATGGCGGTTCGATCGGGCGCTAGCCGATGGGAAACTCATTAGCCCGGAACTGATGAAACTGGCTTTTTCGCCCGTGACGCTCAACAATGGAAAGGTGTATCGGGCTGGCAACAGCACCCGCTCGTATGGGCTTGGCTGGACAGTGTACACTAGCAAGACCGAGCCCGTCAACAACTTCGTTTTTCACGATGGGCACATCGTTGGCTTAACTACGTTTTTGCACCGAAACCTCACCAACGATCAAACCATCATTTTCTATGACAATACTGATAATAACCCTATCCAGATTATGATTTCGGTATCCAATCTGCTAAATGGGCTGTCACCGCTGACCATTCAGTATCGTCAATCGCTGGTGCGGGTATATGGCGAAGCGCTGGTATTGAAAGGGCCCGATTATGCGATCAGCAAATTCAACGAATTGAAAGACGATACGGCTCATTATTATGTCGATGAGCTGGAAATGAATCGGCTTGGTTTCGATCTGATGAAAGCTACTGTGCTAAATCATCAGGCGCTCACCCTGGAAGTATTCAAACTAAACACGCTTCTGTACCCCAAAAGCGGCAATACCTACGACAGCTACGCCATTGCCCTCGAACAGGCTGGACGAAAAGAAGAAGCGGTGGCTATGTACCGGAAGTCGATCGTGCTGTGGCCAGCTAATGAAGATGGCAAAAAAGCCCTTAAACGCTTGCAGGAGAAACAGGAATGAGTTTCTCAGGTGCTTTAGTCAGTACGTTAAAACACAAAAGCCGGATTCTACGTCCGGCTTTTGCATACTAGTAACTGGTCTTATCGGGTCGCTTCAATGGCGGCAATATCAGCGCCATTTTTTTCACCAAATTGAGTCCGCTTAGACTCGAAATAATCGAAAATTTCATTGATCGAGTCGACGTTATCAGCGATTTTTGCGTGCATATCGCTAAGGTTTTTCTCCAGTTTCGAATCGTTCAGACCATTCATGTTATCGACTTCGATCTGACTGATTTTATTAATAAGTGCCGTCTGGCTGTTTTGCAGGTCTTCCAGTTCACGAACCACTTTGTTCATCAACTCAAACTTCTGAGCCTTATCCATGGTGTCTCTATTTTTGTTGAGTGCTAGTTTATAAACTGACCTCTACCCAAATAGTTTGTCAGGCTTAAGATTTATCAGTCCTAAACTGCAGGTTAACCATGTATAGCGATCAGTTATTAGGCCGGTTTTTGTTCGATACTGGTAAGCCCGGTTTGTATATACTGGCTCATCTGAGGTATAATTGACTGGACTTCCTTTATGTACTGCTCTACGAGCGGAGCTACCTCTACCAGGCCTTTCTTTTCTCTGATCAGCGCTTCCGTCTCCAGAATCAAGCGGGTAGCCTCATGCATTCCCAACATTTTCGTATGTACCTGTTGCGTATGAATGATCTGTTTGATTGTGTCTACGTCCTGCTGATCAAGCGCCTGTTGAAGGTTCTCGATTCCTGCCGGTGTCTCGGCCAGATAAATCTCGATCAACTCAGTAGCTAATTCCATATCGTTGCCGACTGCCTGCAGGAGGGGTTCCATCGAAAAGCTGGTTGAAGCAGGTGCAGGCTGCTCTCCTTCCAACGGGAGTTTCTGAACGGAGCCACTCGTCGATACATACTTTCGCATGAGTAACTGGAGCTCTTCCAACTGAAAAGGCTTGGACAGAAAATCATTCATACCTACTTTAATACACTCTTCCTGCTCGCTGGGCAGTGCATGAGCAGTCATGGCAATGATGGGCACTGAACTTTTTAATTTCGATCGGATTTGCCGGGTTGTTTCATAGCCATCCATCACCGGCATTTGTAGATCCATTAGAATGATATCAAATGCGGCCGTTTCAAGTAATGTCAGCGCTTTTTGGCCGTTATCAGCCACCTGCACCTGATAACCTAACCGTTTCAGAACCTGAATGGCTAGCTTTTGATTCATCAGGTTGTCCTCCACCACCAAAACACGAACATTCTCTGAAATAGGCATTAAAGCCGAACTGTCTGGCTGATTGAGCATCGTTTGCTCTGGAGCAACGGTGTACGGAATTTCTACCACAAATCGGGAGCCTTTGCCAAAGGTACTTGTCACATGAACCGTACCTCCCTGTAGTTCCGACAGCGCTTTGACAATACTTAGCCCTAAACCCGTTCCTCCATAATATCTGGTTGTAAAGTCATCGGCCTGCTGGAAGCGGTCAAAAATTGTCGGTAATACGTTGGCATCAATGCCAATCCCTGTATCTTCAACAACGAAACGTACAGGAACTAACTGATCAACATCCCCTTCTCCATGCTCAACCTGTAAGGTTATCGTTCCCTGTTTGGTAAACTTAATGGCATTGTTGAGCAGATTTAATAAAATCTGGGTTAGTCGGGTTGGATCGCCCAGGAGAACGGTTGGCAGATCAGGCGCAAGTTTAACGACCAGTTGAAGCCCTTTATCAGCAATCGATACCTGACACATCGCCCGCAGTGAAGCGACGAGCATTTGGATACTGAACGGAATCGATTCCAGCTTGATCATGCCTGCCTCAAGCTTCGATAAATCCAGAATATCATTGACAATCGTCAGCAGGTTCTTGCCCGACGTTCGAATCAGGCCAATGTATTCACGTTGGTCGGCATCCAGTGAGGTCGTCTCCATCAATTCGGAAAAGCCAAGCATAGCATTCAGCGGAGTCCGAATCTCGTGACTCATGTTCGCCAGAAAGTCCTGCTTAAGCTTGGCTGCTTTTTCGGCTAGTTTCTTCGCTTCCTGTAGCTGATGCTGCGATTGTACACGGTCGCTAATATCAATGCTGGACGTAATCACGTACTGTAAATTGCCCTGGGCATCGTTGACGGGCGTGGCCGTACTGAGCAGTTGAATCGCTTTCCCATTCAGGCGAATTTCCAGATCATCGACCTGAACCTTTTCGCCCTGGAGCGCTCGATACGTAGGTTTTTCCTTAGCAGGATAGGGTTGTCCATCTGGAAATCGGAAAATGTAATCGGCATTGGATCCTACCGTATACTGACCGAATTTGAGCTGATCACCGAATAATTGAGTAGCCGCCTGATTGGCATAATAGAACTTACCTTCCCGATCAATGATAACGATAGGAACCGGTACAGCTTCCAGCAGTTTCTTAGTTTGCTGTTCGCTTTCGGTCAGCTTCTGATTGAGCCGATTACTTTCTTTTAACGAACGATATAACAGGTAGATAGCTCCTATTATCATGAGTAACGCCACAGCAGCCCCCACCAGATTACTAATGGTAGCATAGGAAGCTGATCGTTCACTTTGTGCAACGCGGGTTTCGAGGAGTACATTTTCGTAGCTGTCGAACTCTTTTAAAACCTGATTAAAGTTGTTGCTAATGCTCAAAAAATGTTCAATCGAATCTAACCTGGCCATTCCTGGCGTGATTGCCCCTTCTACAAATAAAGACCGACTCCGCTCTACCTTAGCTTGAAAAAGATCATCCAGTTGCTTTAATCGTTTTTCCTGAATTGCATTATCGACGGTTAACACCTGGATCGCTTTGATCTCTTTATTCATTTCATGGCTCGTATTCTCAAAGTCTGATTTAAAATAGAGATTGTTACTCAGCAGATAGCCACGCAAATCATTGTCCATATTGGTCAGTAGGGCCAGCATACGCTGGGTCTTACTAAGTACCTGATGGGTATGGACAACCCAGTTATTCATTTCAGTTAACCGATTAACTGTCTGCCATGCATTGATACCAATGATTACTGTTGTCAGTACCCCCACTATTACCATCAGGGAGATGCGTCGGTTTCTGTTCATATCAGGCTCGTATGTCAGCAAAATCCAATGGCTCTCCCTACTAAATGCTTCAACAGAGTCAGGAAAGAAGCAATCGATCTATTTTGTGGAGAGTGACCCGGCATTAAAATCGAATAAAAATACTGTACAGAATCGGATAGTTACCATATAGATAAATAACTAAATAATAAATATAGTTTTTGTTCAAAAAATAAATTTAACCAACTCCTAGTTTATCATCAACAGAACTAATATCTAAGGGTAGCCAGTTGCCTACACAGCACTTGCTTCAGGCATTCTAGAAGAGTGTATTACAAACTGTGGCACGGCTAATACAAGCGTTTGATTACCAACCGTGCCACAGTTCAGCGAACAGTCTCTATTCTACAGGTGAAATCTGTACATTTAGCACTCCTTTACTATTTACTAGTATGGTCATTAAACCCACCCGTACCTTCACACGTACATTTGTAGCCATCACACTGCTCGAAATTCTTGGCGATACGCTGCATATCCGCGTGTTGCACTATGGATGCAAACCGCTGATCATGGCCTTGTTGATGCTGTATGTCTGGCAATTCTGCCGGGCGGTTGGCTTTGTCACGTACATACGCTGGCTATTGATCGGAATGGTGTTTGCTATGCTGGGCGACATCCTGCTAATGATTCAGGAGGTCGATCTGTTTGCGCCGGGGCTGGGGGCTTTTCTGGTTATGCAACTCTGCTACAGCACGGCTTTCCTAAGATCGATCCGGGCTAGCGGGCAACCAATTACGGGTAGTCGGTTAGGGAGAAGCGCTGTTCCATTTGGCGCGTACCTCATCGTTTTTTTGATTGTATTGCGTCCCGCATTCGTCGGCAAGCCTGAATTAGAAGCGCTTTGGTGGCCCGTTGTTGTCTATGCCATCTGCCTGAACAGTATGGGAATCTTAGCTACCCAACGGCAAGGATTACCTGGTTATAATCAGGTTATGCTGGGAGCTTTATTATTCATTATATCCGACTCGGTTATTGCTATCGACAAGTTTCTTAGTTCATTTGCGGGTTCAACCTGGCTGGTAATGACCACCTATGCCGCTGCACAATACCTGATTATGATCGGTATGATTCAGCAGGTTGCCAGCGAGGTGCCTGACCAGCTCTAACTACCAATCGCCTTTTATAAATATTGTCGATGTGATAATAAATTAAATCAATTTGATTGATAAGTAACTTCCTGTTAGTATTGCCTTGTAAAACAAATTGAGAATAACAGAACAGACCACGTTCACGCTTAAACCAAATCTTTCATACATGATGGACAATATGTCAGGTGATATCAGCAAGTGCCCCTTTCACAACGGGACAATGAAGGTTGCTGAAAAAATTAGTGTAGCCGGTAACGGAACACAAAATCAGGATTGGTGGCCAAATCAATTGAAAGTCAATATTCTTCGTCAGAACTCGTCGTTGTCGAACCCGATGGGCGAGGCCTTCAACTACGCCGAGGAGTTTAAGAGTCTGGATCTGGAAGCCGTGAAGCAGGATCTTCATGCACTGATGACGGATTCGCAGGAGTGGTGGCCAGCCGATTTTGGTCATTATGGACCGTTGTTCATCCGTATGGCCTGGCACAGCGCGGGTACCTACCGTACGGGCGATGGACGTGGTGGCGCCGGTGCCGGTCAACAGCGGTTTGCTCCCCTCAATAGCTGGCCCGACAATGTTAGCCTTGACAAAGCCCGCCGACTGCTTTGGCCGATCAAACAGAAATATGGCCGGAAAATCTCCTGGGCCGACCTGATGATCCTGACGGGTAACGTAGCGCTGGAATCGATGGGGTTCAAGACCTTCGGCTTTGCCGGTGGACGTCCCGACGTTTGGGAACCTGAAGTAGACGTATACTGGGGTGCTGAGAAAACCTGGCTGGGTGGCGACATACGGTATGCCCATGGTTCAGAAGGTGTGGAGAAACCAGGTGGGGTACTCGTATCGGACGATGATGCCGATGGCGACATTCACTCCCGGAATCTGGAAAACCCACTGGCGGCTGTCCAAATGGGCTTGATTTACGTTAATCCAGAAGGTCCCGACGGTAACCCAGACCCGATTAAAGCCGCTAAAGACATTCGGGATACCTTCGGCCGGATGGCGATGAACGATGAAGAAACCGTTGCGCTGATCGCCGGAGGGCATACATTTGGTAAGACTCACGGTGCGGCTCCGTCGTCGCATGTGGGGCCTGAGCCTGAAGCAGCCGATATTGAGCAACAGGGTTTTGGCTGGAGCAACAGTTTTGGCACGGGTAAAGGGGGCGACACCATCACCAGCGGTCTTGAAGTTACCTGGACCAACACACCCACAAAATGGGGCAATGGCTTTTTCGAAAACCTGTTCGGCTTCGATTGGGAACTAACCAAGAGCCCAGGTGGTGCCCAGCAGTGGAAACCCAAAAATGGCGCGGGTGCTGGTACCATTCCTGATGCCCACGATCCATCGAAGAGCCATGAGCCCCGGATGCTGACCACCGACCTGGCTCTGCGGTTTGATCCAGCTTACGAAAAAATTTCAAGACATTTCCTCGAAAATCCCGACGCGTTTGCCGATGCTTTCGCTCGTGCCTGGTTCAAGCTGACGCACCGCGATATGGGCCCTCGCGCCCGTTACCTGGGCCCCGACGTACCCGCAGAAGTGCTGATCTGGCAAGACCCGATTCCGGCCGTTGATCATGCGCTGGTCGATGAAGCCGACGTTGCATCTCTGAAAGCAAACATTCTGGCTTCGGGATTAACCGTATCGGAACTGGTATCGACGGCCTGGGCTTCGGCGTCTACCTTCCGGGGATCTGACAAACGGGGCGGTGCCAACGGTGCCCGCATTCGTCTGACTCCCCAAAAAGACTGGGCGGTGAATAATCCGACTCAACTGGCGAAAGTGCTGGGTACGCTGGAAAGTATCCAGGAAGAATTCAACAGCACGCAGTCTAATGGCAAAAAAGTGTCGCTGGCCGACCTCATTGTGCTGGCTGGTAGTGCTGCTGTTGAGAAAGCGGCCAAAGATGCGGGCCACGACATTACGGTTCCGTTTACGCCCGGCCGGATGGATGCCTCGCAGGAGGAAACCGATGTCGAATCATTTGCCGTACTGGAACCGCTTGCCGATGGCTTCCGCAGTTATCTGAAAGCCAAGTTCACGATTTCGACGGAAGAGCTGCTAATCGACAAAGCCCAATTATTAACACTTACAGCGCCAGAGTTGACGGTTCTGATCGGTGGTTTGCGCGTATTGAACGCCAACTATGATGGTTCTAAACACGGTGTTTTCACCGCACAAACCGGAGTACTTACCAACGATTTCTTCGTCAATCTGCTCGACATGAGCACGGCCTGGAAAGCCGTTTCGGATCATAAAGAAGTGTTTGAAGGACGCGACCGTAACACCGGCGAACTAAAATGGAGTGGAACCCGTGCCGATCTTATTTTCGGCTCGAACTCTGAACTGCGCGCCCTGGCCGAAGTGTATGCAAGCTCGGATGCACAGGCTAAATTTGTTACTGATTTTGTGGCGGCCTGGACCAAAGTGATGAATCTTGATCGCTTTGACTTAGCTTAATCGAGTACCTAATTTTTAGCTTTCTCTAAAACGAAACACGCCGGACAAGATTGCCCGGCGTTGTTTTTGGCATTTGGTATGAACTTCCCGAAAGTTCAAAACTTTCGGGAAGTTTTTCATTTTGCTATCCTTCAGGTGTTGGATTTGGCGCGTCTGGTTTTTTTCCGAGTACATCATTGATGGTTGCTTCGGCATCCGGGAAGTTAGCCTTGAGCATATCAGCTAATTGAGATTTTAGCTTTTCAAAATATTCGGGTGCGTTATCAATAGCGCCTTCGGCTTCCGACTTGAGTTGCAGACCTTTTTCTTTCAGATCGGACATCAACTTCTGACCGTCTTCTGTCTGAGCGTATTTGTTGAGCGCCACTCCAGCGGCTGCTCCTAAAATAAACGTGGCTAAATGTTTGGCGTTAACTGGCATAGGTTCTATCTGGTTTAATGACCGATGTAACCTACTAAAAAGTTTTAAGTGCTCACTATTAAAATACATCACCCGCTCTACCTGTAGTTGGAAGGTAAATTAGGCTTTCTGAACGGCAGCTACATCTATACGTCGAAACTGAACGCCCAACACCAGCAGCCATACCAGCCAAAGTGTACTACCCACCAAACCAGCCGGTTCCCAGACTGGAAAACCAGGCATCACAGTAGCAAACAGATCACCCTGAGCCAATAAGTAAATCGCTGAAGCTGCCAGCCCCAAATAACTTACCCAGCGCGGGACCAACGCTATTCGAAGTAGAGCCATCGACAGCAGAACTGTATAGGCAATGGTCAGCAGTTGGCCCAGGTGTTCGCCCAGCAGCACACCACCGTACTGGTGAATCGCCATAAAGACGACTTCAACAGCCTGTCGGGTAGCGGGATCGGTCGTTTGAACATAGTGCGATGCCAAAACAGGTATTACAAAAGGCCATCGCAACAACCCAATGATTTGCACAATACCCGAAATAACACCCAACGTCGTGGCCCATCGCAGATTGGGTTCCTCTGGTTCCAGTCGCTGCCCAATGAGTACGTAGGCTTGCAGCAGGAGAAAACCACTGATAGCGAAGAGCCACCAAACGAAAATCAGCAGACTACCGCCCTGATGAAAGCGGGTCAGGATGATGCCGGGTTCGTAGCGCAGCACATTCGGGTAGTCGAACAGCATGGTTAAGGCTGTATAAGGAGCAATGACCAGAATAACCCCAGCGATAAGCAGGTTACTGATCTGACGAGTTGACGGTAATGTAGGCGAATTCATTTGTATACGATTGTTTGACGATACAAATGTGGTTTGTCGACATGCCTGATCTCTTAGACAAATGTCCAAATCGTTCGAACTTGCGAATTCTGTTAACTTAGAGACACAGCTTGGACATAAACCCTCCAAACAGAAATTACACAGAAAACTCCGCAAGAATCGGGTTTCCCACCAGGGCGATTATGGCGACTTTTGTCTAGTCAAAACACAAATACAATGACAACCAACAGCACGTACACCTATAAGCAAATCGCCCACGCTATCGAGCACCTGACTGCTACCTTTCAGGAGCAACCTTCGTTGAGTGAACTGGCCAATGAGGTCAACATGAGTGAGTTTCACTTCCAACGGCTGTTTACCGAATGGGCTGGTGTTAGTCCCAAGAAATTCAGCCAGTACCTAACGCTCGAACACGCTAAAACCCAACTCCGCAAAGGCGCTGCCCTTTCCGATGCTGCCTATGAAGCGGGTTTGTCGGGTACGGGTCGCCTGCACGATTTATTTGTTACGATCGAAGGCGTTACACCAGGACAATTCAAGCAGGCCGGTTCGGGGTTGCCATTAGCCTACGGTGTATTCGATAGCCCATTCGGAGCGTACGTATTGGGTGCCATCAACGGAAAAATAGCGCTGTTACATTTTTTAGATGAAGACGATAATGCCGAAGCCATTCTGAAATCGGCCTGGCCCGAAGCATTGCTCAATCAGGATTCCGAAGCCGTTCAGGTGTTGGCTGACCAGATTTTCCCAATTGTGGGCGAATCTAATCCGGTGCTTAATAAGCCCCTGCCTGTATTGCTACGAGGGTCAGCGTTCCAACTAAAGGTTTGGGAAGCGTTGTTGAAAATACCAGAAGGGCGGCTGGCTAGTTATGATCAGATTGCGGATGCGATTGGCCAACCAACGGCCTCACGAGCGGTCGGAACGGCCATTGGTTCTAACCCGATTGGTTACCTGATTCCCTGCCATCGGGTCATCAAGAAAACCGGACTTTTCGGCGGTTATCGCTGGGGAAGCGGACGCAAACAGGCAATGCTGGGCTGGGAAGCCGCTCGCGTTAACGGATAAATATTGGTCATTAGGTAGTCATTTTCTTCGCGTCATTTGTTGTCATTGATTGAAAACAGTGAACACCGATCAATGACAACAAATGACGCGAAGAAAATGACTACCTAATGACAATGAATGACCACGAAGGAAATGACCATCAAATGACCTTATCTACTCTTTCCGAAACAGGTTATGCAGTTTTACCGCCACTGCTTACAGCAGATGAATGTGAAACGTTAACGGCTCTCTTCGATGCGTCGGATCTATATCGCAAAACGGTCGTGATGCAACGGCATGGGTACGGTAGTGGTGAATACAAGTATTTTAGCTATCCCTTACCCCCTATTGTTGATCAACTCAGGCATAAGTTGTTTGCCCAACTGGCTCCCGTCGCCAACGACTGGAATGCGAAACTCGGTATTGACCTCCGCTACCCGACTAATCTTGATGAGTGGCTGGCAACTTGCCATGCCGCCGGACAAATCAAACCAACTCCCCTTATTCTGAAATATTGCTCTGGCGACTGGAATGCCCTGCATCAGGATATGTACGGCGAATTGTATTTTCCGTTTCAGGCGGTTTTGTTCCTGAGTCAACCTGGCCGCGACTATACCGGTGGGGAATTTGTGATGCTCGAACAACGACCCCGTATGCAATCGAAACCCATCGTCCTGCAACCCGAACAAGGCCAGGTGGTTGTGTTCACGACAAAATATCGTCCAACGAAAGGCTCGCGCGGCTATTACCGACTAACGATGCGGCATGGTGTCAGTGAGGTTCGGTCGGGTACCCGTATCAATGTTGGGCTTATTTTTCACGATGCCGCATGATCCGTCATGTAGACCTCGGCCCAACGCCCTTCGCCCGATTGCGAGTACTGGCTATCCGAATACAAACAGGAGCCATTACTTTAGGTGGACACCGTCCCGGTAAAATTTATGGTCGGCTCAACTGCCGAACGGGTAAGCGTATGAAGGCTGAAAATCGGGTGTTTTTTCGTGACGAACCGGAAGCTACTGCGGCCGGGTATCGTCCCTGCGCCGTGTGCATGCCAGAAGCCTATAGCGTGTGGAAAGCTAATAAATAATGGATAATGCATAATGTAAAATGAATAATGGTCAGGTACATATCTGGCATTATCCATTTTACATTATGCATTATTCATTGTACATTATCCATTGTCCTTATAATAGATCGATAGCGAGCATCAGTATGTGCAGGACCAGGCTAACGGCGAAGCCGGAGAAAATATATCGTACGGGTAAAGCGGACAAGACAGGAACCAATACACCTAAGAAGCAAAGCATGCTGACCAGAAACTGCCAATCGCCACCACCAAAGTTAGCCATGATCAGCAAAAGAACGGGCGACAGAATGCATCCCTGAATAGCTAAAGCACCGACAGCCCAACCAAAGCGATAGAACTCAGCTTTAGTGATGAATTTTTCAACAGCAGAGAGTGTGCTTTTATCGGTGGTTGTAGTATAGTCAGAAGTTACTTGTGTGAGCGTTGCCATGATTTTGTGTGTTTGAATTACATTACAAATCACGGCATGGCCGTCCTGAACCTACATGACGTTTGTCAGGGCCAAAATTGACTTTTGTTAGGTCGACCTTACCTCACCCCCTGCCCCCTCTCCTACAACAGGAGAGGGGAACACGAGGGGCACTTTTCTCCCCTCTCCTGTTGTAGGCTAATCTTGTAGGGGTTTTGAAAAAGAGCGAGTTTAGTAGCCTAACCCAGAAAACCATGAGTGAATTCAGCCAGATCAAAACCTTCCGTCCTCAGGTAAAAAAAGCCTGGAGCAAGCCTTTCAACA